>JAQGJP010000082.1 GCA_028290545.1 Rhizobium sp. | reverse complement strand
ATGGTTTTCGCCTTGAACTAGAACCTGTGCGTCAAAGCCTTTTTTACCGGACTCGTGTGCTGCATCAACAGCAGAGCGGATTGCTTTCCCCTGCGTGTCATAAGGTCCGTAGTGTTTTTCGTTATGTTTTATCTTCCATTCACCGCTGTGTAGAACCACGAAATACTGCGCTCTTGCCATGGAGTCCCCCTGATGAGGCATATTGACGTTACCTACCCACCTGAACTCTTGCCCCGCCCGGAGCATGGAGATGAAGTGGAAGTTTATGCACATGACATTCTGCCGGGAGATGGCTGCTTACAAATGCGCCTTGTCTGGTCATCTGCAAACGGGTCTTCAACCGCAAGAATCGCTATACCTGATTCTCGCGCGGGTGTGTGAAATATAATATCAGGAATAAAATCCTGCCAAAAATACAAGCGGCAAGGTCAAGCCGCTTAGGCCACTAGAAAATCTGACGCGTCCACTGCCACCCCCTCGTGCAGATGAGCGAATTTCTGGCGTTCATATACATCGCCTGCGCCATCGCGGTCAAAATAGAGGTCACCATGGGCCTTATCATAAAGAATGCGGTCGCTGGCATCGACGCCTTTTGTGGATTTTGGACCGGAAATCAATTTAAAGGCATCGGACGCCAGGTAGCCCTCTTTCATATCCAGAAACAGCAGGTTCAACAGTTCGAACGTATCGTCAGCGTGTGAAAAGTGACGGATCTGATCGACATTCGTGTGCTTGTTGAAATTGCTGTCAAAGATGAATGAGTCTTCGCCCTTGCCTCCTGTTATCGTATCATTTCCTGCGCCGCCCGAGAACCATTCCCCATCGTCACCGGCGATGAGCCTGTCGTTACCGTCATTGCCGGAAATCCTGTCGGTGACCGTGCCGCCCTTGCCTTTGAATATGTCTGCGCCGCTGCCGAAAATTACGTCGCCGGTGATCTCGCCGGAGTTGATTAGGCTTGCATAGCTACTACCGTCAAGCCGAAGCGTGCCTGTCAGCTCACCGGAATTGGCCACCCTCACGCTGCTGCTGCCATCGATCACGATCGAATAAAAATCCCCGACGATGCTGCCGGAATTATCGATGAATACATCGCTCGTATCGCGGCTTTCGATGGCATAGATTGCCGAGATCGCACCGGCATTGATAACGGTGGTCCTGCCCGCGTCGGAAATGTTTATGCCATCAAACAGGCCGGCAAGAACACCGTAATTGCTGATCACAGCGTTTTCACCACCTCCGACGGCGATGCATGTGGTGGCGTTGATTTCGCCGTTCACGCCGTTGTTGACCAGAACCTGGTCTCCTGCCGTATAGATGCCGGTACCGGCAATGATCGTGCCGTTATTCACCACCCAGCAAAGATCGAATTCGGCCGCGTCAACGACGCCGACGAAATTCGACATCAGCACGACATTGGTCTTGATAATATAACTCGCGCTAGCGACAGTGAAAGTATACCCGTTTTGGTTGCCTGCATCGAGATCTGACGCTAGAATGGGCATGGCCTGTCTCCGACTGGTAAGACTTATATCATTTAGCCTATACCATGCAGCCAGCCGTCTCGATAGGAGGGAGGCAGAGGCAGGATCGTCTGCCTATGCCTTTCTACGACGCCTTCTTGTTGCGCTTGAGCAGTTCCTTGACCAAGGCGTCGTCGATACGGCCGCTCTGCTGCTGGCCGACCGATTTCTGGAAGGCCTTGATCGCCTGCACGGTCTTGTTGCCCATCTCGCCATCCGGCTTGCCGGCATCGAAACCGTTGTTGTTGAGGATCGCCTGGATGTTGCGGATCGCCCGCTTCATGTCGACGGTCGCCGTTGTGTTGCTCTTGGCCACCCATTCGTCGGGCACGACCGGATTGTTGGCGGTGTCGCTCAATTCCGCCGGCTTCCAGAGGTCGAACTTCGCCTTGGCGTCCTTCAATTGATCGGCGCTCATGGCGTTCGCCACTTCGTCGCGTTTCTGGGCCGCGTCCTGATCGCCCTGCTTGGCTGCGACTGCAAACCACTTGTAGGATTCCGTCAGGTCCTGCTGGACGCCGCTGCCACGCGCATAAAGGATCGCGAGGTTGAACTGGCTGTCACGAATATTGAGATCGGCCGCCGATTTGAACCAGCGGGCCGCCTCGTTGAAATCAGGCGTACCGGCAGCACCCGTCGCATAAAGCACGGCCAGATTGTGCATGGCGCTGGCATTGCCTTTTTCCGCCGCCGAAAGATACATCGACCTGGCCTTGTCGAGGTCGCGGGTGACGCCGGTGCCCTTTTCATAAAAGCTCGCAAGCCGGTATTCGGCCGGTGCAAATCCCTTGTCGGCAGAAAGCTGGTACCATTTGGAGGCGGCGTCAAGATCGATCTTCACGCCACCACGGCCATCGGTATAGCGCGAACCGATTTCGAAATAGGCAAGCGGATCGGCCTTCTTGGCGGCCTCGACCAGCGATGCCGGCTGCAGGCCGGCCGGCAGTTCCACCTCGGTCGCGGGAATGGCCCTGGTATCCGTGGGCGTCGCGTCGGTCGCCATCTTGACATCCGGCTGCGTCCTCTGCCCATCCACGGATGATACCTTGTCATCAACAGGCGCATCCTTGCTGTCGAGCGGAGCGGCCTTGTCCTCCACCGGAGCAATAGTCTCGGTCTTCTGCAGCGTCGTGGCATTGTCGGCATTGTCAGCCGGCGTCATCAGTTTTTCTGCGCCGGTTTCAACCTTCTCCGGCGTCTCTGCCGTTTCCGGCAGCGCCGGCGTGGCATCGAGACTTGCCTGGTTGGCGGGATCGGTGAGCTGGCCATCCATCGCCGGGACGGTTTCGGTCACCGGCTCTGCGGCGGAATTCTGGTCGGCCGGCACGGTTTCAATGGCGCGCGGCTGATCGACCGGCTGATCGGCATGCCGGCTGCTGATCAGGTTTGAAACCAGCGGATAGGACATGACGACGAGCAGCACGGCGGCGGCAGCCAGCAGGATCGGCCTCCGGCTTTCGCCCGCGGCGCCGAAGATCGATTTCGATTCCTTGGTAGCCTTCGGTGCCGTCTTGTCCAGGCCCCGGGCGCCCGGCTGGACGAATTTCTGGGCGCCGGCTTCCTGGGCCGCGGCCTGTGCGGCGCGGCGGGCGGCGGCGATCACATCGGCCTGGCCTGCGGGTGCGGTCTTGCCGCTCGCCGCTCCGGCCTTCTGGCCGGCACGAACCTTTTCCATGATCTTCTTGACGTCGGGCACGCCGGAACCCGGCTCCATCAGCAGGTTGCCGTCTTCGCTGGAAACAAGCATATCGCCGGCGTCGAGCGCCGGCGTCGGATCGATATTCACCCGTGCCGGGGCCTTTTCCTTCTTCCCCGGCTTGAGGCGGGCCGCAAGGCCGGCGATCAGGCTCTTGGACGCAGGCTTTTCCCTCCTGGCCGCCGGTGGCAATTCTGCGGCGGCGTCGGCGACGATGTCGGCGGTGGCGGCCTCGGTCAGCATCTCGACATCCTGCAGGACATCGACCCTGGAATTCTTCGGCGCCATGCGCACCGGTTCCTCGTCCATGGTGATGCTGGCGCTTGCGAAGTCCGGCTGCGTCGCCCTCGGCATTCTGGCCTGCGCCGGCTCCGGCTCGCGGTAGACTTCGCGTTCGGCGCGCGGCTCGGCAAACGGCATTTGGCCGATATCATCGAGCCGCCCGGCGATCTGCACCAGGGTCTGGTGAAGCGCCGAGAACGTATCGGCCGTTCGCTCCTCGCTGAAACGGGTATGGGCTTCGAGCGCCCGGAGATCCTCGGCAAGGCCGGAAATCGCCGAAATGTCGGCCGAGCCGGCACCCTGGGAGTTCATGCCCGAGCGCGAATAGGCATCGACCACGGCTTCGGCCGCCTGGCGCGCCGCCTCGACGATGAACTCGTCGCTCGCAGCCATATAGTCTTCGATCGCATTCATCCGGCCGCCGAATGCATCCGCTGCCGGTCCGGCGGCGGCATTGTTCGGCTGGCTGAGCAGGCCTGACAGCGAAGCGATCTGCTTTTCGAGATTGGCCAGCGCATGCGGATCGGTGGCGGATGCTGCGGCACTCTCGTCAAGACGTGCGGCGATATCGGCAAGCCGGCTCTCCAGCCGCGACATCGCGGTCAGGTCGGCCATGGCGACCGGCGCCTGCTCGGCCGGCATCTCGAAGTCGTCGAGCTTGTGGGCCAGCATTTCCAGCCGGTCCATCAACGCATCGGACGGGCCGGCGAGCCCATCGATCTTGCGGGAGATATCGACCAGATGGCTGGAATATTCCGGCTGATGTGCCGTCTCGCGGAAATTGCGCTCGATCAGCTTGGAAAGCTGGGCGATCCGTTCCTCAAGCTTCTGGGCGGCGTCCTCATTGCCCAGTTCCTCGATACGCTGGATCAGCGCATCGATCCGTTCGGCGACGTCGCTCCCCCGGTCCGGAGCCTGCAGCATGTCGATATGCGTGGTCAGTTCGGCGATCCGGCTTTCCAGACGCTGGAATGCAGCGCTGTCGGTGCTGGCCGAACTCTGGCTGGCGCTGACGGCAATGGCCCGGCTGATCTCGTCGAGCCGGAGGTCGAGTCCCGAAAATTGCCCGGAAAGGTCACCACGTGCCTCGACATTGCGACCGAGCACTTCGATCGAACCGGCGAGCGCGATCAGTTTGTCCTCGAGCGCGCGCACGGCAGGGGCGGCGCTGAGTGCCCCCAGTCCGGACTTCATGTCGTCGATCCGCCAGGCGAGCTGCACCAGCTCTTCCTTCAAAAGATCAGGATCCATGGCGGCGAGCTTGGACTCGGCCCGGTCCCAGCGCATTTCGAGATGGCGGATACTGTCTTCGCGGGCAAGGCCCGATGTCATGTTGCGCAGGTCTTCGAGATCGGCGCGCAACTCGTTGACATCCTGGAGGCCCTGCATGCGGTTGCCGCTGCCGAGCCGGTCGATGCTGTCGCCGAGGCGGGCAAGCTCGTCGCGAACGAGATCGCTGCCGCCATGGGAATTGGCAGTCGCGCTTTTCAGGCTGCGCATGTCGCTGCGGATCTCGTTGAGGCCGAGCGCCAGCGTGTCGGTATTCAGTCCCTGCTTGAGTTCGGCGCGCAACGCGACCAGCGTCGCGGCGATATCATTGAGGGCTGCGGATTGCTGTTGCGGCTGCACGGCACGTTCCGGCTCGACCCAGGCCGGCTGGCGGGCCTCGGGCTGCGGGCGAACCTCAGGCTGGTAGCGAACCTCGGGCTCGTGCCGTGGGGCACGCTCCATGGCGGCGGCGACGCGATCGCGCGTTCCGCCCAGAATCCGCTGCCGCTCGATGATCTCATCGACCGGATTGGCACTCGATTGATACGGCCGGCTGGGCGGGCTCTTCCGCTCGCTCACCAGTCCCTGGATACGGGCTTCCAAACCCTCGATGGTTCGGTTGAGCTGATCCAACGAGGATTTGCCGCCATAAGTCGGAGTATTCGATCGTGATCCGTTCATGTCACCAGCCCGCTCGACTTGCTTTGCCGGACTGTCGTTCCGGCACATTATTTCCGGATGCCTGCCTGTTATTACGCTCCGGACATACTGCGTCGCTTGGGTCTAGCAGTCCGGACTTTCGCCGGGCTGTCGGATCGTCAAGGCCACCGGAAGCGCGCAAACCTAACCCGCACCGCTTTTCATTAACGAGATTTTACAAATCGTGGTAAACAAGCCGTTAACCAAACCGAAAATTCTTTAACAATTCCTTGTTTGGGGCATCTTTTTGATGCGCAACCCCTAATTTATCCATTGCAGGACGTGACTCGCGCAAGCAAACGCCTTCATCATCCGGTCCAGCGCGCTCAAAATGCAATGAACAATTGCGCTCGATTTGCATTCTGACGTTTACGCAAACGTCAATATTTTGTATTAGTCTGCGTTGGAAAGAGACGACAAGGTCTGGGTGAGGAGACATTGAATGCCCGTTTACAAGGCGCCGGTAGAAGACACGCTGTTTGTCCTGAATGATGTCCTCGGCATCGAGAAATACAACAATCTCCCCGGCTTTGCCGATGCCACGCCCGATATGCTCGACGCGATTGCCGGCGAAGCGGCGAAAATCTCCGAGGAAGTGTTTTTTCCGCTCAATCTTTCCGGCGACCAGGAAGGCTGCACCCGCCGTGACGACGGTTCGGTGACGCCGCCCAAGGGTTTCAAACAGGCTTACGACAAATATTGCGAGGGCGGCTGGAGCGGACTTTCGGTGCCGGAAGCCTTCGGTGGCCAGGGCCTGCCCTATGTGCTGCATAGTGCCGTTGGCGAATATATGTCGTCGGCCAATATGGCGCTGATGATGTATCCGGGCCTGACCAATGGCGCGATTGCCGCGATCCTGGTGCACGGGTCCGACGCGCAAAAGGCCGCCTACCTGCCCAACATGGTGTCAGGCGTCTGGTCCGGCACCATGAACCTCACCGAGCCGCATTGCGGCACCGATCTCGGCCTGCTGCGTACCAAAGCCGTGCCCCAGCCCGACGGCACCTACAGGATTTCCGGCCAGAAGATCTTCATTTCCGCCGGCGAACACGACATGACGGAGAATATCATCCATCTGGTTCTGGCCCGCATCGAAGGCGCCCCGGAAGGCACCAAGGGCATTTCGCTGTTCATCGTGCCGAAATTCGTGCTCGACGCCGATGGCCGACCGGGCACGCGCAACGGCGTGTCCTGCGGCGCGATCGAGCGCAAGATGGGCATTCATGGCAATGCCACCTGCGTCATCAACCATGACGAGGCGACCGGCTATCTGATCGGCGCGGAGAACCGGGGCCTGGCGGCGATGTTCGTGATGATGAACGAGGCCCGCCTCGGCGTCGGACTGCAGGGTCTGGCGGTCTCCGAAGCCGCCTATCAGAGCGCCGCCCACTATGCCCGCGAGCGTATCCAGGGCCGTTCGCTGACCGGACCCAAGGCGCCGGACAGACAAGCCGATCCGATCATCGTCCATGCCGATGTCCGCCGCACGCTGCTGCAGATCCGGGCAATCAACGAGGCCGGCCGCGCCTTCCTGCTCTATACCGCGCTGCAATCCGACATTGCCCACCGCTCCCCGGATGCGGCCGAGCGCCAGAAAGCCGAGGATATCCTCTCGATCATGACCCCGATCCTCAAGGGTGTGATGACCGATCGCGGCTTCGACAATGCCGTGCAGGCCCAGCAGATGTTCGGCGGCCACGGTTATATCGAGGAAAACGGCATGAGCCAGTATGTCCGCGATGCCCGTATCGCCATGCTCTATGAAGGCGCCAACGGCGTGCAGGCGATGGATCTGGTCGGCCGCAAGCTTGCCGCCAATGGCGGCCGTGCTGTCATGGCCACCTTCAAGGAAATCGGCGATTTCTGCGAGGAGAACCGCGCCGACGAACGCCTTTCATCCTTCACCAAGGCGCTCAAGAAGGGCCTCAACGATCTGCAGGCCGCGACCATGTGGTTCATGGGCAATGCCATGGCCAAGCCCGACAATGCCGGCGCGGGCGCCACCGATTACATGCATCTTTTCGGTCTGGTCGTTCTCGGCTTCATGTGGGGCAAGAGCGCCAAGGCAGCCCGTGAAAGGCTGGACGCGGGTGACGCCCGCAACGACTTCCTCAACAACAAGCTGGTCACTGCCAGGTTCTTCATGGAGAGGATCATGCCGGAAACCGCGTTGCGCAAAGCCCGCATCGAGACGGGTGCAGACAGCGTCATGGCCCTGGACGCGGAAGCGTTTTAATTTGCACACGGCGCGGCAAAGTTATATATTGATATAACTTTCTAGGAGACAACCATGGCAACGACATCAACCCTGAGAACTGTCGGCGGTTCGGTGATGATGGCAATACCGAAAGCGCTGCTGGAAGCATTAGGTCTCGCTCCCAATGCCAAGCTTGAGCTTTCGATTGAAAATGGCCGCCTTGTCGCTGTTCCTCGGGCTCGTCCAAAATATACTCTTGAAGAACTGCTTGCGAAGGGCGATCCAAACGCCAGTTTGACCGAGGAGGATCGGGACTGGTTGTCTGATCCGCCCAAAGGAAATGAAGTGATCTGATGGACCGCGGCGACATCTGGCACGTAGACCTTGATCCGGTTGTCGGACGCGAACAAGGCCATTCGCGGTACGTTTTGGTGATCACACCACGCAACTTCAACAACTACGGCACGCCCGTCGTCGTTCCCATTTCGACAGGGGGAAATTTTGCGCGGGAGCACGGGTTTGCGGTCTCGTTGTCCGGTGCAGGTACGAATGCGACAGGCATCATTCTTTGCCATCAAGTACGCGCCATCGATCTCAAGGGAAGAGGTGGGCGCTTTCGCGAGAAGGCTCCTCAATTCATTGTCGACGAAGTCTTGTCGCGCGTTGCGTCCCTCTTCGAATAACAAATCAAAGTCAGCCCGTCATCGGCGACAGGGAGAAACAACATGACCGAGGCCTATATCTTCGACCACGTCCGCACCCCCCGAGGTCGCGGCAAGAAGGATGGATCGCTGCACGAAGTGCCATCCGTTCGCCTCGCCGCCCATACGCTGTGCGCAATCCGCGACCGCAACAGCCTCGACACCGGGACGGTCGACGACATCATCTTCGGCTGCGTCGATCCTGTCATGGAAGCAGGCTCGGTAATCCCCCGCGCCGCCGCCTTCGAGGCCGGCTACGACAACCGCGCGCCGGGCATGCAGATTTCCCGCTTCTGCGCCTCCGGTCTCGACGCCGTCAATCTTGCTGCCGCCAAGGTCGCCCAAGGCGCCGATGACATCATCATCGCCGGCGGCGTCGAATCGATGAGCCGCGTCGGCATCGGCATGTCGGGCGGCGCCTGGCCGATCGATCCCTCCGTCGCCGTGCCCGCCTATTTCATGCCTCAGGGCGTGTCGGCCGACCTGATTGCCACCAAATACGGCTTCTCCCGCGACGACGTCGATGCCTATGCGGTCGAGAGCCAGAAGCGCGCCGCCCACGCCTGGGCGGAAGGCTATTTCAGCAATTCGGTGATGACCATCAAGGACATCAACGGTCTCACCATACTCGACCGTGACGAGCATATGCGGCCGGGCACCGACATGCAGGCGCTCGGCAGCCTGCAACCCGCCTTCACGATGATGGGCGAAATGGGCGGCTTCGATGCCGTGGCCATCCAGGCCCATCCCGAAGTCGAGAAGATCAACTATGTCCACCACGCCGGCAATTCCTCCGGCATCGTCGACGGCGCAGCAGCCGTGCTGATCGGCTCCAGGGCCGGCGGCGAGAGCATGGGGCTAAAACCGCGTGCGCGCATTCGGGCGATGGCCAGCATCGGCTCGGACCCGGCCTTGATGCTGACCGGCCCGGTCGATGTCACCGAGAAGCTGCTGAAGCGATCTGGAATGACGCTCGCCGATATCGATCTGTTCGAACTCAACGAGGCCTTCGCCGCCGTCGTGCTGCGCTATATGCAGGCCTTCGATATCCCGCACGACAAGATCAACGTCAATGGCGGGGCGATTGCCATGGGCCATCCGCTCGGTGCCACCGGCGCCATGATCCTCGGCACGGTGCTCGACGAACTGGAGCGGCGCGGCCTGCAGACGGCGCTCGTCACCCTCTGCATCGGCGCCGGCATGGGCACCGCCACCATCATCGAACGCGTCTGAGGTAGAGAAATGACTTACACAAACTTCACTATCGAGACCGATACCGATGGCGTGGCCGTCGTCACCTGGGACATGAAGGACAAGTCGATGAACGTCTTCACCATGCAGGTGATGGACGAGATCGATGCGATCATCGATCAGGTCGTGGCTGACGGCGCCATCAAGGGTGCGGTGTTTGCCTCCGGAAAATCCGCCTTTTCGGGCGGCGCCGACCTGACCATGCTCAAAGGCATGTTCTCGATGATCGAGAGCGAGCGTGCCACCGATCCCGTCAACGCCACGAAAAAGCTGTTTGACGCCGCCGGACGGATGAGCTGGCTCTGGCGCAAGCTGGAAACCTGCGGCAAGCCGTGGGTTGCCGCCATCAACGGCACCTGCATGGGCGGCGCGACAGAACTCGCAATGGCCTGCCATGCGCGCGTCGCGTCCAATTCCAAATCCGTCAAAATCGCGCTGCCGGAAGTCAAGGTCGGTATTTTCCCGGGCGCGGGCGGCACCCAGCGCCTGCCGCGGCTGATCAACACCCAGGATGCGCTGCAGATCATGACCACGGGTCAGGATCTCACGGCATCGCGCGCCAAGGCTCTGGGTCTCGTCAACGAGATCGTCGAGCCCGATCAGCTGATCGAGGCGGCAAAGACGATGATCAGGAACGGCCTCGACCCGGTCGCACCCTGGGACAAGAAAGGCTTCAAGGCACCGGGCGGCACGATCTGGTCGCCGCAGGGCGTGCAGCTGTTCTCGGCCGCCAATGCCATCCTCCGCCGCGAAACCTATATGAACTATCCCGGCGCGCATTCGATCCTGAAATGCGTCTATGAAGGCCTGCAGCTGCCGTTCGACACCGCGCTCAGGGTCGAGCAGCGTTATTTCACCGCCATCCTGCAGACCACGGAAGCCTATTCGATGATCCGCTCGCTGTTCGTGTCGATGCAGGAACTCGGCAAGGGCGCCCGCCGCCCGGCCGGCATACCCGTGACCAAATTCACCAAGATCGGCATTGTCGGCGCGGGCTTCATGGGCGCGGCCGTGGCTTACGTCACCGCGCGGGCCGGCATTCCGGTGGTACTGCTGGATCGCGACCAGGAAGCCGCCGACAAGGGCAAGACGCACTCCGAGACGCTGGTGAAGGACGCGATCACCAAGGGCCGTTCGACCAGGGAGGAAGGCGATAAACTGCTGTCGCTGATCACGCCGTCCGCCGATTATTCCCTGATCGTCGATGCGGATTTGGTCATCGAGGCGGTGTTCGAGGATCGCGGCGTCAAGAAGGCGGTGATCGAGCAGGTCGAGGCAGTGCTGCCGGCGACATCGATCTTCGCCTCCAACACCTCGACGCTGCCGATTACTGGCCTTGCAGAGAATTCGAAGCGCCCGGACCAGTTCATCGGCGTGCACTTCTTCTCCCCGGTCGAGAAAATGATGCTTGTGGAAGTGATCCTCGGCGAGAAGACCGGCGACAAGGCGATCGCCGTAGCGCTCGATTATGCCGCCGCCATCAAGAAGACGCCGATCGTCGTCAACGACACGCGCGGTTTCTACGTCAACCGCTGCGTGCTGCGCTACATGTCGGAAGCCTACAAGATGCTGATCGAAGGTGTCCCGGCGCCGATGATCGAAAATGCTGCGAAGGCCGCCGGCATGCCTGTCGGACCCCTGGCGCTGACCGACGAGACCGCCATCGACCTTGCCCAAAAGATCATGAAGCAGACCATCAGGGATTTGGGCGACAAGGCGGTCGATCCGAAGCAGATGGCGCTGATCAACACCATGGTCGACGATCACGGCCGCTTGGGCCGCAAGAACGGCAAGGGTTTCTACGATTATCCGGCGAAGCCCGCCAAGAAGAAGCTGTGGCCGGGCCTCAAGGATCTCTATCCGCAGCTTGCGCCCGAGAAGGTCGATTATGAGGAACTGCAGCAGCGGCTGCTGGTCACCATCGCGCTGGAGGCAGCCCGGGTGATGGAAGAGGGCATCGTCACCGACCCGCGTGAGGCCGATGTCGGCTCGATCCTCGCCTTCGGTTTCGCGCCCTACACTGGCGGCGCGCTGTCCTATATCGACGGCATCGGCGCCAAGGAGTTCGTCAAGATCGCCAAGGGCCTGCAGAAAAAATACGGCGCCGAATTCAAGGCGCCCAAGCTGCTGCTCGACATGGCCGAGAAGGGCGAAACCTTCTACGAACGCTTCGACCCCTACGCCAAGGGCGACGTGAAGCAGGCTGCCTGACGCCAGGTTATGTATGTCTGGGCGCGCATGGCGCGCATGCTGGCCACGGCGCGCAGCCGTGGCCCCTATGTGATGGGCGGTGAAAGCCGGCTGGCCTTTCGCTGCCTGCCGACCGACATCGACTTCAACATCCATCTCAACAATGCGCGCTACATGATGCTGGCAGATCTCGGCCGCATCGACCTGTTTGTCCGCGCCGGGCTGATCACGCTCGCCAGGAAGAACGGCTGGGCGCCGATGATGGGCGGGCTGCAGGCGGTCTATGCGCGCGAGATCAGGCTGTGGCGCCGCTTCGAAGTGGTGTCCTCGATCGAGACCTGGGAAGGCAGCCAGGTCATCGGCAAGCACCGTTTCGTCCTCGACAATGGCGAGACGGCCGCTTTGATCCTGACGACCGCGGGCGTCTACGACCGCACGGCGCGCCGCTTTCTCGACATTGACGAGGTTGTCACGGCACTTGGCCGCGCGGTCGCCCCGCGACCGCCGACCCAGGAGGAGCGAATTTTCATGACCTCGCACCAGGGTTTGCGCGGCCTCGCCAAGGGAGGCGATTGATCCACGGAAGCGGAATTTCCGCAGCCGACGGGAGCGCGCGGCGCGGCAGTGCCGCCGGTGGACAAACCGGCTTTCGGAGACTAGAAGGAACAGGCATTTTTTCCTGTCTCGAAGGAGAGCACGACATGCTCTCGCACGACCGCGTCTGGGCCGCCATCGATGCTCTTGCCGAGCGTTATTCGCTTTCGGCGTCAGGTCTGGCAAGGCGCGCGGGCCTCGATTCAACCGCCTTCAACAAGTCGAAACGTCTGTCGTCGGATGGCAGGCCGCGCTGGCCTTCGACCGAATCACTGGCCAAGATCATGGAGGCAACCGGCGCTTCGCTCGACGAGTTCACCGGACTGATCGAGGGCCGCATCGGCGCCGCACCCGCGCGTAGGAGCTCCGTGCCGTTGCTCGGCTTTGCCCAGGCCGGCGCCGGCGGCTTCTTCGACGATGCCGGCTTTCCGGCGGGGCAGGGCTGGGATCTGGTCGAACTCCCGGCGCAATCGACCGAGAGCTCCTATGCGCTGCAGGTGCAAGGCGATTCCATGCTGCCGCTCTACCGCAATGGCGACGTCCTCATCGTCGAGCCAGGCGCGGTCACCCGCAAGGGCGATCGCGTCGTCGTGAAGACCACAGCCGGCGAGGTGATGGCCAAGGTGCTCGAGCGCCAGACCGTCAAGTCGATCGCGCTGGTCTCGCTCAATCCCGATCATCCCGACCGCGACATTGCCATGCGCGATGTCGAATGGGTGGCGCGGATTGTCTGGGCAAGCCAGTAGGTCCGGCTGGTGCGGTTTCCTCATCTTGTCCTGGCGGTTCTGATGGTCCCGGTGATGGCGGCCCTGGTCGTCGCCGGCGGCCGCACGCTGAAGGGAAGCGAAAGCACTGTTGCGGTGGATCAGATCGATCCCGGCGCGGACACGATCTCTCAAGAAGGCACAGATGCAGGGCCTGAAGAGCCGGCCACGTCAGCAATTCCCGCTCCCGCCGCGCCGCAGTCGCCAAAGCCGGTGGTGCATTCGCGGGCGATCGATCCGGACGTCGTCGCGCCGCCGGAACTGCGCACCGGAGAGCTCGAGCGGGTCGAGCCGCGTGAGCCATTGAGCAAGCTGGCGCTCGCCATGCCGCCCAAGCCGAAGATGCCCGACGATTGGAACGGCACGAAGCTGTTCCAGCCGGTCGCGACGGCCGCCGGCCTGATCGAGGCGAAAGGCTATTCGGTCGCGGTTTCCGGCATAGATGTCGTGCCGCAGGACGAAACCTGCACCACGGACGGCAAATCCTGGCCGTGCGGCATTCGTGCGCGCACGGCGTTCCGCTCCTTCCTG
>JAQGJP010000007.1 GCA_028290545.1 Rhizobium sp. | reverse complement strand
GAGCGCGACGATGACGATGATCGCCGATCCGAATGTCAGGATCGGCATGATCCCGGCATTGACCGCACCAAGCGGCAGCGATGCCGTCTCCAACGCGCCTGCCGAAATGCGCCGGCTATCGGCGGTGAACCCTTCGAGCAATCCGTTCTGGATGACGATCGACAGGCCGAAGGTCACCAGCAGCGGCGGCAGCATGTCCTTGCCGAGCGTCCGGTTGAGCAGGTAATATTGCAGCACCCAGCCGGCGGCAAACATCAGCGGAGCGGCGATCAGCGCCGCGACGAACGGATTGATCCCGAAGGTGGAGACGAGCAAGAGGATGACGAAGGCCGACAGGATGATCAGGTCGCCATGGGCGAGATTGACCAGCCGCATGATGCCGAAGACCAGACTGAGGCCAGCGGCAAACAGCGCGTAGAGGCCGCCGAGCAGGACGCCCTGGAGGATGGTGTCAAACCAGTTCATGGCCATCGGCTCCAAAATAGGCTTTGTGAATGGCGTCGCGGTCGAGTTCGCCCGACTTGCCCGTGAGCGTGATGCGGCCCTCCATCATGCAATAGACGCGATTGGCGACCTTCAGCGCCTGGGCAATATCCTGCTCGACGATGACGATCGCCGCCCCGGTCTCGCGGATGCGCGGGAAGGCGGCGTAGATATCGCGGACGACGACGGGGGCAAGGCCGAGGCTGATCTCGTCGCAGAGCAGCACGTCCGGATTGGACATCAGCGCCCGGCCGATTGCCACCATCTGCTGTTGGCCGCCGGAGAGCGCCGTTGCGGGCTTGCCACGTCGCTCCTTCAGAATCGGAAACAGGCTATAGATGCTGTCAAGGTTCCAGGGGCCGGCGACCTTGCGGCCATAGGCCCCGACCAGCAGGTTTTCCTCGACCGTCAGCGACGGGAAAAGCTTGCGGCCCTCCGGCACCATGGCGATGCCGCGGCCCATGACATCCGGCGAGGGAAGCGCGCCAATTGTCTCGCCGCGATGGAGAATGGAGGTTGGCTCGTTTTTCAGCACGCCTGATATCGAGCGCATCAGCGTCGTCTTGCCGGCGCCGTTGGCGCCGATAATGGCGATCGTCTCGCCCTCGTCGAGCGTGATATCGACGCCGAACAGCGCCTGGAAATCGCCGTAGAAGGCTTTGAGCGCGCGCGTCTCGATCAGTGTCGCCATCAGATCTCGATCCCCAGATAGATTTCCCGGACATCGCGGGACGCCATGATCTCGTCGGGCTTGCCGATACCGATGATCTTGCCGAAATGCAGCACCAGCAGCCGCTCGACCACGGAATTCAGCGCATGCAGCACATGCTCGATCCAGATCACGGCGATGCCCTTGGCATGCACACCGCGAATGGTGGCGACCAACGCCCGGCATTCGCCCTCTGTCAGGCCGCCGGCGATCTCATCGAGCAACAGCAGTTTCGGATCGGTGGCCATGGCGCGCGCCAGTTCCAGCCGCTTGCGGCCGAGCAGCGACAGGCTGCCGGCGGTGGCGTTGGCCTTGTCGATCAGGCCGGTATCAACAAGGATCTCGGCGCAACGGTCGGTGGCTTCGCTTTCCGAACATTGTCCGCCAAAAGCACCGGCCACCAAGAGGTTCTCGAACACGGTGAGCTGTTCGAACGGTTGCGGTATCTGGAACGTCCGCCCCATGCCGGCAAAACAGCGCTGCATCGGCGGCATGTTCGTCACATCCTGACCCTCGAAGCGGATCGTACCGGTGTCGGCGGCGATATTGCCGGTGATCAGGTTGAACAGCGTCGATTTGCCGGCGCCGTTCGGGCCGATGATGCCGAGCGCCTCGCCTTGTTCGACGGCGAACGAGATCTGTTCGGCGACGACAAGCGCACCGAACTTTTTCGACACTCCGCTCAAATCCAGGATAGGCATGGGTCTCCTCCCGATGCACAACGTTATGTGGCTGGCCGCGTGCCCTCCCAGGCATGCTGCAAGAGTTCGCGGATCGACGGGCGGTCGATAGGCCGCGGATTCCAGTAGGGGTTTTCAGTGGCGATCTTAGCGGCCCGGTCGAGATCGGCTTCCGTCAGGCCGAGATCGCGCAGCGCCAGCGGCGCGCCGATCGATTGGGCGAAATCCCACAGCCCGCCGCCGACCGAACCGCCGAAGATATCCGCCACCGGCGAAAGCAGTTCCGGTACGGCGACGGCATTGAAGCCGGCGGTGTGCGGCAGCATGATCGCATGCGTGTCGGCATGCGGCGTGTCGAACGTGCCGCCCAGCGTGTGGCAGATCTTGTGATGCAGCGCCATGCCGACCGTGCCGAGCACGGTGCCGCAGAGCCAGGCGCCATAGAGCCCGTCGGCGCGCACCGAAAGATCGTGCGGATCCTTGATGATCGCGGGCAGGGCCGACCTGAAGGCACGCAGGCCCTCCGTCGCCATCAGGCTGGATATCGGGTTGCGGTCCTGCGCGTAAAGCGCCTCGACCGCATGCGCCATGGCGTTCAGCCCCGATGTGACGCTCATGCCGACCGGCAGGCCGGTGGTCAGCGTCGCATCGTAGATCACCACTTCGGGTAAGATCTTCGGGTCCTTGACCGTGGTCTTGCGACCGCCTTCGGTCTGGCCGAGGATCGGGGTGACTTCGGAGCCGGCATAGGTGGTGGGGATGACGATCTGTGGAAGGTCGGTGCGGTAGGCGATCGCCTTGCCGAGCCCGGTGGTCGAGCCGCCGCCGAGCGAGACGACGCAATCGGCGCCCAGGTCTGTGACCACCCGCATTGCTGTATCGGTGACATCGACCGGCGTATGCATCACCGCTCCGGTAAAAGTGCCGGCAGCCAGCCGCCCAAGCTTCTCAGCCAGCGCCTCCGCATCGTGCTTCTGATGCGGAGTCGAGAGCACCAGGGCGCGTTTGCAGCCGAGCTTCTCGACCCATTCACCCGCCTTCCGGCTGGTGCCTTCCCCGAAAACGATATGGGCGGCGCTGCCCTGATAGGTGAATAGTCGGCTCATGCGCGTGCTCCCGCTTTGGACCGGGCCATGGTGAAGGTGAAATCGGCCTGCCATTCGCCAATTTCAACGGCTTGGAAATCGAGGACCAGTTCCTGCTTGACGCCGAAGATCGCGTCCTCGTTGAGATGCGTGTCCTTGCGGTCAAAAATATGCGTGGTGATGGTCTCGAAACCCGGTGCCTTGATCATGAAATGCAGATGCGCAGGCCGCCTGAGCGGATAGCCCGCCTGCTTCATCAGCATGCCGACCGGTCCATCGTCGGGTACGCTGTACCCGGCAGGCTTGATCGTCCGGTAATGGATCCGGCCGTTCTTGTCCGACCGGAAGATGCCGCGCAGGTTGAATTCCGGTTGCCGATCCGGCTGCTGGTTCTCGTAGAAGCCATGCGCATTCGCCTGCCATGTCTCGATCGTGGCATTGGTGACAGGCTGGCCATCGAGATCCTGCACGCGGGCGCTGACTGTCAAGGGTTCGCCGACACCATCCAGGGAAATCGACGCGCCGAGGGGCAGATGCGGCGCATCGGCACGATAGAACGGACCGCGCACCGTGTTGGGCGTCGCACCCTTCGGCCGGCGGGAATTGATCTCCTCGACAAGCGCCGAGGCGCCCAGAAGATCCGACAGCAGCACCCATTCCTGCCGTCGCTCGTCGCAAGCGTGCCCGACCTCGGTGAGAAAGGCGATCACGTCGCGCCATTCCTCGGGCGTCGGACGGAATTCCCTGATCAACTCATGGAGGTGCTGAACAGCTGCCGTCAGGATCTGCGGCAGCGGCTTTTGTCGGTTGCTGGCAAGGCGTTGCGCGAAGATATCGGCAGAATTGACTTCCGAGAAATCCAGCGCAGTGGGGGCCGGCGACATGCTCTCCTCCAAGGCGTTGTCGGGATGAGGAGAGACTATCAAAGCCCCGCGTGACTGTTGATCATTTTATTGCCGGTTTATATAACCGATCGTTATGAAGATCGATGAACGGCATCTGGTGCAACTGGCTGCGATCGTGCAGACCGGCGGCGTGACGGAAGGGGCGGCGCTTCTGGGCCTCACTCAGCCGGCGGTGTCGCGCACCATTTCCATGCTGGAAAAGCGCCTGGGCGAGCCGCTGTTCATCAAGGGCAAGCGGCCGCTGCAGCCGACGCCGCTTGGCCGGGCGCTCGCCGAGCATGGGCGCACCATGCTGACGGCAGGCCGCAAGGCCTCGGAGACTGTCGAAAGTTTCAGGGTCGGCAAAAGCGGCGTCGTGCGGGTTGGCGGCACGCCGTTCTTCATGGATGCGCTGATCGCCTCGATGATAGCCGAGTTCCAGAACAAGCATCCGGATGTCCGCGTCGATCTCACCTATGGTTATTTCCCGGACCTCCGCGCGGCACTGAATGCGGACCAGATCGATCTTGCCATCTGCCCGATCGATATTCTCGACGAGGGCTCGGGGCTGGTGTTCCAGCAGATCCTGCCGGGGCGTAATGTGGTGGCCTGCAGCATCACCCATCCGTTGCTGATGAAGCGGCGGCCGCAGCCCTCGCATCTGCTGGATTATCCCTGGATCGCGCCGCCGCCGGGTAGCCCGCTGCTTGCGGATTTGCGCAGCATGCTGCTGTCGTTCGGGGCGACGGAGATCAAGATCCGTTATTCAGGCGGCTCGCTGATGAGCGTCATCAACTATCTCAAGACATCGGAAGCGCTGACCATCATGCCGCACAGCGTCGTCTTCGCGCTGCGTAACGAAAAATCCATCACCGCATTGCCGATGACCATTCCGCACCCCGAACGCGCGCTGGGCCTTTTGCGACGCGCCGATGCGCTGCGCGCGCCGGCGATCGATCATTTCGCCCGGCATATCGGCGCTGGATTCGAAGAGCTGAAATCGCTGATCAAACGGCATGAACAATCGGTCGTATGGGGGCTGTGAGGGGCGGCGGTACCCCTCACCAACATCGGCCAAGGGCTCGCATGCTCGCCCGGCCTTCATATCCTCGCCCACAAGGGGAGAGGTAAACACGCGACGCCTCGCTACCAAAAATGAGGCCGAAGTTGGTGGGGGGTGATTCCCCCGTTCACTTCAGCGCCGCCACCAATCCCACCGTCGAGCTGTCCAGCCCCTCCGTGCCCTTGGTGCCCTGCACGACCGGCAATAATCCGGTGGCGAGTTCCTTACCCAGTTCCACGCCCCACTGGTCGAAGGAATTGATGCCGTAAAGCACGCCCTCGACGAACACCCGGTGTTCATAAAGCGCGATCAGCCGGCCCAACGCGAACGGAGTCAGCTTGTCATGGACGAAGGTGATCGACGGACGGTTGCCGGTGAACACCCGATGCGGCGCGATATGGTCGGCCTTCGCCTCGTCCCAGCCCTGCGCCGTCAGCTGCGCCTTGGCCTCGGCGAGAGTGCGGCCCTTGAGCAGTGCCTGCGACTGCGCCACGCAATTGGACATCAGCAGTTCGTGCTGGTAGCGCAACTCGGGCTCGAAACCCTGCTTGGCGATCATGAATTCGACCGGGATGAAATCCGTGCCCTGATGCAGCAGCTGGAAGAAGGCGTGCTGGCCATTGGTTCCGGGCTCGCCCCAGACCACCGGACCGGAGGAGCCGGCCACCGGCGAACCATCCATGGTCACGCCCTTGCCGTTCGATTCCATGTCGAGCTGCTGCAGATAGGCCGGGAAGCGGCTGAGCCGCTGGTCGTAGGGAATGACGGCGCGCGAGGTCAGGCCCAGCACGTTGCGCTGGTAATAGCCGACCAGACCGAGCAGCATAGGCACATTCTTGTTCAATGGCGCCGAGCGGAAATGATTGTCCATCGCATGCGCGCCGTCGAGGAACTTGCCGAAATTCTCCGAGCCGATGGCGATCATCAGCGGCAGACCAATGGCCGACCAGATCGAATAGCGGCCGCCGACCCAGTCCCAGAAGCCGAAGACGCGGCCGGCGTCGATGCCGAAGGCTGCCACCTTGTCGAGCGCGGTGGACACCGCCGCGAAATGATGCTGCACGGCATCCTCGCCAAGCGCCCTGGAAATGAAGGCGCGGGCCGTGCTGGCATTGGTCATCGTCTCGATGGTGGTGAAGGTCTTCGAGGCGATGATGAACAGAGATGTTTCGGGGTCCAACAGCTTGATCGTGTCGGCGATATGGGCGGCATCGATATTGGAGACGTAATGCAGGCGTGGGCCGTCATGGAATGGCGCCAACGCCAGTGTCGTCATCGCAGGACCGAGATCGGAGCCGCCGATGCCGATATTGACGACATCGGTGATCTTCTTGCCGGTGGCGCCCGTCGTCTTACCGGAGCGGATACCCTCGGCGAATTCGCCCATCGCCTTCAGCACGGCGTTGACGTCGGGCATCACATCCCTGCCGTCGACCATGACAGGCGTGTTGGCCCGGTTGCGCAACGCGGTATGCAGCACGGCGCGCTGTTCGGTGATGTTGATGATCTCGCCCGTGAACATCGCCTCACGCTTGGTGGCGACGCCGGCCTTCTCGGCCAGCTCGGTCAACAGGCCGAACACGGTCTCGTTGACCGCCGTCTTGGAGTAATCCATCAGCAGGTCTTCAAACCAGACATGGTATTTGTCGAAGCGATCGGGGTCGTTGGCGAAGGCTGCGCGGATGTCCCGGGCACTGGTGGAGAGGGCGGCGTCCTTGAGTTTCGTGACGATGGTCTGCATGGAAAATCCCTCTGGAAAAGATGCGCGAATCTAGTCATTTCAATCGATTTGAGCAAGGGAGGCGGCGCCCGATTATTTTACCGTGCCGTTCTCGATCGCCGGACGAATCCTCAGTCTTGTAATGCGGTTCTTCACACGTTTCATGACGATGTAGCGCTTGCCATGGAAGGTGAACGCCTGCCGTTCGTCCGGGATCGACCGAGATTCATGAATCACCAGTCCGGCGATCGTGGTTGCCTCGCTATCGGGCAGCGACCAGCCCATGGCGCGATTGAGATCGCGGACCGTCACGGCGCCATCGACGATGATCGAGCCATCGGCTTCCTTGCGGACGCCGGTCAGGTCGACTTCGCGCTCGTCGGCGATGTCGCCGAGTACGTCCTCCAGAATATCCTGCATGGTGACCATGCCCTGCATGTCGCCATATTCATCGACGACGATGGCGAAGTGGGTGTTGCGCTTGAGGAAGGCGTTCAATTGTTCGCGCAGGCTGGTCGTATCCGGCACGAACCACGGGCGGTCGGCAATGCCTTTGATATCCAGCTTCTCAGGCGTCGCGCCCGGCTCGGCCAATGCGCGGAGCAGTTCCTTGGCATGCAGAACGCCGATGATATTGTCGATCGATCCCCGCCATATCGGCATGCGCGTGAACGGGCTTTCGAGAATGGTGCGCACAATCACTTCCGGCGGATCGTCGGCATTGACGCCGCGCATCTGGGTGCGGTGGATGAGGATATCGGCGATCTCGCGCTCGTCGAGTTCTGCCAAGCCGGCAGGGCGTTCCCTGGACATGCGGCTGCCGTTTTCGCGGGGCGAGGGAGCCTCGTCGCCTTCCAATTCGCTTTTCTTCTGGCCGGGACGGCCGGTGAAAAACCAGATCAGCCTCTCAAGGAGCGTCCCGCCATCCATCGCTTTATCCGCGCTTTTCCCTGAGGAAGGAAAGGACTTCCGAGGCCGGCACGTCGTCGGCGACGAAGGATTCGCCGAGGCCCCGCGTCAGGATGAATGTCAGCTTGCCGCCCTTGACCTTCTTGTCCTGGGTAATGGCTTCGAGCAGCATTTCGGCCGGCGGCAACTCGCCCGGGATATCCGCCATCGACACCGGCAGTCCGACATCGCGCAGATGCCTTTCGACGCGGGAGGCGAGATCATAGCTCGACAGGTTCATGCGCGCGGAGAACTGATGCGCCAGCACCATGCCGATTGACACGCCTTCGCCATGCACGAGGCGCGCGGAATCATACCGGGTAGCCGCTTCCAGCGCATGGCCGAATGTATGGCCGAGATTGAGCAGTGCTCTCAGGCCGTTCTCGCGCTCGTCGGCGGCAACGACATCGGCCTTGGCCTGGCAGGAAATGGCGATCGCCTCGGTCCGCGAGGGACCGCCGGAGAAGACGTCGCGCCAGTTTTCTTCCAGCCATTCGAAAAAGCCCGGCTTGTCGATCAGCCCATATTTGGCGACCTCGGCATAGCCGGCGCGGAATTCGCGTTCCGACAGCGTGTTGAGGACATCGGTATCGGCCAGCACCAGGTCGGGCTGGTGGAAGACCCCGATCAGGTTCTTGCCATGGCGGGAATTGATGCCGGTCTTGCCGCCCACCGACGAGTCGACCTGCGCCAGCAGCGATGTCGGAATCTGGATGAAACGCGTGCCACGCCGGGCGATACCGGCGGCAAAACCAGTCAGATCGCCGATCACGCCGCCACCGAGCGCGATCACCGCGTCGTTGCGCTCGATCTTGGAGGCGAGGATATGGTCGGTCGCCTGCATCAGCGGCTCGAAGCTCTTGGTCTTCTCACCGGCCGGCAATACTAGCGGATGAACCGCAATCCCCTCGGCCTCGAGGCTCCGGGTCAGCGGTTCGAGATAGGTTGCGGCGACATTCTCGTCGGAGATCACAGCCACGCGCCTGCCCCTGAGGCGGCTGGCGATCTCGCGGCCGGCGCTGGCGATCAGGCCCGATCCGATCAGGATGTCATAGGCGCGGTCCCCGAGTTCGACCCGCACCACTTTCGTCTCGTCATTCATGATCAGCATTTTCCAATGTCGATGCGACAGCGGCAATCACTTCGCTCGCTATCGCTTCCTTTTTCACGTCGCGCGATTTTACCTTGAGATGCGCCAGCGCATAAGTCGGATAGCGGGCGATCATCAGGTCCTCGAGTGTCTTTTTCGGGTTCTCGGTCTTGAGCAGCGGGCGGTTGTCGCGCTTGATCACCCGTTCCCAGAGTATGTCGAGATCGGCATCGAGCCACAGCGACAGACCGTTGTCGCGAATGGCAAGCCGCGTTTCCTCGTTCATGAAGGCGCCACCGCCGGTCGATAGCACCCGTGGCCCGGTCCTGAGCAGTCGCTTGATGACGCGCTGCTCAAGCTTGCGGAACTCCGGCTCGCCATAGGCCTGGAAAAGTTCAGGGATGGTCATGCGCGAGACGCGCTCGATCTCATGGTCGGAATCGATGAAGGGAATGGCGAGCGTTTGCGCCACCAGCTTGCCGATCGCCGATTTGCCCGCACCCATCAGCCCGACGATCACGAGGTTGCGTTTGCCGAGCGCCATCAGCGCCCGCTCCGCATCTCCGTCAACCGCGTGCCGCAACTCCTCCATGATCCCCTTTCCCGGTTCTGACCGGATGTCCTTGTCCGCTCCTCCTATGGAAAAAACTAACGGGGACGTCAAGGGATGGACCGGGCAATGGCGGTCACCGAAGACTATGCGGCAGGAATGAACCGCACCCTGGTGCCCCAGGGATCGAGCGCCTCGACCATGTCGCCCTGCTCGTGGAAATCGGTGCCGCGTTCCTTGAGACGGCTCCGGAGGCCATCCATCAGCGGTTCGGCGACAGAAAACGCCAGGAAATCGAGGCCCAGCATCTTGTCGCTTCGGATGCCGGCATTGCGGCTCTGCCAGATATTGGCGCCGATATGGTGGTGATAGCGGCCGTTGGCGAGGAAGGAGGCGCTGTTCTGAACCCGCTGGGTCAGTTCCAGCCCGGCGGTGCCGATGTAGAAATCCTCGGCCTTGGCAACGTTGCCGACGCGCAGATGCACATGGCCGATGCGGAAGCCGGAGGGCGCGACATAGGGCGGATGGGCCTCCATCGGCAGACCCTCGACCAGATTGTCGAGATCGAGCGGATCGGTCGCCATGTCGATGAGATTGTTGGTCCAGGTCCAGCGGAGCGGCGAGCGGTCGGCATAGACTTCGATGCCATTGCCCTCGGGATCGTCGAGATAGAGCGCTTCCGATACGAGATGATCGGCAAAGCCGGTGAACGGGATCTTGTTCCTGACGGCGTGGATCAGCCATTCGCCGAGGTCCTTGCGCGACGGCATCAGGAATGCGGTGTGGAACAGCCCCGCCGTGCGCTTGTCGTCGGGCTCGTCCATCGGCTTGGCGGTCAGGTAAAACAGCGGCATGCCGTCCTTGCCGAGCACGGTCTCGGCTGCGTTCCGCGAGATGATCTCCATGCCGATGACCGTGTGATAGAAATCCGTCATCAGGGCGAGATCGCGCACGCGCAACGATGCCGAATGGATATGGATCGGCGTCGTCACCGCGAAGGAGGGCGATGCGGCAGCCTCGGCGGGAGTGGTGGCGGATAGCGTCGTCATCAGAAGCGTTCCTGTGCAAAGGAAGTGAAGGGCCGCGCGGCGCGTCATGTCATCGGCGAAAATCATGTTCACTCCGTCGGGAAATGTCCAGGCCGCGATAACAGTAAATGGGGGGTCGGAAAACGCAGGCAAGCATCACGATGCGGTGAGGGCCGGTGACGCTGTGTTCAGAATCACTCACTTCTCGGCACGATCGATAAACGCTTTGCCCGTAAAACCGCGACAAATCTCGACTGCATGAGGTTGAAAAGGTTTTGCGGCAGAAGTCCATGGATCATCGTGCGTGGCTTTGCTCGGGGTACCGGTCGCAGATCCGGACCCGGCCAGCAAAACCGATTGGCCTCGCTCAAAACGACCCAAGACGGCTCGTCGTCGAGACCAAGACGAACCTTCGTACGATATGGAATTTCAATTGCTTCAGTCAAGGCGGATGGTGGAGAATGGGTGATCGGAACCACGGTGACAACGTCCAGTCCATTGCTGTCTTTGTCGACGGCAACCACAATAACGCAGGGCCGATCTTTCGATCCCTCTTCGCGACCACGCTTGTATTCTTCTGACCACAGATAAGAGTAGTGAATGACTTGACCTGGCGCCGGTTTCGGCAGCGTCAAGGATTAATTCTCCATTTCGTCGTTGAAGGCGGCCGCTTCAGGCGCGATACGCGCGTTCTCAATCGCCTCGATATCCTCGTCGGTGAAGTCTTCGAGCTGCATGACCCTTCGTTCGCCGCGCTTCAGTCGTCTGTACTCTTCCGTCGAAATCAACACAGTCCCTTCGCGGCCATTTCGGGTGACTGCAACGGGCTGGATTAATGCGATATCCTGATATTTTCCGATATTGCGCTGGAACTCTGCAGCTTTGACTTTGAGCATCAGCAATCTCCTTAATTCCATGCATTATGCATGAGATGCATGAGATTTTCAATTTAGGAACGACAGGATTTCCGGATCACGAACATATGCCCGGTTTCCGTCTTCTGCTGCGACAGCAAAACATGCCCGTCTTCACTGCAGAAATGCGGAATGTCGATGCCGGCCAGAGGGTCGGTGGTTTCCACGGCAATCGTGCTGCCGGCCGGCAATGTTGCCATCTTCTTGCGGGTCTTGAGCACGGGTAGCGGGCATTTCAGCCCGCGCAGATCGAGCCTCAGGACGGCATCGGCCGCCTCGGTCATCACCAGATCTTCCAGAACGGCTTTTCCTTGGCTGGATCGGCAGCTGTATGAGCCTGCTGTTCGACAGCCGCGGGCTGCTCGACGGCCTTCTTCGTTTCAGCCTCGGCCTTCTTCCTGTCCGCCTTGTCAGCAGGTTTTTCTTCCGCCGGTACAATCGTCGTGGTGACGACAACCGGCTTGGCAACAGGTTTCTTCGCCCAGAGCTTCCAGATCGGCGGAAACGCCTCGCCGTCGTCGGCCGTCGCCACCTCGGGCTGCACGACCGGCCTGATCGGATTGGCTTCGGGGATCGGGATATGTGCCTTGGCCAACTGCTTGGCGAGCTTTTCGTCTGCCTTGCGCTTTTCCTCCGCTGCCTTCTTGCGTGCCTCGACTTCGGCGACCGAGAGCCAGATGACTTCCTTTTCGGTGCCGTTCTTGCGCGCCTCGACCTTGGCATAGGCGGCGGAAAAGCTGGTGACGGTATCGGAGGTCGGCGTCAGCTTAGCAGAGGGATCGACCAGCACATATTCGGCGTCATTGGCGATCTTCGGCTTCTTGCCCATGCGCTTGGCCTGACGGGAAAGTGCCTTGCGCTCGAATTCCGGCGTATCCTTCCAGGCATTCGCACTATATTTGCTGGATGCCGTGGCAAAAGCCGCCTCATATGCTTTCGAATAGGTGGCGTAGGCGGCGGTCAGCGCCGGCGGTGTTGCCGACGAACAGCCGGACACTTGATTGAAGGCATATTTCCTGCCGCAGACATCGACTTCCGGCGGGCGGTGGGTGATCTCGAAATAGTCGTATCCGGTCTTGATGTTCTGCCAGAACGGGTAATTCTCGGAGGAGCGGTGCTTGGCCATGTTCTCGGCCGTCATCCGGAAGGGGAAAGCCTGTATCTGGAAGCTCTTCTGGCCGCCACGGAACGCCTCGCGGGCAAAGGCATAAATCTGCAGCACCGCCGCATCCGACATCGAATAGCAGCCGGCCGACGAGCAGGCGCCGTGCACCATGATATTGCGACCGTTGCGCCCATAGGCGCGGTCATATTTGTTGGGATAGCCGATGTCGAACGACAGGTAATATTGCGAGTTCGGATTCATCTGGCTGGTGGTGATATTGTAGAAGCCTTCCGGCGCCTGGCGGTCGCCTTCCTTCTTCTTCGGTCCGAGCATGCCGGACCAGGCGCAGATCGGATAGGTCGCGACCAGCTGGTAGCGGTCCTGCGAATTCGCCTTCCAGACCTCCATCACCTCTTCTTCCTTGAAGACGCGCATCATGATGGGGGAGGACATGGCCAGGTTCATCTTGGCCAGCTTGGTCTGCATCTTGGCCGGCAGCGGATGTTCGACGCGATTGGATACCTGCTCGATCTGCAACGCCTCCTGCGTCGTGCAGCCCGCCAGCAGTCCGAAAGCAACAAAGAGAGCAAGTCCCGTTCTTACGCGCATTCCAGCCAGTTCCGTCACTATTTTCAGCACAGTCAGTCTTCACGAGGAAGAATCATACTTCAGGCTTATAAGATAGAAACAGTTACCGGAATATTCACATCCGATTAACGTTATCAATTCTCTCGTAAATATACGAGGCTGATCCCACTGGTCCAGACACAAATCCGTTGATTATGGCCGAGTTTGGGCGGAAAGCGCGGCGATCTACAGCTGGCGGCCCATTTCGAGGAATTTCTGCCGCCGTTCGCCGCGCAGGTCGTTGCGCTGTGCCAGATCGGCAAGCGCGCCGGCAATCACATCGCCGGTGGCATTGATGACCTTTTCCGGCTCGCGATGGGCACCGCCGACGGGTTCGGGTATGATGGCGTCGATGACGCCGAGCTGCTTCAGATCCTCGGCGGTGATCTTCATGTTCTGGGCGGCTTCCTTGGCGCGGGTCGAATCACGCCAGAGTATCGAGGCCGCGCCTTCGGGCGAAATCACAGAATAGATCGCGTGTTCCAGCATGTAGACGCGGTTGCCGGTGGCAATCGCAATCGCGCCGCCCGAGCCGCCTTCGCCGATGATCACCGAGACCACGGGAACCTTGAGGTTGAGGCACATTTCCGTCGAGCGCGCGATGGCTTCGGCCTGGCCGCGCTCTTCAGCGCCGATGCCGGGATAGGCGCCTGCCGTATCGACGAGCGTGACCACCGGCATGTTGAACCGGTCGGCAAGTTCCATGATGCGGATCGCCTTGCGATAGCCTTCGGGGCGCGCCGAGCCGAAATTGTGGCGGATGCGGCTCTTGGTATCGCTGCCCTTTTCCTGGCCGATCAGGGCGACGGGCTGGCCTCGGAAGCGGGCAAAGCCCGCCTGGATGGCATCGTCATTGGCGAACTTGCGGTCGCCGGCCAGCGGCGTGAACTCGGTGAACAGGCCCTGCTGATAATCGATGAAGTGCGGGCGTGCGACGTGGCGCGCCACCTGCGTCTTCTGCCAGGGCGTGAGTTTTGAATAGATATCGATCATGGCGTCGCGGGCGCGCGCTTCGAGGCGGGAAATCTCTTCCGAGGTATCGATGCTTTCGTTCTCGGCGGCGAGAGTCTTCAGTTCGAGAATCTTGCCTTCAAGATCGGATATCGGTTTTTCGAAATCGAGGTAATTATACATGATCATCCGTTCCGGCTGGTCGCTTGGCGCTCCTATGCCCTGTTTTTTGAGCTTTTTGCAAGGGGGTGATGCGTTTCGACCAGTTCACGTAGTTTTTCATCCAGCACATGCGTATAGATTTGTGTCGTGGAAATGTCGGAATGTCCCAGGAGTTCCTGCACGACGCGCAGATCCGCGCCGTTGGCCAGCAGGTGGCTGGCGAAGGCATGGCGGATCACATGCGGGGAAAGGGCCGCGGCGCGAATGCCGGCGCGCGTGCCCAGGCTTTTGAGATCGCGGGCGAAAACCTGGCGCGGCAGATAGCCGGTCGCACTGTTGCTGGGGAAGAGAAACGCGAATTCCTTGTCGCCATGCACGGCGCGCAGTTCCTCGCCATAGGCGGCGATGGCCATGACTGCCGCCTTCGTCAGCGGCACCAGCCGCTCCTTGGCGCCCTTGCCTTTGATGATCAGGAACCGGCCTTCCTCGCCCAGCACGCGGGCGGGCAGCGAGACCAGTTCGGAAACGCGCATCCCCGTTGCATAGCAGAGCTCCAGCAGCGCCAGCATCCGCAGCCTGTCGAGCTTGTTGGGGCCCTCGGCTTCGGCCTCTTCCGCCGCCAGCCCGATCAATCGGTCGGTTTCTTTTTCGGAAAGAGTCTTGGGCAGGGGGCGCGATTTCTTCGGGGCATCGAGAATGCCGGACGGATCGTCCTCGCGGATATTTTCCGCATAGAGAAATTTGTAGAACTGCCGGATGGCCGACAATCGCCGTGCCTGCGAAGAGGCCTTGTAGCCCTCGCGCGCCATGTGGGCGAGAAAGGCCTGCAGGTCCGCCGATGCCGCCGAGGTCATCGCAACCTTGCGGCTGATCAGGAAGGAGCGCAGTTCTTCCAGGTCTTTCGCATAGGAGACCAGCGTGTTTTGCGCGGCGCCCCGCTCGGCACTCATCATTTCCAGGAAGGCTTCGGCATGTGCGGCCGACAGATCAGTCATTCGATCTCCTCAGGTGGCCGGCGGATTGGTGCGCTCGGATGGGACTTCGATGAACGCCGGCCGTTCGCGCGGCTCGACCAGATAGGCGAGGGCAAAAAGTACCGCATAAACGACGCCCGCAAGCAGTGCGCACCAATAGAGAAACCTGAAAAGCGTGGGCATCTATCTGTTCATAACCCGGCGGGATCGATTCGTCCCGAATTCTATCCGGAAATATTTATACAGTTCTTTGCATGAGAGCAAATCGGCGTGAACGGTTGCGAAAGTGACTGGCTGGCCATCACAACCCTTCCTCTGCAATTTCTATCGTTCAGCTGTTGCGCCGAATGCTGCGCCCGTTGAACCGTTATCGGGCGCAGCATCCAATCCGCTCAAATCGCCGGTGAGGGGTATCCTCGACCCCGGCAAGCTAACCCAGCTTTTCCTTGAGGAACCCTACCGTCCTGCCCCATGCCAGATCGGCGGCTTGCTTGTTGTAACGGGCGGAGGACGTATCATTGTTGAAGGCGTGGTTGACCTTGTCGTAGACGAAGATCTGGAAATCCTTGCTGCTGGCTTCCAGCGCCTTCTTGTAGGCATCGATGCCGGCGTTGATGCGGTCGTCCAGGCCGGCATAGTGCAGCATCAGCGACGCCTTGATTTTCGGCACGTCGTCGGCTGGCGGCTGCATGCCGTAATAGGCCACACCCGCCAGGAGATCGGGGGCTGCGACGGCCAACTGATTTACCCAGCCGCCGCCCCAGCAGAAGCCGACCGCGCCGACTTTCCCGCTCGATTTCGGGAATGTCTTCAGGAACTCGACCGCCGCCATAAGATTGGTACGGTTGATGTCGGCGTTGAGCGCCGAGATCATCTCCCGCGCCTTGTCTTCATCGCTGGGCGTTCCGCCGGCGGGCGAAAGCAGGTCGGGTGCCATGGCGAGAAATCCTTCCAGCGCCAGCCGCCGCGTTACATCCCTGATGTGATTGTTGAGGCCGCGATTCTCGTGGATGACGATCACGGCGGGAAGTTTTCCCACGCCCTTGGGGGCTGCCATATAGGCCCTGATCTCGCCCGGCGCGCCGGCATAGGTGACGTCTTCCGCTTCCAGCCGGTTATCGTCAGGGGGGACGATGTCAGCCCTGGCGCTGCTGGCGGCAAGCAATGGGGCGATCGCCGCCGCCGCGCCGGCGGAGCCGGCCAGCATCTGCAGCTTCTTCATGAAATCGCGGCGGTCGAGCGTCAGATGCGTATAGTCATCATAGGCCTTGATCATCGCCTGCGTGATTTTCGGCTGGTCCATAACGGGCTCCCTTTGATTTTTCAGGGATATCATGGCTCCGGGTTGCAGGCCAGACCATGACGAGTGTAAGAAAAACCGGACCAGCGCCATCAAAATAATGTGATGGAACCGGCCCACGTTTCGAGCGTTTAGCAGTTTGCTGTCATTCGATATGCCAGCCGTGGCTGACCGTGATCGACTGCCCGGTCAGCGCGTTGCTTTCGAAGGCGGCGAAGAACAGCGCAGTCTCCGCGACATCCTCGATGGTGGTGAATTCGCCATCGACCGTCTGCCCCAGCATGACCTTCTTGACGACATCTTCTTCGGAAATTCCCAGCGTCTTCGCCTGCTCGGGAATCTGCTTTTCGACCAGCGGCGTGCGCACGAAGCCGGGGCAGATGACATTGCTGCGGATGCTGTGGGCACCGCCTTCCTTGGCGACGGTGCGGGCGAGGCCCAGCAGGCCGTGCTTGGCCGTCACATAGGCCGACTTCAGCTCCGACGCCTCCTTGGAATGCACGGAGCCCATATAGATGATCGATCCGCCGCCCTGCTTCTGCATCAGCGGAATGCAAGCCTTGGTGGTCAGGAAAGCGCCGTCAAGATGAATGGCCAGCATCTTCTTCCAGTCGGCGAAGGGGAAATCCTCGATTCTGTGGACGATCTGGATGCCGGCATTGGAAACCAGGACATCGACGCGGCCCCACTTGGCAGCGACCTCCGCCACACCCTGGTTGACGGCGTCCTCGCTGGTCACGTCCATGGCGATGCCGATCGCCTCGCCGGGACCCATTTCTGTAAGTTCCGCGGCTGCAGCCGAGGCCGCGTCGTCTTTGAGATCGGCGATGACGACCTTGGCGCCTTCGGCAACATAGCGCTTGGCGATGCCGTAACCGAGGCCGCTCGCCGCCCCGGTGACGATGCAAACCTTGTCCTTGAGTCTCATGGTATTCTCCATTCTGTCTGTCTTAGGATTGTGCAGCCTGCCTGTGGTGATCGATCGAGACGAAGCCCTCGTCGGGGATCACCCGGTTCAGCCATTGTGGTGAATTCAGCGTATCCATGACATCGTCATAGCCAGCCTTCCAATGTTCTTCCATCGTCAGCCGCGAGAACTCGTTGTCCATGGAATGCGTCTCGTATGTCTTCCGCCGGTAGATCAGATGTACGGCGGTGACGGCGCCCAAATCCTCCGGACGGTTGAGGAAGCGGAAATCCCGATCTTTGCGGAATTCCTCGGGCACGGGACTGAGCACGCGGGCGAGCGCCTTCTTGTACTTTTCTTTCTTCTTTGCTTCATCGGTATTGAAGCGTGTGCGGCTCGAGAAGCGGATTTCCTTTTCGCGCGCCAGCACATCGGAAATATCCTCCGGCATCCGGCCCTTTGCGGAGAAGAGGTCGATCTGGAAGACGCAGATGTCGTCATCCGTTCTTCGTTCGTCGAGCACCCATTGGAACGGCGTATTGGAAACCAGGCCGCCGTCCCAGTAATATTTGTCGCCGATCTGCACGGGCGGAAAGCCGGGTGGAAGTGCGCCGGACGCTGCGACATGATGGGCGGTAATGACCACCGGCTCGGAATTCTGCGAACTGCGATGATTGTCGAAATAGGCGAAATTGCCGGTCACCACTTCGACCGCGCCGAGGCTGAGCCGGGTCTTGCCACGGTTGATCAGGTCGAAATCGACCAGCCTGTTCAGCGTCTCGATCAGCGGTGCCGTGTCGTAATAGCTGATCCGGGCGCTGGAATCGGTGAGATATTGCCAGGGCATCATGCTGCGGGGCACGTAAAACCCGTCGACGCCGGCCATCATGTTGTAGGCCGCCGAATATTCGTTCAGCCATTTGCGCATGACGTCGCCGGTCTGGGCAACAAGGGTCCTGGGGCCGGACGTCACCATGTCCCAGAAGGCGCGGAGGTTGTCGACGCGCTTCTCGTCCGGGCTTCCGGCGATGATGGCCGCATTAATGGCGCCGATCGAAATGCCGGCCACCCATTCGGGTCTGATGCCGGCTTTATGCAGCGCCTCATAGGCGCCCGCCTGATAGGCCCCGAGCGCGCCGCCGCCCTGAAGAACGAGATATTTGCTGTCTCTGCCAAGGTCCATGCGATGCTCCTTGTCGCCATCTGGCGGCACTTGTGTTCAGGAGCAATATGGCGGCGACTTGTGCGCCGCACAAATTAATTCAAGGCAATGTTGACGGCGAGCCAGAGCAACAGCAGCGCATTGATCAGCAGGCCAGCGGCAAACAGCGGCATGCGATGGCGGATTCTGTTTGTGCTTACATGGATATAGGCGTGAGCCAGGCGTGTGGCGACAAACGCCCAGGCGAGCAAAACGGGATAAAGTGTCGCATATCCCGTAACATAGATCGCGATGCAGATGACGAAGAACAGCGGCGGCAGCTCGAACTGGTTGGCGAGGCTGTTGCGCACCGACAGGCTTTCCGCAGGCTCTTTCAGGTTGTCGCGGAACTGGCCGACCGTGGCCGACCCCGCCTTGACGGCTTGCGCCCGCCGGGCCCAAAGCCGGTAGTACAGTGCGTAGACGAGCACGATCTGGGCGATGATCGGCCAGAAAATCGCAGTGGAGGGTGACATGGGCCGGCCTTCGTTGACGCGCGTGAAATTCCAGTCACGCCGCCTTGTGCAACGTGCGGTTCATCGGAGCAGATGGTATACGCGATTCTTGCGCGGCAGGATCACGCCCCGCCGGGATAGTTCGGGCTTTCGCGCGTGATCGTCACGCCATGCGTATGGCTTTCGCGCAGGCCCGCGCCGGAAATCCGCACGAAGGTCGCCTTCTCCTGGAAATCCTTGAGATCCTTGCCGCCGACATAGCCCATGGCAGCGCGCAGGCCTCCGGCCAACTGGTGCAGGACCGCCGATACCGGGCCCTTGTAGGGCACCTGGCCCTCGATGCCTTCCGGCACCAGTTTCAGCGTATCACGCACTTCGGCCTGGAAATAACGGTCGGCCGAGCCGCGCGCCATGGCGCCCACCGAGCCCATGCCGCGATAGGATTTGAACGAGCGGCCCTGGTAGAGATAGGTTTCGCCGGGGCTTTCATCGGTGCCGGCGAGCAGCGAGCCGATCATCGCGGCCGATGCTCCGGCGGCGATCGCCTTGGCAAGATCACCCGAGAACTTGATGCCGCCATCGGCGATCACCGGAATGCCCTGTTTGCTGGCGACGTCGACGGCGCCCATGATCGCGGCGAGCTGTGGTACGCCGACGCCGGCGACGATGCGTGTCGTGCAGATCGAGCCCGGGCCGATGCCGACCTTGACGGCGTCGGCGCCTGCGTCGATCAGCGCCTGGGCGCCATCCGGGGTGGCGACATTGCCGGCCATGATACGAATCGAATTGGAGAGCTTCTTGGCGCGGGTGACCGCATCCAGAACGCGCTGCGAATGGCCATGGGCGGTGTCGATGACGAGCAGGTCGACGCCGGCATCGATCAGGCGCTCGGCGCGCTCGAAGCCGTCATCGCCAACGGATGTTGCGGCTGCGGCGCGCAGCCGGCCCAGCGCATCCTTGGAGGCATGCGGGTTGAGTTGCGACTTCTCGATGTCCTTGACGGTAATCAGGCCAACGCAATGGCCGGCATCGTCGACCACCAGCAGTTTTTCGATCCGATGCGAATGAAGCAGCCGCTTGGCTTCGACCTGATCGACATTCTCCTTGACGGTGATCAGGTTTTCCCTGGTCATCAGTTCATAGATTTTCTGGCTCGTGTCCGTCGCGAAGCGCACGTCGCGGTTGGTCAGGATGCCGACCAGCCGGCCGGTGCGGCCGCTGCCGGAGCTTTCCACCACCGGAATGCCGGAAATGCTGTATTTCTTCATCAGGCCGAGCGCATCCGCGAGCGTCTCGTCCGGGCCGATCGTCACCGGATTGACGACCATGCCGCTTTCGAACTTCTTGACCTGACGAACCTGCTCGGCTTGCTCCTCGGGGGTGAGGTTGCGGTGGATGACGCCAAGCCCGCCGGCCTGCGCCATGGCAATCGCCAGCTTGGCTTCGGTCACCGTGTCCATGGCGGCGGAAAGCAGCGGCAGGTTCAGCTCGATGTCGGCGGCGATACGGGTGGCGATATTGGTCTGGCCCGGCATGACTTCGGAATGTCCGGGCTGCAGCAGCACGTCGTCAAAGGTGAGGGCTTGTAGGCCGGTGATCGTTTCGATGATACGTGCCATGCCATTTTCCTTATATCAGGACTACCGGTCTCAGAGGACCGGAGCGTCAAAAAACTTTTCGGAAGTTGGCGAGGGCTGGTACCATGAACATCGGCGGTTGGGAACAGCGGCCCCATGAATTTTCAATGAAAATTATGCAGGTCACCCATGCATGAACCGATGGTATCGGCCTCATGCATGGGAATGAATGCGATCTATCACCACTGCTCGCCGGGACGTTCCAGGGGCACCGGCACCTCGCCTCTTGGCAGTAGATCGGAGAAATCCTCGATCGACCGGAAGGCGACGGTTGCCGCTGCGTCGCTGGGTGCGGCAAACGCAGTCTCGGTGACCGCTGCCACATCATCATTGGCAGGCACGCCATATTCGGCAGCCGCCATTGACGTCACCGACTTGGAGTTCAGGACCGCGGTGCAGGCATTGGGGAGAGATCTGAGCGTGAGATAGGTCGGCTTCACGGGCTTGGTCGGCTTTTTCACCGGCTTGTTGACGTATTTTGGAACGGGTCGCGGCTTCAGTTTGGCAAACCAGTCGGCAAGCGGCTTGCCGCAGCCGCTGTCGGTCGGAGGGGCAACTTGCGGCGTGCAGCCGACCGAGCCGGGCGGGCACTTGATGCGGATGTGGAAATGGTAATGATGACCATACATCGGCCGCACCTTGGAAAGTGTCGCAACGTCGCCCTTCCAGGTCTCGCAGAGCTTCTTCTTGATGCCCGGATGCACGAAGATCCGTTCGACCTCTGGATAGCTGGCAGCCTGCATGATCACGTCTGCGTGGGCCCTGGTCCACTTGTTGGGATCCACGTAGAGAGTCCCTTTCCGCAATACGGAATTCTCCGGAAAATTGTCGCGCTCGGCGTAGGTGAGCCTCCTGTCCGGCATCGGCGTCAGCCAGATGTCGGCATCGAGGCCGATCTGATGGGACGCATGGCCATTCAGCATGGGACCGCCGCGCGGCTGGGAAATATCGCCGATCAACAGGCCGTTCCAGCCGTCTTTGGCGCGCGCGTCGCGTGACAGTTTTTCGACCAGGGCGATCATGCGCGGATTGCCCCAGCGGCGATTGCGTGTCGGGTGCAGCACCTGCCAGGTCGGGCCATCGGAAGGAATCGCGACGCCGCCGGCAAGACAGCCCTTGGCGTAGAAGCCGAGAGATTCGGGCTCGGACCTGCTGGGCAGTTTTACCGCGCCGAAGAGCTGCTTGGCTGGTTTCGGATCATCGGCGAAAGCCGAGACGGTTGTCGTCAGGAGGCTAAGCGCAACAACGGCCAGCCGAAAAATGGATGAGCTCAATACTGTTTCCCCTCGAAGTCCGCTGGCGCTCCGCCGGGCGCTGGAACAGAAAAGTGATTTGCCTATGATACACAACTATCGACGAATTTGGTGGAAAGCATGGCTCGGTTGAAAAATCTCGCATGCGAATGGCAAATTTGCCACGATGATTTTTTCACATAAGATCGGTCATGGATTCGGTGAGACAGCAAGAGGAAGACAGGATGGGATTGAAAATGATCGGAAAGCGCGTCTTTCTGCCGATGGCGTTGCTCGCAATCTCTCTCATCATCCCCGCACCGGCCTTTGCCGACAACTGGACAAATGGCATCTCCACCATCGGAGAATTGAAGTATCCGCCGGGTTTCAAGCATTTCGACTATGTCAACCCGGATGCCCCCAAGGGCGGTGCGGTGCATCTTTCGACGCTCGGGACCTTCGACACGCTCAATCCCGTGCCGAACAAGGGAAATCTCGAGGGCGGCGTCGCCCTGGTTTATGAGACGCTGATGAAGCCGGCGTCGGACGAGGTATTCTCGAGCTACGGCCTGCTTGCGGAGAGCATTTCCTATCCGGCGGACTTCTCGTCCGTCTCGTTCCGCATGAACCCGAAGGCGAGATGGGCCGACGGCAAGCCGGTAACGGTCGAGGACGTGATCTTCTCCTTCGACAAATCCAAGGAACTCGATCCGGCCAAGGCGTTCTACTACCAGCATGTCACCAAGGCGGAAAAGGTGGGCGATGCGGAGGTGAAATTCACCTTCGACCAGAAGGACAATCGTGAACTGCCCAATGTCGTCGGGCAATTGCAGATCGTTCCAAAACATTGGTTCGAGGGCACGACCGCCAGTGGCAGGAAACGCGATATTACTGCGACCACGCTGGAGCCGGTGATGGGCTCCGGTCCCTACAAGGTGGCCTCGATTCGTCCGGGCTCGACCATTCGTTACGAATTGCGTGACGACTATTGGGGCAAGGATCTGCCGGTCAATGTCGGCCAGAACAATTTCCAGACGATCGATTACACCTATTTCTCCGATCGCAATGTCGAGTTCCAAGCGTTCCGTGGTGGCAGCGTAGACTATTGGCAGGAGAATCAAGCCAAGCGCTGGGCGACGCAGTATGATTTCCCCGCGGTGAAAGAGGGCAAGATCAAGCGGGAGGAATTCCCAAATGAATACCGGGCGACCGGCGTCATGGTCGGTTTCATCCCCAATATCAGGCGCGAGAAATTCAGAGATGAGCGTGTCCGCCAGGCGCTGAACTATGCTTTCGATTTCGAAACGCTGAAGCGCACGATCTTCTTCGGTCGGTATGAGCGGATCGGTTCCTATTTCCACGGTACGGAGCTGGCATCAAAAGGCCTGCCGCAGGGCAAGGAGCTGGAAATCCTCAACAGCATGAAGGATGAAGTGCCGCCCTCGGTGTTCACCGAGGAATACAAGAATCCTGTCGCCGGCGATCAGAACAAGCTGCGTGACAATCTCCGCAAGGCTGTCGGTCTGTTCAAGCAGGCCGGTTATGAAATCCGCGGCAACAAGATGGTCAACACCAAGTCAGGCGAAGCCTTTGCCTTCGAGATCATGCTCAATTCACCGATCATCGAACCGGTGGCGTTGTCATTTTCTACCAATCTGAAGCTGATCGGCGTGACCGCCACGGTGCGCTCCGTCGACGATTCGCAGTTCACCGAGCGTTGGCGCAATCGTGATTTCGATGTCATGTACAATGCATGGGGCGAAAGTCTCAACCCGGGCAACGAGCAGGCGGAATACTGGGGCTCGAAGTCGGCGGCCACGCCCGGCACGCGCAACTATGTCGGCATCTCCGATCCGGCCATCGACAAGCTGATCCAGAAGGTGATCTTCTCCCCGGTGCGCGAGGATCAGGTGGCCGCGGTTCATGCGCTGGACCGTGTCCTGCTGCACCATCACTATGTGGTGCCGAGCTATGCGAGCCGTCAGGCGCCGACCGCATGGTGGGACAAGTTCGACCGGCCGGCCAACCTGCCGACCTATTCCGTCGGCTTTCCGACGATCTGGTGGGCCAAGCAGAAGTAATGTCGCGAGGCTGACGAAAGGCTTGCACTTTAGCCTGTCATCACGTTCCTAGGCGCAATGCGAATCGATATGTTGGTGCAAATGTTCTTGGCCGGCCAATTGGCGAAAATTTCACGCGGCACGGAGGCCTGATTTGGGAGCCTATATCCTCAGGCGTCTGCTGCTGATGATCCCGACATTGCTGGGCATCATGCTGCTGTCCTTCACGATCGTGCAGTTTGCCCCCGGCGGTCCGGTCGAGCAGATCATCGCCGACCTGACCGGCCAGAACAGCGGCAGTGACCGGCTCAACAGCGGCGGCAACGATCTCGGCTTCAACGACAATGCAGGTTCGTCCGACGCATCGAGCCGTTATCGTGGCGCGCAGGGCCTGGATCCCGACCTGATCAAGAAGCTCGAAAAGCAGTTCGGTTTCGACAAGCCCGCCTACCAGCGTTTCGGAGAGATGATCTGGAATTACGCCCGCTTCGATTTCGGCGAGAGCTTCTTTCGCAGCGAGACGGTGATCAACCTGATCCTGGAGAAAATGCCGGTGTCGATCTCGCTCGGCGTCTGGGTCCTGCTGCTTTCCTACGTGATCTCCATTCCGCTCGGCATCAGGAAGGCGGTGTCGGATGGATCGACCTTCGATGTCTGGACATCCGGCGTCATCATCGTCGGTTATGCCGTGCCGGGCTTTCTGTTCGGCATCCTGCTGATCGTGCTTTTCGCCGGCGGCTCGTTCTTCAACTGGTTTCCGCTGCGCGGCCTGACCTCGGATAATTTCGACCAGCTCAGCATCGGCGGCAAGGTGCTCGACTACGCCTGGCATATGACATTGCCGATCGTCACCCTGCTTCTCTCGTCCTTCGCGACGACGACGCTGCTCACCAAGAATTCCTTTATCGACGAGATCCGCAAGCAGTATGTCGTCACCGCGCGCGCAAAGGGCCTGACCGAGCGCAAGGTGCTCTATGGCCATGTGTTCCGCAATGCGATGCTGATTGTCATTGCCGGCTTTCCCGGTGCCTTCATCGGTGCCTTCATCACCGGCTCGCTGCTGATCGAAACGATCTTCTCGCTCGACGGTCTCGGCCGCATGGGCTACGAGGCGATCCTGAAGCGCGATTACCCGATCGTCTTCGGCACGCTTTATATCTTCTCGCTGATCGGCCTGATCATCGGGCTGGTGTCCGACCTCGTCTATACCTGGGTCGATCCGCGCATCGATTTCGAAAAGCGGGAGGTTTGAGATGGCGCTTGCCAAGAAGCCATTCCTGACGCCGGTCAATGCCCGCCGCCTCGCCAATTTCCGCGCCAACAAGCGCGGCTACTGGGCCTTCTGGATCTTTGCGGTGCTGTTCTTCCTCAGCCTGTTTGCCGAGTTCATCGCCAACGATCGGCCGATCGTCATATCCTACAAGGGCGAGATCCTGATGCCGATCTTCGCCGATTATCAGGAGGACAAATTCGGCGGATTCCTGGCCGAGACCGACTACCGCACGGATTACATCCGCGACGAGATCGAGGCCAATGGCTGGATGATCTGGCCGCCGATCCGCTACTCCTATTCGACGGCCAATTCCAACATTCCGACCTCCGCGCCGACCCCGCCCTTCTGGCTGATGGATCAGAAGGATCGTTGCTCCGCCTATCCTTTGAAGGACGCAGATCCCGGCTGCACGCTGGGCAACATGAACTGGCTGGGAACCGACGATCAGGCGCGCGATGTGTTCGCGCGCGTCATCTACGGCTTCCGGATTTCGGTGCTGTTCGGTCTGGCGCTGACTTTCGCATCGGCCATTGTCGGGGTTTCCGCCGGCGCGGTGCAAGGCTATTTCGGCGGCTTCATCGATCTGATCATGCAGCGTTTCATCGAGATCTGGACCGCCATGCCGGTGCTCTACATCCTGTTGATCATCGCGGCGATCCTGCCGCCCGGCTTCTTCATCCTGCTCGGCATATTGCTGCTGTTCTCCTGGACGTCATTCGTCGGCGTGGTGCGCGCCGAGTTCCTGCGGGCCCGCAATTTCGAATATGTTCGGGCGGCCCGTGCGCTTGGCATCGGCAACGTCACGATCATGTGGCGGCATCTGCTGCCCAATGCCATGGTGGCGACGCTGACCTTGCTGCCGTTCATCCTGTCGGGTTCGATCTCGACGCTGACCTCGCTGGATTTCCTGGGTTTCGGCCTGCCGCCGGGCTCGCCCTCGCTCGGCGAACTGGTCGGTCAGGCCAAGAATAACCTGCAGGCTCCATGGCTGGGCTTTACCGCTTTCTTCACACTCGCCTTCATGTTGTCGCTGCTGATCTTCATGGGCGAAGCGGTGCGCGATGCTTTCGACCCCAGAAAGACGTTCGGATGACGGCAACTCGCTTTTTCCACGTTCTCGTCTTATCCTCCGCGAAAGAGCGGAAGGATCTGTAATCATGAACAAGGTCGTGCGAGAACATTATCCAGTGGCTAATTTGCCGGAGGACCTGCAGAGAGAGTTTGAGGGGGCCAAAACCGTACGGATAGTGGCGGAGGAGGCGGAAGGCACGGAGGTTGCGGGGGATTTCTGGTCCCTTCCACTAGATCAGATTAAACCGCGGAGTCCCGAGCAGTTTAAGCTTGATTTGCGGAGAATTAGGAATTCTGGCCTGCCCAGCGTTTCTCCCGAAGAAGCTGTCAAACGCATTCGCGAACTGCGTGATGAGTGGGATGATGAATGACGGTGTTCGAACGCATTTACCTCGACGCCAATGTGCTCATTGATTTGGCCCAAGATCAGGGTCCCGTGGGTTCGCTCCTGCAAATCATCACCGATAGCCATCCACAACAAGGACGCGAGCCGCTCTTCATCACGAGCGAACTGACGTTTTCCGAAGTCCTCGTCCATCCATATCGGGACAGGCTTGAATCTCTCTCGAAATTTTATTTTCAGATCCGCTCGGGAATTTATTGGCTGAATGTCATTCCAGTAACATTTGCCGTGCTCGAAAGGGCTGCAGCTCTGCGCGCAAGTTTCAAGTCGCTAAGATTACCAGATGCCGTTCACCTGAGCACGAGCCAGTTAACGAGTTGTTCCCATTTTCTCACCAATGATCTGGGGATGTCGAGTGTCGCAGAAACTCGACATCCGTTCCGCGACGAATCAATGCCATCTATCAATGTGATACGTGCCAACGCCGATACCTTATCTTCGATTTTGCGGGAAGTTGCCCAATGACCGATCCTCTGCTTTCCGTCCGCGATCTGTCGGTGGCCTTCCATCAGGGCGGCAGCACCGCGCTCGCCGTCGAGCATATCTCCTTTGATATCGCCAAGGGCGAGGTCGTGGCGCTGGTCGGCGAATCCGGTTCCGGCAAGTCGGTGACCGCCAATTCGATCCTCAAGCTGCTGCCTTATCCGGCAGCGAGCCATCCTTCCGGCGAGATCCTGTTCAAGGGCAAGGACCTGCTTGGAGTGCGGCCGGAAGAACTACGGCAGGTGCGCGGCAACGACATCACCATGATCTTCCAGGAGCCGATGACCTCGCTCAATCCACTCCACGATATCGAGCGCCAGGTGTCCGAAATCCTGCATCTGCACCAGCCGGTCGCTCGCGGCGAGGCCCGCAAGCGCGTCATCGAGCTTCTGACCCAGGTCGGCATCCGCGAGCCCGAAAAGCGGCTCGGTGCCTACCCGCACGAACTTTCCGGCGGCCAGCGCCAGCGCGTGATGATCGCCATGGCGCTCGCCAATCGCCCTGAACTGCTGATCGCCGACGAGCCGACCACGGCGCTCGACGTCACCGTGCAGGCGCAGATCCTCGAACTCTTGCGCAAGCTCAAGACCGATCACGGCATGTCGATGCTGTTCATCACCCACGATCTCGGCATCGTCCGCAAGATCGCCGACCGCGTCTGCGTCATGACCAAGGGCAGGATCGTCGAGACCGGCCCGACGGCCGAAATCTTCGCCAATCCGCAACATGCCTATACCAAACATCTGCTGGCCGCCGAACCCAAGGGCGAGCCGCCGCTGGTGGATGAAGCCAAGCCGATCATTATCGAGACGCAGGATCTCAAGGTCTGGTTTCCGATCAAGACCGGCTTCCTGCGCAGGGTCACCGACCACGTGAAGGCGGTCGATGGCATCGACCTCAAGCTCAAGGCCGGCCATACGCTTGGCATCGTCGGCGAATCCGGTTCCGGCAAGACGACGCTCGGATTGGCGCTGACGCGGCTTATTTCCTCGAAGGGGCGCATCGCCTTTGTCGGCAGCGATATCCAGGGCGCGACGTTTTCGACCATGCGGCCGTTGCGGCGGCAGATGCAGATCGTCTTCCAGGATCCCTACGGCTCGCTGTCGCCGCGCATGTCGGTCGGCGATATCGTCGGCGAGGGACTGGGCGTCCACGAACCCAACATTTCCGAGGCCGAGCGAGACCGAATGGTGGCCGAGGCGCTGGCTGAAACCGGGCTCGATCCGGAAACCCGCCACCGCTATCCGCATGAATTCTCGGGCGGCCAGCGCCAGCGCATCGCCATCGCCCGCGCCATGGTGCTGAAGCCGAAATTCGTCATGCTGGATGAGCCGACCTCGGCGCTCGATATGAGCGTGCAAGCGCAGGTGGTCGAGCTTTTGCGCGAGTTGCAGGCCAAGCATGATCTGGCCTATCTCTTCATTTCGCACGACCTGCGCGTGGTGCGCGCGCTTGCCAACGAGATCATCGTCATGCGCAATGGAAAAGTCGTGGAGCAGGGACCATCAAGGGAGTTGTTTTCCGCGCCGAAGGAGGATTATACCAAGGCTCTCCTCGCCGCCGCTCTGAACCTCGAAGCGGTCAAGACCCCGACAATCCATCAGTGAGTTATCTCGCATGCCTGCCAAGAGTCCGGTTATCGTCGATCTGCGTTTCCACCCCGATCAGGTCCGCGAGGGTCTGAAGCGTGCCTTTCCGGGCCGTGAAGTCATCAATCGCGCCGATCCAGCCAATGAAGGACACGATCTCACGGGCATCGATTATGCGGTGCTCTGGAAGCCGCTCGACGATCTTTTTTCGCGGGCTACCGACCTCAAGGTGCTTTTCTCGGGCGGCGCCGGCGTCGACCATGTGCTGACGCTGCCGGGCTTGCCGGATCTGCCGTTGGTGCGCTTCGTCGATCATACGCTGACGACCCGCATGAGCGAATGGATCGTCATGCAGTGCCTGATGCATCTCCGCCAGCATCTTACCTATGATCGCCAGCAGCGCGAAAAGAAATGGCTGCCGCTCACGCAGCCGGAAGCCGCCGATCTCAATGTCGGTATCACGGGCATGGGCGTGCTCGGTTCGGACGCTGCCCGCAAGCTCAAGGTCATGGGTTTCAATGTTCTCGGATGGTCGAAGAGCAAGAAGGAGATCGACGGTGTCGAAACCTTCGCGGCCGATGGACTGGATGAATTCCTGGGCAAGACCGACATCCTCGTCGGCCTGCTGCCGCTGACGGCGGAAACGCGCAATCTATACGATGCGGCGCTGTTCAGCAAGCTGCGCAAGACCGGAGCGCTGGGCGCACCGGTGTTCATCAATGCCGGCCGCGGCGGCAGCCAGGTCGAGGCCGACCTGATCGCCGCCTTGAACGACGGCACGCTGAAGGGCGCTTCGCTCGATGTCTTCCAGACCGAACCGCTGCCGGCCGCGTCGCCGTTCTGGGCGATGGAGCACGTGATCATGACGCCGCATGCCGCGGCTGATTCCGACACCTATGCGCTGTTTGCGCATGTCGAACGGCAGATCGAACGTTTCGAAAGTGGAGAGCCACTGGAACATGTCGTCGCCCGCAACGCGGGATATTGAGCCTCAATCGGCGAAGATCATATCCAGAGGGGTCTGGAGGTCGATCTTGATCAGCGGTTTCCCCGACAATACGCCCTTCGTAAAGTCCCAGCCGAAAATGCTGATATCGTCGGATTTCTGATTGGCGACGGCGAGATAGCGCGCCGACGGATCGAAGCGGATGGCGCGGGGAAAGCGACCTCCACAGGCAACTTCGCTGCGCAGCGTAGGCCTGCCGCTTTCCGGGTCGATCCAGAAGACCGAGATCATGTCGGCGCCGCGATTGGCGACCAGCACGTAGTGACCGTCCGGGGTCATGGCGATCCCGGAAGGGTAGTTACGCCCTTCCGGACCAGTTGCGGTTGCATTCGTGCTGTCGATCACGTGGGCCTCTGCCGAGACGGTATCGATCGTAATCGTCACCAGCGATGAATTGAGCTCGCCGGTCAGATAGAGGAATGGCAGCGATGGATGGAACACGCTGTGACGCGGGCCCGTTCCGGGCGGCAGCTTGATCTGCTGGGCGAGCGCAATGGTTCCATTCGTAGCGTTCAGGTGATAAAGATACAGGCTGTCGGTGCCGAGATCGGCGGCCGCCACGATCCGGTTGTCGGGGCTGATCATCACCGAGTGGCAATGCGGCCGGCTTTGACGGGAGTGGTCAGGGCCATGCCCCTGATGCCGGGCCGAACCCACCATCGTGCCGAGCGAGCCATCCGGTTTGAGTGGAAAGACCGCAACCGAGACCGGGCCTGATGTGTCGTCGCTCTGGTAATTGGCGGCAAACAGAAATTTGCCTTGCCGGTCGAGGCAGAGATGTACGGCGCCATTGCCGCCCGTCGCGGCATGGTTGCCCTCAATGAAAGCGTGGTCACTTAGCGACAGACTTGTCACCCGGCCATCGCCGCTGGCGATTTCGCTGGCAATATAGAGCGAGGATTTACCTGCGGACCAGGCTAGAAACGATGGGGATGGAGCGAACTTTGATCTGGTTATCTCACGGGCTTTTCCCGAAGCTAAATCGAGGCCGTAAAGTGCCACCCATCCTTGTCGTTTACCGACTTCCACCCGCGAATTGGTTCCTGCGCAAACGACTACCTTCATTTCAGTCATCGGCTGTCTCCTCGGTCTTCTCTAAGTTCGAAGTCATCATTTTTGAGACCTTCCGGCATTACCGGAAGGTTTATATCAGTGACCAAGTTAAACGTATAACGTTTCGATCCGCGCCTGACTCTGCAGGAGCCAAACGACTCAATGGCATTACTTTTCAAAATGGCGTTCGTTATACGTTTAATTTATACAGGTTAACTCTAGAATACAACTATAAATCGAACGTGATGGTGGTTTCTATGCAGATCCACATGGGTATGACCTAGGCTAGACACCTCATTGACGTAAACGTAAGCGTTACCAATATCTGTCATAAACAGCTTGCAGGCCAGGCGGTCTTTGCCCATCCTGCGGCAGGCAGGTGGGATAGATCTGCGAGGCAAACGGGAGGAAACTATGACGGTACTCGATCCGGCCACCCAGGAGAGTTCGCCCGGCCGCCCCTGGCTCAAATCCTATCCCGATGGCGTTCTCGCCGAAATCGGCCCGCTCGAGCATAGCTCGGTCGGCGGCCTGTTCGAGAAGGCCTGCCGCGATAACGCCGACAAGCAAGCGTTTACCTGCATGGGAAAATCGATGACCTTCGGCGATGTCGAACGTCAATCGCTGAAAGTGGCCGCATGGCTGCAGGCAAGCGGCGTGAAGAAGGGCGACCGCGTCGGCATCATGTATCCCAATATCCTGCAGTTCCCGATCGTGGCGATGGCCGTGCTCAGGACCGGCGCCGTCGTGGTCAACATCAATCCGCTCTATACGCCGAGGGAATTGCAGCACCAGCTCAAGGATTCCGGCGTCAGCATCCTGTTCGTGCTCGAGAATTTCGCCGCCACCGTTCAGGCCTCGCTTGAGGGTACCGGCGTCAAGACGGTCGTGGTCACCTCGATGGGCGAGATGCTGGGTCTCAAGGGCCTGCTGGTCAACTACGTGGTGCGCAAGGTCAAGAAGCTCGTGCCGGCCTGGTCGCTGCCCGCTCATGTGCAGTTCAGGCAGGTTCTCTCCGAAGGCGCGGCGGCGACATTCACGCCTGTCGATATAGGCACGTCCGACATCGCCTTCCTGCAATATACCGGCGGCACCACCGGTATCGCCAAGGGCGCGATGCTGACGCATGGCAATGTGCTGTCGAACGCGTCGCAGACCGCCGTCTGGCTCGCCACCGCCTATCGCATCAAGAGCGGCAAGCCGAAGGATCTGACCTTCGTCTGCGCCTTGCCGCTCTATCACATCTTCGCCCTGACCGTGAACATGGTGATGGGCATGAACGAGGGCGCGCGCAATCTCCTGATCCCCAATCCGCGCGACATTCCCGGTTTTGTCAAAGAGCTGAAAAAGCACCGTTTCCATGTGTTCCCCGGCCTCAACACGCTGTTCAACGCGCTTGCCAGCAACGAAGACTTCAAGACGGTCGATTTCTCCGGCCTGATGCTGACGCTGTCGGGCGGCATGGCTTGCCAGAAAGTTGTCGCCGAGCGCTGGCAGGCGGTCACTGGCTGCGTGATTTCCGAGGGCTATGGGCTATCCGAGACCTCGCCGATCGTCACCGTCAACCGTCTGGACGCCAAGGAGTTCTCGGGCATGATCGGCCTGCCGCTGCCCTCGACCGCAATCGACATCCGCGATGACGACGGCAAGACGCTGCCGCTTGGAGACGTTGGCGAGATCTGCATTCGCGGGCCGCAGGTCATGGCCGGCTACTGGAACCGGCCGGACGAAACCGCCAAAGTCATGACGCCGGATGGCTTCTTCCGCTCCGGCGACATGGGTTACATGGACGAGCGCGGCTATACCAAGATCGTTGATCGCAAGAAGGACATGATCATCGTCTCGGGCTTCAACGTCTACCCCAACGAGGTCGAGGAAGTTGTCGCCGCCTTCCCCGGCGTACTGGAAGTGGCGGCGGTCGGCGTGCCGGACGGGCATTCCGGCGAGGCCGTGAAGCTGTTCATCGTCAGGAAGGATCCGGGCCTGACGGCGGAAGCCGTGAAGGAATATTGCGCCAAGTCACTGACCAACTACAAGCGGCCGCGCCAGATCGAATTCCGCGACAGCCTGCCGAAATCCAATGTCGGCAAGATTTTGCGCAAGGAACTGCGAGGTTAAAGGACGGAGCGGTTGGCGATATTGATGAATCGGATCGGCGGGCCTGCCAGGTCGTCGTCGAATACCGCGGCTGTGAGCGATCCGCCGAAAACACAGCCGCTATCGACATTCGTCCGGTTGCCGGTCGTCGTCGGATTGCCTGACCTCGGCGTGTGTCCATGACAAAGATGCTTGCCCCAGTAGTCGTTGTCTGACCCAACCGGCGGTCGGCTCCACAGCAATGTGCGCTCCGATTGCGCATCAAGCGGAATGGCGTCATCGACGCCCGCGTGGACGAAGATGCGATGCTCATCGACATGGATGGTTGGCAGATTGTCAGCCCAATCAAGCACCACATCTGGTACATGACCGCCATAGGATTGAGACGTTTCCTCGCCGCCGTTCTCCAACCATCGGGAGACATGTTCGCCGATCTTGAGTGCGGACACCATCATCTCTTCGTGGTTGCCCTTGAGTGCGATCCATTTCCAACCGGGTTTTGTTGGTCCGGCCATCAGCCGTAAAAGCACGCCTCTGCTATCGGGTCCCCGGTCCACATAATCGCCGAGAAAGACGATCGTGCCGCCCGGCCACCACATTTCGATACTGTCGAGCAATTGGCCCAATTGTTCGGAACAGCCGTGGATGTCGCCGATTGCGAGGGTGAAGCCCATGCGATTAACCGTTCTGCCGTGCCATCAGTTCCAGGAACAGCCCGGCGTGATCGAGTTCGCCGCCGTCCATATTCTCGACGAAGAAGCGAAAGCGCTCGCGTTGCAGTTCGGATTGCGGCAGCGAGAGGCCGAGGCTGCCGGCTTCCTCCAGCAGGTTGTTGAGGTCCTTGAGCTGCAGCACCGAGCGGCCGCCTGGCTTGAAATCGCCATCGGCCATCCGCTTTCCGTGCTGCTGCAGGATGATCGAGTCGGCGAACCCGCCGGTCAGGGCATCGCGGAGCTTGTTCATGTCGGCGCCTGCGGATTTCATCAGCAGCATGGCTTCGGCGACGATGCCGATCGTGGTGGCGACGATGCCCTGATTGGCGAGCTTGGCAAGCTGGCCGCAGCCGGATGGACCGACGAGCACCGGCCGGCCCATGGCGGCAAGCGCCGGCTTCACCTTCTCGAACACCGCCGCTTCGCCGCCGGCCATGATTGCCAGCGTGCCATCGATCGCGCCCTTGGTGCCGCCGGAAACCGGCGCATCGACCTGTTCTATGCCGAAGCCGGCCAGGAATTCCGCATGGCTGCGTGCCTCCCTGGGCTTGATTGAGCTCATATCGACGAGGATCGCGCCATTTTTCGCGGCCTTCGCCACGCCCTGGGCGTCAATCAGTTCGCCCACTGCCTTGCCGTCCGAGACCATGGTGATGACGACATCGGCGTTGCGGACGGCCTCGGTCGGCGTATCGGCTACGCTGGCGCCGTCCGCAACGAGAGCTTCGGCCTTGTCCCTGCTGCGGTTCCACGCGATGACGGTGAAGCCGGCCTTCAGGAGATTGCGCACCATCGGCGCGCCCATCAGCCCGGTCCCCAGAAAAGCGATCTGCATGCATTCCTCCCGCATTGATTTGCTTTTCTATAACATCAAATCACGGGTTGGCTATCCCAACGGAAAGGGTAGCCATTCTTCAATAATGCCGCCGTGCTCGTATATCAGCACGCGGCAGAATTGTTGGCAGCGGGGCTTCGCTCCGGGTGGGGCGGATATAGGCGAAAATCGTCGTCCTTCAGCCGGCTGTCCCTGTGAATTGCAAAAAGCTGCTGGTTGGAACTGCCGCCTCGGTCATTCGAGCCCCAGCAAGCGCGAGACATAGGGTGTGACGAAACGCTTGTCGGGGTCGATCTCGTGCCGCGCTTCCATTGCATCCTTCCAGCGAGGATAGAGGCGAGAGAGATCAACCGATGTCAGGCTGTGCATCTTGCCCCAATGCGGCCGGCCGCCATAACGGCGGAAAACCGGCTCCGCCGCCTTGAAAAAAGCCGACGGGTCTTCCTGCGCGTCGTAATGGATGGCGATCGAACAGGTCCGGCGCCTGTAGAACGGGCTCAGCCAGACGTCGTCCGCTGCGACCGTGCGCACCTCCATCGGGAAATAGACCTCCGGAAAATGCTTCTCCGTGAGTTGGATGATCTCGGTGAGCGCCTTCGGACCTTCCTCGAGCGGCAGGTGATATTCCATCTCGTTGAAACGCGTCTGCCGGTCGCTGGTGTAGACCTCCAGCCAGTCCTCGACAAAGTCCTCGCGCGGCAGTTTTCGCAGGGCGTTCCGGATCAGCGCCCGCCGTGCCCAGGGCAGCCATTTCAGTGTGTTTCGCAGCACCCGGAGCGTGCCGAGGCCTTCTTCGGCATCGTCCGGCGGACGGGCGGTGATCGGCTCGTCGGTGATGTCGCTCGCCAGGAACATCGCATGGCCGGAAAACGGGATGAAATAGAATTCCGCCGACCGGTAGGCCTGCATCATATCCTGAAAGTTCGAGAGCATATCCTCGATCGGCAAGACGAAACGGCGTTTGCGCATGCGGTAGCTTGGCCGATTGTTGATCACCACCTCCGTGAAGATGCCGAAAGCCCCGAGTGATACGCCGATCGCCTGCAGCATCTCCTCGTGCGCTGTCCTGGTATAGGTTTGGAGTCCACCGCGCCCGTCGATCAGTGCGACCCGATCGACCAGTGTATGATAGGCGCCCAGCGTCGAACCCGTGCCATGGGTGGCGGTCCCCAGCGCGCCGCCGATCGATTGCTTGTCGATATCGGCCATGTTGGCCAGCGCCTGGCCTACGCCCTGCAGCGCCCGGGTGAGTTCGCCAAGCCGCATGCCGGCACCGACGGTCGCCTGGCATTTTTCAGTATCATGGCTTTTCAGTCCGGAAATCCTGTCCAGCGACACGATCGTGCCGGTGGTCTGCACCAGCGGCGTGAAGGAGTGGCCGGCTCCAGCCACCCTGACCGGACCCGGTGCGGTGCGGACGATCGCCTGCAGTTCCTCAGCGCTTTCAGGGATCGGCCGCAATGCCGGGTTGGCTTTGACATAGCCAGACCAGTTCGACCATTGCTCCGCGGTCATTCTCTCATCTCCGGTTGATGAAAAGAAGAGGCTGGAGGAAGGCGAGGCTGGAGGCCCCCGCGACGACGCCGAACCATGCCGCGCCCAACATCGGCTGCAAACCGGGGATCAGCGCCCCGACCGGGCCAATCAGCAACGATGAGAAAAGAGGCAGTGAGCCCGCGAGCACAATTCCCGGACTTTCACGCAATACCGCCGGTCCAAGCCATCGCAAATTATCGTCCCCGCACTTGCAATTTCCGCACTGGTCCCTCAAGACTATTCTAATATGCGCAAAGTATAAAATCTGACAGGGGCTCAGATTAATGTCAATGGCGCCAAGCGACTGGGAAAGCCTGAATGCCGAAGGGTGAATCGAGCCTGAGACGTCCTCCGAAACAGGAGCGTAGCAGGGAACGGGTGGACGAGATTCTGTGCGTCGCCAAGCGTCTTATCGGCGAGAAAGGCATCGACGCGGTAAAAATGAGAGAGATCGCGGCTCTTTCCGGCGGTCCGATCTCTTCTGTTTATCAGTACTTTCCGAACAAGTCCGCCATCATCGCCACGCTCTACAGCCAATGGTCGTCGGAAGTTTACGACCTCCTGAAATCGGCTCTGGCGAACATCAACGGTCTTGAACCACTGTTCGCTGCTGCCGCAGCCATCCTGGATGTCTATCACCAGCGCATTCTCACCGATCCGGCCGTTCTCGATCTCATGAATGCAGTTCAGGCCGACAAGGCGCTGAAGAATGTCGATATTATCAGAACGCGCCAGCAGGCCCATCTTTTCTGCGATACGGCGCGGCCTTGGATCGAAGACGATCGGTTCGAGGCATTCAGCCGGGTGACATTCCTGATGTTTCAGCTTGCCAATGGTACTGTGCGGCTGGCGCTCGCGGTCGAAGGGACCGAGGCGCAGGCGATCATCTCGGATTTCAAGATAATCATCCATACGCAGTTGATGGAATTCGCCAAGGCGGATTGAAAGCTCTAAACCCGGCAATGCATCTTGGCGCGTCCAGGACCTGAGGGGAGAAAAAACATTCGCCCGCCCGAATGCAAAATGGCCGCCATTTTTCGATGGGCGGCCATTCGGCGGTGGTGCGCGACGGATCGGCATTGCCCGACCGATTTCAGCGGGCGCGGTAGACGAGCGTCAGCGCCCTCAAGGCTTCCGCCGACGATGCCATCCGCAGTTCGATCAGGTCGCCACGGATAAGGCCGATGTCCCGGAGCGTCCGATCGTCGAGTGTACCAAGTTCACGAAGCGTCCTGTGGAACCTCATCACATCAGCCACGGCGTGGACGGCCGCCATCAGACGGGTGAGGAAGGAACCGGAAAAGCCGATAGTGGCTTGGGTGTCAGTAATCATTGCCATTGTTGAGCTCCTTTGTGTTGCCGGTTGTGTTGCCGGTGTTCTAGGGGCAGGCTGAGCAGTTGTCTGTTCCATTCGTAACAGGTTGCGTCATGACACTGAAAAAATCTGAAACGAAATCCATCAATAAAAAAGCCCGGCCGGTTGCTGAAACAGCAACGGGACCGGGCAAGATGCAGGGCGCTTGGCAATGCCCTGCGGGGAAATTCGGGACACGGGCCAAGGATACGCCCGTGTCCGGATGCATTTCCAGCGAGTGCGGCGGCGCGCTCACCGGAAATGCGCAAGAAAAAGACTCAGCGCAACATCCGTCGGGATCAGAAGCGCTTCAGGCCCCGCAACGGATCCTGACGCGCCCGCACCAGATGATGCGAGGGGTCGGCACTCAACGGCAGGTCTAACGCCGTTTCGACATCGCTGCGCGTCAGGCCGATGTCGGCCAGTTGCGCATCATCGAAGTCACGCATGTTCATGACCAGCTTGCGGCCGCGCCACGCCTTCAGCATCGAAGCCAGCCCCCGCAGCGCGGCCGAGCCGACATTGGACAATAGTTCACCTTTGCCCGCAGCGGCGCTGCGTGGCGCGTGGTCCAGCATAGACATTGGTTTCTCCCTGGCCGCGCTTCCCGCGACCCGAATGTGCATTTGATGATGCAAAATAAAAAATAATCATTGATCAGTCCAACGAATGTTTCTAATCATTATCATCAAACTCTCTTATGGGTGGAGATCGCCTTGTCCGCACCGCTTGATATCGACCAGTTGCAGACCTTCGTCGCCATTGCAGACGCCGGCAGTTTCACCAAGGCGGCGGATCGGGTGTTCAAGACCCAGTCCGCTGTCTCGATGCAGATGCGGCGGCTGGAGGAGCGGATCCGAAAGCCGCTGTTCGTCAAGGACGGTCGCGGCAACCGCCTGACGCCGGAAGGCGAAAAGCTGTTGAATTACGCCCGCCGTATGCTCCGGCTCAACAACGAGGCCGTTGCAGCTTTCGACGACAACCGGCTCGAGGGTACGCTCCGCATCGGCACGCCGGATGACTATGCCGACCGCTATATGCCGGAAATCATCCAGCGCTTTGCCCGCTCGCACCCCAATGTCGAGCTCTATATCGTCTGCGAGCCCTCGGTCGACCTGGCGGAGAAGATGGGGCGCGGCGAGCTGGACATCGCGCTTGTGACGCACAATCCGCTGGAGCGCGAATCCGAAGTCGTGCGCACCGAGCCGCTGTGCTGGGTGATGTCCGCCAACCATCCGCTGCCGGAAAATGCGCCGGTGCCGCTGGCCGTCGGCCGGCGCGATTGCCAGTGGCGCAGGCTCGCCTGTGCGTCGCTCGATGCCGTGGGCCGCGAATACCAGATCCTGTTCACAAGCTGGTCCTCAACCGTGGTCGCTTCGGCGGTGCTGGCCGGCATGGCTGTCTCCGTGCTGCCGGAATCTGCGCTTCGCACCGGCATGAAGGTGCTGGGCCAGCCGGATGGCTTCCCGCCGCTGGCGCCGGTGCAGATCGGCATCATGAAGCGGCCAGGGCTCTCGACATCGCTCACCAATGCCATCACCGCCCATATCAGCGCCTGCCTCGACAATATCACCCCAGCCAACGTCGATGACGAGATGGATCGCGACGTCAAGATGTGGCCGCGAATGCCGCGCCTCAAGGCCGGGCACATGCTACCCGGCTGGTAGCCGCTTTTGGGCTTGGTTTAAGCCGCAAATCGCATTGCATCGTGATATCGATCAGCTAACTTGCAGTGAAGAAGACCCTCCCCAGCTCCTCCCCACAAGGGGAGGGGCTCAGCCGTTGCACCACCTCATCGCTCACAACGCTCAAGGCTTTGAGACGGTTGTATCTTGGCGATGATGGTGCCGCGAACTTGGGGAGGGGCTTATCCCAGACCAAGCTGAGGCACCCGATGACAGACCGTTCCTTCACGACAATTGAAAACCAATGGATCCTTCTCAAGGACGGCACACGGCTCGCCGCCCGCATATGGATGCCGGATAATGCCGAGGCCGATCCGGTGCCGGCGGTGTTCGAATTTCTGCCCTATAGAAAGCGGGATGGAACCAGCCCGCGCGACGAGTCCACCTATCCGGTGTTTGCGGCCGCCGGAATTGCCGGCGTGCGTGTCGATATCCGCGGCTCGGGCGAATCCGATGGCGTGATCGATGGCGAGTATACGCCGCTGGAACTCGCCAACGCCGTCGAACTGATCGAATGGATCGCGGCGCAGAAATGGTCGAACGGCTCTGTCGGCATGATGGGCATTTCCTGGGGCGGGTTCAATTGCCTGCAGGTCGCGGCCCTTCGCCCACCGGCCCTGAAGGCCGTGATTTCGATCGCCTCGACCGTCGATCGCTACAATGACGATATCCACTACAAGAACGGCACGCATCTTTCCGGCCAGCTTTCATGGGCGGCGACGATGCTCGCATACCAGTCTCGCTCGCCCGACCCTGAACTGACCGGCAACCGCTGGAAGGAGATGTGGCAGGAGCGGCTGGAGGCCGAGCCCTTTTTCATGGAGGAATGGCTGCAACACCAGCGCCGCGACGAATTCTGGCAGCATGGCTCGATCGGCGACAATTTCGATGATGTGCAGGTACCGGCCCTGGTGATCGCCGGCTGGGCCGACGGCTACCGCAATACGCCGCTCAAGGCCGTCGAGGGCCTCGGCCCGAAGGCCAAGGCGATCATCGGCCCCTGGGTGCACAAATACCCGCACTTCGCCTGGCCGAAGCCGCGCGCAGATTTCCATGGCGAGGCGATCCGCTGGTGGAACCGCTGGCTGCGCGGCGAGGAGAATGGTGCCGAAAACCTGCCGCAGGTGCGCGCCTATATCCTTGATGCCGTCAAGCCTGCGCCGCGCCGCGATTTCGATCCCGGCTTCTGGGTCGCCAAGGACATGTGGAACAGCCCGGAAAAACATCATTTTCACATCGATGCCCATGGCAGGCTCGTGAGTGGTGCGGGGAGGGAAGCCGTAAGCGACGTTTACCTGCGTTCGCCGCTCGACACCGGTACCCGTTCCGGTGAGTTCTTCACCCTGAAGCCGGATGCGGAAATGGCCGTGGACCAGCGTGGCGACGATGCCGGTTCGCTGGTGTTTGAAACCGCGCCGCTGGCGGAGACGCTCGATTATCTCGGCATGCCCGTCGTCAAGCTGATGGTTTCCAGCGACGCCGAGCTTGCCAATCTCTGCGCCCGCATCGTCGATGTCCATCCGGATGGCTCGGCGCTGCGGGTGAGCTTCGGCGTGCTCAATCTTGCCCATCGCAATTCCAATGCCCATCCCGAGCCGCTGGTACCGGGTGAAAAGACCGAGATCACGCTGGTGCTGGATGCCTGCGGCTACCGCTTCGAGCCCGGCCACAAGCTTCGCCTGTCACTTTCCACCTCCTACTGGCCGATGATCCTGCCGCCGCCGACCGATGCCGGCCTGACGATCGATGTTGCCAGCATCGATCTTTCCATGCCCAAGCTTGGCGATGCCGAAAGGATCGACATGAAGCAGCCGGAAAACCCGTCTCCGCTGCCGGATTATATCGAGCATGCGCCGGGCAAGACGCACCGGTCCGTGACCCGCGAGCTTTCCGCCAGCCGCACCGATTACCGTATCCACGAGGATACCGGACTGCATGAGCATCCGGGCACTGGTCTTTCGACACGCCAGTTGCGAGACGAACTCTGGCAGATATCAGACAATGACCCGACATCGATGGCCGGGCGATCGACCTGGACCTGCGACATGTCGCGTCCGGGCTGGTTCGTCCGCACGGTCTCGACGGCGCATATATCCTGCACGGCCAGCGACTGGCATATTTCGGCAAGCGTCTTCGCCTATGAAGGCGATGCCCAGGTGTTTGAGAAAACCTGGGAGAAGGTCGTGCCAAGGGACATGATGTAGTCACTCCGCGGCAACACGGGCAGCAACGCTCGCCGGCGGCTTCGTGCCGGCGAGTAGAAATCCGTCAGCGCCCTTCCACAGCGCTAAAGAGTCCGGTCCCCCTTGCCAAACTGCCGTTGCCTGTCATAAGCCGATCCCATGACCGACAAGACAGCCCTTCCCGAGAAAGCCGATTTCGCCCATGTGACCGAATGGGTGTTCGACCTCGACAACACGCTCTATCCGCATCACGTCGATCTCTTCGCCCAGATCGATCGCAACATGACGGCCTATGTCGCCAGGTTGCTGGGGATGGAATACGACGAGGCGCGCAAGCTGCAGAAGCAATATTACCACGAACACGGCACGACGCTGCGCGGGCTGATGCATCACCACGGCATCGATCCCGCCGAATTTCTCGAAGCTGCCCACAAGATCGATTATTCGGCGATGCTGGCGGACGAGGGCCTCAGTTCCGTGATCAAGGCGCTGCCGGGGCGGAAATTCATCTTCACGAACGGCACGGTCAAGCATGCCGAAGCTGCTGCCCGCGCGCTCGGCATCCTCGATCATTTCGAGGACATCTTCGATATCGTCGCGGCCGACTATGTACCGAAGCCGGCCGGCGCAACCTATGACAAGTTCGCCAGCCTGCATCGTGTCGATACCCGCAAGGCCGCCATGTTCGAGGACCTGCCGCGCAATCTGGCGGTGCCGAAGCTGCTGGGTATGAAGACGGTGCTGATCGTGCCTCTGGCGGGGCACAAGGCGCTTGAGCGCTGGGAAATCCCGGACGAAACCGATGAACACATCGAATACATGACCAACGATCTGACGGCCTTCCTCGAAGCTGTCCTGTAAAGATCAGTCATCCATCATAGATGAACCGCCCATTCAGCCTGCATTCAGGCTGAATGCCTATATCTGGCGTCAACTTTGGCGAGCGGCTTCGCAGAGTAGCGTACCCGACCACCCGCACGACGCCCAGAGGAAACAACAAAGACGCGTGAGCAATCCGCGTCGCTCATTGACTTGAGCAATCAAGTGAAAGGTCCTCCCAGACATGAAAACCAAGACACTCATCGCGGTCGCCCTTGCCTCCGTATTCGCCGTTACCGCAGCCGCCCCGACATTCGCCGCCGGCGACCCGGCAAAGCATGAAAAGCGCATGCATCGCATGATAAAGCGCGCTGACGCCAATGGCGATGGCCGTGTATCCCAAGCCGAACTGGCAGGCGCAATTGCCGCGAGCTTCGCGGTTGTCGATGCCAATGGCGACGGCGTGCTGAGCCAGTCCGAACTCGACAACAGCAACGTGGCCTACAAGGCCCATCGCCAGCAGGTGAAGGCTTCCAGGCAGTCCGGCGAGCGGCTGGCCGGCGTGATCCGCATGCCGAAGGCAGTGGGCAAACGTTTCGCAAAGATCGACGCGAATGGCGATGGCGTGATTTCGAAGAACGAGCTCTCCCGGATCGCCGACCGCATGTTCAAGCGTCGCGACCACAACAAGGACGGCTACATTTCCGCCGCAGATTTCAAGGCGTGAGTATTTTGAATCTGTTTGCGGAATGCGGCGGCCCGGGTGACCGGGCCGCTTGTCGTCTATAGCTGCACGTTGGGGGTATTTTCCTTGTAGAACGCGGTGATGATCTCGCAGGCCTCGGCGGCGGTATCGACGAAGCTCAGGAGATTGACATCCTCGGGCGCGATCGTGCCGAATTCCGCCAGTGCGTCGAAATTGATCACTTTCCGCCAGAACTCCTCGCCGAACATGATCAGCGGTATGCGCGCCATCCGGCCGGTCTGGATCAGCGTCACCGCCTCGAAGAATTCGTCCAATGTGCCAAAGCCGCCGGGAAACACAACGACCGCCTTGGCGCGCATCATGAAATGCATCTTGCGGATGGCGAAATAATGGAAATTGAAGCTGAGATCCGGCGTCACATAAGGGTTTGGCGCCTGTTCGTGCGGCAGGACGATATTGAGTCCGATCGACGGCGCGCCAGCCTCGGCCGCGCCGCGGTTGCCGGCTTCCATCACGCCGGGTCCGCCACCGGTCACCACCACATATTCATGATAGTTGTACTTGGCCGACCATTCTGAGCAGAGGCGGGCGAATTCGCGGGCTTCGTCGTAATAGACGGAGGCCGCTTCGAGATTTTTCTTCTGTGTCTCATTGCGGGCCGCCCATGCGGCGGCGCCCGGCGCGGGAATGCGCGCACCGCCAAACATCACCACTGTCGACCGGATGCCGCGCTCGGCCAGCACCATCTCGGTTTTCATCAGTTCGAGTTGCAGGCGGATCGGCCTGACTTCCTCGCTGCTGAGGAAATCGTTGTCGGCATAGGCGAGGCGGTAGGAAGGCGACAGCGTCTGCGGCGTATCCGGCACCCGCTCGGCGCGCTTCTTGTCGCTTCGGTTGCTTTCCAACGGATCCCAGACACCATCCTTGCGCCGCAAACCGTCGGTTTTCCCCTTTGCCATCGCCATTTCCATCCGCTATAGAGCCGCAAACGGCTCCCGTGCCACTTTGCCCCGAGAATAATCCTTCAAATCTTAAGGAATTCCCATGAACGCCTCCGATCTTGCCTCGCTTGAAAAGACCATCGAAGCCGCATTCGACGATCGGGACAATGTCTCGACCTCCACGCGCGGGCAAGTGCGCGATGCGGTGGAGGCAACGCTCAATCTGCTCGACAACGGCAAGGCGCGGGCGGCGACGCGTGGCGAGGGCGGCCAGTGGACTGTCCACCAGTGGCTGAAGAAGGCTGTGTTGCTGTCATTCCGGCTGAACCCGATGGAAATCATCAAGGGCGGACCGGGCGAGGCCGTGTGGTGGGACAAGGTCGCATCCAAGTTCGACGGCTGGAGCGCCAATGAATTCGAGAAAGCCGGATTCCGCGCCGTTCCGAATGCCATCGTTCGCCGCTCCGCCTATATCGCGCCGGGGGCAATCCTGATGCCATCCTTCGTCAATCTCGGCGCCTATGTCGGCGCCAATACGATGGTCGACACCTGGGCGACGGTCGGCTCCTGCGCCCAGATCGGCGCCAATGTCCACCTGTCGGGCGGCGTCGGCATCGGCGGCGTTCTGGAGCCCCTGCAGGCAGGCCCGACGATCATCGAGGACAATTGCTTCATCGGCGCCCGTTCGGAAGTCGTCGAAGGCTGCATCGTCCGTGAGGGCTCGGTGCTCGGCATGGGCGTCTTCATCGGCAAGTCGACCCGCATCGTCGACCGTTCGACCGGCGAGATCATGTATGGCGAAGTGCCGCCCTATTCAGTGGTTGTCGCCGGCTCCATGCCGTCCTCCGGCCTGATGGGCAACGGCCAGGCAGCGCCCAACCTCTATTGCGCCGTCATCGTCAAGCGCGTCGATGAGAAGACCCGCTCCAAGACCGGGATCAACGAGCTCTTGCGCGATTGATCGCAATCTGATGCGAATGTCTTCGACCCCCGGCTTTAGGTTGCGCCGGGAGGTCCCTGGGGCATGCTCGAGAGGATTGGGGGTCACGAATGCCGGCGAATAACGATGATCCTGGCTTTATGTGGCTGCTGTTCAGCCCCTCCGGCCGTATCGGTCGCCAGCCCTATGTGATGTCCATTCTCCTGTGGCTGACGTTGCAAGGCGTGGCCGTTTCGCAGATGCTCGCCAATGAACATTTCGATGGTGGTCTGCTGTTCTGGACGCTCGCTCTGGTGATCACCAGCCTCGCAACATTCGTGTCGCTGATCATGCTGTCGATCAAGCGTGTGCATGACATGGGGTATCCGGCAATCTTCGCATTCCTGCTCTTCATACCTGTGGTCAGTTTCGTTGCCGCGATCGCGTTTTTCTTTTGGCCGTCGGCACCGCCGAACGATTTTGGCGAATTCACCAACCGCCCGAAATGACGGCGATTTTTCCGTGACAGGCATTGGCCAATCGGCTATCGATTCTGGCCATGAAGACGACTGACCCGATTGAAAATCTCCGCCGGCTGATCCGCTGCCGATCCGTCACGCCCGCCGAAGGCGGCGCCCTTTCAGCACTCGAAACCATGCTTACGCCGCTCGGCTTCAAGGTCGATCGCGTGATGGCGACGGAAGCCGGAACGCCCGATATCGAAAACCTCTATGCACGGCTCGGCGACGGCGGGCCGCATCTGATGTTTGCCGGCCATACCGATGTCGTACCGGTCGGAAATGAATCCGCCTGGAGCCATCCGCCATTCGCCGCCGATATCGAAGATGGCGTGATCTTCGGTCGCGGCGCAGTCGACATGAAGGGCGGCGTCGCCTGTTTCGCGGCGGCAGTCGCGCGCCATGTGGAAAAGCATGGTGCGCCCAAGGGCTCGATTTCCTTCCTGATCACCGGCGACGAGGAAGGTCCTGCGGTCAATGGCACGGTCAAGCTGCTCGATTGGGCCGAGAGGAGGGGCGAGCGCTGGGATGCCTGCCTGGTGGGGGAACCGACCAATCCCGACCGTCTCGGCGATATGATCAAGATCGGTCGTCGCGGCTCCGTTTCGGGCACGGTCGTCGTGCATGGCGTTCAGGGCCATGTCGCATATCCACATCTGGCGGATAATCCGCTGCGCCCGGCTGTCGCAATGACAATGGCCCTGATGGACCAGCCGTTCGACGCGGGAACCAAAAACTTCCAGCCGTCGAATATGGAAGTCACCACCATCAGCACGGACAACCAGGCCACCAATGTCATTCCCGCCACGGTGACGTTCTCCTTCAACATCCGCTTCAACGATGCCTGGACGCCGGATACGCTGAAGGACGAGATCCTTCGCCGGCTGAATGCGGCAGCTGTTCATTCCCCGCTTCGGCCCGATCGTCCGGCGGCCAGATACGAAGTCACCTGGGCAGAGCGGCCGAGCCATGTGTTCCTGACCCACGACGACCGGCTGATCGCCTCGCTGACCGGTGCGATCGAGGCGGCGACCGGCCGCAGGCCGGTCTTGTCGACGGCGGGTGGCACATCGGATGCGCGCTTCATCAAGAATTATTGCCCGGTGGTCGAATTCGGCCTCGTCGGCCAGACCATGCATATGGTCGATGAGCGCGTGCCGGTCGCCGATCTTGAAGCGCTAACGCAAATCTATGAGGTTTTCATCGCCCGCTGGTTTGCTGATGCCACGGCTTGAAGAACTCGAATGCTACTTCCGCGGCCTGTGGCTTCTGCTCACCGGCCGGGTTGAAGGCTTCGATTGGCTGGACTTTTCCAGTCGCGGCTTCTGGCGGTCCTGGTGGGCCATCCTCTATTGCCTGCCGCCGACCGTGCTGAGCTGGGTGGCATTCCGCGCCTCATATCTGTCGGTGATGCCTCAGGGCACGAAAGCCGGGGCAAATTTCTTTTCCAAGCTCGCCGTCATCGAAGTTTCAAACTGGATCATGCCAACTGTCATATTGATGGTGATCGCCAATGCCGCCGGTTTAAGTCGGATGATCATCCCGCTGATCATCACCACGAATTGGCTGTCGGTGCCGCTGCAATGGATTTATGCGGTGCAGAACATCATCCAACTGCTGCTGCCGGACAGCGACATCGCCCTTGCTTTGCTGTTTCTGGTGTTCATGATGTCATCGTTGGTAGCACATTTCCTGATCATCAGCCGTGTCCTCGGCGGTGATCGCCTGGCCTCCTCGACGATCGTACTCGCGCTTTTCGTCAGTTCCTATTTCACGCAATACCAGCTGATGAATTTCTTCGAGCTTTGGGTCTCATGACTCCTCGTCGTCGTCGGAGGATCTGAGAAGCGTCGACAGGTCGCCATAATCCACCTGCATGAAGAACAGTCCGTGCGGCGGCGCGACCGGCCCGCAACGGGTGCGGTCTCGTGCTTCCAGTGCCTCGCGAACGTCGTCAACCGACCAAAGGCCTTCGCCCACCAGCTTGAGCGTGCCGGCGAAGGAGCGGATCTGGTTGTGCAGGAAACTCTGTGCCGAGGCGCGGATTTCGATCAGTTCGCCGGTACGCGTCACATCCAGCCGATCGATCGTACGCCTGGGGTTCCTGGCCTGGCAGCGCGTCGAGCGGAAGGTGTTGAAATCGTGGTAGCCGACAAGCTGCTGCGCAGCGGCATGCATCCGCTCGTGGTCGAGCGGCTTCTTTACGTGCCAGGCTCGTTCGGCCTCGATAGCGATGGGCGCCGGCCGGTTGATGATGCGATAGAGATAGTGCCGCTTGGTGGCGGAAAACCGCGCGTCAAAGGTCTCGGGCACTTCCTCGGCATGGAGGATGGCAATCCGCTCGTTTGCCTGGGCAAGATAGGCGTTGACGGCATTCATCAGGGTCTCGGCTTTCCAGTGCCTTGCCAGATCTGCGTGGCAGACCTGCCCAAAGGCATGCACGCCGGAATCGGTGCGCCCGGCGGCTTTCAGCGCGATCGCCTCGCCGCCCATCGAAAAGATCGCCTTCTCTATGGCGCCCTGTACCGAGTGGCCGTTGTCCTGCCGCTGCCAGCCGACATAAGGCGCGCCGTCATATTCGACCAGCATCCGGTAACGCGGCATCAGGAAATCCTCATGCCCTTCAGCAGCGGCGTACCGCGCAGGAATTCGGCCGCATCGAGCGCCTTGCCGCCAGCTTTCTGCAATTTCAGCAGCCGAACGGCGGCTTGGCCGCAGGCGATCGTCAGTTGATCGTCGAGTATCGTGCCGATCTCGCCATGGCCGTCTGCCGGGGCCGAGCGCAGCACCTTGATGCGTTCGACCTTGCCGCCGATCTCTGCCTCGAACCACGCACCGGGGAAGGGCGAGAGGCTGCGAATGTGGTTATGCACGGCCATGCCTTCGCGCGAGAAAACAATGCGCGATTCGTCTTTGCTGATCTTGGCGGCATACAGCACGCCCCGATCGGATTGCGGCGTCAGCGGCAAGGCATTGCGTTCCAGCCGCGCCATCGCCTCGACCATAAGGCTTGCTCCCGCTTCCGAAAGCTGGTCATGCAACTCGCCTGCGGTCATGTCGAGCGGGATTGGAATGATGTGGGTGAGCGCGACCGGGCCGGTGTCCAGACCCTTGTCCATTTTCATGATCATCATGCCGGTCTCGGCGTCACCCGCCATGATCGCCCGCTGGATGGGCGCCGCACCCCGCCAGCGCGGCAGCAGCGACGCATGGCCGTTATAACAGCCAAGCCTCGTGCCTTCGAGAATGGCGGCCGGCAGCAGTAGCCCGTAGGCGACCACGACGGCAACATCCGCGCCAAGGGCGCGAAACTGCTCGACATCGTCGGCATTCCTGAAGTTGACCGGCGTCAGCACGGGAATGCCGAGTGCTTCGGCAGCCTGATGCACCGGCGAGGGCGTCAGTTCCAATCCGCGCCGGCCTGCAGGGCGCGGCGGCTGCGAATAGGCGGCAACGATCTCATGGCCGGCAGCGTGCAACGCGCGCAGTACCGGCACCGAGAAATCGGGCGTTCCCATGAAAATCATACGTAACGGCATCGCTGGTCCCGTGAAGAGAATCTCACGGCCCTTCAAACGGGTTTATGAGCGGAAGATCAAGTCCCTCGAAGTCCCTGACATTGCGGGTGGCGAGTGTTGCGCCGTGTGAAAGACAGATCGCGGCTATGACAGAATCCTGGACGGTCATCGAATGGCCTGCTTTTTCGCGCCGGGCGCGTACGAGCCCGGCGGTATGAACCGCCGCTTCATTCCAGCGCAGTATTCTGCCGAGATAGACGGTCGCCACCAACTCCCGTACGTTATCGACATAACGCAGAGAACCGGTCTTCAGCCGATATTTTTCGGCGCCATAGACAAGCTCCATGATCGTCATGTCGGTTAAGAACAGCATATCTGGTGGATACTGCGAAAGCCACAAGACACAAAAAGGGGCGGGCAGCGGCTTGCTGGTCTCCGAAATCACATTTGTGTCAAGTATTATCATTCGTCAAAGCTGAAAGGGCGCCAAAAGTCTTTCTTTCTCTGCGCTTCGATTTCATCCATGATCCTGGAGAATTCATCGCCTTCTTCAGGAAGTGGCGCCAGAAGACCCCTCAATTCCTCATAGGCGCTTTTTGAAGGTTGCACCGGCTTCGCGGCCCTGCGAGCCGCGACCTCTCTGAGAAGCATCGCCTTTGCTTCATCGGACATACTGCGGCCGGCGACTTTTGCAATCGCGCTCAGGTCGCGCTTTAGCTCGTCCGGCACGTCTCTGATCAACAGGTCGCCCATAGCGCACCTCCTACGATATCACTGATATCATAATGCGCCTGATGCCTGAAATCAATCGGACCGGATCACGCCCGGATCTTGGCGGCCTTGGTGAATTTCTTGATCACCATCTCGCGCTTCAGCCGCGAGATATGGTCGATGAACAGCACGCCGTTCAGGTGGTCGATCTCATGTTGCAGGCAGGTCGAAAGCAGGCCGGCAGCCTCGATCGTCTCTTCCCTGCCGTCGAGATTGATATGCTTGAGGGTGATCTTCGAAGGGCGCTCGACTTCGGCATAGTAATCCGGGATCGACAGGCAACCTTCCTCGTAGGCGGAGCGCTCGTCGGAAAAGCTCAGGATCTCCGGATTGATGAAGACTTGCGGCCGCTTGTCCTCGCCTTCCTTGGAGAGGTCGATCACCAGCATGCGCTTCGGCACGCCGACCTGGACTGCGGCCAGGCCGATGCCCGGCGCGTCGTACATGGTGGCGAGCAAATCGTCGGCAAGTGTGCGGATATCGTCGTTCACCTGCTCGACTTTGGTCGAAACCTGGCGCAGGACGGGATCGGGAAGAATGATGAGCGGCTTGATGGTCATCTCGCTTCATTAGTACAGGAGCGGTTTTCTTGCAATATTGCTGTCATGTGGGAGTCGGCGGTTTTCCACGTCGAATGAAGGCAAAGAAATGTTCTTGTTTTGATCTATTTTGGCGGCAGGAATCTGTTATGTTCGAACCATGAACACGCTCAATTCCTTAATTGCCACGCCGCTCTTCGAAATCGCCGGCCTGTCAGTCACACTTGGTGGCCTGCTGATTGCGGTGGGTGCACTGGCCGCAGTGTTGTGCCTCGCTGTCATCCTTGCCTGGCGATCGTCTCGCTGGGCAGCATTGCACGAGAGCGGGGAGGCTCGCCAGCGGGCGCTCGATGCCGAAACGCGCATGGCCGAAATCCTGAGGGCGCAGACCGAGATGCAGGGCCGGATCGCGGCGATGACCGATGTGTTCGGCGCCCGGCAATCGGAAATGAACCAGGCCATCAACCTGCGCATCGACGGCATGACCCACAGGCTCGGCCAGACCATGACCGAGCAGACGAGATCGACGCATGAGAACCTCCGGCATCTGCAGGAGCGGCTGGCGGTGATCGATACGGCGCAGAACAATATCCAGGCGCTGGCGAAGGATGTCGTCGGCCTTCAGGCAATCCTGTCGAACAAGCAGACGCGCGGCGCATTTGGCCAGTCGCGGATGGAAACCATCATTGCCGATGCCCTGCCGATGGGCGCATATGAATTCCAGGCGACGCTCAGCAACGGCAATCGTCCCGATTGCGTGGTGCGCATGCCGAATGGCCAACCGTCGCTGGTCATCGACGCCAAGTTCCCGCTCGAAGCCTGGAACGCCATCCGCGATGCCGGCCCCGAAGGCTTGAAGACCGCAAGCCTGCAGTTCCGCCGCGACATCGAGGTTCATATCAGGGATATTTCGGACAAATATCTGATCCGTGGCGAGACTCAGGACACGGCTTTCATGTTCGTGCCGTCGGAGTCGATCTTCGCGGAAATCCACGAGAATTTCGAATCCGTGGTGCAGCGGGCGCACAAGGCGCGTATCGTCATCGTCTCGCCGTCGCTGCTGATGCTGTCGATCCAGGTGATCCAGGCCGTGCTGAAGGACCAGCGGATGCGCGAACAGGCGCATCTGATCCAGGGCGAAGTGATTCGGCTGATGGAAGATCTCGTCCGGCTGGACGATCGCGTGCAGAAATTGCAGTCGCACTTCTCCGCCGCCCAGCGGGATGTCGAGCAAATCGTCACGTCATCCGACAAGCTCGCCAAGCGCGGCCAGCGGATCGAGGCGATGGAATTCACGACAACCGAGATCCCGGCACCAGCGCCGGAAATTCCCGCAGCCATCCGCACCGTCGAGAGCCGAACAGGTCAGTTGAAGTTCAGGGTGGTTGACGAGGACTGACATTCCGGGCGACAACACGCCCCGGGGGAACAAATCAGGACATCGCCATGATAACCGTGCTCGGCTCCATCAACATGGACCTTATCGCCAGTGTGACACGCTTGCCGAAACCGGGCGAGACGGTCGCCGGCAATAATTTTGTTACCGCACCGGGCGGCAAGGGCGCCAACCAGGCGCTGGCCGCGCGCCGGGCAGGGGCTGCGGTGGCGATGGTGGGCGCTTGCGGCGAAGACGAATTCGCCGTACCGGCGCTGACCTATCTCCGTTATGACGGCGTCAATCTCGACCGGGTCAAGAGCGCATCGAGAGCCACAGGAGTGGCCCTCATCTTCGTCGGCAGTGATGGCGAGAATGTCATCGCGATCGTTGCCGGCGCCAATGGCACGGTCAGCGTCGAGGATGCCAAGGCCGCCGTGGCCGCCATGAGCCGAGGCGATACGCTGATGCTGCAGATGGAAATTCCGCCGGAGGCAATCGAGGCAGGGCTTAAGGCCGCAAGGGAAAAAGGCATCACCACCATCGTCAATATCGCGCCGCTGACGGCGGATGCGCGCCGATTGGCGCAGCTTGCCGACATCGTCATTGCCAACGAGACGGAATTCGAACTTTTCACCGATACGCATGGCTTGGACAATGGCGCGCGCGAAGCTGAAATGCTGAGGGTCAACAAGGATTTCAGACAGACGGTGATCGTCACGCTGGGTGCCGATGGGATGGTTGCTGCCCGCGACGGGAAAATCGTGCGTGCTGCCGGCCTCAAGATCGATCCGGTGGATACGGTCGGGGCAGGCGACACGTTCTGTGGCTACTTTGCCGCCGGGATGGATCGTGGCCTCGGTTTCGAAATGGCGCTCAGGCGTGCGGCGGTTGCGGGTTCGCTTTCCTGTATGAAGCCTGGCGCACAACCTTCGATTCCGTTTGCCGCCGACGTCGATTCGCATATGTGAAACGCTGGGGGCAACGCTGCGCACAAGCCGCCATGGCAAACAATTGGTATCCGCCCTTTCCGCAATTTTAAGGAATGACCGATAGGGAATATACAGCCCCGGTTTGACGGGTTTCACCAATTTTTTGCCTTGAGGCCTACATGAGCGTTCTTGCCCCAAAGTCCCTGGCCACCAAACTGCTCCTTGTCACCGGGGCAACGGTCGCCACCCTTCTGCTCGCGTCCAATTTCTTCCTGATTTCGCAAACGCGCGACCGCGTCCAGTCGCTGATCATGAGCCAGGCTGAAACAGAGGCGAAATCGATCGCTGCATCCGTCGCGGCCGACGTCGGCGCGCTGACGAGTGCTGCCCGCACGATGGCCGGCGTGATTGCGCACGGTCATCAGATGTCGACGCTGGACCGCAAGGACGTCATCGATATCCTGAAGACCAATCTCGAGCAGCAGCCTTCTGCCTTCGGCAGCTGGTTCGCCGAAGAGCCCAAGGGCTTTGACACACTTCAGGACAAGGCCAAGGGCAACAACGATCTGGGCGGCAGCAAGAAGAGCGGCACGTTCAATCCTTATTGGACCAAGGGCAAGAACGACGAAGCCACATTCTCCACCTTCGACGAAGACTACGGCGCGGAATGGTATGGGGTTTCGGCGAAGACGCTCAAGGGTTCGATCACCAAGCCCTACGTGGCGCAGGCGCTCGACGAGGACACGGCGATGAGCTCGATCAGCTACCCGGTGATCTCGAACGGCAAGTTGATCGGCGTCGCCGGCGTCGATGTCTCGCTGAGCATGCTGGCAAAGAGCCTTTCGTCGCTGACGCCTTTCGGCACAGGCAAGGTCATGTTGCTGTCGCAGGATGGCAAATGGCTGGTCGCCCCGACCGTCAAGCAGATGATGAAGGCTTATGATGGTGCAGAGCCTGCCAAGATCAAGACGACGCTGGAAACCGGCCAGGCAACCTCCATCTCTGATCTCAAGAATGCCAAAGGCGAAAGCTTCAGCCGACTCGTCTATCCGTTCAAGCTCGCGGATGTAAACGCGACATGGGTGCTGCTCGTCGATGTTCCTGATACGGCACTCGCCGGCCCGGTTCAGGACCAGACAATGATGATGGTCCTCGCTGGCCTGGTTCTCCTGCTGGCAGTTCTCGGCGCTCTGTGGTTCTCCGCCCGCAAGTTCGTGCAGACGCCGATCGAAAGCCTGATCGCCGATGTCACTACACTCGGCTCCGGCGATTATCACACCGCGGTTTCCGGCCAGGAACGTCAGGATGAGACGGGTGCCGTTGCTCGTGCGCTTGAAGGCTTCCGTCATAAGCTTGCCGACTCGGTTCGTCTTCAGAGCGAAGCGGAGAGCGCCCGTCGTGCCAGCGAGACCGAACGATCGCAGACGGAAAGCGAACGTGCGGAGAACGCACGCACGCAGCATTACATCGTCTCCGAGGTCGGTCGGGCGCTTGAGAAACTGTCGAACGGCGATCTTGCATTTCGTATCGATGGCGATTTCCCGGGCGAATATCTGAGTCTCAAGAGCAATTTCAACTCGGCCGTCGATAGCCTTGAAGAAACGGTGCGCATGGTCAACATGGCTGTGGGCGCGATCGGCAGTGGCACGGGTGAAATCAGCGCCAGCGCCAACGATCTCTCCAAGCGCACCGAACAGCAGGCAGCCCAGCTCGAGCAGACGGCGGCAGCGCTCAACCAGATCACCGAACAGGTCAACTCCAGCGCCGAGAATGCCAAGACCGCGGCCAGCGCCGTCCAGAACGCCAGCACCGATGCCGAGAAATCAGGCAACATCGTCCAGCGGGCAATCGCCGCCATGCATGGCATCGAGAAATCCTCGGGCCAGATCACCAATATCATCAGCGTCATCGATGAGATTGCCTTCCAGACTAACCTGCTGGCGCTGAATGCCGGTGTGGAGGCCGCGCGTGCCGGTGAAGCCGGCAAGGGTTTCGCGGTCGTCGCACAGGAAGTGCGCGAGCTCGCCCAGCGTTCGGCCACCGCCGCCAAAGAGATCAAATCTCTGATCAGCGCCTCGGAAGCGCAGGTCAACGACGGTGTCAGCCTGGTTGCCCAAACCGGTGAAACGCTGCAGGCGATATCCTCGCAGGTCATGCAGATCAATAGCCTCATCCGGATGATTTCGGTTTCGGCCAGCGAACAGGCCGTCGGCCTGCGCGAAATGAACACGGCTATGCATCACATGGACCAGGTGACCCAGCAGAATGCAGCGATGGTGGAGGAGACCACTGCCGCATCCATGACGCTGAGCCAAGAGGCCGCAAGCCTGAAATCGCTCGTCGGCCGCTTCCGGACGTCCGAACCGGTTGGAACGCATCAACTGCGCGCGATGTCCGGAAGAATGCGGGCGTAAGCAGCATCTGCCCAGGCCTGTTGTGGGTAGCCCCATTGAGTGCGCAAACCGCCCACAGCAGTCGCTGCGGGCGGTTTGCTTCTGATGCATGAGAATGGTGCGGTCCCGACGATCCGTATGCAGCGGATAAGGCAGCGGGAGCGCGCCCGGTACGGTGACAGGATCAAGCCCGGCGGTGATATGGCGGTCAAGAGCGCGGAATTCCTGGAATGGGCGGCCACCTATGACACAGCAGGCCCCGAGCGCCGAAGCCTCGCAGCCCATGAACAATGGCTTCTGACACAGAAAGCACCGATACTGCAGCTCGATTCAGCGCGCACCGTCGATGAACTGGTTTCCGAGGTGCTCAGGCATCCCGCCATCGTCGCTTGTGTGATCGAACAGTGATCGTGACTGTCAAAGCCGTCCCACTCGTTCCGTCAGCAAATCAAAGAATCCCTGTGCATCGACATCTTTCAGCACCTTGGCATTCTTCGGTCGATCGGTCACGCGCCACCAGTCGATCACGGTCATGCCCAAAGTCAGCTCGGAATTCACCTCGATCTCGACATTGCAATCCCGGCCGGCGAAAAGTTCTGGCTTGAGCAGGTAGGCAATCACGGTCGGATCGTGCAGCGGTCCGCCGTCCGAGCCGTATTTTTCGATGTCGAAGCGTTCGAAGAAGTCCAGCATCTGGGCAAGCGCCACGGCAGCGCGCGTGCCGAGCGAGCGGATACTTTCGATGCGAGCCTTGAGCGTCAGCACCTTGTGGGTCACATCCAGCGTCAACATCACCAGCGGCACGCCGGATTTGAAGACGATCTCGGCTGCCTCCGGATCGACATAGATATTGAATTCGGCGGTGGGCGTGATGTTGCCGACCTCGAAATAGGCGCCGCCCATCAATACGATTTCCCGGATGCTGGCAGCGATATCCGGCGCCCTGGTCAATGCAAGGGCGACGTTGGTCAGCGGCCCGAGCGTGCAGAGCGTTACGGTGCCCTTCGGCTCGCGGCGCAGCGTCTCGATGATGAAGTCGACGCCGTTCTGATCCTGCAGCGGCATGGTCGGCTCGAAAAGCGGCGGCCCATCAAGCCCCGTCGCGCCATGCACATGTTCGGCGGAAATCGGCTTGCGCTTCAGCGGCCGTTCGGCACCGGCATAGACTTTCACATCGGGGCGCCCTGCGAATTCGCAGATGATCCGCGCATTGGTGGACGTCCGGGCAAGCGGCACATTGCCTGCCACGGTGGTGATCCCGAGCACTTCGATCTCTTCCGGCGAGCCGAGCGCAAGCATGATGGCTGCGGCGTCGTCCTGGCCCGGGTCGGTATCGATGATGATTTTACGCGGACTGCCCATGCACTGAATTCCCTGAGTGATTTGTAAGCCGTTTGCGACTATGGGCTGGCGATTCAGGCCATGCAAGTGTCTTGCAAGTGTTTCGCACAGGCACCATATGGAGGGAGCCGGAGCGCTTCATTTCGAAGGCCTGGCGATTGTCGCTTGCAGCCAAGGACATGGATTGAGATGACCCGAGTAACGCCCTTTGCCAGCCCACTTCTTCTGGGCTTCGACGCGATGGAAAAGACGCTTGAGCGTCTTGCCAAGAGCAACGATGGTTATCCGCCCTACAATATCGAACGGCTAAAGGCCGATCCGTCCCTCGGCGAGCCCGAGCGGCTGAGGATTACGCTTGCAGTTGCCGGTTTTGCCGACGAGGACCTCGATGTCACGACGGAAGAAAACCAACTCCTCATTCGCGGCCGGCAGAACGATCAGGGCGAAAGGGAATACCTGCACCGTGGCATTGCCTCACGCCAGTTCCAACGCTGTTTCATGCTCGCGGACGGGATGAAAGTCATCGGCGCTGTCCTGAAGAACGGATTGCTGTCAGTCGACCTCGTTCGTCCGGAGCCTGAAAAGATGGTGAGGAAAATTAACATTTCCGTTTCAGAATGACAACTGCGGTTAACCAACACCGCGTCTACCGAAACGAGTAGGAGGCATGACATGGCTACGACTGTTCTAGACAGACTGACAAAAAACGAATTCGCCCATCTTGGTGCCGGTAAGGTCGGCTATATCCGGAAGATGCGCTCGGAAGACGTTTCACGTGTATTCCCGGAAGCGCCCGATCTGAACCCCGGCCTTGACCTCTGGGCTTTGTTCGGCGCCGATGGTACCCCGATTCTGCTGACCGACAACCGCTCATCGACCTTCTTCAAGGCCGCTGAAGACGATCTGACGACTGTGAGCCTGCACTAAAGCCAGGGATCAAAATGAGAGGCAACGCGAAGGGCCGCCCTTCGCGCCTGGCCTTGACGAACTATTGCACCTGAATGCAGGTGGCCCGATAGGCCACGTTGAACTCTTGGACATTCCTGTAGACACGGGCTGCGGCATCGCATGCGTCCAGAGACTTGAAACCTTCGATCTGCAGCATCTTTGTGTCGGTGATAACAGGCGGATTTACAGCGGGCGCAAGAGTATAAAGCGTCAGGATCAGCACGAACATATCGATGGCTCCAGATTTCCCGCCAGGCTACAGCCGCTTGAACGTGAGATATGCAGAGGACCGCCCCTCGCGCCGGGCCTTGGCTTCGTATCGCGTTCCCGGCCAATCGGCAAATGGCGTCAACCAGTCGAGCGCATTGCCGGCGGTCCACTCGAAACCATCATGGCGCGCGACATGCTGCAGCGTCCAGTTGACATAGGTATCGATGTCGGACGCAAAGCAGAACAGGCCGCCCGGCTTCAGCACGCGGTGGATCCGCTTCAGATTGACATCCGAAACAAACCGCCGCTTCCAGTGCCGCGTCTTCGGCCAGGGGTCGGGATAGAGAAGATCGATCTGGTCGATCGTTGCAGGCGGCAGCCAATCAAGCACCACGGTCGCATCATCGTCATGCAGCCGGATATTGTCGAGTTCGAGCGTTTCGACCCTGGCCAGCAGCTTCGCCATCGAGTTGACGAACGGTTCGACGCCGATGAAACCGGTCGTGGGGGCATTGACGGCACGGTGGATCAGGTGTTCGCCCCCGCCAAATCCGATCTCCAGCCTGATTGTCTCGACAGGCACCGGATAGAGGGATCTCAGATCGTCCGGTGCCGGATCGGCGAGTGCGAGGCGAAGCGCGGAGAGCTTTTCGTCCATCAGCCGCGTCTGGTTTTCGCGCAACGGCTTGCCCTTGCGTCGACCGAAGAAAGCTTCGGTCGAACGCGTCGGGTGATCTTGCTTTTCGTCGTTCCGGTTCACGCCGAGATTGCGTCCTTGAGCGGTTTGACCAGATCAAGCTTCTCCCAGGAGAACGAACCGTCGCGGCCTGACTTGCGGCCGAAATGGCCATAGGACGATGTTTTCGCGTAGATCGGCTTGTTGAGGCTGAGATGCCGGCGGATGCCCGACGGCGACAGGTCGATGATCTTGCGGATGGCGGCTTCGACCTGATCCTCGGTCACCTTCTTGCTCGTGCCATGCAGATCGACGTAGACCGACAGCGGCTGGGCGACGCCGATGGCGTAGGAAAGCTGAATCGTGCAGCGTTCGGCAAGGCTGGCGGCCACGACGTTCTTTGCGAGATAGCGTGCCATGTAAGCTGCGGAACGGTCGACCTTGGTCGTGTCCTTGCCCGAGAACGCGCCGCCGCCATGGGGAGCAGCGCCGCCATAGGTATCGACGATGATCTTGCGACCGGTAAGGCCGGCATCGCCATCCGGACCGCCGATCACGAACTTGCCGGTCGGATTGATGTACCAGTCGGCGTCCTTGGCGATCGGCAGGTCACCGAGCGCTTCGCGGATATAGGGCTCCACGACTTCGCGAACCTTGGCCGAATCCCAGCCTGCATCGAGATGCTGCGTGGAAAGAACGATCGAGGTGACTTCGGCCGGCTTGCCGTCGTTGTAGCGAACGGTCACCTGGCTCTTGGCATCGGGGCCGAGCTTGCCGACATCGCCATCGCCCTTGCGGCGCGCATCCGACAGCAGTTGCAGGATACGGTGCGCATAATAGATCGGCGCCGGCATCAGGTCCGGCGTCTCGCCGCAAGCGTAACCGAACATGATGCCCTGGTCGCCTGCGCCTTCCTCACCCTGCTGGTCGGAGGAACTGTCGACGCCCTGGGCAATATCGGCGGACTGCGCATGGAGCAGAACATCGATCTTGACCTTCTTCCAATGGAAACGGTCCTGCTCGTAACCGATATCCTTGATGGCCTTGCGCGCCGCAGCCTTGAACTTCGCCGGGTTGATCGCCGGATCGCCGTAGGCGTCCTTGACGATGTTGCCGTCCTTGTCCTTCTTCATCAGGCTGTGTGGTACGCGCACCTCACCGGCGATCACGACGCGGTTGGTGGTTGCAAGGGTCTCGCAAGCAATGCGAACCGTCCACGGATCGACGCCGGTTTTGAGTGCCTCGCGGTAAACGAGATCGACGATTTCATCCGAAATACGGTCGCAAACCTTGTCCGGATGGCCTTCGGAAACGGATTCGCTGGTGAAAAGATAGCTCGAACGCATGCGGGGTTCCCCTCAATGAAAATATCGACGCATGTCTAGTCAGTTTGCATTAAAAAGACAAGAACAGAAGGACATAAATATATCTTTATATCACTGGTTTGGCGCACGTTTTGTGCTCAAATGGGGCTGTTTGCGGGAGATAATGCTTTTTGAGGCAGCCGGCTGCGCGATTTGCCAGCAGCAGCCCTTTGATGTGTAGATATCGAAGCGTTGCACATCGAGCCGCCGTTGATCCGGCGTGAAAAACATCAGCGGAGGCACAATCGCCACGTCCGAACCCTGCACTTCGGCCGCTGTCATGCCGGCGGCGAATCGATGGCTGGAAAGTGCATGGCAAGACCGGCCGTGGCTGGCTGCGCGACGCACAGGGAAAACCTGACAGCAAGCGTCCGCTCGGCAGGTTCGGGGGCTGGGCTGAAAAGGACGGGTCATCGCATTGTCTTCGTGCGGATGAAAATAGGGACGAAGGCATCCGGACCAGCGGGGCCGGCGTTGCGCAAGGATTTTCTTGAAGCACTGCCTGCCCTGATGCGGGGAAAATGACAGGTTGAGCCGCTGCCCCGGGTGCGAGCCCGCAGATGCGGAGCTCGCAATCGTTGCACAAAGTGCGGGTTATTCGGCGTCGGCGGTGGCGTCGGCAGCGAGTGCCTTGACGAGATCGACGATCTTGCGGCGGACCTTCTGGTCATTGATCTTCACGAAAGCTCGGTTGAGCTGCAGGCCTTCGGAAGAGGACAGGAAGTCTACGACATAGTTGGAGCTGGAAGCTTCGGCCATGCCGGCAGGCGTATTCGAGGGGTTGCCATCTGGCGCATCTTCGAAGAAGAACGACACTGGCACATTGAGAATATTCGAAATCGCCTGCAGGCGGCTGGCGCCAACCCGGTTCGTACCCTTTTCGTATTTCTGGATCTGCTGGAAAGTGATGCCAAGCGCTTCCCCAAGCTTTTCCTGACTCATGCCCAACATCGTGCGACGGAGACGGATCCGGCTCCCCACATGAATATCGATGGGGTTTGGTTTCTTCTTGTTTTCGATCATGTCTATGTCCTGTTGACAAATACGTTCGTGATTTTTCCGCAAATAGATTCACAAACGCTGCGTTGTACGGCACCATACACAACTGTTTTACCATGGCGCGTATGACCCGCAAAATGCACTATGCATTCTTAGGGGTTTTTGGTCAATTCGGTTTAAAAACAAAACTCATGCGAGTGAAAAATGCAATCAAAACAGCCATGCATTCCAACAACCAAAAGTACGTAGTACGGGTTCTGCTGTCCAATAATAGTACAATCTTGGTAGGTATCGATGCATCTATGTACCCCTTGGATTGAAAACCGAGTCCAGAAATTATTTCCCCTTTTGCGTTTATCACAGCAGAAATCCCGCTGTTGGAGTTGCGAATCACCGGTAGCCCCGTCTCCACTGCCCTTAGACGCGCCTGGAAAAAGTGCTGCCAGGGCCCGGGCGTATACCCGAACCAGCCATCATTGGTCAGATTGACGATCGCATCGGCCTGGCTCGCGAGTTCGCCCGTCTCGTCCGGAAAAATGATCTCATAACAAATCAGCGGCAAAAGTTTGTTTCCGTCAGGCATCACTAAGATGTGATGCTGGGTAGCGGCGCTATAGCCTCCGGGCATGGCCGCGATCGCTTTCACGCTGATCTGTTTCCAGAAATCCTCGAAAGGCAGATATTCCCCGAATGGCACCAGGTGCACCTTGTCGGCCGCGCCGATGATCTGGCCTTGTGAATCAATTACATAGACGGAATTATAATAGCGCGGTTCCTGGCCTGTGCTATCGCTTTCGGTGCGCACGGCACCGGCAATCAGGATCTGCCCGTCCTCCAGCGCGTCGGCTATCCTGACCAGCGCGTCCGGGTTCTGGGTGAGGATGAAGGGGATCGATGTTTCAGGCCAGATGACATAATCGGGCCGCTTGCCGCCATCCGCGCGCGCCGCCTTGGTCAGCGCCAGATGCTGTTCGAAAACACTGGTGCGCTCGCTGTCGTCGAGTTTGGCTGCCTGGTCGATCACCGGCTGTACCAGGCGGACGACACGTTGATTTTCCTTTTCTTTTGGCGGCATTGCCAGTTGCAATTGATAGTAGCCGAAGCCGATATGAGCGGTGAAAAGCAGCAGGGCCAGACCGACGCCCGCCTTGGCGCCCCGGCCAGTGGCAATCAGGGCCGGTGCCGCAAAAATCAGCACCGCAACGACATTCATGGAATGGCTGCCGATTAGCGTAAGCGATTGCATCATCAAGGGAAATGGCATCAGGCCCTGACCGACGGCATTCCACGGAAAGCCGGTGAACAGGATGCCACGCAGCCATTCGGCGAGCCCGAACGCGCCGGCCAGTGCGATGATTCGCACGAACCCGTCCGTCCATAAAAGCCGCGCCAACGCGGTGGCCAGGCCGTAATAAAGCGCAAGAAAGGCCGGCAGCCCGAGAACAGCAAGGGGCAGCGCCCAGGCAAATTCATCAGCCTCGACAAGCATCGAATTGCCGATCCACCAGAGACCTGCGACGAAATATCCCAGCCCGAACGCCCATCCGATGCGGAAGGAAGGCAGGAGTCTGCGCAATATGCCCCGATCCGGGTCACCCGAGGCACCGTCGATGAGCCAGACCAGGATGGGAAACGAGATAAAGCCGACGAGGAAGATACCGAAAGGCGGCAGCATCAATGCGGCAAAGGCACCCGCGAGCAAGGCTATCAAAAACCGTTTCCAGCCCGAACTCAGCGTGACGTAAGCCGCTAGTCGCTCCATTCAGTCCATCCCATGCGCGCGAATCACCCGTTGCGCGAAGTTTTGCAGCAATTGCCGCAGTTTGTCGTGCGCTCTGCAGCAGCCAGGCCCTTGCTGCCGCCAAAGCAGGTCGTTAACGATAATTATCAAAGTCTTCGTCCGCATCAACAGTGTGGCAAGGGGCTGATGTTATGCGATTACACCGAAATCGCCTGCCAAGAGCAATGTTCCTGTCGCGGGCAGTTGCGCTATAAACCGGCGGGCACATGCTTGAATGGAGTGGAAATGGCTAGCAATCTGATCGTACCGGTTATCCTGGCAGGTGGGAAGGGCACGCGCCTGTGGCCGATGTCGCGCTCGCAGCGTCCCAAGCAGTTCCTGGCGCTGATCGGCGATCTCAGCCTGTTCCAACTGACCCTGAAGCGGCTGGATGACCCAACACGGTATGACAAGCCTGTTGTCGTCACCAACTCCGAGTACAGGTTTCTCGTCGCCGAGCAGGCACAGGAAGCGGGCGTGGAACTCGCCGCCGTGGTGCTCGAGCCGATCGCCCGGAACACCGCCGCGGCAATCGCCGCTGCATCCTTCATTGCCGCCAAAGACGGCCCAAGGCTGATCCACGTGCTGGCGTCCGACCATAATATCGGTCTTGACGATGCCTATCGCACGGCCATCGATACCGCAACCGCGGCCGCCAAGGCCGGGCGTCTCGCCACATTCGGCATAACGCCGACATCGCCGGCCACCGGTTTCGGCTATGTCGAAGCGGGCGCGGCCGAACCGACCGGTGCCCATACGGTCAAGCGTTTCGTCGAAAAGCCAAACGAGGACAAGGCGAAGGAAATGATTGCCTCGGGCAATTTCTACTGGAATTCGGGCATGTTCCTGTTCAATTCCGCGCTGTTTCTATCGGAATGCAAAGCGTTGGCGCCAGCCGTCTATGCGGCGGCTGAAGCGTCGGTCAAGAGTGCGACAACCGACCTCGATTTCACGCGTCTGGGCGAAAGCGAATTCGCGAAATCCCCGGATATTTCCGTCGATTACGCGATTTTCGAGAAAACCAAGCTCGCTTCCGTCGTTCCCTCTCCGATCCGCTGGTCGGATCTCGGCGCCTGGGATGCCGTCTGGAAGGAGAGCACGGCCGACGAAGCCGGAAACGTCACGCGGGGTCCGGTCAATCTCTACAATTCGAAAAATTCCTTCGTGCTGTCGGAAGGCGCCCATGTCGCGGTCAACGGTCTCGACGATGCCGTGGTCATCGTTTCCGAGGACGCGGTCTATGTCGGCAAGCTCAGCGATGCGCAGGATGTCGGCCGCGTGGTCAAGGACCTGATGAAAAGCCCGAAGACAGCCAAATTGACGGAGGAGCACCGCACCAGCTATCGCCCGTGGGGCGGGTATTCCTCTGTCCTGATGGGTGAGCGCTTCCAGGTCAAGCGGCTGTTCGTCAAGCCCGGCAAGCAACTGTCGCTGCAAAAGCACCATCATCGTTCCGAGCACTGGATCGTCGTGCGCGGCACCGCCGAGGTGCAGATCGGCGATCACAAACAGATGCTGCGCGAGAATGAATCGATCTACATCCCCCAGGGCGAAGTTCACCGCCTCTCCAATCCGGGCAAGATCCTGCTGGAACTGGTGGAAGTGCAGACAGGCTCCTATCTCGGGGAAGATGACATCATGCGTCTGGAAGACACGTTCGGCAGGATTTGAAAGTCAGTCTGCAAAAAGTTTTGAAGCGGGAAATGCACGGGCCGTATCAATGAAATTCCACGGTCCGGGTAATCCTCGCTTCTAGGTCCTCGTTCACCTATATTCGTCTATTGCTCCGAGTGATGGTTCCGCCTCAGATAGGGCGCGATCCAATACGATATGAACGGTGAAATCGCGAAGCTGAGGAGCACGGCGAGGGGCAGCAACACGGTGGCTTCCTGGCGCAATGCATCCATGCTGAGCAACGCGACCGCACCGGCGCCGAAAAGCATCGCACTGACCATCAGTGAAACAACCATGTCGATGTAGGTACGCGTTTTCACGGGGTAGGCCTCTACTCTATCAAAGTGGAAACGCGGGGTATGGCGATTGGTTCCCGCACTCCTCGCCTTGCGGCGACGTGGCCAGCTAAGTCTATGCAACGCCATGGAACTTCCGCTTGGCTTTGCCGTTCATTTCTCACGTCGTCGCGAATGGTCGCGGACGCTTTTATCAGGGAGATTACCCATGGGTGCCACAACAGATCGTGTAAAAGGTGCAGCAAATCAGGCCGTCGGCAAGGGCAAGCAGGCTGTCGGCCGCGCCACAGGCAGCACCAAGATGGAAGTGGAAGGCGCCGGCCAGGAAATTAAGGGCAAGGTGCAGTCCACCACGGGCAAGGCCAAGGACGCGATCAAGAAAGCAGTCGACAAGGCCTGACCATCATCTCGCAGGGACGTGGGGCTTCGTCCACGTCCCTTCGCAATTCATAATCGGCAGGCAAGCCGAGGTCGGTATACGTATCCAGCAGCAGATTGATCCAGCGCTGCCGCATTGTCTCGCTCAAATGCTTGCCGAGATGATGCCGCGCTGCTCGGAATAGAGCGCAGGGCCGCCCAGCACTTCGGCGATAAACATGGCCACATGTCCCGGATGGGCGGCGTCCATGCCGGCAAATACAGGCGCCAGCAGATCGTCCCGATGGACGCGGCGATAGAAGCGCCATTCAAGGCGGGACGCGAACGGTGTCACTCCGGAATATTGAACGTCCGGCGGAAGTAGGAACGGAACGCATCCATTGCCGGGGTGAATTCGGCACTGCGCCGCCAGGCCAGGCCGACATCCATGGAAGGGACCGGATCGCGGAGATTGACGGTCTCGATCCGGCGGCCCTCCAGCGACCAGGGCCGGTGTACCATGTCGGACAGGATGGCAACGCCCTGGCTGTTGGCGACAAGCGAGCGCACGGCCTCGATCGACGATGTCCTGAGGGTAATTTTCGGCTGATAGGGTGTCTGGCTCCAGTATTTGAGCGAGGTATGCGAGGCCTCGTCCACCGTCAGCATGATATAGGGTTCCTCGGCGATCTCCTTCAGCCCCACGGACTCGGCAGACAGCATATGGTGCTGGGCCGGTAGCCACAGCCGCCGCTGCGAGCTCATCAGCTTTTCCCGCGAAAGTTCGGGGTTGAGGATATTGGAGGTTAGAAGCACGGAAATATCGTAGCGGTTGGTCAGCAGGCCTTCCTCGATCGACTCGCGATTGAGCTCGAACAGCTGGATGTTGAGCAGCGGAAACTGCCGCTTCAGCCGCTCGATATGGTAAGGCAGAAAGTAACCGATCACGGTATAGGTCGCAGCCACCGTCAGGGTGCCGCTGACCGCGCTGGTGATCAGGTTCAGATGGGTCGCGTCTTCCACCTTCTTCTGGATGTCATAGGCGTGCGACAGGAACTGCCGGCCGGCGGACGTCAGGTCCATGCCATGCGGTGTCCGTTCGAAAAGCCGTGTGCCGACCGTTTCCTCGAGATCGCGGATCGCCGTTGTGATCGCTGATTGGGAGATCGACAGGTTGACGGCAGCCTGCGACACCTGGCCGGATTCGGCCGTGGCAATAAAGTAGCGGATTTGTTTCAAGCTGAGCGCCATCGCGATCTGGTTTCCCGATACAAGGGTTCTGATTTTTAGATACCGTGCAATGTTGGGTGCCCTCAATCGGGCATGTGTGCATTTTCAACAGGATTTATCCCTGTTCCACCTGCTAAATTCGGTGATGATAAAATATGCGGGGCGTTCTGATATTTAGATACTCAACATGAAAAAATAGAATTTTTCAAATAGGAAAATTGCGAATAGCGTTCAATGATAAAAACAAGTGCATTTTTTGCATTGCACAAAATGCCGGCAGAGTGGGGTAGACCGTGGCCGTTGACGTTGTTGATATCAATTGTGATATGGGGGAGGCCTTTGGCCGCTGGCGGGTCGGCGATACCGACGATGCAAGCCTGATGGGGCATATCAGCTCTGCCAATATCGCCACCGGATTCCACGCCGGCGATCCCAATCTGATGGACCAGACCGTCAGGCTCGCCGTCGAGCATGGCGTCGCGATCGGCGCTCATCCCGGCTATAACGACCTGCAGGGTTTCGGCCGCCGCAAGATCAACGGCACGGCCCGTGAACTCGTCAACGACATCGTCTACCAGGTCGGCGCCATCCGGGAGTTCGCCCGCCGGCACGGCGCGACCCTGCAGCATGTGAAGCCGCACGGCGCGCTCTACATGGAGATGGCTGTCAATCCTGAACTTGCCCAGCAGTTCATCACCTACATGCGCGTGGTCGCGCCCAACGCCTTCGTATTCTGCATGGCGGGTTCTGCCACCGAGCGCGCGGCCAGCGAAGCCGGCCATCCGGCTGCCCGGGAATTCTATGCGGACCGCGATTATGACGAGAGCGGCTCGATCGTCTTTACCCGCGATGCCGGCCGGCCGGATCCGGCGGCAATTGCAAAAAAGGTCGTGCGGGCCTGCAAGGAAGGTCTTGTCACCGCCATCACCGGCAAGGACATCGAAGTGCCGTTCGAGACCATCTGCTTCCATTCGGATACGCTGGGCGCGCTGGATATCGTCCGCAATATGCGCGAAGCCCTGATCGCCGAGGGCATCCGCATATCGCCCATATCCGAAATCATGAACGAAAAGACCCGGAGACACGCATGAGCAAGCTTGAAATCAGATCGCCCCTGCCAGGAACATTCTACCGCAAGCCGTCTCCGGATGCGCCGATGTTCAAGACGGACGGCGACAGCGTCAGCGCGGGCGAGACGGTCGGGCTGATCGAGGTGATGAAGACCTTCCACGAAATTCCGGCCGGCATCGACGGCAAGAACATTTCCTTCCTGATCGACGACGCCGAGCCGATCATGGCCGGCCAGGTGATCGCCGAGGTCGAGGTATGACGATCCGCTCGATCCTGATCGCCAATCGCGGCGAGATCGCGGTTCGCATCATCCGGGCGGCAAAAGCCCTCGGCATCAGGACCGTGCAGGTTCATTCCATGGCCGACAAGGACATGTTGGCCGTCAGGCTCGCCGATGAGGCCGTGGATATCGGTCCGCCGTCTGCGGCGAAATCCTATCTCAACATCGATGCCGTGATCAAAGCCGCAAAGGCTTCTGGCGTCGATGCCGTGCATCCAGGCTACGGCTTCCTGTCGGAAAATGCCGCCTTCGCGCAGGCCGTCGAAGATGCCGGCATGATCTTCATCGGCCCGAAGCCGGATGCGATCAGCCTGCTCGGTGACAAGGTCGAGGCCCGCAAGGTCGCCAAGCGCGCCGGCGTGCCGACGGTTCCGGGCAGCGATGGTCGTGTCGACAATCTGGATGTGGCGCGCGGCGTTGTCGAGGCGATCGGTTTCCCGGTGATGATCAAGGCCGCAGCCGGTGGCGGTGGCCGTGGCATCCGCATTGCAGAAAACATGGCCGATTTCGAGCGGCATTTCCCGCAGGCTTCGGCCGAGGCGCTTGCCGCATTCGGCGATGGCGGTCTTTACGTCGAAAAGGTCATCACGCGCGCCCGCCATGTCGAAGTGCAGATTCTCGGCGATGGCGAGAATGCCGTCCATTGTTTCGAACGCGAATGCTCGCTGCAGCGTCGTCGGCAAAAGGTCTGGGAGGAGGCGCCGTCCTTCCTGCTGCCGGCAGATGTCCGCGAAGCGCTCTGTGCGAGCGCGGTGGCGCTGGCCCGCGAGGTCAATTATCGCGGCGCCGGCACGGTCGAATATCTTTATGACGAGGTCAGCGGCGCATTCTATTTCATCGAAGTCAACACCCGCATCCAGGTCGAGCATCCGGTGACGGAGATGATCACCGGCATCGATCTGGTTCAGGAGATGATCAGGATCTGCGGCGGCGAAAAGCTGTCCGTGAGTCAGGAGGATATCAGGGTCCGCGGCCATGCGATCGAATGCCGGATCAATGCCGAGGATCCGGCCAGGAATTTCATGCCCGGACCGGGCACGGTGACAAAGCTGGTCGTGCCGGAAGGCGAGGGCATCCGTTTCGATACCATGCTCTATGAAGGCTATACCGTGCCGCCGTTCTACGACTCGCTGCTCGGCAAGCTGATCGTCTGGGCCGAGACGCGCGACGACTGCCTGAAGCGGCTGGAAGGCGCACTCCAGGGCCTGATCATCGAAGGCATTCCGACCACGATCCCGCTGCATCTGGCGCTGTCTCGTGATCCGTCGGTCGCAAGAGCCGAGTTCCACACCCGTTTCCTCGAGCCCTGGCTCGAGACCGATTATGCCGCATCGCTCGCCAAGCCCGAGGAGATTGCCTGATGCCCATGCGCTACTCATTTGGAGGCGACGAACACCTGTTCGTCGAGTGCAGCGAGGAAATGTCGCTCGAAGCCTTCTTCAGTTCGCTGTCGATGACCACGGGCATCGAGCAGGCCGGCATCAAGGGTGTGACCGAGATCTGCCCCGCCAATGCCTCGTTCCAGATCAAGTTCGATCCCGATGTCATCAGCCCTGACGACATGCTGAAGGAAGTCAAATCGATCGAGGCGGCGGCGACGAAATCCGAGCCGGTCATCACCACGCGCATCGTTGAGATCCCGGTCTATTACAACGATCCCTGGACGCATGAGACGCTGATGCGATTCCGCGAGCGCCATCAGGACCCCAACGGCACCGATCTCGATTATGCCGCGCGCATCAACAATTACGGCTCCGTGGATGATTTCATAGCAGCCCATTCCGGCTCGCCCTGGTTCGTCTCCATGGTCGGCTTCGTGTCGGGCCTGCCCTTCATGTACCAGATGGTCGAGCGCCAGCGGCAGATCCAGGTGCCGAAATATCTCCGCCCCCGCACCGATACGCCACGGCTGACGATCGGGCATGGCGGCTGCTTTGGTTGCATCTATTCGGTGCGCGGCGCCGGCGGCTACCAGATGTTCGGCATCACGCCGATGCCGATCTACGATCCGACGCAAACGACTTCCTATCTCAAGGATTTCATGGTGTTTTTCCGCCCGGGCGACATCGTCAAGTTCAAGCCGGTCGATCGCGACGGGTATGACCAGGCGGTCGAGGATGTCGACAAGGGCCGGTTCTCGCCGCCGATCCGCGAGGTGAAATTCGACCTGCGCGAATTCCAGAAAGACATCGACGGCACCAATGCCAAACTGGAGGGCGTGCTCTATGGCCATTAAGGTTGTCCATCCCGGCCTGGCGACCACGGTTCAGGATCTCGGCCGCCCCGGCTATTTCCATCTCGGCATTCCCGTCGGCGGCGCCATGGACCGGCTGGCGCTGAAGGCCGCCAATCTGCTGGTCGGCAACGATATCGGCGCGGCAGGGCTGGAGGCGGTGTTCATCGGCCCGAAGCTGGAATTCACGACGGATGCCATGGTCGCCGTCACCGGCGCGGAAATGCCGATCAAGGTCGACGGCGTCGAACAACCCGGCTGGACGGCCTTCAGGGTCAAGGCGGGGCAGGTTCTGTCCTTCGACTATCTCAAGGCGGGCGCCCGCATCTATATCGCCGTGTCCGGCGGCATCGACGTGCCTGTGGCGCTGGGCAGCCGTTCGACCTATCCGATCGGCGCGCTGGGCGGCTTCAAGGGGCGGCCGATCGCGATCGGCGACGAGTTGCCGGTGGGTGATGCGGGCAAGGCGGAAGAGGGCAAATCCATTCCCGAGGCGCTGCGGCGCAGACCGGGCATGCCGGCCGAACTGCGCGTGTTGCCCGGCCTTTACTGGCACCGGATCACCGAGGAAGCCGGCAAGAACTTCTTCGCCGACGAATGGAAGGTGGCGCCGGAAGCAGACCGAATGGGCTATCGTTTCCGCGGCGGCCGGCCGGTGGAATTCGAGCCGCGCACCCAGCCGTTCGGCGCCGGCTCCGACCC
>JAQGJP010000104.1 GCA_028290545.1 Rhizobium sp. | reverse complement strand
TGCGACCCTCTTCGCTGTCGTACTGCGGCGCCTTGGCGGCGACGATGTTCACTTCCTGCTCGTGCGGCAGGTAGTTCAGCGTCGTCACGATCGACCAGCGGTCCATCTGGCCCTGGTTGATCTGCTGCGTGCCGTGATAGAGGCCGGTCGTATCGCCGAGGCCCACGGTGTTGGCGGTCGCAAACAGGCGGAAAGCAGGATGCGGGCGGATAACCCGGCTCTGGTCGAGAAGCGTCAGGCGGCCCGAGGATTCCAGCACGCGCTGGATCACGAACATCACGTCCGGGCGGCCCGCGTCGTATTCGTCGAACACCAGGGCGACATTATGCTGATAGGCCCAGGGCAGGATACCGTCCTTGAATTCGGTGATCTGCTTGCCATCCTTCAGCACGATCGCATCCTTGCCGATCAGATCGATACGGCTGACATGGCTGTCGAGATTGACGCGGACACATGGCCAGTTGAGGCGCGCCGCCACCTGCTCGATATGTGTCGATTTACCCGTGCCGTGATAGCCGGAAACCATGACGCGGCGATTGTGGGCAAAGCCGGAGAGAATGGCGAGCGTGGTGTCGCGGTCAAACAGGTAATCCGGATCGAGATCGGGCACATGCGCATCGGCTTCACTGAAGGCGGGCACGCGAATATCGGAATCGATGCCGAAAACCTCCCGTACCGAAACGCTCGTATCGGGAACCTTGACTATATCAACGTCTATCTTGCTCATCATCTCTCCAGCGCGGCCGCCAGCATGCGTCCATCGAATTTTCCGGGATTTGTCCTAGCCCCAGTTCTCAGCAAAAGCCAGCCTGTTTCAGCAGTTGATAGGCCTGAATTACCGCGCGAAATCGCTCCTCAGAGCCGCGATCGCCCCCGTTTGCGTCAGGGTGGTGCTTTTTGACCAGTTCCTTGTAGCGCGACTTGATGTCGCTTGCCGTTGCACCGGCCGCGAGTTCCAGTGTCTCAAAGGCCTTTCCCTCAAGCGGCTTCAACCGCCGGTCGCGTGCTTCCGCCTTGGCCTCGTTCAGCCGCCAGCCGGCAAAACCGAAGGGATCGCGCATCTTCGATGCCCCGGTGCGTGCCTGGTTCATCGCCGGGGCCCATTTGGCGTTCTTGTTGACCCCCATGCTCCAGGTCGGACGATTGCCCGTTACCGCTTCCTTCTGGTAGCGGGCGACCTCGTTGTCGGAGAGGCCGGAAAAATAGTTGTAGCCCTTGTTGTAGTCCTTCACGTGCTCGAAACAGAACACGAAATACTGGCCCTCGGCGTTGCGGCCGACCGGCGCGCGATGTGCTCCCGGCTTTTCGCAACCATCCCACTGACAGACCGGCTTGCTCGGCGTATCGTCCACGCGCGCCGATTTGCTGCGCTTGCTGCGGATCGAATCGAAATATTTTGAATCCAGTTTCATGCCGTCCATTATGCGTCTCGGACTTCTTTGCTACAAGAATTGACAAATCGGAAAGTTCTTGGCTTTGTAGGTACCCCTCATGACAAGGATTGCAGCGGAGACCGCATGGCCCTTCAAGACAAAATCCAATCTGCGTTAAAAAATGCCTTCGAGCCGTCTGAGCTCGAAGTCATCAACGAAAGCCGGCTGCATGCCGACCATAATCCGGAAGCCGCGGCAACCGGGCAGACGCATTTCCGGATCAGGATTGCATCCGATAAGTTCAGCGGCATCAATCGCGTAGCCGCTCATCGTGCCATCAATGAGGCGCTGGCCTTCGCATTCGATGAAGGACTGCATGCGCTGGCGATCGAGGTCAAGAAATAGCCGTCAGCCGACGTCCCAATGCGACCTGAACATCGGGTCGAAGACCGTGACCGGCCCGGCTTGCGTCTCGATCCTGTCAGGATAGCCTACAGGTTCTTTCTTTTTCGTGAGCGTGATGCGCTCCTCGTTCGGCAGCATGCCGTACCATAGCGGACCATTCAGCGATACGAAGGCTTCGAGCCTGTCGAGCGCGTCGTCTTCCTCGAACACATGCGCCAGGCAGGAAAGCGTGTTGATCGAGGTGAAGCAGCCTGCACAGCCGCAGGCAGATTCCTTCAGCGGATCGACATGCGGCGCGGAATCCGTGCCGAGGAAGAACCTTGTATCGCCCGATGTTGCCGCCGCGCGCAGCGCCAGGCGATGGCTTTCGCGCTTGGCGACCGGCAGACAGTAGTAATGTGGACGGATGCCGCCTGCGAGAATGGCGTTGCGGTTGATGATCAGATGGTGCGTGGTAATCGTACCCGCAAGATTTGCCGTCGAATTTTTGATGTAGTCGATGCCGTCGCTGGTGGTCACATGTTCCATGGTAATCTTCAGTTCCGGCAGGCGGCGACGGATCGGATCGAGCACCGCCTCGATGAACGCCGCTTCACGGTCGAAAATGTCGACATGGGGGCTGGTGACCTCGCCATGCACGCAAAGCGGCAAGCCGATCTTTGCCATCCGTTCGAGGACCGGCATGGCATTGTCGAAGTTCCGCACGCCTGAGGCCGAATTGGTGGTGGCGCCGGCTGGATAGAGCTTGACGGCCTTGATCAGGCCTGATCTGGCGCCCTCCTCGACATCATCTGGGCTTGTGCCCTCCGTCAGATACAGCGTCATCAGCGGTTCGAAGACATGGTCTTGCGGCAGCGCCGCAAGAATGCGGTCGCGATAGGCGCTCGCATCCGAGCTCGTCACCACAGGCGGGACGAGATTGGGCATGATGATCGCTCGGGCGAAATGCCGGGACGTGTAAGGCAGAACCGCCTTCAGCATGTCGCCGTCGCGCAGATGCAAGTGCCAGTCATCGGGACGGCGGATCGTCAGCGATGTCATGATGAAATCCCTCATTGAAAATGACTTTCGACATCCCCTACCGCCAAGGCGGAATTTGGGCAACGCCGATATCTCGCCCGCAAACGAAAAAACCGGCGGATTGTGAGCCGCCGGCAGTCTGGCTGATATTTTCTTGGAGGAAACCTTACGACGTCACGCGGCCAGCGATTCCATCGGCGGGGCTTTCGCCCCGGTCATGAAAGCCACCGCATCCGACATGGTGTAATCCTTCGGGTTAATGACGCAAAGACGTTTTCCCAGCCGGTGGATATGGATGCGGTCGGCCACTTCGAACACATGCGGCATATTGTGCGAGATCAGCACGATCGGCATGCCGCGCGAACGCACATCGAGGATCAGTTCGAGCACCTTGCGCGATTCCTTGACACCGAGTGCGGCCGTCGGTTCATCGAGAATGATGACTTTCGAGCCGAAGGCTGCGGCGCGCGCCACCGCCACCCCCTGACGCTGGCCGCCGGAGAGTGTCTCGACGGCCTGGTTGATGTTCTGGATCGTCAGCAGCCCAAGTTCGGTCAGCTTGTCACGGGCAATCTTCTCCATCTTCGGGCGGTCGAGCATGCGGAAGATCGAACCCATCGGGCCAGTCCTGCGGATTTCCCGTCCGAGGAACATGTTGTCGGCGATCGACAGGGCGGGCGAAAGCGCCAGATTCTGGTAGACGGTTTCGATGCCGGCTGCCCGCGCCTCCATCGGCGAGGAAAAATGCACGACATTGCCGTCGAGCCTGATCTCGCCCTCGTCGGGCCTGACAGCGCCGGAAATCACCTTGATCAGCGAGGATTTGCCAGCGCCGTTGTCGCCGATCACGGCGAGGATTTCGCCGGGATAGAGATCGAAATCGGAGTGATCGAGTGCCGTGACGCGGCCGTAGCGCTTGACGACGCCGCGTGCGGTGAGAAGGGGTTCCATCAGCCTGCCACCTTTCTGATCCATTGATCGACCGCGACGGCCGAGATGATGAGTACGCCGGTGAGGCCAACCTTCCATTGCGGATCGGCGCCCAGCATGTTGAGGCCCATGGAGACGACGCCGACGATCAGCGCGCCGAACAATGTGCCGAGAATCGAGCCTCGTCCGCCAAACAGCGATATGCCTCCGATCACCGCCGCGGTAATGGCCTGGAGATTGTAGTCGGTCACAGCCCAGGACGGCGAGATCGAGCCGTTGCGGCCGATCGAGACCCAGGCGGCAAGCGCCGCGATCAGTCCCGCCAGCGCATAGGTGCCGAGCAGCACCCGATCGACGCGTATGCCCGAGAGCTTGGCGGCTTCGGGATCGTCGCCGACCGCATAGAGATGCCGGCCCCAGGCGGTGTGATTGAGCGCGTACCATAGAACCAGGGCCAGGATCACCATCATGATGACACCAAGCGTGAACACCGCCGATCCGATCCGGAAGCTATATCCGAACAGGCCGAGCAGCGGCGCGGTCGCCTCGATATCGGCCCTGCGAATGGTCTCGTTGGCAGAGTAGATGTAATTTGCCGATGCAAAGATACTCCACGTGCCCAGCGTGACGATGAAAGGCGGAAGCTTCATCTTGGCCACGAGAAAGCCGTTGAGCAGGCCGCACAGCGTACCAAAGACCAGGCCGATAGGCACGGCGATGAAAGCGGGCAGGCCATAGGTCACCGCGCAATTGCCCATGACCACGGCGGTAATCACCATGATGACGCCGATGGAAAGATCGATACCGGCCGTCAAGATCACCAGCGTCTGGCCGGCGCCGAGGATACCGACGACCGCGATCTGCTGGAGGATCAATGTCAGCGTATTGGCCGAGAAGAACCGTTCGCCCTTCAGGACGCCAAACACGATAATGGACACGAGCAGGACGATGGCAGGCACCGCTGCGGGCGTCGAATGCAGAAAATGTTGCAGGCGTCTGAGGAAGGATTTATCCTCGAAGGCCGCGACAGACGTGTCGCTCTGGTCGAGGACTTTTTCGAAATCCTGAATACTGGCCATTGCTACCCCCTCCCAAGGGCGCGGCTTATGGCGCCGCCTTGCTTGCCGGTTGAAAAGGGCGGCGGGAACCGCCCTTCCATTAGCATAATGTACTCAAAAGGCTGGGACGATCAACCCCAGCACTTGTCCGTGCCGGTCTTGACGTCGATGGATTCGACGCCGGCCGCAGGCTTGTCGGTCACCAGCGCCACGCCGGTGTCGAAGAAGTCCTTGCCTTCGGTCGGCTTCGGCTTGGTGCCATCCTTGGCATATTGCGCAATCGCTTCGATGCCGAGCGATGCCATCAGCAGCGGATACTGCTGGGAGGTTGCACCGATGACGCCTTCAGCCACCGATTTGACCCCCGGGCAACCGCCGTCGACGGAGACGATCAGCACGTCCTTTTCCTTGCCGACTGCCTTCAGCGCTTCGTAGGCGCCGACTGCGGCCGGCTCGTTGATCGTGTGGATCACATTGATGTCAGGATCCTTCTGCAGAAGGTTTTCCATGGCCGTGCGGCCGCCTTCTTCATTGCCGTTGGTCACGTCATGACCGACGATACGCGGATCGTCTTCATCGCCGATCTTGTTGGGATCCTTCGGATCGATACCGAAGCCGATCATGAAGCCCTGGTCGCGCAGGACGTCGACCGTCGGCTGGGACGGGGTCAGGTCGAGAAAGCCGATCTTGGCATCCTTGGCCTTGTCGCCGAGGGTTGCTGCGGCCCACTGGCCGATCAGCTTGCCGGCGAGCAGGTTGTCGGTCGCGAATGTCGCATCGGCAGCGGTGGCGGGATCGAGCGGGGTATCGAGCGCGATTACCAGGATGCCGGCATCCTGCGCCTTCTTGACCTGATCGACGATCGCCTTGGTGTCGGAGGCGGCGATCAGGATGCCCTTGGCGCCATCGGCGATGCAGGATTCGATTGCGGCAACCTGGCTGTCATGGTCGCCATCGACCTTGCCGGCATAGGATTTCAGATCAACGCCGAGTTCCGCTGCCTTGGCGGCGGCACCTTCCTTCATCTTGACGAAGAATGGATTGGTATCGGTCTTGGTGATCAGGCATGCGGATACGCCCGCCGCCTGCGCTGTGCCGCCGAAAGCAACGCCAAGCGCCAACGCGCCGAGAGTTGCTGCAATAACTGAAGTTCTCATATTTTCCTCCCAAGGAAACAAAACCAAGGCGGCGGGCCAACCCGCGGCCGCTTGTCAAGCGTCACGCACTCGCTACGAGTATCCTCACAAAGCTCCTCCCGCCCTATGCGATCCGCAGCGCTAAAATAAGCATCAATTAAAATTGCTGTCAATTAATAAATCGAATTGATTTATTAATTGGATATGGCATGGTTCAAAATAGCAAAACTGCAATGCCCGGGAGGAGATTGGGCATGACGGCCTTTGGCCTGACCGACGATCAGGAAGCGATGACTGCTGTCGTCGACCCTATGGGGGGCGCCAACCAGACACGTGTGCGCGCCTACAACGAGCGGCTGGTCCTGTCGCTCGTGCGTCGCCATGGCAGCCTGTCCAAGGCCGAGATCGCGCGACGCACCGGGCTTTCGGCACAGACCGTATCGGTCATCATGCGATCGCTGGAAAAAGATGGCCTCCTGGCGCGCGGCGAGCCGCAGCGCGGACGGGTCGGCCAGCCTTCCATTCCCATGAGCCTGAACTCCGACGGCGTGTTTTCGCTGGGATTGAAGATCGGTCGCCGCAGTGCGGATCTGGTGCTGATGGATTTCACCGGCCAGGTGCGAATGCAATTGCACGAGGCCTATCGCTATCCGACGCCATCAGGGGTGCTGGCGTTTTCAGAAGGGGCGGCCGCGGAAATACAGTCCACCATGCGGCCGGAGGATCGCCGCAAGATCGCCGGCATCGGCGTCGCTCTCCCCTTCGAGCTATGGAACTGGGTGGAGGCTATGGGTGCCCCGCCCGAGGACATGGACGCGTGGCGGGACGCCGACATCGCCGCGATGCTGGGCGAGAAGCTCAATTTTCCGGTCTTTCTGCAAAATGATGCGACGGCAGCCTGTGCGGCCGAACTGGCCTTCGGTCATGGACCGCGCTTTGCCGATTTCGCCTATTTCTTCCTCGGCTCCTTCATCGGCGGCGGCGTGGTGCTGAACCACGCGCTCTACCCGGGCAGGACAGGCAATGCAGGGGCCTTCGGCTCAATGCCATTCGCTATCCAGAATGGCAGGCAGAGCCAATTGATCGAGCACGCCTCCGTGGTGCTGCTCGAAAAAATGTTGCTGGACGCCGGACAGGACCCCTCGTCCATCTGGCTGGCGCCCGAGCAATGGGCTGATTTCGGGGAGATCAAGACGACCTGGATCGCCGAGACCGCCAAGGCGCTGGCATTCGCCATCGCAACCGTATCATCGGTCATCGATTTCGAGGCGGTGATCGTCGATGGCGGATTTGCAGCCTCGGTGCGTAGCGCCTTGGTCCAGGCGACGCAGGCGGAACTCCTGAAACTCGACCTTCAAGGCATAGCGCCACCCGTCGTCGAGGAAGGGCTTGTAGGATCAGCCGCACGCGCGATCGGCGCCGCCAGCCTGCCGCTGTTTTCCCGCTATCACATCGATCAAAGTGTGCTGTTCAAGGAAATGGGATGATGCCGGTGTATCGTCGCGGTTCCTGGTCCATGCCACGTTGATCGGAACCCGAATCTCAAGACCTTTTCAAGCTGCGCGCAGGACCGGTTCCATTCTGGCAGGCGGCAACGTCCGCACGCCCTCACATTACGAATTTGTAATCGGCGTTCCCTTGAATTGCCGCAATTGACCCCTCACATTCAGGTCGTGGCGATCATGAAGATTGCCCTTATAGCCTGGCTCCAATGGCCCGTCCCCCGCCTTGCCAGGTTCGACGGACAAAGGCCCTTCCCCCCTCTCCGGGCCTTTGTCCGCCCCGCTTTCAGCCGTTCTGGCAGACCTCCGCCAGAACGGCTCTTTCATGCGATTTTGCTGTCAGACCCGGGCTCCGGCGGAGCATTCGGAAAGCGCTCGATGTCGGCGCGAACGCGGACCATCCGCTCCTGCACAACGACATTTTCAGGGGACGCGAGTTCGACAACATGACGGCCACCCGCTCCGGGACTATTCCCATGTCGGATTTTCTTCCGGGACAGTATCATTTTTGCTGATCCAATTTGATAATCAGCAAGTTGAGAGCATCTTGGCTGTATCAAATTGATACAGTATCGTGCCAATACTCCATCGTATGCGATTTTTCTTGTGAAGTCGAAAATATCCGGGTTTATTGGCTCCATGACCTACAATCTATCGGATTCGGCAACCTATCTTTCGAGCCTGCTGGCCAAGGGGTTTTCGCGTTCGCTTCTATCGCGGGCGTCCGACCTCGGCTTCTCGCCCGGCCAGTTCCCGGTGCTGATCGAACTCTGGAACGAAGACGGGCTGACCCAGCGCGAGATCCTCGACCGGCTGGAAATCGAGCAGGCAACACTCGCCAACACGCTCGCGCGCATGGAGCGCGACGGTCTGATCCGGCGCGAGCCCCACCCCAGGGACAAGCGCGCAATCCGCAATTTCCTGACCGACAAGAGCCGCACGATCGAGACCGATGCCATGGCCGCTGCGAAAGAGGCAGACCAGGCGCTGTTCAAGGGCTTCCGTCGGTTCGAGAAGGAACTGATGCTCGAATATATGCGCTGGGCGATCGACAACGCCAGGAAGCTCTAGAATCAAATAGCTGACGCTTATTAACAGGCCGGAAACCATATCCGGCCGATTTCATTTTTCGCCATTCAGGCGCTCGATGGTTCGCGGTGCGGCGCTCGTGTTGCCAGCAGCGATGCGATCGCCAGCGCGACAACCACCCCGCCATAAATATAGGCCGCCAGCGAAAGGCCAAGCTGCGGCACGGCCAGACCGACCGCGATGGCCGGCAGGCTGAAGGCGAGGTAGCTCTGGACATAGAAGGTCGAGAGCAGGCCAGCACGCTCGTCCGGGTGCGCGAGCGGCAGGACGGTGCGCAGCGCGCCCGAGAAACAGGCGCCGAAGCCGACGCCGGTCACCAATGCGCCGGCCATCATGATCATGACGAGGTGCTCGTAAACGCCCAGCAACGTGATCGTAACGCCCGAGATTACCGACCATGTGCCGATCGTCAGGATCTGCAGACCCGGCCTGTCGCGCAACACCAGCACCGTGACCGTGGCCGTCAGGGTCAGCACGGCGACGACCAGGCCGCCGATGAACGGCGACGTCAGGCCTGTCGCCACCCGCACCAGGGACGGCATCAGCGAGAAATAGAAGCCGCCCAGCGCCCAGCCGGCGATATTGACCGGCGTGATCTTGATCAGCATCTTGCGCGCCTGCCGGGGCACGCTGACATGCGGCACCAGCGAGGCGAGCGCGCCCGGCTTGCCCACGGCACTTTCCGGAATCCAGGGCAGCAAGACAAGCAGGACTGCGGTAATCACCAGCAGGACGATGTAGACCAGTTCCGTTGGCAGCGGCGCATAGGCGACAAGCGCTCCCGACAGCAACGATCCCGCCGTGAGGCCGATAAAGGCGGTCGTGCTGTTGAACAGCGCGCCTTTGGCCCTGTTGATATCGAGGATTGCTGCACCCAGCGTGGTCGTTGCCGCGCCCGTCGCAAAACCCTGCACGGCCCGCGCGAGGATCAGCATGCCGGCCGAACCGGCCTCGATGAAGGCCAGCATGGCCACGACATTGAGGATCAGGGCAACGAGAATGACCGGACGGCGACCGATGTAATCGGATAGGGATCCGACCGTCAGAAGCGCCGCCAGCAGGCTGAAGGCGTAGACGGAGAATATCGCCATCAGCACGACGGGCGAAAGTCCGTAGATTTCCTGGTAGAGGTGATAGACAGGCGTTGCCGCACTGCTGCTGGCGGAAAACAGCGCGGCTGCCACCATGGCGTAGATCGTCGCCACTTTCGGCGAAAACTGGCCCCGTTCACCCGGATTTGATGTGTTTTCGCTGGACATGTGCATAACCGACCCTTAAAGCTAAATCGTAGCGTTAAGTGCTTGTAATGCATTTTCCACCTTAAAGCAAATTATTTGCGTTAAGAAAAAGAATTATTGGATTGCGCATCGGGAGAAGCAACGTGGCAGTCAAGGAAAGGATTCGTATCGGCGGCAGGAGTGCGCGCATTCAGGCCGAGGTGCACAAGGCAGTCAAGGACCTGCTGGCCGAGGGCGATCGGACGGAACTGACCGTACCGATGATTGCGGCCCGTGCCGGCGTGACGCCTTCGACAATCTATCGCCGCTGGGGCGACCTTGCCGAACTGTTCGCAGATGTTGCCATGCAGCGGCTGCGTCCGGTCGCCGATCCTGAAAATACCGGCAGCACGAAGCGCGATCTGGCAGCCTATGTCGAGCAATATGCCGAGGAGTTCTCATCCCATGCCGGCAAGTCGCTGCTGTTCGATCTGTTCTCGAGTTCGCTGGATGCGCCCCATCCCGGCGAATATTGTAATTACACCTATGACCATCTGCAGGTGATTGCCGATCGCGCCAGCGCGCGTGGCGAGACCTTCGACGTGCAGGAGGTCATCGATCACGTGATCGCGCCGATCATGTACCGGATACTGTTCGGCAAGGGAGAGGTCACCGAGGATTTCTGGCAGGGCCTGCTGGATCGTCTTGATCTGAAGTAGAGGAGCGGCGGCAGTGCGCCGATCAGGGACGGTGATCCTCCCGGAGTATGGGCCTGCCTTGCATCCGAGCTGAAAAAAATAGTGCTGAAGTGCGCGGCGCTGTCATTGAAATGATGCGCGCTTGATATATGATAAATTCCTAATCCAAGGAGGCGCGGCCGCGATTGGAACTCTTCCCAATCTAAGCCGTTTGGAATGAACAACACCCAAGGAGGATAGCCGTGCAAGATTCCTTTACTTTCGAATCCTACCCGACTCATCCGCTTGGTGCGCGCGACAGTTGGCCGGTTACCGGGCCGATCTACGGCATTCCGGAACTCGACATCAAACCGGCGCCGTCAAGAACGCTGTGGCAACGGCTTGTCGCCCATGCATCCGAAATTCCGGAGAATATGAGCCATCTGCCGAGCAATTCGCCGATCTGGTACTGATCGAAATCACATTCCATCCGAGAACATGCCGGGCACCTGTTGCCGGGCAGCAGGAGGCTATCGCCATGACCAACCCCACCACGATCGACCGCCGCGATGTTGCCAACCCGACCAATCCGGTAAGTGGCAACACAGCGATCGAAAACCACGATCTGGGCCAGCCGCTCGACGCCGATGCGGATCCGCTGCCGGCGGCAGGCCAGGGTTCTTCCATCAGCGGCGTCCCCGGTGGCGGCAATCCAAACGACGCCACATCGGATACGTATGGCGGCCTGCAGCGCGGCATTCCCCCGGCACGCAGCGGCAAGGCGAGTGCGGAGAAGGACGTTGCCGAGGTTCGCGGCCGGACGTCGAACAGCGGCGGCACCGAACGGATCGATCCTGACACGCGCATTCCCGAACCTGTCACCCAGGATCCAGGCTTCTCGCGCTCGTTCGAGAAGTGAGCGGAGGCAACGAAAACAATATCGACAAGCGCGGCCTTATATCGAAGAACACGATATCCTGGGGCATCTCAGCGACGGCGAGTTGAAAGGCAAGGACGGCACTTTGGAACGCGAGCCCGACGAACCCGCCAGAAAAACCACGCCTAACTGGTGAAGGCAGATCTGCAGGACGCTGACGACCGCAGTTCGTCGCCGGAATGAAAGATCAGGATTGATCGCCGCTGCAAATCATGCGGACGGCCAGTATTTGTCGTCGGCGTAGTCGGCGGGAATTGGATCGAGCCCCGCCAATGTCTCCGCGACCCACCCGATCTGCAGTTTCAGATACTGCAGCGGTTTCGGGATTGCCATGCCGGTTGCCAGATGGCGCATATGCCAGCGGTTATACCCTGCACGCCTCAGCCGCCGTTCTGCTTCCATAAGAACGCCATGCCCTGAAACCAAGGTGGCGGCATCGAATTCCACTGTGGTCTGTCCGCTTTCGATAAGCCTGAGATACATCGCTGCCCCTCTGTCAAGCCGCAATGATGCGACGGCTTACTTGCCCGGGGCTAGAGGGATGGTACCCCCGCAAAGCGTGAGACAACTCCAGCATCTATTTCATAACCCAATGAAATAAATAGCATTTAGAAAATAGTGGCGGATAGAGATCATTCTTGCGATCAGGAAAATGAGACCGTGGTGATCCATTCGCCCGCCGCATGAATGGCTTGCCAGTTGCGCAAACTGCGCCAGTGGTCGTTCCTGTGGCAAGCAAGACGATGCGGAGCGGATCGTTGACCTGAAGGCGATGCTTGATTCCGGTGCGATCAGCGAAGCTGAATTCTACCTTCTGAAACAGGATGCCATGAAGGGTATAGGCTGATTTACCTATGCCGCGTGGGTGTGGATAACCAATATTCCGATTCTTGATTTTAGCAAATCAGCATATAGATAGCCCGCCCGGTGGACGCTGTGGCGGGTTTTTTATTCACGATTGAATGCGGGCACCTTATATGCTTCAAACATAAAATATACATTTTCCTTTCAAGCATGAAATATGCGGCCGCTTCACGGCTGTGATTCCGCATCCTCATTGGTGGAAATCAAAATTCCGCTTTTCTCGAACACTGTTGAAGGTCCGATATGGAAAAGTCCGCCGCATTACTGAACGCAATGGCCAACCCGAAACGATTGGCAATTCTTGGAATTGTCGCTGAAAACGAAATGTCGGTCGGTCAACTGGCGAACTTGGTCGATTTGAGTCAATCGGCGTTGTCACAGCATTTGGCAAAGCTGCGCGCCAGAAAGCTTGTCAGTACGCGGCGTGACGCACAGACCATTTATTATTCAAGCAAATCAGGCGCAGTACGTTCAGTTTTAGATGCGCTCGATTCGATCTTCGAACAAACTGGTAGCGCAACCATTCAAAAGTAGGCGTTATACCTTCCGGCAACAGCGCCGAAGGCGAATGTTTCTGAATTTACGTTCCGCGTCTTGCCCCGCGATCTCGACCAGAACGTCTATGATCTTGGAGGCGGCATCCAATCGCCCGGTGCGTTTGGCAATTCCATATGCTTGCAAACAGAGCGTGATCAAATCGCTATCCAAGGATGATGGAGCTTGTACGGGTACGACGATCCCGGCGAAATGTACCGGTTTGCCGGTCGTATCGCAAAAGCACGAACCGAACGTGGTCACTTCTAAAACCGATCCATCCGGACGGCAGATACGATAGTCTTCCTGATATGGCATGCCGGTCGATATTGCGTCCTGAATGGCTGTTGAAACACCAGGTAAATCCTCTGGATGTAGACGCGACAAGAAATTTCTGGCTGGTAAGCCGCCGCTGACTTCATTCAGACTGAAACCAAAAGATTCAGCCGCCGAACCGTCGCAATACATCACATCGGACCCTAAAACCCATGTGAAAATACCGGAAGCTTGTTTTGTAAAAGATTTCGGTAATTTCACGACGTTATTTTTGTCACCTGTGGCGTTCTGTGGCAACGAACCATCCTCCTCCGGCTGCTCGCGCGTAACACTGCATGTCTAATTGTTGCGACTTTTAGTTGATTTATGGAAATCTACTTAATCAATCCATTAATATATTAAAATATAATTAGTTTACAGTCTTCAGAATATTTAAATAGGCTTAACAATGTACGAAGAAGCATCGCATCCGGTCTTTTTCAGGTGCGCCGGAAGATCAGACGAAACTTGTAGCTGCAACGTGTGGATGTCGGAGTTGTAAGACACATCGCGTAAGCGAATGTATTTCGACAGTCCGGAAGACTGCTGCGACATCGCCGTTTGCAGACAGACGCACTTTATCGCCTTCCACTTCGGCAACCAATGCCAAAGGAATGAAATGGTGATGGCCTTTATGGGAACCTTGGCCACTGTCCTTTTTGGTCAGCTTAATTCGGTTTCTGCATCAGCTCATATACGCATTGCTAAATGTCGAAATCGTTTTGATTAAGGTTTCCCTTGTGCAAGTTTTCTATCGTCAAACTATCGTTGCCCGATGAAATCACGACGCTTTTTCCCACATTGAGAGCATGGTCGAGCAAATCCAGATAGTCATCAATCCCCGCCCAGTTGGAGATTGTAACGATATCGCCATCCTTGAAATCCGTAATGACGTCCTTTTCGTTACCGCCTTTGAAAACGAAGTTATCGTGCCCGCCGCCGCCTGTTAGCCGGTCGTTGCCTTCACCGCCATTCAAAGTATCGGCCCCGATACCGCCCTTAATTATGTTATTATTTTTGTTGCCGGTTATGACGTTGGCCAGTTCATTGCCGGTGGCATTGATTTTTGCTTTGCCTGTCAGCGTCAAATTCTCTATTTCTTGTTCGTTGAAAATATTCGACTCCAGGGATATCGCGACACTGGATTTGATTGTGTCCGCGCCTTCCGTCTGCAATTCATTTATCAAGATTTCTGCTGTGCTGATGACATAGGTATCATTCCCGGAACCGCCGAATATTTCTCCGTCGATTTGCCCCTTCGACGTGTCTAGGATGTCATCCCCTTCATTCAAACGAACGGTTCCAATGATGTTTCCAGTATTGGTAATCTTCGACCCGCCAGCGCCGCCGATAATATCAGCTTGAATGAGGCCAGCGTTTTCAACTTTGAAAAAGTCTTCCGTCGAAGTCTCAGCCCATATCCCTATTGGATTTTCGCCCGTTCCAATTATGCGGCTTTTGATTCCGAGTTCTATTTCGACATTGTTGCCGCCGACGTAAATGCCCGAATGACCTTTGAGCAGACCGTTATTCTCGATCTTCACGTCATCGGAGAGACCGGCAATTCCTATAAAATCCGAGAGTATTTTGCCATTGTTGACGATGTGCGACCCGGAAGAATAATAGATGCCGAAATTCGTGGCGATAATTGTTCCTCCGTTCGTAACAGATTGATTTGCTCCCAAAAGCTCAACGCCGTCACCGGCATCAATCCGGCCTGTTTTGGAAATATTGATGACGGTCGCCTCCGCTGACACGGATATACCCTTCATCGCTGAAACCAGTTTTCCATCCAAGATGATTTCTGTCCCGGTGTACATGCTCGGCCCGGACACGACCGGCCCGGCATCATAGGTGCCGGTAACAGACGCGGAAAAAATCCAGCGCGTGTCAGACTGATAAAACGTGTATTGTGAATCGAAACTTGCCGAAATCGTAACGTCGTTCATCAAATCACCTCGGATTTTAGACCCCTGAACTCGTGCGGCTGCCGTGAGACGGTTGTGCGTTGTACAGGAAAAGTCAAGAGAAGGTTTTTATCGGCCACTTTCCGGTGTGGCTCATGTAACGACAAGACTTCAATTCCGTGCCATCTTCCCGACCATCAAGCAGCCGGATTGCGAAGCACCGAGGACAGCATCCATTTCTTGGTGATGGAATATCTGGAGGGCCAGACGCTTGCCAAGGCGCCGCTCTGATCCTGATCCCGGATTGATCCCAATGAACATTGAAAATCAAAGCGTTGGGATAGTCCAACGAGGGATCAACCTTCCCCGCTTCGCCCTGACTGCTTGGCAAATGCGCCGAAATCCATTTACGACTTCAGCCAACAGCCAACTTCCAGGCTATACCCAGGGCCGCGCAGACCAACAGCGTCGTGATCACCGATGCCTTAAACCGGAAGATGGCCAACCCTGCCGCCACTGAGAGCGCCAGCGAAGGTAACACGATGGAAGTCAACACCGGAATGTCAAATTTCAAGCCGCCAACGTTCCAGCTCCAAACTTGACCGAACAAGGTGTGCAGAGCAAACCAAATCGCCAGGTTTAGTATCACGCCGACCACCGCTGCGGTGATAGCAGACAGTGCTCCAGCCAAGGCAGCGTTGCCTCTCAGTTTCTCGATGAATGGTGCGCCGAGGAAAATCCAGAGGAAGCACGGAATGTATGTCACCCATGTCGTCAGGATCGCCGCAAAGGTTGCCGCTGTCATCGGACTGAGCGAACCCGGATCACGATACGCACCCATGAAGCCAACAAACTGGACGACCTGAATCAAGGGACCTGGTGTCGTTTCCGCCATCCCGAGTCCATCGAGCATTTCTCCGGGCTTCAGCCAGCCATAGTGGCCGACGGCTTGCTGAGCGACGTAGGAGAGCACGGCATAGGCACCCCCGAATGTGACCACCGCCATTTTCGAAAAGAAGGTGGCGATGTGGGTGAAGACATTGTCGGGACCGAGGCAGATCCATAGTGCCAGAACGGGAATGATCCAGAGTGCCGACAACACAGCCGAGATTTTCAATGACCACGCGACATTGGGACGGGCATGGGCTGGCGTTGCTTCACCCAGCAGCGAGTCCTCGTCCCTCAGAATGGGACCTGAACCAGCCTTATGACCGCCACCGACCTTGAATAGTGGCGATCCCGTGCGCCCGCCGAAAAAGCCGATGATACCGGCCACGAGGATGATCAATGGAAACGGCGCTTGGAAAATGAAAATTGCGATGAAGGCGGATGCTGCGATGCCGATCATCAGGTTGTTTTTCAGCGCTCGACCGCCAATCCGAAATACTGCTTGCACGACAACAGCCAGGACGGCGGCTTTCAGGCCGAAGAACAAGCCCTCCACCACCGTGACATTCCCGAAGGCGGCATAGATGTAACTCAGCGCCATGATGGACAGGAAACCCGGCAGAACGAACAGGATGCCTGCCATGAGACCACCGCGTGTCCGGTGCATGAGCCACCCAATATAAATGGCGAGCTGTTGCGCCTCAGGCCCCGGAAGAAGCATGCAGTAGTTTAATGCATGAAGAAACCGATGCTCACCTATCCATTTCTTTTCGTCAACGATGATGCGGTGCATGACCGCGATCTGGCCTGCAGGCCCGCCAAAGCTCAGGGCCGAAACCCTAAGCCAGACTTTAAAGGCTTCGCCAAACGAAACGCCGTGGTCATGCTCGGGAACGGTCGCTGAGATGGCCCTGTTCGAAACTGTGTCGGTCATCTCAAGCTCCCTTCTTGGCAGGCCAATTATGGGTCTCATCGGTCGCATCCCGGCACCAGCGATAAAAGGCGTCATACAGCGCCATTCCAGCATCGAGTTGTTCGATGTCGTCGGAATACATCCGGGAAAGCCCGAGCGACGCTGCCATCAGTCCCGCAGCTTCAGGGGCTAGATCAAGTCGTGCGGTATCGGCCGCTCTGACGATGGTTGCGAGTTGAAGGAGTGGTTTGGTCGACAGGCCGAATTCCTCGACCATGATGTCGAAGGTACAAAGCTCGCCCCTGTGACTCCAGAAAATGTCTCCATCGATATCGAAGGGCGCGGCATTGAACCGATCAGCGACGGCTTCTACTTCGGAGGCCGTTACGAACAGGAAGACAGCATCTGGATCGACAAAGCGGCGGATCAGCCATGGGCAGGCGATGCGGTCAATCTTCGGTCGCGCTCTCGTCACCCAGACGGTTCTCCCTTGGGTGTCGCGTGGTGGCAGCTTCGAGATCGGAACCGCTGCAAAGCCCTCCGCCGTCCACGCCTCGAAGCCGCCTTCCAGCACATCGGCCGGAATGCCCCGATGCCTCAGGAATGCAGCGACTCCGTGGCTCAGTTTCTTGCCTTTCTGGCAAATTATGATCGCACTTTCACCCGGAAAACTGTCGATCCAGGACTGGTCACGATAGTCCCGCCGAGCAGAGCCGGGAATTAGTCGGGGATCGGCATCGAAGTCTTCGTCGATACGGACGTCGATAAGCTCGGGACAATTCGGCGTCCCGATCAGGCGGTTTAATCGTTCAGCTGTGATTTCAAGAAAAGAGGGCATGACGCGTCCTTCCGAGTTTCGGTTGACTGGACGCGATTTCGGCTGTCGCCTCGTGAGGGATCGCAGCCCCCATAACGATCTAATGCCAAATCGAACCGTGCGATGTCAAGTGTGTGAACTCCAACATGTCTCCAAGCCCGAACCAAAGCCCGGCCTCGCAAAATGTGCCTTGCGACCATAAACAATATAGGATAGCCCCCTATAGTATGAGCCACACAACGAAAAACAAATCCAAACTTCTTGCCCGCGTTCGACGGATGAAAGGGCAGATGGAGGCCATTGAGAAAGCTCTTGATGCAGAAGCGCCGTGTAATGAAATCCTGAACATGGTTGCTTCCGTACGTGGCGCGATGACAGGCCTCACTGCCGAACTGATTGAAGAACACATCCGTGAGCACGTTGTGAATCCTGACCGTGATGACAATGCGGACCGAGCAAAGGGCGCGGCTGAACTCATCGATGTCATAAGGACATACTTGAAATGACCACCGCAATAATTGGCGCGAAGCTATCCGCCCATCACGATCATGTCTTTCTTGGGGAAAACCACGACCGTAATGCAAAACGAACCTGGATTGTGATTGCCATTACGGCCGCGATGATGGTTGCCGAAATCTTCGCCGGCAATCTTTATGGTTCCATGGCGCTGACGGCCGACGGCTGGCATATGTCAACTCATGCCGCAGCAATGCTGATCGCTGCCTTGGCTTACATGTTTGCACGACGTCACGCGAGCAATCCGCATTTTACCTTCGGCACGGGAAAGGTCGGTGATTTGGCCGGGTTCTCCAGCGCCATCGTGCTCGCATTGATCGCACTGCTGATCGGATGGGAGAGCTTCCTTCGCTTCAGCACACCAGTCGAAATTAGCTTTCACGAAGCTATTTTGGTGGCGGTCGTCGGCCTGATTGTCAATCTGGTCTGTGCGTGGCTGTTGAAGGACGATCATTCTCACGGACACAATCATGGTCATCAACACGATCATCACAGCGATCTTGCCCATGGGGGTAAAGATCAGAATCTGCGGGCGGCTTACATGCATGTGCTGGCCGATGCGTTGACCTCGGTACTTGCGATAGGCGCTCTCGTTTTGGGAAGCATATATGGTTGGCTGTGGCTGGACCCGGCAATCGGGTTGGTTGGCGCATTGGTAATCGCACGCTGGTCATGGGGCCTGATCAGAGACGCGGGATCGACGTTGCTAGATTATATCCCCGATGGCGAGGACCTGCCGGCTGAAATCCGAGACATCATTGAAGCGGAGGGCTGCGAGATTACTGATCTACATGTTTGGCAGCTCGGTCCAGGTCATCATGGCGCTATCGTTTCGTTAACCGGGGAAGAGCCGAAAGCCCCTTCGTATTATCGTGAGAAGCTTGCTCAAATCCACGACCTTTCTCATGTGACGGTCGAGGTAGAGCCCAAGGCTGCGTAGACCCGTAATGAGGATGTCCCCATGAGCATTTCGTCCATGACTGCGGCCGGGAGGGCTCGATAAGCGGATCACGCTCCCATTACCGGACGCGGCCAGCCGGCAGAATCCGCAGTCGCAGTGGAATGCAGCGAAAAACCGCTGTAAGAGCGGTGGTGCCGCAGGGGCGATCCGCCGCCGGTCATGGGTGACAATATTGAACCGCTCTCTTCGTAAATTGCGCGACAGGCTCGCAACGCGATTCTTCGACACAAGATATGGCCGCGAGCTGCTGGTTCACGGGATCGGGGCTCGTACCTTGGCCATGACCGTGGATTGCGGCGATCACGTCATGACGTTCTCGCCCTCCGACTACATAGGCAGAAAAATCTTCCGGAAGGGCCATTTCGAGCGCCATCATGTCACCCGCCTTCTGGCTGTTCTCCGGGATCGCGGACTGCCCGCGGATGGCAGGGTCTTGCTGGAAATCGGTGGAAATATCGGCACGCAGACCGTCTATTTCGCGCTCAGCAAAGCCTTTGACCGCATCGTCAGCGTCGAGCCCGACCCTCGCAATTTCAGGCTGCTTCAGATCAACATCGCCCAGAACGGGCTCGAAGAGCAGATCACCGCCGTCAACTGTGCGGCGGGCGACGCCGAGGGCGAGATCGACTTCTTCCAGCATCCGAGCAATCACGGCAAGAGCGGCATGGTGCAACGCAGCCCCAGGGATGTCAGGATCGCCGTGCCGGTGAAGCCGGTATCCCTCATCCTGGAAGATGCAGGTGTCACCGACGCCGATATCGGCCTTGTCTGGATGGACGTCGAGGGCTACGAACCCGTGGTCATCCGTTCCATGCGAAACCTGTTCGCCCGCCGGGTGCCGCTCTACACCGAGTTCACATCGCAATTCTACGGTCCCGAACAGGCCCGCATATTTGTCGAAACCCTGTCCGAATTCTATGAGGATTGCATGGTCTTCCACGAGGATTCATGTTCGCTGATGAAGGTCAGCGACATTCCTTCGAACAGCGCCCAGTTCGACGTGCTGCTGCTGCCGTAGCCCATTCGCACCTCACGAATCCTGCTAACCGGGGATGAGGCGTTTTCACCCGATGGTTTGCAAAGTGTGATCGCATCGCATGCACGATCATGCTAATTTGTGTTCATGGCCAACATCAGCAATGATACATTCTTCAGTGGCGTTCCGGTTTTTGCCGAGTTCGAGGGAGTAACCGACCTCGACAATTATCGTCCGTTGCCCGACGGCTGGGGGCTGGTGACCGGTGATATCGTCAACTCCACCGGCGCCATCGACGCGGGAAGCTACAAGTCCGTGAACATGGCCGGGGCGAGCATCATCTCGGCGGTTCTCAATGCCGTCGGCCAGCAGGATCTGCCCTTCGTGTTCGGCGGCGATGGCGCCCTGGTCGCCGTTCCGGCTTCCGGACTGGAAAAAGCCAGCCTTGCCATCGCCGCCGTGCGCACCTGGGTCAGCGAGGAGCTGAATCTTGCCATGCGCGCGGCGATCGTGCCGGTGGGCGACATCCGGGCAGCCGGGCTCGACGTGCGCGTTGCCCGCTACAAGGTGAGCGACGAGGCGTCCTACGCGATGTTTGCGGGCGGCGGGGCAAGCTGGGCGGAAGCCAGGATGAAGGAAGGCCTGTACAGCATCGACGCCGCGCCGGCTTTGAGCCGGCCGGATTTGACCGGGCTGTCATGCCGGTGGAGCCCCATCCCGTCACGCCACGGTGAAATCGTCTCTATCATTGCTGTACCGGATGAGAGCGGCGCCAATTCGGCCTTCCCGAGTTTGATCGCCGATATCGTGGCACTTGCCGGCGGCGAGGAGCGCGGTGGCCATCCGGTTCCGGTGGACGGCCCGATCGCCGGACTTTCGGATGTTGGCCTGGAATGGGAAGCGAGAGCGTCTGCGGCGCCCGGCAATCGATGGAAGCGAAGGCTCATCATTCTCAGCCAGTTTTACCTGGGGAATTTTCTCGACCGCTTCAACATCAAGCTCGGCGACTTCGATGCCAAGCGATATAAACGCGATGTCGCGCAGAATACCGATTTCCGCAAGTTCGACGACGGCTTGAAGATGACGATCGACGTCGATGCGGAGCGATTGCAAAAGATCGAGGCGCGGCTGGAAGAGGCCGCGAAAGCGCGCATTTGCAAATACGGATTGCATCGGCAGAGCGCAGCGCTGATGACTTGCATCGTGCTGACGCCACTCAGCCGCGACCACATGCATTTCGTCGATGGCGCGGCCGGAGGCTACGCCCTGGCGGCGACGCGCCTGAAGAGCAAGGCTGCCTCGCTGACAGCAGCTCCTGTCGCTATGCCTTGACGATATTGGCGCCGCCGAGTTGACGGTTGCCAAAGGCATTCCTGGTATCGATGATCAGGGGTGACCATCTGGCCAGAGCCGCGTAGTCGATCGAATCGTGGTCGGTGGCAATCAATACTGCATCGAAACCTGTGATCGCCTCTTCGGTCAATGGAAGAGACAGCCGACCCTCAAGGCTCTTGTACCTGCGTGTCGATGGAATCGATTCGACATAGGGGTCGTGATAGGACGTCGTCCCGCCGCGCGCCTCGATCAGCTCGATCAGCTTCAACGACGGGCTTTCACGAATGTCAGGCACGTTCTTCTTGTAGGCAAGGCCGACGACGAGGACGCGCGATCGGCTGAGCGCCTTGCCCTGGCGTGTGTCGAGCGCCTCTGCAAGCCGGTCAACGATATGACCCGGCATGGCCGAATTGATCTCGCCCGCAAGTTCGATGAAGCGGGTCGGGAGTTCGTATTCACGTGATTTCCAGGTCAGATAGAATGGGTCGATCGGAATGCAATGGCCTCCCAGTCCCGGCCCGGGATAGAAGGGCATGTACCCGAAAGGCTTGGTTTTTGCGGCGTCGATGACTTCCCAGATGTCGATCCCCATCGCCTCGTAGACGACCTTCAGCTCGTTGACCAAGGCGATATTGACCGCCCGGAAAATGTTTTCGGTGAGCTTCACGGCCTCCGCGGTGGCGTTGGAGGAAACCGGCACCACCGTCTTGAACGAGGCGCCATAGAATGCCGCCATGACTTCCGAGGCATCCGCACCGTCGCCCGCGACGATCTTTGGAATGCTTGACGTCTTGAAATCCCGGTTGCCGGGATCCTCCCGTTCCGGCGAAAATCCGAGGAAAAAGTCCTGCCCGGACTTGAGGCCGGTCTTTTCCAGTATGGGGCGGACCACGTCGTTCGTCGTTCCGGGATAGGTGGTCGATTCCAGAACGATCAGCTGGCCGCTCCTGAGCGTCTCGGCAATTGAACCGCAGGTTCTGACGATGAAGGAGAGGTCCGGATCGCGATGCCTGGTAAGTGGAGTCGGCACGCAAATGATGATGACATCGCACTCCGACAGCCGGGCAAAATCGACGGTCGCCTGAAATCTGTCTTCCCGCACGCAATGGGAGAGCACCGCATCGGGCACGGCCTCGATATACGAACGGCCGTCCTCTATCATCACGATCTTGCCCGGGTCGATGTCGAATCCGGTCACGGCGAACCCGCTCTGGGCGATGGCCATCGCCAGTGGCAGCCCGACATAGCCGAGGCCGATCACGCCGGCTCGGGCAGTCCGCATCCTGATTTTTTCAAGCAGGGTTTCGTGAAGCGACGCAATGGCGACCAAACTCTTGACTCTCATACTGATGATGTGGAGTTCAGTGGCGGATTTGCAGCCTGGATGTCAAGCGGTCGAGGGCTATTGTCGCCGCCTCGCACAAAACTGAAACCATTTGCCAGACCCAATCTGGCTTTGCTGCCAACCCGCACTATATTGAGACGCGATCGGTCGCGCAAACGCACCGCCAACGTCGGTTCACGATCTCCGCTGCGAAGCGATTGGTTGTTGGAAAGCTTATGGAAACGATGAACATATCTCACATTAACGTCTCGCAGACGCTGCTCAATCGGGTTTCGAACTGGCTTCAGCAATCGGCCCTGAACGGCGCGAGTCTGGAAGAATTGGTAAAGGGCTTTTGCGAACGGCTGGCCGCGGCCGGCATGCCGCTGTTCCGCGTGCATTTGAGCTTCTCCATGTTGCATCCGCTCTATGACGCCCTGGGCTTCACCTGGGTGCGTGGGAAGGGCATGAGCGTCGAGGGGTTCCGGGCCACGTCCAGCGACAAGGATACCAACAGGTTCCTGAACAGCCCTTATTTTTATCTTCTGAGCAACAATCTCCAGCACCTACGCCGGCAGATCGATCCGTTCACCCCATCGGAATTCTCGGTTTTCGATGACCTGAAGGAAATGGGCGTTACCGACTACGTGGCGTTCGTGCAGTCGTTCGGCGAAGGAACGAACCAGGGCATGCTGGGCTCCTGGTCCACGGACGCTCCGGGAGGTTTCGGCGACAACATCATCGAAGCATTGTTGGATATCCAGAACAGCCTGGCGGTTGCTGCAAAAATGGCCGTGCTCAGTAAACTCGCCGACAACATGGTGACAACTTATCTCGGCAGCAATGCAGGCAAGCGCGTGCTTTCCGGCCAGGTTCGGCGCGGCGACGGCGAGACCATACGGGCCGCACTGGTGATGGGCGACATGCGCAGATCGACCATCCTTGCCGAAAAGGCGGGCCGCCAGGTCTATATCGACACCCTGAACGAGTTTTTTGACGCGATCGCCGCGCCATTCAACAAGGGTGGTGGCGAAATTCTCAGTTTCGTCGGTGACGGGTTTCTGGCCGTCTACCCCTGCGGGCGGCATCGCGAGCCTTCGCAGGTCGCCACGCGTGCGGCTATGGCAGCTGTTCGGCAGGCGACACTGCGCATGGCTGAGTTGAATGAGGGGCGAAAAGGCAAAGGGCTAGGCGAGATAGAATACGGCATTGGCCTGCATGTCGGCAATGTCATGTTCGGCAATGTCGGACTGAAGGATCGACTGACATTTTCGGCGTTTGGCGGCGCCGTCAACGAGGTCTCGCGACTGGAAGGGCTGACGAAATCCCATCCCCATCCGATCATCGCAAGCCAGGCGTTTGCCACATATTGCGGCGGCGATTGGGTGACGCTGGGTGAGAAGAAGTTGCGTGGTGTCGAGGACAAGGTTACCATTCTCACGCCCGGCGCCGAGAACATGAAAATGACCAGCGTCGAAGCAATGGAGAAAAGCAGAATGGATGTTCGGTCGGAGGCCGAACAGGTCATGCTTCTCTATCGCAATTCGCGTGATCAGAAGCCACAGAAGCTTGGGGGGAATTTCCTGCAATGAAAAAAGCCTTCGCCGCGGCCTTTCTGGTAGCAGGGATGTTCGCCAGCGCCTCGGCAACCGCAAATTCACCGGATGTCAAACTTATCGACTCTTTCGATGACGGGGGGTTCGCGCCGGCGGGCGGATTGTATTACCATGATGACGAGGAACAGCGCGCAGGCACGTTCGAGTTCCAGCATGCGGTGACACGCACAGGCAGGGGCGCCTTGAAGCTGACGGTGAAGCCCAGTTGCGCGGCCATGAGCGAAGGCTGCAGCGAACGGGCCGAAATCCGGGAAAAGACAGCGTTGCGCGTGCCCTACGACCAGGCGATCTGGTATGGTATCGCGGTGAAGTTTGCCGATCCCGTGCCGCGCGATGACCACCGATATGTTATCGCGCAATGGAAGCGTGAAATCGGTCCCGATGCGAAAGGCGATTTCAGCCCCTTTCTCGCGCTGCGGCTCGGCAATGGCAGACTTTTTGCGACGGTCGAGACCAATTACAGTCCGGCAGTCTCGGGTGAACCGAAAGGCAGGCCTGCACACTGCGCCGGGGATCAGACGCCTGTCTGGCTGAGGCCTGAAACCAACCAGATGCGCGCGCTTGTCGTCACCGACAGCAGTTGGGAGGTGATGGACGGAGCGTTGTTCAACGCCTGTAGTGATAAGATCAGCATCACGGACCGCGGCAACGCGCTACCCCTGCCGGATTCCGGCTGGATCGATTTCGCGATCATGACAAGGCCTGGCCCGGATGGAAGCGGGCATATAGAGATCTTTGCGAACGGCAAATGGATCACGACGATCAAGGGTCAAGTCGGCCATAGCGACCCGGGCTTGGGTAAAAATCAATATTTCAAGTTTGGTCCATACCGGGCACCGGGCACCTCGGCATGGTCACTGTACTACGACGATTTTCGCCGGTCGACGCGGTGCGAGGATGTGCTTGGCGACAATGCGGCATGCGCCTTGATCCAGTGACGCCAACCGCCGGCTTTCGAATTCGACTTATGGCTAATCTCGCCACATCCGGGCCTGTTCTTTGGCGAATTACGCATTTCTGCCGATAGACACGTTCGCAGTCGTAAGATAGCTTTCAACCGGCCGCGCGGATGGCGGATGAGTAGCAAGGAAAGCCTGCAGGCATGGCCGCTGGAACAGATCTGTTGAGGATCGAAAATCTAAGCATATCCTTTGCTCTGCTCGGCGGGAAAATCGAAGCTGTAAAAAAAGCGGATCTTCGCGTCCTTCCCGGCAAGGTCACGGCGCTCGTGGGCGAGTCGGGCTCCGGAAAATCGGTCATCAGCCAGGCGGTCATGGGGATTCTGCCGCGCGCTGCCACGGTCGGAGGCAGGATCCTGTTCAATGATCCTGCAAGTTCCGACGCGCCGATCGATTTACTCGGCTTGCCGCGGGATGGTCGGCAGATTCGCGCCTTGCGTGGCAATCGCATCGGCAAGATCTTCCAGGAGCCGATGACATCGCTGTCGCCGCTTCACACAATCGGCAACCAGATATCCGAAGTCCTCACAATCCACACGGCGGATACGAAGGACGAGAGGCGGCAGCGTACCGAGGAGATGCTTGGCCTGGTGGGATTTCCCAAACCTGGTCGTGCCTATGACATGTATCCGTTTGAGTTGTCGGGCGGCATGCGGCAGCGTGCCATGATCGCCATGGCACTGATCTGCCGGCCTTCGCTGCTGATCGCCGACGAGCCGACGACGGCACTCGACGTGACGATCCAGGCGCAGATCCTGCAGTTGCTGAGTGAACTGCAAGCCAAGTTCAACATGGCGATGTTGCTGATAACCCACGATCTCGGCGTCGTAGCCAACGTCGCCGATGAAGTCGTGGTTATCTATCATGGCGAGATCATGGAGGCGGGGCCGGTCGATGCCATATTCCGAAAGCCCACGCACCCTTACCTCAAGGGACTGATGTCGGCGGTCCCGCATTTCGACATGATGCCGGGCGAGAGGCTGAAATCGCTGCGTGACGTGCCGGTCAATGCCGGAAACCTGCTAGGGAAAAGGAATGCGACAGCCGGTGATGGTCCCGAGATCATCCTTTCGGTGCGCGACATCGTAAAGTCCTTTTCCGCCCGCAAGTCCAGCTGGTTTGGAAAGCACGATGCGCCGCCGACCCGAGCAGTCGATGGCGTCAGTTTCGACGTGAAGCGCGGAGAATGCCTGGGGCTGGTCGGCGAAAGCGGTTGCGGTAAGACCACGCTCAGCAAGATATTGATGCGTGCCGTAACGCCGGATTCCGGTACGGTGACGTTCGACAACGGCGAAGGCCCGATCGATGTGCTTGCGGCAAGCGGCCGCGAATTGCAGAAGCTCCGCACGAAAATTCAGATGATATTCCAGGATCCGGTATCTTCGCTCTCGCCGCGAATGACCCTCCAGAACATCCTCAGCGAACCACTGGAAATACATGGGCGCGGCGATGCCAAATCACGTGCCGAAAAAATTGCCAATCTGATCGAAGCCGTCGGGCTCGACAAGCGGTTTCTCAACCGCTACCCGCACGGTCTTTCGGGCGGCCAGCGCCAGCGCATCGGTATCGCGCGCGCGCTGGCGCTGGGTCCCGATCTGCTGATCTGCGACGAGCCGGTATCGGCGCTGGATGTGTCCGTACAAGCCCAGGTGCTTAATCTCCTCAAGGATTTGCAGAGCGAACTCGGGCTGACCTATGTTTTCATTTCGCACAATCTGGCGGTGGTCGATTATATGGCGGATCGCATAGCCGTGATGTGTGGCGGGCGGATCGTCGAAATCGCCCCCCGCCATGCGTTGATGCAGGCACCGGTCCATCCCTACACCAGATCGCTGCTTGCCGCGGTTCCCTTTCCGGATCTCGATCGCCCGCTCGACTTCAACACCCTCATGACAAGCGGAGCCTCGGACAAGCGCAGTTGGGGCGGACAGTTTCGCGATGATGGCGAGCCGGATTCTCTGTCGCCCGCCGATCTCGGCGACGGCCATTTTGTGCTGGCCCGCCGGTCCGTCGACGTCAGGGAGTTACGGCCTTGATCAAGCGGCGAACCGTGCTGGGGCTGCTTGCCTCCTGTTTCATACCGGCAATCTCGAAGGCCCAGTCGCGCGAGCCAAGCTATTTATGGCCGAAGCTTCGCGCGGCCTCGCTGCCCGATCTTGTCGACCGGCTGCCGAAGAAGCCTAGGATCGTCAACATGGCGGCTTTGGGGCGAAAGCCAGGAGTTTACGGCGGCGTGGTGCGGACATTGATCGGCAGCCAGAAAGATATCCGGCTGATGACAATCTACGGCTATGCCAGGCTGGTCGGCTACGACGAGAAACTGGCTTTGCATGCCGATATCCTGGAAAGCTACGAGGCGATCGAGGCGCGGATTTTCACATTCAAGATTCGCGAAGGCCATCGCTGGTCGGACGGCAGCTACCTGACATCGGAGGATTTCCGCTATTGCTGGGAAGATGTCATCTTGAACGAAGAGCTGAGACGTGGCGGTCTTCCCAGGGATCTGCTGGTCGACGGCAAGCCGCCCCGCTTCGAGGTCATGGACAAACTGACCGTGCGGTATACCTGGGATGCACCGAACCCGGATTTCCTGCCAAGGCTGGCCGCACCGCAAGCGATCAGTATTGTTCTGCCCTCGGCATATCTCAAACAATTCCACAAGAAATATCAGGACGAATTCCGGCTCGCTTCGCTCATGCAGCAGTTTCGAGTGACCAAATGGACCGATCTGCATATCAAGATGTCGCGCAGTTACCGGCCGGAAAATCCCGAACTGCCAACCCTCGATCCGTGGCGCAATACGACCGCCCCGCCTGCCGAACAATTCGTGTTTGAACGCAATCCGTTTTTTCACCGGATCGATGAAAACGGGCTGCAACTCCCCTATATCGATCAGATCATCATGAATGTCAGTTCATCCGAGATCATCGCAGCCAAGACAGGCGCGGGAGAGAGCGATCTGCAGGCCAGCGGCATCGACTTTTCGGATTATGCGTTTCTGAAGGATGCGGAAAAGCGCTATCCAGTCAAGGTGAGCCTCTGGAAGCGAACACAGGGCGCGCGGGTCAACCTTTTGCCGAACCTGAATTGCAGGGACGCTGTATGGCGCAGTCTTTTCCAGGACGTCCGCGTCAGGCGTGCTCTTTCGCTCGCGATCGACAGGACGGAGATCAACAAGGCGGTTTTCTATGGGCTCGCGACGGAAAGCGCCGACGCCATTCTGCCCGAAAGCCCGCTTTATCGACCGGAATACACCAAGGCATGGAGTGTGCATGATCCCAGGCAGGCAAATGCCCTGCTAGACGCCGTGGGCCTGCATGCCCGCGATGACGATGGCATAAGGCTTCTTCCTGATGGCAGGAGCGCGCAGATCATCATCGAGACCGCCGGCGAGAGCACGCTTGAAACCGATATCCTGCAACTGATCACCGACCATTGGCTGGCGGTCGGCATCTCGCTATTTATCCGCACTTCGCAACGCGATATTTTCCGCAGCCGGGCCATAGGCGGCGAGATCATCATGTCCATGTGGTCGGGACTTGAGAACGGTATTCCCACTGCCGACATGAGCCCGGATGAGCTTGCGCCGACATCTGACGCGCAATTGCAGTGGCCCGTATGGGGCATGCACTACATCTCGAACGGTGCGAAGGGTCGGGCGCCTGAAGTCGCGCAGGCCGCAATTCTGCTGGATCTCCTCAGCCAGTGGCAGAAGACGATGGATATGCACGAGAGGACCCGCATCTGGAATGAGATGCTTGAAATTTATTCCCAGCAGGTCTTCTCGATTGGGATCGTCAACGGTGCGCACCAGCCGATCCTGAAGTCCGCACGCTTGCAGAACGTGCCTGACAAGGCACTCTATGGCTTCGATCCCACCTGTTACTTCGGGGTCTACATGCCCGACGCCTTCTGGTTTGGCGAGGAGACCTGACCATGCTGCGATATATTCTCTGGCGCATTGCCGCGATGATCCCGACACTGCTGATTATCTCGGCGCTGGTTTTCACCATCATCGAACTGCCGCCGGGAGATTATTTCGAGAGCTACATTTCCGAGATCCGGGCGCAGGGCGAAGCCGTCGACATGCAGGAGATCGAAGAGTTGCGCGCGCAATACGGCTTCGACCACACGCCGGTCGTGCGCTATTTCTACTGGGTGGCCGGCATGCTGCATGGCGATTTCGGCTATTCCTTCGAATATCAGCTGCCAGTCAGCGAAGTGGTCGGTGATCGGCTCTGGCTTACCGTCATGGTGTCGTTTTTCACCATCATATTCACCTGGCTCCTCGCCTTTCCGATCGGCATATATTCGGCCACGCATCAATATAGCTGGGGCGATTATGGACTGACCTTCATAGGTCTGCTCGGCATCGCGATACCGAATTTCATGTTCGCGCTGATCCTGATGTATTTCGCCAATATCTGGTTCGGGACCTCCGTCGGACACCTCATGGACCAGAAATATCTGGCCGAGTCGATGAGCTGGGAGAAGGCCAAGTCCATTCTCGAACATCTCTGGATACCGGTGCTGATCGTCGGGACCGGCGGTACAGCCAGCATGATCAGGCGATTGCGCGCCAATCTGCTCGACGAGCTGCAGAAGCAATATGTCGTCACGGCACGGGCGAAGGGCCTGCATCCGTTCCGCACGCTGATCAAATATCCGCTGCGCATGTCGCTCAATTTCTTCGTATCCGACATCGGCTCGATCCTGCCCGCCATCATCTCCGGCGCCGAAATCACCGCGATCGTGCTTTCGCTGGAGACCACCGGACCGATGCTGATAAAGGCGCTTCAAAGTCAGGATATGTATCTGGCGGGATCTTTCCTGATGTTTCTGGCGACGCTGACGGTGATCGGCGTGCTGATCTCCGATATCGCGCTCGCCTTTCTCGATCCGCGCATCCGGCTGCAAGGTGGGAGTACAAAGTAATGTCATCCTTGCCGGAGCCAGGCGCTTCACTACCGCATTATGTTTCCTCGGCGCCATTCGATCCGCAGTCGGTCGAGGTGATGACGCAAGAGCAGAACCGCGTCTACAACGCCTCTCAGCTGACGTTGATGTGGTGGAAATTCAGCTATCACAAGCTGGCGGTGGCCTCCGGGATCTTCCTTGCCATCCTCTACGTGATGATAGCCTTCGTCGAGTTTCTAGCGCCGTACAACCTCCACACCCGAAATGTCGATTTCATCTATGCCCCACCCCAAGGCGTGCATCTCTTCCATGACGGCGCGTTCGTCGGACCTTTCGTCTACGGTCGTGAGATGAAGCTGGACATGGATACTCTCCGGCGGGTCTATATCGACAAGACTGACAAGATCGAGCCGCTGAGATTTTTCTGTTCCGGTGATCGCTACAAGTTCTGGGGGATGATCGAGACGAGCGCTCACCTCGTCTGCCCGGCAGAAGGTGGACAATTGTTCCTGCTCGGCAGCGACCGGCTGGGGCGCGATGTCCTGTCGCGCATTCTCTACGGGGCGAGGATTTCGTTGACCATCGGGCTGATCGGCATCGTCATCAGCTTTACTCTCGGAATTGTGATCGGTGGACTTGCCGGATACCATGGCGGCGTTTTCGATCTTATCGTACAGCGAATTATCGAAGTTCTGCAGTCGATCCCCAGCATACCGCTTTGGATGGCGTTGGCGGCGATAATGCCGATCACCTGGAGCCCCATGCTGATCTACCTGGGCATCACCGCCATTCTCGGATTGCTCGACTGGACGGGCCTGGCGCGTGCCGTGCGATCCAAGCTTCTGTCGTTGCGGGAAGAGGACTATGTTCTGGCCGCGCAGCTGATGGGCGCCCGGAGCGGACGTATTATCGGCCGACATCTGGTCCCGGGCTTCATGTCGCACTTGATTGCGACGGCCACGATGTCTATTCCTGGGATGATCCTCGGCGAAACCGCGCTCAGTTTTCTTGGGCTGGGCCTGCGACCGCCGATCACCAGTTGGGGGATTTTGTTGACGGAAGCCCGCAGCGTCAGCGTCGTTGCGTTCTATCCGTGGCTATTGTTTCCCATCATTCCGGTCATTCTCGTCATCTTGGCCTTTAATTTTCTCGGCGACGGCCTACGTGACGCTGCCGATCCCTACAAGTGAGTGGAAGTTAACATGCAGGAAAAATGTGCAGACAGGACGGCAGGCTCGTGGGGCAATGCGAGATTCCTGTCGTGACGCGCCGCTTGGAAAATGCCCGTATCCTGATGTACAGTCACGACACATTCGGTCTTGGCCATTTGCGCCGCTGCCGGACGATCGCGCATTCGCTCGTCGAGGAATATCGTGGGCTGACTGTCATGATCATTTCCGGCGCCACGATCGCCGGCGCGTTCGATTATCGGGCGCGTGTCGATTTCGTCAAGATTCCCAGCGTCATCAAATTGCGCAATGGCGAATATCAGTCGATGGAGCAGCATAACGATCTGCATGAGACGCTGAAAATGCGACAGTCGATCATTCGGCATACGGCCGAAACTTTCCAGCCGGATATTTTCATCGTCGATAAGGAGCCCTTGGGCTTGAAGGGGGAGGTCGAAGAGACCCTGACCTATCTGAAGACGCGAGGAACAGTACTGATTCTCGGCCTGCGCGAAGTCATGGATTCGCCGCGTCTGCTGGACGCGGAGTGGAAGCGCAAGAACGTCATGACCAAGATCGGTCAGTTCTATGATGCCATATGGGTTTATGGTCCGCCGGATTTCTACGATCCGCTCGTGGGCCTGGACGTCCCCGATGTCGTGCGCAACAAGATGAATTTCGTCGGGTTCCTGCAACGCAGCGTTTCGCGGGAAGAATTGCCCGATCATCGCCCCAAAGGCGATTACATTCTCGTCACAACCGGCGGCGGCGGGGATGGAGCTGACCTCGTCAAAAATGTCATGCATGCCTATCAGCAGGATCCTGACTTGCAGCACAAGGCTCTGGTGGTTCTCGGGCCATACATGCCGGCCAAGAAGCGCCGCAAGCTGATACGCAAAGGGGCATCGATACCCGCTATCGAGGTGATCGAGTTCGACAATCGCATGGAGGAACTGGTCGCCGGCGCAACGGCTGTCGTGGCGATGGGCGGATACAATACCTATTGTGAAATCCTCTCCTTCGACAAGCCGGCGCTGATCGTGCCGCGCGTCCAGCCGCGCGAAGAACAGCTTATCCGGGCTCAGCGCGCGGCCGAACTCGGGCTGGTCGAAATGTTGCTGCCTGAAGAGGCGGAAGACCCTTTGCGTCTGGCGGCGGTGCTCAAAGTGCTGCCCGCCCGGCAGCCGCCTTCGAAGAGCGCTCCGGCCGGTTTCAGGCTCGAGGGCTTGCCCCACATTGCCGAAATCGTTGGAAGGCTGCTTGATGACCGGCATCAGCCTGACCACCTGTCGATCGCCAAGGGATAGATCCTCGGATGCTGATCTCCGAACAATTCTATTGGCTCAAACCCAAACCATCCTCTATGAGAACCGGGCATGTCGTAGCCGGCGATTACGACCAGATGGTTCAATTTGAAAATCCGGGGCTCTGAATTGGCTGGTCATCGCAAGATCGTCGTCGTATTGAAGGGATATCCGCGCCTTTCTGAAACCTTCATCGCCCAGGAATTACTGGGACTGGAAAAAGCAGGTTTCGAACTCGTTCTTGTTGCCCTGCGCCGGCCGACGGACAAATTGCGTCATCCCGTGCATGACGAGATCGGCGCGCCTGTCTTCTATCTGCCGGAATATCTGCACGAAGAGCCGGGCCGCGTGCTCGGGGCGCTCTTCAAATGCCTGCCGAAGCCCGGCTTCTGGCGGTCGGCGGGGGCGCTTTTCTCCGACTTTCTGAAGGATCCGACCCGCAATCGCATCCGCCGCTTTGGACAGGCTGCGGTTCTCGCGGCGGAATGGCCTGATGGGGCCGAATGGATCCACGCCCATTTCATCCACACACCGGCATCCGTTGCCGCCTATGCGAGCACGATGACCGGTATACCGTGGACGTGCTCCGCCCATGCAAAGGACATCTGGACATCGCCGGATTGGGAACTCGAAGGCAAGCTTGCAAGCACTCGATGGACGGTCACCTGCACGCAATCAGGTTTCGATCATCTCCGCAAACTCGGGGGGGCGAAATCCAATGTCAATCTCAGCTATCACGGTCTCGATCTCGCGCGCTTCGATCCATTCGTAGGGGATCGTTCAACGCGGGACGGCAGCAATAGCGACGATCCCGTCAGGATCATCAGCGTCGGCCGCATCGTCGAGAAAAAGGGCTATGACATCCTGCTCAGGGCACTCAGCCTGCTGCCGAAAGATCTCCACTGGCGGTTCGAGCACATTGGCGACGGCGATAATATCAGCAAGCTGCAGGCGCTCGCGGACGAGTTCGGGATCGCCAACAGGTTGATCTGGAAAGGTGCGCTCGATCAGAAGGACGTGCTCGCCGGCTATCGCGTCGCCGATATCTTCGCACTCGCATGCCGGATCACCAGCGATGGCGACCGCGACGGCTTGCCGAACGTTCTGGTGGAAGCGTCGAGCCAGGGCCTTGTTTCCATCTCGACAAACATTTCCGGTGTGCCGGAGCTGTTGATCGATGGGCAAAATGGGCTGGTTGTTCCGCCCGAGGACCCCAAGGCGCTGGCTTCGGCGCTCGATCGCGCGATTCGCGATGCAAGCCTCCGCCACCGGCTGGGCGATGCGGCGGAGAAGCGCGTGCGCGCGGAGTTCGATTTCAACGCCAGCATCCGTCAGTTGAAAAACCTATTTGAGACCGAATGGCAGAAGAGCAGATAATGGACGTCACCACCAAAAAACGCGTGTTCTTCTATGTCCAGCATCTTCTTGGCATCGGCCATCTGGCCCGCGCAAGCCGGATAGGAAAAGCGTTGGTCGCCAAAGGTTTCGATGTCACCATGGTGACGGGAGGCAGGCCGGTTCCCGGCTTCCCGGGGCCGGAGGTCAGGAACATCACGCTGCCGGCGATCGCCGCCGGAGATGCGGGGTTCAAGGGGCTCGTGGATGCCACGGGCAATCTGATCGACGATGATTTCAAGGCCATCCGCCGTGACATGCTGATTGCGGCCTTCCGCGATATCAGGCCGGATATCGTGATGACCGAGGCCTTCCCTTTCGGACGCCGTCAGGTTCGCTTCGAACTGCTGCCGTTTCTGGATGAAGTCATCGCCGCCAGGCCGAAGCCGCTGGTGGTGGCGTCGTTGCGGGATCTCCTGCAGGAACGCGCCAAGCCCAGCCAGGACGAAGAAACGGTCGGGTATGTGAAGCAATATTTCGACCGCGTGCTCGTTCATGGCGATCCGAATTTTGCACGTATCGAGGACAGTTTTCCGCTTCACGAGGCGATTGCCGACAAGGTGATCTATACGGGCCTGGTTGCGGCGCCTCCGCCTCCGCCGCCAACGGAGAATTTCGATATCGTGGTTTCAGCAGGCGGCGGAGCGGTCGGCGTCGATGTCATCCGCGCAGCGGTCGAGTCCGCCAAGCGCCTTCCGGCGGATTTGTCATGGTGCATGATCACCGGCCCGAACCTGCCGCAGGCGGATTTCGATGCTATCGCCGCCGATGCTCCGGCTCATGTCAAGCTGTTCCGCTTTCGGCAGGATTTCGCCAGCCTGCTGGCCGGAGCGCGCCTGTCGGTTTCGCAGGCGGGATACAACACCGTTGGCGATATCCTGCGCGCCGGTTGCCGTTGTCTGCTGATGCCGTTCACCGCCGGCGGCGAGACCGAACAGGCAGCAAGGGCGGAGCGACTGGAGAAATTGGGCCGGGCATTCGTCCTCAGCCAGGCGGCGCTTTCGGCAGGCACTATGATCGTCGCCATTGAGAGGGCGCTGGCGTCGGGAACACCGGCCGAACACAAGCTCGACCTTGATGGCGCCAACCGCACCGCGGAAATCTTGCACAATCTCTCGGCCGCTCGCTGAGGAGCGGCCGGCTTGGGGGAAAGGCTCTACACTGTTCCGATCAGCATGAAGCGGGTGTATTTTTTCATCGGCAGGGAGCCGGAAAATTCGACTGTGCCCAGTCTTGCCTGTTCGGCGAACGCCTCGAGCGAGGGTACGCAATTGACGTGGGTCGGCTCGCTGAAGTAGTCGTTCGATTGCAGCAGCACGCGGGTTCCGCGCGGCAGCAATGAAAGCCAGGCGGGCAGGTCTGCGATATGTTCGCAGCTGGTATTGATCACCAGATCGGCTTCAAGCGTGTGATAGGGAAGCGTGTACATATCGGCGGTGAGCGCACGAAATCGGCCCTGCCAGACGCCATTCAGTGTTTCGGCGACAGCGCCGACGGCAGGATTGATGTCGTAGCTGTCGATAGCCTGAATTTCGAAGCGTGAGTCGTCGAAAAACATCGCAGCGAGCACGCCATACCATCCGCCGAGAACGACGATGCGCTTGAACTTTCCGCCGACGGTTTCAAAAAGCGATTGTCGGGCCCACATCTTGCAGCCGACCTGCTTGTGATTGAAGGCAATCGCCACGTCGGCTTGCGGGTGTCGTGCAATCACCTGGGTCAGGCCGCGCATCAGCGGGCTGGCGGTATAGGCGGCAACGCCACGCATTACGTCGAATGCGCTATCGTGCCAATCAGTTGTGGTTGCGGTCTCGGTCTGCATGGTCTTCGTCATCGGCGTGTTGTATGCTGGTCTTTTCAGGAGTGCAAGTTATGCAAGTCAATTCAACGAACGCGGTATCCACACTTCCTGCCGGGAAAGATTTGCCCCATCTGGCCGGTGTTGGTGCTTCGCTTCGTCAAGTCTTTGCCGCTCATTTTCTGCGTGAATGCCCTCATGTTCTGGAAATCGGCGGTCACATAAGACCCGTTACCGATTACCTCACACACCACCCCGTTTCCGTCACCTCCGTCGATCCGAAAACCACGGCCTATGAGGCGGAGACACTGAACGGGCAACCCTGCCGTATTCGCCATATTCCAAAGAAATTCCAGGAAGTCGACTATGATTATGCGCCCGGGAGCTACGGACTCGTGCTGCTCGGCTATTCGCTCAAGCCGTTCGGCATGCACGATCCGCTGGGAGAGCTGCTGTTCTCACTGATCGATAACGCGAAAGTTGTGGTGATCGAATACCCGCCGGCCCTTGAGCGGGCAACGTCGCAGGTTCCCCATATCATCAGCCGTCCGTCTGTGAAGGTTCGGACGACGGTCGATATCAGCCTTCATGACCCGGAAATCGCCGATACGCCCTATGCGGAACGGCGCCTCTATGTCATCGACCCGGTCGCGGCATCATAAAGGTCTTTGATGGAAAATCGTCTTTCGCGCTACATCTGGCAACACACACGCAGTCAGCAATTGTGGATTTTGCTGGTCGTGGCCGTTTCCATGGTTCCTTATTTTCTGTCATTCGATCTGCCCAAACAGATTGTCAATGGGCCGATACAAGGCAAGGGATTTGAGAACGGCGCCACCCAGACTTTCATGCACATCGCGTTCGATCTTCCATGGTTGGGCCATGTCGTGCTGTTTCCGGGTGTGGATCTCGACCGAACGTCGATGCTATTTGCGCTCAGTCTGATATTTTTGCTTCTGGTCGTCATCAACGGTCTGTTCAAATTTTATATTAACACCTTCAAGGGTCGTCTTGGCGAGCGGCTGCTGCGGCGCATCCGTTTCGAACTCGTCGACCGGATCCTTCGATTTCCACCCAGCCAATTCAAGCGGGTGAAGGGCGCCGAAGTCGCCAGCATGGTCAAGGACGAGGTCGAGCCGCTTGGTGGCTTCACCGGGGATGCCTTCGTCCAGCCGGCCTTGCTGGGCGGCCAGGCATTGACGGCTCTGTTCTTCATCATCATACAGAATGTCTGGCTCGGCGTGACCGCTGCGGCAATGGTTGGTGTCCAGGGGTTCATCATCCCCAGGATGCGCAGACGGCTGCTCGTTCTCGGGCGCCAGCGCCAGTTGACGGCACGCGAATTGTCGGGACGGGTCAGCGAAATTTTCGACGGCATCGGCACCATCCGCGCCTACGACACGTCAAACTACGAAAGAGCTGATATATCCGCCCGGCTCGGCCGAATTTTCAGGATCCGCTATGATCTCTATCAGTGGAAGTTCCTGGTCAAATTCATCAATAACTTTCTCGCCTCGGTGACGCCCTTCCTGTTCTATTGCATCGGCGGCTATCTTGCCCTGAATGGTCAGCTCGATATCGGTCAGCTCGTCGCTGTTCTGGGCGCTTACAAGGATCTCCCGGGACCGCTCAAGGAACTGATCGACTGGGACCAGATGCGCCAGGACGTGCAGGTCAAATATGTGCAGGTCGTTGAGCAGTTCAGCATCGACGGCATGATCGAACCGAAAATCCAGGCGGTCGCGACCGAGCCGGCCGAGCTTCGCGAAAGCCCGCTTGGAGCCATCAATCTGTCCCTGGTGGACGACAGCGGCGCCCGTTTGCTGACGGGCGTGTCCATGCAGATTCAGCCCGGGGAAACGGTGGCGATCGTCGGCACGGCGGCTTCCGGCGGCGAAGCGCTTGCAGAGTCCTTCGCGCGCGTGATCTGGCCCGAGAGCGGCAAGATCGTTTTGGGCAACGACGATCTGATGGGGTTGCCGGAATCGATCACGGGCCGCCAACTGACCTACGCATCGTCCGAGAGCTATCTGTTTCAAGGGACATTGCGCGATAACCTGCTGTACGGCCTGAAACACGCCCCTCTGACCGAGGTCGCCTATGACGAGGCTGGTGAAAGGCAGCGGAAATGGGCAGTGAGTGAGGCTCGTCTTGCTGGCAATCCGGACTATGACGTCAATAGCGACTGGTTGGACTATAAGGCTGCGGGCGCCTCGGGCCCTGGGGATCTCTCCGTCTCGGTGGCGTCTGCTCTCGACGCCGTCCTTCTTTCGAAAGACATCCTTGATCTCGCCATGCGCTCGATCGTCAATCCGGCCGACCATGAAGATCTTGTGGCGCGGATCGTCGACATGCGCCATGCCTTGCGAACGGAGTTGGAACAGGAGGATCTGAGCAGCCTTGTCGTGTCGTTCGAACCGGGCGCCTATAACACCGAGGCGACCGTCGGCGAGAACCTGCTGTTCGGAACGGCCACCGGCCCGCAACTGATGGGGCGGGCGATTGCCAGCAACAAATATTTTCTTTCGGTCGTTACCCGCACCGGGCTTGACCGCATCATGTACGAGATGGGACTTGAGATCGCCGCAAATGCGGTCGACCTGTTCAGTGATCTTCCCCCGGATCATCCGTTTTTCCAGCAGCTGACATTCATGACGGCGGACGACCTGCCACAATATCAGGTTCTGCTGCAAAAGCTGAAGGGCCGGCGTTTCGAAGACGTTGCGCCTGAAGATCAGGCCAAGATCATCCGGCTCAGTTTCCTGTATATCGAGCCGCGACATCGCTTTGGCCTTTTGACGGACGAACTGATGGCGAAGATCGTCGAGGTCAGGCGGGATTTCCACGACGGACTGCCGAAGGATCTGGCGGATGCGATCGAGCGCTACGACCCCGAAAAGTACATGGCCTCCGCGACCCTGCTCGACAACGTACTGCTCGGCAGGATCAGCCACAAACATCTGGACGGGTCCGAGCGTATCCGCTCCATCGTCCGCAAGTTGTTGAATGATCTTGGGCTCTACGACAGCGTGCTGGCCATCGGGATGGATTTCAACGTCGGGGCGGGCGGGCGGCGCCTTACCTCGGTGCAGCGCCAGAAACTCAATCTGGCCCGGGCGATCGTGCGCCGGTCTTCCTACTATATCTTCAATCGGCCACTGCCCAGCCTGGATCTTCGCGTCCAAGACCAGATCCTGCGCAACGTGCTGGATTTGCTGCGGAAAAATGCTGGTACCGCGTCGATTCTCTGGGTTCTCTCCAACACGTTGCTATCGGAACTCTTCGACCGAGTCATCGTCTTCGACAAAGGCAAGCTTGTGGAAGACGGTACCCACGCGGCGCTTATCGAGAATAACGGTATTTTTAAGGAACTTATGTCATAGAACATACCAGAGTGTGATACTATCGATGACTGATAGGGTTTGGACAAGGTCATGATGCTACAGGACGAAGTGCAGACATTGCGGCAGGTTCCGTTGTTCTCCAGGGTCGCCCCGGCGAAACTGAAACTTCTCGCATTCACGTCTGATCGGGTAAGTTACCGGACCGGCGAAACGTTGTTTCATCAGGGTGATCCGGGTGATGCGGCCTATGTTATTCTGGCTGGCAAGGCCGATATCCTGACGGACTCTCCCCACGGCCAAATAAAGGTCGCGGAACTGGACAATAACTCAATTGTCGGCGAGATCGCCATTCTCTGCAATGTTGCCCGTACAGCAACCGTGAAAGCGACGACGCCGATCGAGGCGCTGCGCATTCGCAAGGAAGATTTCCTGAAACTGCTGGCCGACTATCCGGAAGTGACGATCGAAATCGTCCGCGTTCTCGCCGACCGCCTCGGCCGGACGACAACGGAACTGACCGAAGCGCGAGGCAAGGCCGAGAGGTCAGTTGAGTCCAACTAATCAATTGCCGTTATATCCCCGGTTTTCAGGTCGATCGTGAAATTTTCCGAGGGCAGGCCGGATGTGAATAACTCAAACATCTGGAAAAGCGTGCGGAAAGCCGCCTGTGCCGAACCGACTTTCACGTTGCAATCCCTATAAAGCGCCGACAGGAAACGATAGGCCGACAGGCTTTCCGGAGCGATCGCATCAAGTCCGAGATCGCTGCCCATCCGCACCCGATACCAGTCCCCCAGGAAGACCATGACCGGTATCGCAGATAGCGTCGAAAATTCCACCCCATGCTCCGCCGCGGATTCCAGAAGATGATCGATGCGAGCCTGATCCCCATGCGCTGCTGCAATGGAGGCATGAATGCCCGTTAAAGGCAAATGTTGCGGGGTGCGTGCCAGGACCGCAAGATCGGCAAGATTGAGTTCCCCTGCCGCCTGAGCGAGGTCACATGGCCATTCCCGGCGTAAAAAGCGGCGGCCGACGAGATGGCCGAGATGCTCGGAGAGGAACGCGCCATAGTTTACCGCGCTGAGAAGGCTGTCCACGCCGATGCCCGACGTGGCAGCCTCCAGCCGGTATTGTCGCATTATCGCTTTATCCAGCGCCATGTCGCCGATGCCGATGGTATCGATGCGGAGATTGCCGGCTTCGACGCTGGCAATTTTGTAGGCGCAGGGGAAGGCCACCAGCGACGGCACGGAGATGTTGACGAGAAAATCGTCGCCGTCTCGCAGGCGGGCGGTGTCGTTGACGTGAAGATGGCCGCTGAAATGTATGCGGATACCTGCTTCCTTCAATGCCATCCCTAGGTCCGGATGCGGTATCCGCCGCGAAAGACTTGTCTGGCCAAGCACCGAGCGTTCACTATCCAGCGTGTTGTCCAGCGGGTCGAGCGCCGGATAGTGGGAGAATGCCAGCAGTGTCTTGCCGAGCGTCTTTGCCCGCAATGAGACATCCTTTGCCCATTCCAGGATAAAGCGCTTGTGGATCAGCATCGCGTTCCATCCGGCATCCGTGGAATCTTCGAATGCATCCTCGTCGGTGCCGCATGTCCCGTCGACGGGCACGAAGACATTTGCGTCGATCATCAGCATCCAGATGCCTTCTACCGCCTCGACCAGATAGGAGGCATCCATCAGCGAACGAACGATACGGCCATCCGGCGAACGGACCTGATAAAGCCGTGACTGCGGATCATCCTCCTGGCCAAACGGGGTTTCCCAATGGATGTCGTGCGGAGCCGGGAAGAAGCCGGCATCGGGCAGTGCCCGCACGCCCTCGGGATACCCGGCGCAGCGCATGCCGGGGATGATGATGACAGCATCGTCATCGCGCGACGGCGGACGCGCGGGATCGCTGGTGACCAAGTCGTGACCGCCGCGGTCGTTGAGGAAGCGTTTCGATCTGTGACGGCCGGATGGCCCGAAAATATCGTGATTGCCCGGCGTGGCGATGAACCTGATTCCGTGGCGACGGGTATATTCGTCCAGAAGGTTCCGCAGGCTCTCGATCGTCGCGGCCTGACCGTCGTCCGAATAGTCTCCCAGGAGCACGACATGGCGGATGCCGCGGGCACTGATGTCGTCCAGAGCGTGCCGCAAGGCCCCGCTGCTCTCGTTGAACACCCTGGTCGATCGCACCACGTTGGCAAATGGCCGCAACGCCATGATCCGCTCGCCGCACGCCACGCCCGGAATGTCATAACTGCCGCAGGGATCATGAAAATGCGCGTCTGCAATCACAGCGATCGATGGCAGGCCCGAAGATTGCATAAGTCAGCGTTGTCCGTTTGATAATCGAGCGGTCATAGCATTAATCCGCGCTGAAGATATTTGAAAAGAACGCCAAGTCCCGCTCGCATCTCTGTCGAGGTTTGGGTAACATGGCGAAATTGCGGCAAATCGGAAGGCTTCCGGATGACTGTGGCGAATTTCGTTTGCGAGAAGATTCAGGATGCGGCGGTCCGAGGTCGTCTCGGGCCTGCATCAAGCAAGATGGAAGATTAGCAGTGTTCCGAGTGCGCGTTTGGGGAGCTCGAGGCAGTCTGCCAGTGTCAGGCCCTGACTTTCAAAATTTCGGGGGCAACACTATCTGTATTGAAATGCAATGCGGAGAACACAGGCTGTTGTTCGATGCCGGCTCCGGCATCCTGCCAGCGGGAAAAGCGCTGTTGGCGGAAGGCATCTCCGCCTTCAACCTGTTTTTCACGCATTGCCACTACGACCACATCATCGGCTTGCCATATTTCGCGCCGCTCTTCGATCCCCGCTCCACCGTAGAAATCTGGTCCGGCCACACCGCCGGCAAAATGACGACGCGGGAGATGATCACCGAATTCATCCGTCCACCTTGGTTTCCAATCGAGATCAATGCCTGCCGGGCGAATCTCGACTGCCGCGATTTCAAGGCTCACGATGTGCTCGAGCCATTTCCAGGTGTTACGATACGCACCGGCAATCTCACGCATCCAGGTGGTGCGATTGGCTATCGGGTGGAATGGGCCGGACGTTCCGTCGCCCTGATCACCGATACGGAACATGAGCCTGGCATTCTCGACCCTGCCGTGTTGTCGTTGATCCGGGGCGTCGATCTCTTCCTCTACGATACGACCTACACCGATGAGGAAATGCCCCTGAGGGTCGGCTACGGACATTCTTCCTGGCAGCAGGCCATCCGCCTTGCCAGGGAAGCGGGCGCCCGAAAAGTAGCGTTCATCCATCATTCTCCCCTCAGGACCGACAAGGAGATCGAGGCGATCGATCGCCTGGCGATCGATCAGTTCAGCGGGGCATTTTCGGCCCGGGAAGGCCAGATTTTCGACATTGACGACCTACCGCTGACCGAGCATATCCGGTAACGACTTCCAGCGGCAGGCCGGATGCTGCGTGGTGATTTCGAAAAGCGCATCGAGAAAGGCCCACGCCTGCTCGTCATGAACAAGATGATGGGCGAGCAAGCCCATGGTGCCGCCGGTTTCGAACATCTGGCGCAAACGCCTGGCGATGTCGGATGCCAGTTCGGAATGCGCGCGGGCGCGCCGCGTCCCATGCCAGTCCATCAGATCGACATGCGTATTGATCACCGGCAGCGGCCCCGCTTTTTCCGGGCCGAAGACCGATAGCGCCCGATAGCCAAGGCCGGGAAGTTCCGCCAGCATCGGTGCGGCGATACGATTCCACGGCGGGACAAGGACTGGAGTGAATTGCTGCGGATACAGTGCCTGCAAATGTTTGAAACCACCGTCAATTTCGGCGATCACATCTTCAATTGGCCTGTGCGCACCCAGCTCCTGTTTCTTTTCATTTTCGCCGGCATGATTTTTGTGCGACCAGCCGTGCACGGCGACACTCGCCATCGGCTTGTCTTGGAGATAGTTCGCCAACTCTTGTCCGGTGCACTCGGGGATGACGGCAAGCGTTGCGGGCACCGCGTAGCGGCGCGTGAGGTCCATCAGCCGGTCGAGAGGCTCTGTCGGTTTGACGGCGTCATCGTCTCTCAGCCAGAAACAGGCAATTCTTCCATTCGCCTGCCAGCGATCAAGTTCGGCAAGAAGCGGTGTCCGGATATCAGCCGTCATGATCGATTGCCGATGGACTGTTTCAGGATCGCATCGAGCCGGGATGCAGCCACGGACAGCGATCGCTCGTCCCGCACAAATTGCCGCGCCGAATGTGACATGCTTGCGCGCGTATCGTCGCTGGTGAGCAGATGGCGGATCGCACCGGCATAGGCTTCGATATCGCCGGCGGGTGTCAGGATCCCCGTTCGGCCATTGGCGACGACCTCGGGCACGCCGGCGATCGACTGTGCCACGACTGGCAGGCCGGCTGCCTGGGCTTCGAGATAGGCCAGTCCATACGCTTCGCCGCAGCCCGGCCATACATAGACGGAGCCCTTCGACAACAACGTAGCGATTTCGTCCGGGCGTTTTTCACCGTGCCACTCGATACGTTGCGAAGGACAGTCTGCGAAGGCGGCCTCCACCTCCGCCCGGCACGGGCCGTCGCCGATAACGCAGAGCGTCCATGGCGTGTCGGACAACATTTTCAGCGATTCCGCCAGCATGCGGTAACTGTCCAGCTTGTCGCCCGCGCGCATCATCGCCACTGTCATCAGCCGGCCCGGCTGGGGATCGGGCTCGATCGCAAGGAAGGTCCGGGAATCGAGGAACGGCGACAGCATGGCCGTGCGCACTGTGGGCGACGCCTTGACCAATCCATCGTGATCGCGCCGGGTAAAGCAGATATTGACTGCGGCTTTTTCCATCGCTCCCAGAACCTGCGCCTGCGACTGTTGCCATGCGCCGGTGTTGCGTCGCGACGAATGGGAGGCTTCAGCCGTCACGTATGGCACGCCGATCGACTGGGCGAGGGTGGGGCCGATAAGATCCGGCGCTTTGTAATATGGGTGATAGGAGAACCAGAGATCAGGCGTTCCATCGTGTTGCCAAAGCGCCGAGATTCTGCAGCGCTCGGCATTTGCCTGATCCTCCAGGGAAGCATAGATTTCGGGCAAAGGCTCCTTGATGAATGTGCGCAGTTCCGAGACGACATCGACCTGATGGCCGGTGCGCTCAAGGGCTGCGAACAGCAGCCGTGCCATCAATCTGTCGCCGGATGGCACGGGGTGATGGGGCGACTTGAGCGGCGCATAGAAAGCAATCTTCATCGTGCAGAGCCTATTTGGTCGATGCTCCAGGTGTCAATTCGGGCGCGGAGCTTCAAGCCGCGGGCAGCAGAGTCAATATTCCTGCCGATACCATTCGACAAAATGCTTCACGCCTTCATCCAGAGTGATCGCCGGCTGAAAACCGGTGAGCGCCATCAGCAGATCCGTCGATGCGTAGGTGCGGGGCACGTCGCCGGGCTGCATCGGCAACATTTTTCTGATTGCCGTCTTGCCGGTGACCTTTTCGATTGTCTCGATGAAGCGCATCAGCTCGATTGGCTGTCCACCGCCGATATTGACGACGCGATAGGGGGCCTGGCGCGAGAGAGTGTCGTTGACCGCGCTCGATACCACCCGGTTTTCCTCCATCGGTGCCAGCGGAATCAACCGCACGATGCATTCGACCAGATCGTCGATATAGGTGAAATCACGGCTCATGCGCCCTTCGCCATAGATTTCGATCGGCCGCTCATTGTAAATCGCGTCAACGAATTTAAACAGCGCCATGTCGGGACGACCCCAGGGTCCGTAAGCCGTGAAAAATCGAAAGGCTGTCGTCGGCACGCTGTACAAGTGGGCGTAGCTGTGTCCCATGAGTTCCATGGACTTCTTCGTCGCAGCGTAAATCGTCATCGGTTCGTCGGTTCTGTCGATCTCCGCGAATGGAATTTTTTCGTTCGCGCCATAGATCGACGAGCTCGATGCAAGCAGCAAGTGCCGAGGCTTCACACGCTTTGCGACCTCGAGAATATTGAACGATCCGACCAGATTTGAATCAACATAAGCGCGGGGATTATCAAGACTGTAGCGCACCCCTGCCTGCGCAGCCAAGTGCACGATGACATCGGGTTCGGCGAGTTCGGCGGCCCGTGACACCGCGTCCACATCCTCCAGCATTCCCGTGACGGAACTGAACCGATCCGATCGGGCGAGCAGGGCATGACGCTTCTTCTTGAGCTCAACATCGTAGAAGGGCGTCATTCCATCCAGGCCGACCACGCGATGACCTTCGTCCAGCAGCCTTTTTGAAAGATGAAAACCAACGAATCCCGCAGTACCAGTTATAAAAAAGCGCATGCTCGCCCCGGTTAGTTTTGTAGACACCGGCCATACATAATTTGTGCCGCCGCTGCAGCAAGTAAATCGCAATCGAAAAATTTGCGACAGGCCGTGCGACACGTGACATAAGGCGCCAAAACACTCTCGGACCCGATTTCGCACATGATTCGCATCGAAAATATCAGCAAGCAGAACAGCCACAGGCTGCTTTTCATCGAGGCCTCGGCGGCGCTCAACAAGGGCGAAAAGATCGGCCTCGTCGGTCCCAACGGCGCCGGCAAGACGACGCTCTTCCGGATGATCACGCAGCAGGAGCAACCGGACGAAGGGCAGGTATCCGTCGAAAAGGGCGTGACGATCGGTTACTTCAATCAGGATGTGGGCGAGATGGCGGGCCGCAGCGCGGTCGCCGAAGTCATGGACGGCGCCGGCCCGGTGAGCATTGTCGCCGCCGAATTGCGCGAGCTCGAGGCGGCCATGGTCGACCCGGACCAGATGGACAAGATGGACGAGATCATCGAGCGCTACGGCGAGGTGCAGTCCCGCTTCGAGGAACTGGACGGCTATGCGCTGGACGGTCGCGCGCGCGAAGTGCTTGCAGGCCTCAGCTTCAGCCAGGAAATGATGGACGGCGATGTCGGCGCGCTCTCGGGCGGCTGGAAAATGCGCGTGGCGCTGGCTCGCATTCTCCTCATGCGTCCGGATGTGATGCTGCTCGACGAGCCGAGCAACCATCTGGATCTCGAGAGCCTCATCTGGCTGGAGGACTTCCTCAAGGGCTATGACGGTGCGCTGCTGATGACTTCGCACGACCGCGAGTTCCTCAACCGCATCATCTCCAAGATCATCGAAATCGACGGTGGGTCGCTGGCGACCTATGCAGGTGACTATGCGTTCTACGAACAGCAGCGGGCGCAGAACGAAAAGCAGCAGCTTGCCCAGTTCGAACGCCAGCAGGCGATGCTCGCCAAGGAAATCAAGTTCATCGAGCGCTTCAAGGCGCGCGCCAGCCATGCCGCCCAGGTGCAGAGCCGCGTCAAGAAGCTCGACAAGATCGACCGGGTGGAGCCGCCGAAGCGCCGCCAGACCGTCGCATTCGACTTCCTGCCCGCGCCGCGCTCCGGTGAAGACGTGATCAACATCAAGAACGTGCACAAGAAATACGGCAGCCGCACCATCTACGAAGGACTGGACTTCATGGTGCGTCGAAAGGAACGCTGGTGCATCATGGGCATCAACGGCGCCGGCAAGTCCACCCTGCTCAAGCTGGTGACGGGCTCGACCGCGCCTGACCAGGGCAGCGTCGCGCTGGGCGCCAGCGTCAAGCTCGGCTATTTCGCCCAGCATGCCATGGACCTGCTCGATGGCGATCGCACCGTACTCGAATGGCTGGCCGACTCTTTTCCGCTATCAGGTCAGGCACCGCTGCGTGCGCTTGCCGGTTGCTTCGGGTTTTCCGGCGACGATATCGAAAAGAAGTGCCGGGTGCTGTCGGGCGGCGAGAAAGCGCGTCTCGTCATGGCCAGGATGCTGTTCGACCCGCCGAACCTGCTCGTGCTCGACGAGCCGACCAACCACTTGGACCTCGACACCAAGGAAATGCTGATCAAGGCGCTTTCCGAATATGAGGGCACGATGCTGTTCGTCAGCCACGACCGGCATTTTCTGGCCGCACTGTCCAACCGGGTGCTGGAACTGACGCCGGAGGGCATCCACCAGTATGGCGGCGGCTATACGGAATATGTGGCGCGCACCGGCCAGGAAGCTCCGGGCTTGCGGAGCTGAGCCAGGTTGTGCCGATCGATGCGAGGGCGTTGCAGACCAGTATGACCTCGCCAGCTGAAGCATAGGTTTGCCTGCGAATTATTACTATAAGCTAAAATAAGCTTTTTCTGAAATATTTGTGAGCAACGGAGGCGACGAACTGAATATTCGCTGCTCTCTTCAGTTGCATATGTTGAATTTTGTATCCCGCGATGATAATTGTGTTCTCGATGAAGCGGGGAGCGTGAGACTTCATCAGTATTGCCGCAACTATTTTTGGAATCGGTTCCAAGTGATTTTTTTCACTTTGAACTGGATTGTGCTTGTGCTTCCCCGGAATGAAACGCGACGTATAGGCAGGCGGCGCCTACAGTGTCGGGCATGAGTTGAGCGACAAAATAGATAACCGGACGCGATTGCACGTCTCGGACAACAATTAAAAAGGGGGGAATGGCATGACACAGTTCAATTTCATCGGCGGGATGTTTGGAGAAGGTGCAGGCACCGCTCTGGAATACAATTTCCTTGACCTCGATTTCCATGAGCAGGACACGAAGACGTCCAGCATCAATTTTGGCATAGCCGATGTCGCATCCGTTTTCGGAAGCATATCCGCTACCTATGATCTGGCGTTCAACCTGCTTGGAACTGCCAGGCTGGACCTGGGAAGTCTGCAATCCTCTTTCGAATTCGATGCGAATGCCGTGGTGTCACCCGCAAAGGCGATACCGAACGCTGCAGCGTTCATTGACACATCCGCGTTTACCTATACCGATCTGCAAGACAAGGGGATCGACGCTGCGGGGCCAAGCGCGGCCGATTCCTATGTAAAAATGGAACTGGGTGCCAGCCTTACTGCGAATGTGCAGGCCAATGTGGGCTACAGCTATGACATCTTGATAGCCAGCGGTTCCGGTAGTCAGAACATTCTGAACGCCGATGTGAACCTCGGCATCCCGACAACCGAGATTTTCAAGATCACCGCGGAGAATCTGGGCGGCGTTGGCGGCTATACGCTGGACTTGGGTTACGGTTCGGTCACCGCGGCCCTGCCGGAATTCAATTATGAAGATGCCGAACTGATCAACGACGGTTCGCAATTCGGTTCGTTGCATATGACCGGAAAATCCAGTCCGTTCCTGACGGCCGAAGTTGATCTGGACAGCTTTTTGCCGATTCCCCTGTCCTTCGGTCAAGGTCTCGACATGGGGCCGGTTTCCTTCAACGTCGAAGCCGGCGTGCTGGATGCCAGGCTTGTCGGGACCGCTTCACTGGCGCAGGATATCACGTACACGCCCGATATCGATGTAACGATGGAGACAAGTCTCGGTCAGACCGTCGAAGGTGACCTGGGGGACAAATTCAAATTCGACACACCGGAAGGGGAAGGCACCTTCACCGTGGATGCGACCTATGCCATGTCGGTCACGTTGAAGGCCATTACGTCACTGGTTCTGGAGGCATCGTTCGACTGGAAAATCGGCTATGGTGATTTCGAGGCTGAACTCGATATTATTGGCTATAAGCAGTCCTGGTCCGAGGGCTTCACATTGCTTCAGGATTCACATCCGTTTGGCGAAGGCATCAGCATCGAGATCATGAACGACGTCAGCGTCTATGAGGTCGGCGAATCGGTTAAGACCTTTACCGTGAGCTACGAAAATTTCGTCACAGCCGCATCGGGCAAAAACCTGCAGCTTACGTCGCACCAGAAGAACGTCGACGGTGGAGCGGTTGGCAACAACATCACCGGCAATGATCTGTCGAACATCTTGAACGGCCAGGGCGGCTGGGATGTTATCAAGGGCGGAATCGGTCGCGATATGCTGAACGGCGGCAAGGGCAATGACGTTCTTATCGGCGGCAAGGGCGCCGACAGCTTTATCTTCGACGCGACAGTGGATCATTCCTCCGACCTGATCAAGGATATGAACTTCAAGCAGGGCGATGTTCTGGATCTCAGCGGCATCGACGCAAACACCTTGGCTAACAAGAATCAGGCCTTCAAGTTCATCGGGTCCGACGAGTTTTCGGGCCGCGCCGGCCAGCTTCGATTTGAAGACAACCATGGTGATACGATTTTGACCGGGGACTGGGACGGCGATGAAAAAGCCGATTTCACGATCGTCATCGACGGTGGCAGCAAGTTCGTCGAAACACAGATGATGCTTTAGCGTCGTCAGCGACTTCCGCGAAGAACAAATGCCCGCTTCAACCGCGGGCACTTTTTGTTTGCAGCAATATTTTCAGCCGGGTTACCGATGATCGTCCACTGCATCGACGCCGATAGAGTTCTTCGACCCGGGCACTCAATCGCCGGATGCTTTCGACTGTCTGATACATGCCGGCCACAAAGCAGTTGACGAGAACAGCCCCTATTTTTACAATGAATTGAAGATTAACGCCTTCTTGCGCCTGGGTGCAAACATGATGGCTGTATCGATCCGCATTTTCACGTTGTTTTTGTTGTTTTCGACGCTTTGCTTTGGCGTGGCTCACGCCGAGGGACGGCGTGTTGCGCTTGTGGTCGGCAACAACCAGTACGACGCCGTTGCTGACCTCAGCAAGGCTGCCAATGATGCGCATGCGGTCGGCGCCGCCCTCAAGGAGATCGGCTTCGACGTGGTCATCGAAGCAATCGATGTCAATCGCGCTGAACTGAACCGCAAGATCAGCGAGTTCGCGGACAAGGTGGAGGAGGGTGATACCGCCTTCTTTTTCTACGCGGGGCATGGCGTCGCCGTCGGCAGCGTCAACTACCTGCTGCCGACCGATTTTCCGGAAATAGCCCCGAACGAGGACGAGGATGTTGTGCTGGACGAGGCGCGATCGGCCGATGCCATCATCGACGCGCTGCAGGAGCGAAAGCCTGGGCGAATATTCATGATCCTGGACGCCTGTCGCGAAAACCCCTTCAAGAAGATCGCAGGCCGCAGCATTGGCCGCAGTGTCGGTCTGGTCAACGAAGGCCCGCCGGGGAAGGGCGTGTTCATGCTCTTTTCGGCTGGCGGCAAGCAGGTCGCACTGGATGCACTCAGTGAGGACGATCCCGAGCCGAATTCGGTTTTCACGCGCAAGCTCATCCCGCTCCTCAAGATCCCTGGCATGTCGCAGGTGAAACTGGCAAAGACCCTGCAAATAGAGGTCGCCAAACTCGCCAAGACTGTCGATCACGACCAGACCCCGTCCTACTACGACGAAATTCCGGGCGAGGTCTATCTGAACGGACCAGCCTCGGACACAGTCACGGATGCGAGCAAAACTGAAACCGTCGAGCCCAACAAGGTCGAGCCCGAAAAAGTCGAGACTGTCGACAAGGTCGACAAGGCCGAAACGGTCGTGCGGCCCAACATACCCGACAATTCTGCGGCCGCCGACTGGGATCGCGTCAAGTCCTCCAGCAATGCGCTGGCGATCCAGGCATTCATCGACAAATACGCCAATGACAAGCTGTACAGGGCGCTGGGCGAAAAGCGGCTGGCGCTGCTGATCGCAAAGCCGGATCTCAAGGTTGAGGAGAAGGTGACCGGATTTCGGCCGAATGTCAGGAGCGCCACCCCCGTTGCGCGCGAGTGCTATGGACTTGCGGGTGAGCCGGGCTCCGAGCCGGGTCTTGCCGGTGTGGCTTTCGCCGATATCCAGGTTCGGAGGGCAATCGATGTCTGCACGCGCGCAGCCGGGATGGATCCGCGCGACTCGATGTTGAGCGATATGGTCGGCCGCGCCCACGACATAAGTCGCAATTACGGGGAGGCCCGCCACTGGTATCAAAAGGCGGTGGATCTCGGCAATTCCTATGCCTACTCAAACATGGCCTGGCTGGTGATCTACGGCAATGGCGAGCCCAAGGATATGCAGAAGGGTATGCGGATGCTGGAGGAGGCGGCCGATGCCGGCAATTCCTATGCCCAGGCGTCGCTCGGCTGGATCTATCGCGAGGGCTACAACGGCATTCCGCGGGATTACCAGCGATCCCTGGACTGGTACACCAAGGCGGCGGAGCGGGATTACGCCAATGCCCAGGCAGCGGTCGCCTGGTTCTATCGCGAGGGTATCGCCGTTCAGCGTGACCCTGTCAAATCGCTGGAACTCTACCGCAAGGCAGCGTTTCAAGGCGATGTGAATGCGATCGGATCGCTCGGCTATGCCTTGCAAAACGGTCTCGGAACCAATGTCAACTTCGAAGAAGCCCGCTACTGGTACGAGAAGGGCGTCGAGCGCAACGACGGGTACTCGCTGTCAGCGCTGGCATGGCTCTATCGCGAAGGCAGAGGCGTCGGACGCGACTACGGAAGAGCGATCGATCTTTATCGCCGTGCCGCGGAGAAAAACGATGTAACCGGCATGTCGTCGCTCGGCTACATGGCTCAGTACGGCCTCGGCATGCCGATCAACTATCTCGAGGCGATACGCTGGTATGAAAAAGCTGCCGCGCTGAATGATGCCTATTCCCTCACCTCGCTTGGCTGGTTGTATCGCGAAGCGGTGGGCGTGCCGCATGACTATGCAAGGTCGCTGGAATATTATCGCAAGGCGGCAGCGCTTGGCGATCTCAATGCCATGGGATCGATCGGCTACGCGCTTCAGAACGGCCTCGGCGCCCCGGTCAATTTCGAAGAAGCGCGTGTATGGTACGAAAGGGCAGCGGAGAAAAACGATGCCTATTCGATGGGCTCCCTCGCCTGGCTCTATGAAAACGGCCGGGGCGTCCGCCAGGACTACAGCCAGGCGAAATACTGGTACGAACGTGCTGCCAACGCCGGAAATACCTTCGCAATGGGCAACCTTTCACTTCTTGTCGACAAGGGACTGGGCACGAACCCCGACCCAGCCGCAGCAGCCCGTCTGGCCATGGCTTCCATGGAGGGCCGGGACATCGGTTTCATCAACCTGATGCGTGGGGGAGCGACAAGCTATTCCCGGGCTTTCCGTCGCGAGATTCAGCGGGCGCTCAAGGAGCGCGGCTACTATTCCGGCGCACTCGATGGCGTGTTCGGTACTGCGAGCAATCAGGCGATCGATCTCATGGCGCGGTCCAGCGTCCGAAATTGACGCTGGGCGCCGTCGCCTCGAATATTGTTCTTCCCGCAAACGTAGAGAAGGCACGGTAACATCGGTAACACCAAACATCGGCCAAAAATGCTACTGATTTCAAGTCGCCTTGTTGCTAGTATCACTTGCCGTTTTTGGAGAAGACAAATGAAAAAGCTTCTACATGTCGCAGCGATAGGTTTGATTGCATTGTCTGTCGCCGGCCTGCAGCCCGTCGCGGCGCAGGAGGTCACTTCCGGTACGATCCTCAATAAGCTCAAGCCAAAGAAAACCATCAAGAGGGGCTTGAGGGAAACCGGGCTCAGCAGGAATGACGCACAATTTCTCGACAGTCTTCCCGGTCGGGGCATACAGATCAATCAGCGTAAAAAGCTGGCCGAAATCATTGCCGAGAAAGAGCTGCCGAAAATCGATGTGCAAATACAGTTCGAACTCGATTCCGCAGAGATCAGTGCCGCGGCACATACACAGGTCGAAGCCCTGGGCGCGGCCCTGTCCGACCCAAGCATGTCGAAAGTACGCATAGCGCTGAATGGCCACACGGATACATCGGGCACCGATGAACACAATTTCGAGCTGTCCGAAGCGCGCGCTGCAGCCGTCCGCAGGGTTCTGGTCACCTCCTACCATCTCGATCCTTCGCGATTGATCGCCGTCGGGTTCGGCGAGGAGCGGCTGAAGGACACCTACGATCCGGAATCGCCGGTCAACCGCAGGGTTGAGGTCGTCAGGATCACCCAATGATGGCACAGATCGTCCGGGCGACCGCGATGCTCCGGTCGGATGTCAAGAGAAGACTGTGCGCAAACGACTGTCGCGAGGCGTGACGTGGGTTATCTGGTTGTTGCGTTGATTGTGATCGGATCGGCAATCGCGGCGATCCCGGCGATAAATTACACAAGTCCCATGACGGCGATTTCGCTCGAAGCAGCAATGTGCGCATTCCTGCTGATGTCCATTTCATTGCTGATGGCGACCCGCATCAAGGTTCTGGAATACCTGTTCGGCGGCCTGGATCGCCTGTATGTCGCCCACCGCCGGATCGGTTATCTGATCCTTGTCCTGATCCTTGTTCACTACATTTATACGCCCAATTTCACCGGCCTGTTTCAGAACAAGGAGCTCAACGAACTCGCAAAGCTCACGGGATATTACACGTTCTTCGCACTCTGCGCCTTAATCGTCTTCAGTATCGTCAAAAAAATACCTTTTCTGAAATTTCAGTTTCCTTATCATATTTGGTATGCGACGCATCGATTTATCGGCTTTGCTTTCCTCGCGATCGCGTTTCACCAGTTTTTCGTCAAGAAGCCGTTCGATCAGACGGAAACCATTGCGTATATACTTAACTTTGCGTCACTCGTAGGAATTGTAAGTTACGCGTATACGCAATCCATTTCGCATTTCAAAAAGAAAAGCTATCGGATAGTCGCGGTCGAAAAGCATGCTGCGGCAACGGTCATCACTGCCGTTCCGACAGGCCGCCGACTGAAGCTCAGGGCAGGGCAGTTCATCATCGCCCATATTCGCAGGCGCGGGCTGCGGGAACCGCATCCGTTCACGGTGTCCAGGATCGCTGCCGACGGCAGCCTGACCATTTCGGTAAAACCGCTCGGCGATTATACCAGGCGGCTCCGGGAAAATCTGCATGCCGGCGATATTTTGAGAGTGGAGGGCGGATATGGACATTTCCATTTCGGCCGCGGCGGCGCCCAGCAGATCTGGATCGCCGGCGGCATCGGGGTTACGCCTTTTGCCGCAATGGCTGCAGATCTGCAACAATACCCGCAGATCTCGGTCACGATGATCTACTGCGTGCGGGATGTTGGCGAAGCAATCTATCAAGACTTGTTCCGTGCGCTTGATGAAAAGCTGGAGAATTTCAGATTTATATTGCATGCTTCCAATGACAGTGGCAGGCTGGACGCAGAAAAACTGAAAGAGCTTGCGCATGTGAAACCAGGGCAAGCGGATTTCTGGTTCTGCGGTCCCGCGCCGCTGCGGCAGGCGCTGGTACGAGGGCTTGCGAAGATTGGCGAGAAGCCAAGGCGGATCAGGTTCGAGCAGTTTGAATTCCGTTAAGCATCTGACTTTTTGCAAATTCTGGCTCGGTATCGGGAGGTGGAAATGGCTTGGGTTCGGCGGACTGTGATGTCGGTGCTTACCATTGCGCCGATGGCTCTTGCTTTCTTCCTTGGGTCTCAAAGCGAGGCGATTGCCGCCGCGAGGTTCGAGACCGGGGCCTTTGCCGGTTACAAGCCTGACATCAAAAACGGCAAGGTGCTGTTTGCGGTCGCCGGATGTGGCGTCTGTCATGGATCCGGCGACAATACTGAAATTCTGTCGGGCGGTTTCAAGATGGAAACCGCAATGGGAAAATTCTATGCTTCCAACATTTCGTCCGGCGAAAAGGGCATCGGCGGCTGGTCGAACGCCGAATTTCTCAACGCGGTCATGGATGGTGTCGCCAGGGACGGCCACAACCTCTATCCCGTCATGCCGTTCAATTCCTATAGCGGGATGAAGCCTGAGGATGTCCTCGACATCAAGGCCTATATCAACACCCTGCCGGCGTCCGACGCCGTCAACAAGGAGCACGAACTACCACTGGTTTCCTGGTGGTCGGATATTTCCTTTGATGCGGCTGAATGGAAGCGGAAGAACCTTTCTCCCGCCTACCAGCAAAAGGAACAGACTGCGGAGGAGCGGGGAAGGTACCTCGCCCAGAATGTCGCGGGCTGCGGCAATTGTCACACGCCGCATGACGCGTCGTTCAATCTCGACATGGCCAATAGCCTGAAGGGCTGGACTGGCCTGACCAATGTTACCGCGCCGGATATCAGCCGCGGGAAACTCGCGGCGCTCTCAGACGCGGATGTGTTCCTGCATGGTTTCATTGTCGAGGGCAAGAAATTCTCAGGTGCGGCTCTCTCCGACTCGACCATGCGCCGGCTGTCCGTCGGTCTGCGTGAATTGAACGAGCCTGACCGCAAGGCGCTTTATACCTTCCTTTCCGGCACCACCCTCAAGGAAAAAGAGGACTTGTCCAAATCGCCTGTCGCGGCCTGCAAGGCAAAGAAGGATGTCAAGACGACCGAGGTCGCGGATGACAGTTCCAAATTCGCGTCTGCCGCCGATGCTTTCATGGGAAAGTACTGTCGCAACTGCCATGCGCCGGGTCAAAGCGATGCGTCGATCTACAGCGCTGGCGATCTCGCATCGATCGCGCAGGACAAGAAGTTCGTCGTGCCCGGCGATGCGCAGAAATCACGCATGTTCCTGTCGATCAAGAATGGTTCAATGCCGAAAGGCAGCAAGCCGAAGGCCGACGAAGTCAAGCAGCTTGAGCAGTGGATCAACGCATTGAATGCGCAGCCATCGACGACGGTGGCGGAGAAGCCAGTAGATCGCGGCAGACGCCTGATTGCCTACAAGGAGTTCGATGAAGCGGCGTTCAAGGATATTTTCACGGTTCCCGACCGGGATCGCAAATATCAGCGCTATTTCAGCTTTCGCACCCAATACAACAGTCTTTTCTGGTGTGAGGACGACGCCACCTACATGAAGCGCATGGCGATCCTGACAGGCGGATTCAAGAAATTGCTCAATTCGCTTTCAAACCAGCGGGAACTGGTTTTCCCCAAGGAGGTGGAGGGTACCCAAGGCCTGCTCGTGCGTGTCGATCTCAGGGACCTGGGCTGGAGCACGGAGGATCATGATCACCTGGCCAAAAATTATTTCTATGGCGTCGATCCGGAGAGCGCCAAGGCATCGAGCCTGAAGGCACTGGCCCACGAGACCGCCACCGGGCTGCCGATCATGCGCATAGACTGGTTCATGGCCTTTGCCGCGCTGCCGGAAAACTACAACCATCTGATGAAATTGCCGGTCAACATCCGCGAACTGGAAGATGACTTCAAGATCAGCGTCGCGCGAAACATCGAAGAGCGCCGCGTCAAGCGGGCGGCCTTCAACAAGGGATCGTCCGGCGTATCCGATCATAACCGCATGATCGAGAGGCACGATATCGCAACCGGCTATTACTGGAAATCCTATGATTTCGCAGGCGATGCCGGCAAGCAGGTCCTGGAGAAATACCCCCACGGTCCGCAGGAGCTGGAGCCGCTGGACGGACATTTCGAGGCATTCCATCATGACGGGGGAGAAATGATCTTCTCACTGCCCAACGGATTGCAAGGCTATTATCTGTCGAAAGCCAATGGCGAACAGATCAACGAGGGGCCGACCTCGATCGTCTCTCACCGCAAGCGCCCGAACGGCGCCAAATTCGGGGTGACAATCATCAATGCAAGGTCGTGCTTTGACTGTCATGCAAACGGCGTGATCGCCAATACAGACCAGATGCGAAGTTCAATCGAGAATTCCAACAACTTTGACAGCGATCAGAAGGAGATATTGCTGTCGATGTATATCCAGCAGAAGGCACTGGATGAGACATTCCAGGCGGATCGCGACAAGTTTGTCGGTGCGTTGAGCAAACTCGGAGTGACCGAGACGAACAACTCCACAGAGCAAAGCTTCACCGCTCCTTCCGACGCTGAGATCGTCACCTACAATGCGGACAAATATGACGAGAGCCTGGATCTCGTGAGCCTGGCATCCGAATTCGACATGACGCCCGAGGCGTTCGAATCCAGTGTCAGGAAGATCGCCGACTCCCGTCTGACCAATCTGGCGCTGGGCTGGCTGAACAAGCTGGAAGGCGGCGAGCGTATCGACCGCGATGAGGTGGAAACAAACTACGCCGCGCTTCTGCCGGCCTTGATGGATCTCGAACCGCTTTACAAAACCGCTGACTATGCGGCGACCGACGACCACGGCAAGGAGAACTACACCGAACCGAAGAAAGACGACGCGGCGATCTATGACAAGCCCGAAAAGAAGCAGGACCCATACGTCGAGCCAAAGAAGGACGACACTGCTGCCTACAAGCCGGCTGACGACCAGAAAAACAATGACTATGCCGAGCCTAAGAAGGACGACACGGCAATCTACGACAAGCCTGAAAAGAAGCAGGATCCTTATGTCGAGCCGAAAAAGGACGATGCTGCTGCTTACCAGCCGGCCGACGACAAAAAGAAAAATGACTATGCCGAACCGAAAAAGGACGACACGGCCGCTTATACACCTGACGACAAGAAGCAGGACGCCTACAAGCCGCAGGCCGATGCGCTCATTCTGATCGCCAGAACGGACTATACCAACGCCACGGTCGGTCAGAAGCTCTCATTCGACGTCGTCTCCAGCAAGACATGCGAATTGCAGGTGGCCTATGTGGAGGAAGACGGCAATGTCGAGGATATTCCGCAAGCCATGATTGGCGAAAGATTCCTGTTGGCAGGTGAAAAACGCACGATCCCGATGGCGGACAGCGGCGATCTGACCTTCGACAAGCCTGGTAGGGACGAAACCCTGGTGGCGCTGTGCCGGGTGGATGGCCTGGGCGATTTCAGGCTCGACAAGAAGAAAGCCAAGGAAATTGCCGCCAAGCACCGGAAATTCAAGCGCGGCATCAGCGTGGTGCTCAAGGAGAAGGTCGATACCGATCCGACACATATTGCCTTTGAATTCGTCAATATCAACGTCTCCAAATAGCGGAACGGATGTCGTGGGCGCCGACAATGGGCGCCCTTTTGATGGAATGCCCTGAAACAGTCCAAACATTCGCGCGCCGGATGCGCGGATTTCCCTTGACACGGGTTTACTTCAGAAAGGATATTCAACCACAAGGAAATTCTGTAGCGTCACTTTTGCTTGATAAATGACCATAGAGGCTGAGGAATCTCTCTCATGACTGTCGAGCGGCTCGCGATTTTCCTTGTCATGACCCTCACTCTCGCGGTCTTGATCTTCCCGCGTCTTGCACAAGCCTCGGAAGGGCGCCGCGTTGCATTGGTGATCGGCAATTCCGCCTATCAGAATGTCGTGGCACTTCCCAATCCCGGCAATGACGCCAAGGCGATGGCCGAGACTTTGACGAAATTGCGGTTCAAGGTTTTTGCCTATCAAGACCTCAATTACAATGACATGCGTAAGGCGGTCAGGGATTTCGCCGCCGCCTCCGCCGGCGCAGAGATCGGTCTGATCTATTTCGCCGGCCACGGAATGGAGATGGACAAGAAGAACTATCTGATCCCTATCGATGCGACACTCGCATCCGACCGGGATGTGGATTTCGAGGCACTTCCACTCGAGCTTGTCCTGAACGCGCTCGAGGGCAGTGCAAGACTCAAGATGGTTTTGCTCGACGCCTGCCGCAACAATCCCTTTCTCAAGGATATGAAACGATCGGTGGCTTCGCGTTCGATCCGGCGCGGCTTGGCGGTTGTCGAGCCGTCAGAAGGAATGCTGGTTTCCTATTCGGCCAAGGACGGCGAAACGGCCTCGGATGGAGACGGTGTGCACAGTCCATACACCCAGGCCCTGCTCGATACGATGGTCAAGCCAGGTGTCGAGATCAACCTGATATTCCGTATTGTCCGCGATGAGGTTCTGGCGAAAACAGGCAAGCAGCAGGAGCCATATGTCTATGCATCGCTTCCGAAAGATCCGGTCTATTTCATCGATCCACCGGCTGTCGTTCCTCCGGTCGTTGTCACTGAGGGTGATAAGAGCGGGCAGGTGACCCCGCCGGAGACGAATATTGTTGTGCCTGTCGACATGGAGGAACAGGCGCGCAAGGCGTTCGAACTCATCAAGGATTCCAAGGACCCCGGCGATTTCGACATGCTTGCCGAACTGTATCCCGATACGTTCTCGGGCCGGGTGGCCAAGAACCGAGCTGTGTCGATGCGTCAGGAACTTGCGGCTCTGGAGATTGAAAAGGCAGCGAAGGTTCCGGAAAACACAGGCGCTGAGAGCTCGCCCCAAGCTCATGAAGAAGCGGCGGCAGTGGTGGTCGAGCAGCCCTCGTGGTATTTCGCCCGCTTCACTGGCGCGGACCTGTATGGCGGCGACCTCGTGCCGAAGGGCATCAAGATGTCCGACGCGTCCGAGTGCGCGACACAGTGCGGAGCGAACCTTTCATGCCGCGCCTTCACGTTCAATCACGAGCAAAACCGCTGTTTCCTGAAATCGGGCTACGAATTCGTGCAGCTGGTATCCGGCGTCACCTCCGGATTGTATCTCAAGGCCAAGCCTTCCGAGGTCAATCCCGTGCTGCAGGCGCAATGGGAGCTTTTCCTGAAGAGCGACCTCAGTGGCGATGATATCGGCGAATACAGCGCCCGAACCTTCAGGGATTGCATGCAAGGCTGTAAGTCGACGATGGGCTGCAATGGTTTTGCCTGGGTCTACTTCACCAAGCGCGACCAGTGCTGGTTGAAGAATGGCATGAGCCTTTCTCCGGTCTACAGTAACAATGCCAGAAGGGGCATTGTCTCCGCGCGTGTTGTCAACCAGATCGTGCGCCCCGATTTTGTCCAGCCGGCCTATGCCAAAGATTGAACGCAATTTCTGCGTTAGATGTGAACATTCGGTATTCAGGGATGGTTAACGAAATTTGATTACACTGCCATCGTCCCACCTCAGAGGTTCATGCGATGTCACGTAAATCTCGTTCACTGTCGATTGCCATTGCCGGCTTTGGGCTGCTACTTGCGGCGATGTTTTCCGGGCCATCCAAGGCTGAGGAAAAAAATAATTCGAAGGTTTCCGAACAGCTCCTGCGCCGCATGATCGGCCAGATGGTATTGGTGGGGTTTAGTGGGGACAGCCTGAAGGACGAAGGCTACAAAAATGTCCTCAAGCAGGCTGAAAACGGCGAGATAACCGGTGTTATCTATCTCAAGCGCAACATCAAGAATGAACGAACGGTACAGAGCCTCAACAATCATCTCCAGGCTGTGGTCAGGGATCCACTTTTGATCTCGATCGACCAGGAGGGTGGTCGGATCCAGCGATTGACCAATGCCATCGGTTTCAAGAATACGCCGAGTGCTGCGAAAGTCGCCTCGACAATGAACGAGGCCGCCGCTTATGAAGTCTACTCGGAACTGGCTGGCGATCTCGCGGCTCTGGGATTCAATCTTAACTTCGGTCCGGTGGTCGATCTCAATATCAATCCAGCAAATCCGATTATCGGCAGCATCGGACGAAGCTATTCGGCCGACCCGCAGGAAGTCATCAAATACGCAACTGCCTTTGTGCAGGCACACCGGGTGAACAAGGTGCTGACGGCGTTGAAGCACTTTCCCGGTCACGGTTCAAGCATTGGCGATAGTCACAAGGGCTCCGCAGATGTGACCAAGACCTGGAACGAGGCGGAATTGGACCCCTACAAGGCGCTTATCGCCATGGGCGACGTCGATATGATCATGTCATCTCATGTCATCAACCGAAAGCTGTCCAAAGGCGCCGTGCCTTCATCGCTTTCGCGTGCAACGCTGACCACTGTGCTGAGAGGAAACCTGCATTTCGAAGGCGTCGTTATTTCCGACGATATGCAGATGGACGCGATCGCCAGTACCCGGAGCTTCGAGGATTCGGTCCGTCAAGCCGTTCTTGCCGGCAATGACATCCTGGTGTTTGCCAACGACAAGCACCCGGATCCGCTAATTCCGGAAAAGATCGCAAAGCTTCTCGTTAAAGAAGCGAATGAGAATGACAATATGCTCAGTCGAATCAAGGAATCCTATTTTAGGATAGTGGCGCTCAAAAAGAAAATTGCCGTCGCTGCAGTGGACACTGTCAAAACGAAGTCCATAGATAGCAAGAAAAGCGAGATGATTGTCACCAGTGCAATGCTGGAAAGCATGTCCCGCCATTCGGCCCTTACACTCAATGAATAGCAAGGTCGATATCGCTCCGGCCGCTCACAGGAATTGACGTGCACGGCCGGGCTTTCGAATTTTAGCTGCCCATGAAATGCGCCTCGCGGGGGAGCGACGAGAGAATTTCCGGGCCGTCCTCGCGCAGAATGACGATGTCCTCAAGGCGGATGCCGAAGCGTCCCGGCATGTAAATGCCCGGCTCGATCGAGAACACCATGCCTTCTTCCAGCACGGTATCCGAAGTCGCGGTGATGTAGGGCGGCTCGTGGCCGTCGATGCCCATGCCGTGGCCGGTGCGGTGGACGAAATATTCGCCATAGCCGGCATCGGTGATCACGCCGCGCGCGGCAGCATCGACCTCTTTCGCCAGCACTCCGGGCCTGGCCGCCTTCAGCGCCGCCTGCACGGCTTTCTCGACGATGGAATGAATCTGGCCATAGCCTTCCGGCGGTTCGCCGATGACGGCCATGCGGGTGATGTCGCTCGGAAAGCCCTGCTTGCGGCCGCCGATATCGATGACGACCGCGTCGCCTTCCTGGATAACCTTCTCACTGGCCGAATGATGCGGGAAGGCGCCATTGCCACCGGCACCGACGATCCAGAACTGCGGCGAGGCGCCTTCCGACGAGAAATGCGCGCGGATTTCGGCTGCGACCTCGTTTTCGGTCATGCCGGCCTTGATCTTCGAGAAGGCCGTTTGCATGGCGCGGTCGGCGATGCCGGCATTCATCTTCAGCTTCTTGTACTCGGCGCTGTCCTTGCGCATGCGGAGCGCGCCGAGCGTTTCCGACGTGAAATCGCGTGAGGTTTCCGGCGGCAGGGCATCGAGCAGCAGCAGCGCGAAATCGGCGCGCATGGTTTCATCCAGCGCCACGCGGCCGGGCGCGGCCGCATCGATCGAGGCGAGCGCCTCGCTCAGCGCCTCCACCGGCCCGACATCATCGGCCCAGTTGAAGAAGGCGATATCGGTGAATTCGCGGCTGCCCTCGGCATTCAGCACCGGCATCAGGATAGCTTCCTTCGCCGGTGCGATCAGCAGCAGGCAAGGTCGCTCGTCGGGGTGCGGGTGGAAGCCCAGAACCCAATCCATATGCGAGCCGGGGCCGATGGCAATCAGGCCGGTCTCGGTGGCTGTCATCTTCTCACGCAATGCGGCGAGGCGTTTTGCGGTTTGTTCGTTCATGTTTCTTCCCTTTCATTTGAATTTGAAATTTCACCCCTCACCAAGTTCGCCGTGCCAGTCGGCTTCGCCCAAAGAGGCAAAGCCGATCCTTTGGGCGCGCTTGGTGAGGGGTGATATGTATGGATATCCTGCATCATCTAACCGCGATATCCGTGTACCTCTTCGGCGCGCTCCGGCGTGATAAAGCCGTTGCGGATGTCTTCCTTCACGGCTTCCGGATCGCGCTCCCGTGGATTGCCGATGCCGCCGCCGGCGCCGGTGATGATGCGGATCACATCGTCCTTGTCGACACGGATGCCGGAGCCGAAGGCATAGCGTTCGCTTGAGCCGTCGGTGCGCATGACGAGCGCGTAGTTCGCGGAGCCTTCGTTTGCGCCTTCGAGCGCCCAGGGCACGATCCGCGAGCGGGTATAGCCGAGCGTCAGGAAGGAATTGTCACGGCGGATGCGATAATCCATACGGATGCCGTGCCCGCCCGACCATTTTCCCTCGCCGCCGGGATCGGTGTTGAGCTCCATGCGATCGACGAACAGGCCATTGCGGGCCTCGGATATCTCGGCCGGGCAATTGTAGGTCTCGCCATGCACGCCGGAAAAGATGGCGCTGTTGCCGTCGCGGCCGGGCGAGGCACCCCAGCCGCCGATCTGCGGTTCGATGATCGTATATTGACGGCCAGTGTCTGGGTGGATGCCGCCGATGAAGGTGCCGGCGATCGAGGAGAAATGGCCGGCGGGCAGTTTGTCGGGGATGTGCGGCGCGAGGCAGCGCCAGACGAGATCATAGGCGCGAATGCCAATCTCGTAGTAGAAGCCGACAGCCGCAGGCTCCCTGGCATGAAAGCAGGTGCCTTCGGTCGTCAGCACCTTGAGCGGCCGGAACGAGCCTTCATTCGCCGGCGATGTCGGGTCGGTGAGCGCCTTGAAGATCACCTGCATGCTGACAAGCGTATCGTCATGGCCGGCATTCGACGGACCTGCGTCCTGCTCGGGATTGTCCCTCAGGTCGATGACGAATTCCTCGGCCGAGATCGTCACCTTGACGTTGAAGAAGCGTCCGTCGTCCTGCTCTTCCGTCAATTCGAATTTTCCGTGCGGCAGCTTGGCGAGTTCGGCGCGGGTGACCTTTTCGCCGAAATCCATGAAGCTCGCCATCGCCGCCTCGAAAGTCGGCACGGTGTATTTCGTTGCCAATTCCGCCAACCGCCTGGCGCCGATGCGCACCGACGCGATCGCCGCCCAGAGGTCGCCTTCGAGGAAATCCGGCATGCGCGAATTGACGGTGATGATATCGAAAATGCCGGGTATCGGTTCGCCTCTGGAGATCATCTTGATTGCCGGCAGCCGCAGGCCTTCCTGGAAGATTTCCGTCGCATCGGCCGACAGCGAGCCCGGCGATTTACCGCCGACATCGGAATTGTGGGCGATGTTGGCGGTCCAGGCGATGATCCTGTCATCGAGAAAAACCGGCATGGCGACGACGAGGTCGTTCAAATGCGTGACGCCGCCATAATAGGGGTCGTTGGTAATGAAGACATCGCCGGGCTCGATATCGCCGGGCTTCGAAAATTTCGCGAGCAGGACTTTGACTGATTTGTCGAGCACGCCGATGAAGCCGGGAATGCCGGCGCCGGAGGATGCCAGCCGTCCGGACGCGTCGGTGATGCCGGTGCCCATGTCGAGCACTTCATAGATGATCGAACTCATCGCCGTCTTGCGCATGGCGGCAAACATCTCATCGGCGGTTGCCTGCAGCGAATTCTGGATGATTTCCAGCGTGATCGGATCGTGGGAAACGTCATTTTTGGAAGAGACTGGCATGTCACGCTCCCTGAAGATGGATGTGGATATTGCCGAAGCCATCGACCTCGACGCGATTGCCGGGATGGACGACCAGCGTGGTGCCCGAATCCTCGACCACGGCGGGACCGGTGAAACTCATTCCCGGTTCGAGCTTTTCGCCGTCATAGATTTTTGCCGCGTGTATACCCTCGAGCGCATAGTCGACATCGCGTTCGCCCTTGAGGGCGGAAGAGGCATCGGCGGGGCCTTTGGGCTTTTCCTGCATGGTCAGCTTGCCGACTTCGGCGGAGGCGACCAGATGGATGCCGACCAGTTCGACCGGGGCCTTGAGGCGATAGGTATATTCGCGCTCATAGGTCTCATGGAAAGCCGTTTCGATGTCGGCGAGGCGGGCATCGGTGATCTGGCCTTTGACCAGCACTTCGGTCGTATGCTCCTGGTTCTGGTAACGGAACTTGCCGTAGCGCAGGAATTTCACCTTGGCCTTGTCGACGCCTTCCTCGCCGAATTGCTTCAGCGCCAGGGCCTCGGCCTCGGCAAACACGCCTTCGATCACAGTGCCGGCGCCGGTCTTGAGATCGGCAAGCTTGGTGACGAAATAGTCGCGGCGGAGATCCGACATCATCATGCCCCAGGCGGAGAACACCGAAGCGCCGGCCGGGATGACGACCTTCTTGACGCCGAGTTCGACGCCCAGCGCCACGGCATGCATGCCACCGCCGCCGCCGAACGCTACCAGCGTAAAGTCGCGCGGATCGAAGCCGCGATTGAGCGAGACGAGCTTCAGCGCATTGACCATGTTGTTGTTGGCGATGCGGATGATGCCGCGCGCAATGTCGTCGGCATCGGTGCCGAGCTTTGAGGCGACCTCATGCAAGGCCTTTTCTGCAGAGACCATGTCGGCATCGATGGCGCCTCCACAGAAATAGTCGCGGTTGATGCGGCCGAGCCAGAGATTGGCGTCGGTGGTCGTCGCTTTGGTGCCACCACGGCCATAGGCGGCCGGGCCGGGCATGGCGCCGGCCGATTGCGGGCCGACATGCAGCTTGCCGAAATCATCGACCCAGGCGATCGAGCCGCCGCCATTGCCGATCTCGACGAGATCGACGACCGGCACCATGATCGGATAGCCGGCCGATTTGCGGTCGCGCTCGATCCAGTAGTCGGTCATGATCTTGACCTTGCCGTTCTCGATCAGCGAGCATTTGGCCGTCGTGCCGCCGATGTCGAGCGCCAGCATGTTGGGCTCATTGATCAGCTTGCCGAGTTCGGCCGCGCCCCAGAAGCCCGAGGCCGGGCCGGATTCGACCATGGTGATCGGGATCTTCGACACGGATTCCAGGGAATCGACGCCGCAATTCGACTGCATGATGAAGAGATTGCCATCGAAGCCCTTGGCCGACAGACCTTCGCTCAGCCGGGTCAGGTAGCGCTGGGCGGCGGGCTGGACATAAGCCGACATCACGGCGGTGTTGGTGCGCTCGTATTCGCGCCATTCGCGGGTGATCTGGTGGGAGGAGACGACCGCGATCTCCGGCCAGAGTCGCTGGACTTCGGCAAGCGTTGCCTGTTCGTGGCTGGGATTGGCATAGGAATGCAGAAAGGAAATGGCGATTGCCTGCACACTGTCGGCGCGGAAGATATCAAGGATTTCGGGCAGGCCGGAGAGATCGAGCGGCCTCATCTCCTGACCGTGATAGTTCATCCGTCCCGGCAGTTCGCGCCTGAGATAGCGTGGCACGAAGGGTGCGGGCTTTTCATAATGCAGGTTGAAGAAATCCGGCCGATTGCCACGGGCGATTTCCAGCGTGTCGCGAAAGCCTTCTGTCGTGATCAGCCCGACCTTGACGCCCTTGCGCTCGGTCAGCGCGTTGATGACCACGGTTGTGCCATGGGCGAGAAAGTCCACCGACTTGGGATCGACGCCGCCCTTTTCCAGAACATTCAGAACGCCCTCTTCGAAATCGGGCGGCGTCGTGTCGGACTTGGCGGTGGTGACCTTTGAGACGCCGGTTTCATGGTCGGTCTCGAAGCAGACGAGATCGGTGAAAGTGCCGCCGACATCGGTGGCGACGCGAATGGTTTTCCCGCTCATGACCTGCCGGCCTCCCTGATCTTGTCGTGCAGCAGCATGCAGACGGCGCCCGGCAGCTTCAGCGCATCGGCGGCCCTGACGCGATCCTCGGTGTAGAAGCCCTCTTCATGCAGGCAGTTGATGGTGCCGATGACCGCACCATCGAGGATGATCGGCACGTTTATGACGGATTCGCAGCCGAGCGACTTGATCAGTTCATGATCGTCGAACACTTGGGCAATGTCGTCGATCGTATTGGCGACGAAGGTGCGTTTCTGCTTCAGCGTGATGTCGGACCAGTGCGTCTCGTTATAGGGCTTGGTGCCGGAGACGGGATAGGCGTTGGGCATGTTGGAATAGACTCGCTCGGAGATCCGCTCCCTGGTGTCCGATGTCATGATGGTGAAGAGTTTTACACCGACGATTTCGCGGGTCAGCTCTTCGAGCGCCGCAAAGGCCTTTCGGGGCTGACCGTTCTCCTCGACGGCGGCGACAAAGTTCTGGTAATCAGGCATTTCCATTCTCCATAATGCTGTCGCGCAGAGCCGCTTCCTCTCGGCTGACGACGGGAACTGCGCCGATCAGCCGGCGCGTATAGGCGTGTTGGGGGTTCGAGAAGATCGCAGCGGTCTCGCCGTGTTCCACGAGCTTGCCGCGCTCGAACACGGCAACGCGGGTTGCGATATTGCGGACGACCGAGAGGTCGTGGGTGATGAAGACATAGGTCAGGCCGCGACTGTCCTTGAGATCCTTCAGGAGCTTGAGGACACGGGCCTGCACGAGCACGTCGAGCGCCGAGGTCGGCTCATCCAGCACCACGAGTTCGGACTGGCAGGCAAGGGCGCGGGCGATGGCAACACGCTGACGCTGGCCGCCGGAAAGCGACGCTGGCGAGCGGGTGCGATAATCGGCCGATAGCCCGACTTCCTCGAGCAGTTCCTCGATGCGTCTTGCGCGCCCGGCTTTGTCGCCGATGTCATGAACGTCGAGCGCCAGCCGGATCGAGGCGCCGATCGAGCGGCGTGGATTGAGCGACGACAGCGGGTTCTGCTGCACGAGTTGGATGGCGCGGCGATGTTCCTTCATGCGCCTGGCCGGCAGTTCACTGCCTTTGAAGATCAGGCCGCCGGATGTAGCGGCATAGATGCCGAGGATGATGTTGGCGATGGTCGATTTGCCGGAGCCACTTTCGCCGACGATCGCCAGGCACTCGCCCTGTTCGACATCGAAAGACACACGGTCCAGCGCCTGCACCTTGTGGCCGTTGACGGTGAAGGTCTTGGATACATTGACGACGGACAGAAGCTTGGTCATGCCAGAAGCTCCTTCTCGGCGTATCCGGGATGGGCAACGAGCGGCGCGAGGAAAGTCGCGGGATCATCGGAAATATCGGGAATGCCGCCGCCGGTGATGCGCGGCACGGCCGCCAGCAGCGCCCGCGTGTAGGGATGCCGGGGTTCGGCGAACAGGCTTTCGGTCGAACCCTGTTCGACGATATTGCCCTTGTAGATGACATAGACGCGGTCGGCGAATTCTCTGACAACACCGAGATTGTGGGAGATGAACAGCACTGAGGTGCGGTGCTTCTCGACAAGCTCGGACATCAGCTTCAGCGTCTGCGCCTGCACGGTGACATCGAGCGCGGTGCCCGGTTCGTCGGCGAGCAACAGGGCGGGATTATTGACCAGCGCCATGGCGATCATCACCCGCTGGTTCATGCCGCCCGAAAGTTGGAATGCATAAGAATCGAGCACACGTTCCGGCTCGTTGATCGAGACGTCGGCAAGCGCCGAGATCGCCTTCCGGCGGGCCGCTTCCTTGCTGATGCCGGGCTCGGCGCGCTGCAGCACTTCCCTGAACTGGGTGAAGATCGTGTAGACCGGATTGAGCGACGAGGTCGGATCCTGGAAGATCATCGACATCTTCGTGCCGCGCAGTTTGTGCCGCTCGGCATAGCGGAGCTTTTCGAGGTCGGTGCCTTCGAATTCAACCGTGCCGGAGATCCGCGCCGTTTTCAGCGATTGCAGCATGCCGAGCACGATGCGCGCCGTCACCGATTTCCCCGAGCCGGATTCGCCGACCAGCGCGACGCGCTCGCCGCGCTGGATGTGCAGCGAAATGCCGTGCAGCACTTCGACCAGGCCATCATAGGTCTTGAAGCCGAGCCGGAGGTTTTCGATCTTGAGGGTCGGCGTGCTCATTGGTCCACCCCCAGGATTTCGCGCAGCGCGTCGCCGATCAGGTTGAAGCCGAAAACCGCGACAAGAATGGCAAGACCGGGGAACACCGTCAGCCACCAGCTGTCGGGCAGGTATTTGGCGCCGTCGGCCACCATCGAGCCGAGGTCCGGCGTCGGCGGCTGAACGCCAAGACCGAGGAAGGAAAGCGACGAGGCAATCAGGATGACGAAGCCGAAATCGAGCGTCATCTTGGTGATGATCGAGGGTACGCAGTTCGGCAGGATTTCCCGGAACATGATGTGCAATTTCGAGGCGCCGATCACTTCGGCGGCCAGCACATAGCCCTCTTCCTTTTCGGAGCGGGCGATGTTGTAGACAAGCCGCGTGTACCACGGCCACCACATGGCGGTGACGGCGATCATGCCATTTGTAAGGGTAGGCTCCAGCAGTCCCATCATCGACATGGCCAGCACCAGCGGCGGGATCGACAGGAACACGTCGGTCAGCCGCATCAGCAGATATTCGGTCCAGCCGCCGAGATAGCCTGCGGTCAGCCCGATGGCCACTCCGATCGGCACTGCGATGATCAGCACGACGGCGCCGAGGATCAGCGAGATGCGATAGGCGTAGATGACCCGGGTGAAAAGATCGCGGCCGACGAGATCGGTTCCGAACAGGTTTGGCCAGTGCGGCGGCTTATTGAAATTGGTGAAATCCACCACGGAGCCGACATGGGCGGGGAAGGGGGTGATGAAGTCGGCAAACAGTGCGGAGAACACGACGATCGCCACAAGGATCAGGCCGATCAGCGATAGCGGATTGCGCGTGAGAATGACGAGGGTTTTCTTCATGATGCCCTCTGTGACAGGCGGATGCGCGGATTGATGATCGACACCATGAGGTCAACGATAAGATTGACGATCAGGAACATCGCCGAGATGATCAGCACCGTGCCGACGATGGCGTTCAAATCCTTGCGCAGGATCACGGCGACGCCGTAGCGCGACAGACCGGGCCAGGCATAGACAGCCTCGACGAGAAAGGCATTGCCGAGCATGGCGGCGAAATCGAGTCCGATGATCGTCAGCGACGGAATGAGCGATGGCCGGAAGGCATAGCGGCTGGCGATCCTCTTTTCCGGGAAGCCATAGGCCTCGGCCATTTCGATATAGGGCTTGTCATAGGTCTCGACCATGTTGGAACGCACCAGCCGCGCCGCCTGGCCGATGCCCGAGAGCGCCAGCGCAAAAGCCGGCAGGATAAGATGCCAGACCACATTGCCGAACGCCTTGAAATTGCCGGCAATCAGCGTGTCGATCATCAGGAAGCCGGTGACGGTCTGTATCGTCATCGTATCCGAGATGCGCCCGGCGATCGGAAAGATGCGGATGAAATAGGCAAACACCAGCATCAGGATCACGGCCCAGACGAAGCCGGGGGCGGAGACGCCGAGCAGCGTCACCAGCCGAACGACATGATCGATCCAAGTGCCTCGATAGCGGGCCGACAGAATGCCGAGCGGCAGGCCAAGAATGATCATCATCAGACCCGAGACGATCACCAGTTCCAACGTTGCCGGCAGGAACTGGGCGATATCAGTCGTCACCGGGCGATTGGTGTAGAGCGAGATGCCGAGATCGCCATGCACAAGGTCGTTCAGGAAATAGGCATATTGGGTGATGAAGCTCTCGTTGAGATGCAGCCTGTCGCGCAGCGTCGCCACGGCTTGCGCCGTTGCGTTCGGACCCAGCGCGATGCGGGCCGGATCGCCGGGAATGATCCGGGCGATTGCGAAGATCAATATCGAAACTCCGATCAGCACGACCAATGAGGTTCCGAACCGCTTCGCAAGGATGCGGAGGAGAGGGGACATTTCAAAGATCTCTCTTCGCTCGAGTTTTCGGTGTGGTGTCACCCCTCACCAAGCGCGCCCAAGCACTCAGCTATGCTTCGTGCGGGCTTGCTATCCTCTCCCACAAGGGGAGAGGTAGGGGTGCCACGATCTCGGCATTGACGTATGGCGCAGAGGTTGCCGCGTGTTACCTCTCCCCTTGTGGGAGAGGATACGCAAGCCGGGTGAGCGCAGCGAACCCCATGGCCGAAGTTGGTGAGGGGTGAAGTGCACTGCCGCACCCCCGTGGGTCTCCAAGCCTACTCGTTCATTTCCATAAGGCGGAAGTTGAAGCCGAAACCGGAAAGCGCGAAGGCCTTTTTCGGGTCGGACAGTGCCGGCACGGACACTTTCTTGCTGGCCGCGAACACGGCAGTCTGGTCCTGCGCATAGATGGAGGGGGCCAGCTCCTTGAGGCGCATGTTGAGTTCCTGGTAGATCTTGGCGCGCTCGGCGTCCGGCGCGGTGCGGCCCTTGTCGAGAAGTGCATCGACTTGGCTGTCCTTCAGATATTCAGGCGACATCCATGTGCCGGCAGCGTTCGAATGATACATCCCGTAGAGCAGCGTGTCCGGATCGCCGCTCATGGTGTTGACGAACACCTGACTGATGCTGGGCGTGTTCTCCGGCTTGGTCACCATCTCGGTGAACAGCGCCCATGGCACCTTCTTGACTTCGGCCTTGATGCCGAGTTCCGAGAAATTCGCCTGCATCAACAGCGCGAAACGCTCTTCGAGCGGCACTTCGCCGATCCAGGAAAGCACTACGTTCATCTCATCCGGCTTGTATTTGCACTTGGCCAGATGTTCCCTTGCCTTGTCCATGTTGCGGCTGATTGTCTGGTCGACAGGCAAAGCCCCGAGCATGCCAACGGGCAGCGCGCCTGTCGAAGGGCTGCCGAGCGAGACCTTGTCGTCGATCGCCACCATCTTGATGCCGGACTCGTAATCGAAAGCATAGCTGATCGCCAGGCGGCACTCGACATCGTCAAAAGGCGGCTTGGCGGTGTTGATCTTGATGTAGTATTCCGATGTGCCCTTCTCGGAAAGAAGTTGCATGCCCTCGCCGGCGAGCGATTTCAGGACTTCGGGCGGCAGCCATTGCGATGAGATCTCGTGCTCGCCCTGGGCGATCAGCGTGCGCACGGTGGCGGCTTCCAGGCCGTAGCGGTAGCGCACGGTGTCGGGCGCCTTTGCCGGCACGCCGAGGAAGTAACCGGCGTTCTTCGCCATTACCGTTTCTTCTTGCGGATTGTGCGAAACGATCTTATAGGCGCCGCTGCCGGCGGCATGAGTCGAGAGGTAGGTTTGGCCCCAATCCTTCATTTCGCCATCGCCGGCACCTAGATTTGCCAGAACCAGCTTCTTGTCGATCACCGGCAGGCGGGTCAGCGAAGAGATGAAGGGCGAGTAGGGTTCCTTCAGCGTGAACTTCACAGTCGCCGGATCGATCGCCTCCGCCTTGTCGACATTGGTGAAGAGGTAGGAAAGGCCCTGACCGAGCGCCTTCATGCGATCGAAGGAAAACACCACATCTTCAGCCGTCAGCGGGTTGCCGCTCTGGAATTTCACGTCGGTGCGAAGCTTGAATGTGTAGGACGTGCCGTCGCCCTCCCATCCTGTGGCCAGAAACGGATCGTAGCCGGGCTGGCCCTGTTTCGGGATCACCAGCGTGTCATAGAGATTGAACATCAGCACGGAGTCGGCGTAATCCGCCGCCTTGGCCGGGTCGATCTCGCCGACCGGCGCTTCGTCGAGCCGCAGTACGGTCTCGGCGCTTGCATAGCTGTGGATGGAAGCCGCAGCAAGCAGGGCTGCGGCAAGCATTCTAAAACCCGTTTTCATTTTTTATTCCCCTTGCTTACCTTGAGTGGTTTGGGCGCACTGCGCCGGTTTGCAGCCCTGGTGACGACAAGGCTGGTATTGGGATCCCCCGATGGATCGCCTTCGCCGAAGACATCCATGGTGCAGGTATGGAACACCGTGGTCGCTTCGGTCGTATGGTTCCAGGTGACATGCGTGCGGGTGGAGGGAAAATGAGCGGTATCGCCGGCTTCGAGTATCAGTGTCTCGCCGTCGAGTTCCAGCGTCAGCGAGCCATCAACGATGAAGAAAATCTCTTCGCCCTCATGCGACATCGGCTCGCTTCGAAAGCCCGGCGGTTCATGGATGATGGTGCTTCTCAGAACGTTGCCGGGAAAAGAGGCGGAGAGTCGCTCATAGGTAATGGCATTTCCGGAAACCCCGCCCAGCCCATAGATCGGCCGGTGTTCTCGGCGGGTAACGGGCGCATCCTGCCTTGGCTGCTGGAAAAAGGAACCGACATCGACCTTCAGGACACGGCAGACCGAAATCAGCGATGTCAGTGACGGTATCGTGATGCCGCGCTCGATCTGGGAAATGAAGCCGACGGAAAAGCCTGCCCGATTGGCAACGTCCTGAAGCGTCAGCCGCAGTTCTTTGCGGCGATTGCGCAGCCGATCGCCGAGCGGACGGATATCCGTCTCGACCGCACCCTCGTCGGCTTTGAGTTGCTTTCCCAATGTTCACCCAGTTTTTTCTTTTTAGTATTTCTTCAATAGAAAAACGAACGTGACTCATTGTCAATCACAATTATAGCACGGCTAAAATTTTTGCAGAGTGGTGATGGAATGGGCGCCCCTGTGGTGGTTTCTCGCGGGTTTTGAATTATCGAATGGGGATCAGCATAGCTCGATCCCATAAAGGATTTTGCGTTTCCAGAAATTCGCGTTAGTGGGCTGCGGAGGGCACGGGTTGTTCGTTGCGCGCTTGCTTCGAACGCCTGGCCGGCATTTCAATTCACAACTACCCAAGCAGAGGAGCAGATATGACCGATCGTTTTCAAAAGGGTTCGCGGATGAGCCAGGCCGTCGTCCACGGCGGCACAGTCTACATCGCCGGCCAGGTTGCGGCCAATCGCAAGGGCTCCATCGAGGGGCAGACGCAAGACGTGCTCGACCAGATCGAAGCACTCCTCAAGGAGGCCGGCAGCGACAAGTCCAAGCTGCTCGCCGTCAACATCTTCCTGCCGTCGATCGCCGATTTCGATGCGATGAATGGGGTTTACGACCAGTGGATCGACAAGGCCAACCCGCCGGTTCGCGCCTGTGTCGAGGCCCGTCTTGCGGATCCGGACCTGCGGGTGGAAATGACTGCAGTCGCGGCGGCCTGATAGGCGGCAATCAGGGACGGCTTCCAGTTGGCGGCCGTCACCTGTGTGCTACTGGAGCGTTGCATCAGACAGGCTTGACTATACGGTTGAATAATTTACTGCATCCTGCAACTGAATCGCCCGGCGTATGGAGCAGGACGTGAGCGCAGCGCACATAAAAATTCTCAATGCCGACTGGGCTGCGATCGCCGTCGTCATTTTTGGTGCGACCGCATTCAGCATCTCCCAAGGGCTGACCTATCCGCTGATCTCGCTCATTCTGACGGCACGTGATGTTCCACCCGGCATCATCGGGCTTAACGGCGCCTGCTTCGCGGCCGGTCTGGCACTCGCGACCCTGCTTGTCGGGCCGATCACCACCGTTCTTCGCGGACATCGGCTGATCGTTGCCGGATTGCTCGGCGTCTCGGTCAGCCTGGCAATTCTTGCAAGTTCCGATGCCCTCTGGGTATGGTTTGTCGCCCGTTTCATCCTCGGTTTTTGCGCCAGCATCATTTTCATGATCAGCGAAGCCTGGCTGAATACCGCGTGCCCTGATCATCTTCGGGGCCGCGTATCCGGTCTCTATGGCGCCGGAATATGCGCCGGGTTCGCCGCCGGCCCGATGGCGATCCCGCTGTTCGGCACCGATGACGGCTTCGCCTTTGCGCTGCTGGCGGTCTATATCGCTTTCGTCGCCTTCGCGAGCATCATCATCTGCCGCAAGGCGACCACAGAGCCGGAAGCTGCGACATCGGGCATGTTTCTGCAGTTCGTCTTCCGCGCGCCGATGCTGGTGTGCATGGTTCTTGCGTTCGGTTTCGCCGACATCGCCGCTATTTCCGGTATGCCGATCTACTTCACCGAGCTTGGTTATTCTCCAGCCTTTGCTGCCATGAGCGTGACGATGATGGCGCTGCCCACCGCCATCGCCCAGCCGCTGGTCGGCTATCTGCTCGATAAGGTTTCGCGCCCGCTGATCGCGGTGATCACCGCGCTTGTGGCCGGCCTGGGTTTTCTCATCGTACCGCTGCTCGAATCCGAGACGGCACTGCTGGTCAATTTCGCGATCATCGGATCGGCCAGCGTCGCGCTATATACAACCGCGCTCACCCTGCTCGGCGAGCGGTACAGTGGCGGCATGCTGGTCGCTGGCAGCGCCGCGTTCGCGCTGGCCTATTCGGTTGGCAGCGCCGGCGGCTCGACCACTTTCGGAGTGGCGATGCAGGCTTTTTCTCCGGCCGCAGCACCGCTTACGGTCGGATGCGTAACCCTGGCTTTCGGCGCCGCCTTCGCCATTGTGAGCTTGCGCAAGGGAACATAGAAACGCCGCTTTGCTCAGCCAAGGGAATTTGCTGAATGGGGAAACACTTTGGCAACGTCTCGGTAACCATTTTTCACGATGATGTGCCAAGTGCCGCGCAAGCGCCGATCTTTAATCTGAAGACAGACAAGGCGAGGGATGTCGCCCGGTTTGTGACAGGCGGTCGGCTGCGGCGACAATGGGACGAATGATGCTTTCTGGACTTGGAAATATTGTGGGCTCGGCGACGCTGAGGACGAGGCGGATCGTGTCGCGATCGGCCATCGTCGCGGCAATGCTCGGACTCGTTTCAAGCTGCACGACCGCAAGTCTCGAGGATATCGGACCTTCTACCGATATCACGCCGAAGCTGGCGCGTGAGATAAAGTCGAAGGGTTTCCAGCAGGAGGATGCCGTTCTCGTCCGGATTTTCAAGGAAGAGAGCGAACTCGAGATCTGGAAGAAGAAGCCTTCCGGGCAGTATGCGCTGTTCAAGACCTATCCGATCTGCCGCTGGTCGGGCAAACTGGGTCCGAAAAAGAAGAATGGCGACCGTCAGGCCCCCGAGGGCTTCTATTCCGTCTCGATGAGCCAGCTGAACCCGAGGTCACGATATTACCTGTCGTTCAATCTCGGCTATCCGAACCGGCTTGAAAGTGCGCTTGGTTATCAGGGCGAGGCGCTGATGGTGCATGGGGCCTGCTCGTCTTCCGGCTGTTATGCCATGTCCGACCAGGGCGTGGCCGAGATCTATGCCATTGCATTGAAGTCGTTGCAGAGCGGCCAGAGACAGTTCCAGGTACAGGCGTTTCCATTCCGCATGAATGCGCGCAACATGGCCGAGCATCAGGGCGATCCGAACATCTCATTCTGGCGTGATCTGAAAGTGGGCTATGACAGTTTCGAAAGAACCCGTAGCGCCCCGGATGTGGCGATGTGCGGCGGCCGGTATGTGTTCAACAAGACGTTCACCAATGGCGAACCGTCGGATCCGCTCGCGGCTTGCCCAGCCGAGGTCGGCAAGGACGGCCTTATTGCTCAGACCAGCATTGAAATGTCGACCATTCCGCAGATGCATTCCTATGCCTATGTCGATGGCGGCATGCACAAGAGCTTCCGCGACATGTTGAAACGCTATGGCCCCGACAAAATGGCCAAGAAGGTCTCGAACATCAAATATCCGATCAGCCGTCCGGATGCGGCACTCTCGGACCCGTATTCCAAGTAGCCAGAACCAGTTCTGGCTGCAGCACACGAGTGTTGTCGCTTGTTACCATATTCGTTGAGGCTTCACATCGGCCGGTGGTCTTGCTGCCCGTTCCTTGTAACCCGGCCCTTCGACGGCTTGCGGGCCTTGTCGGTATTCTTACCTTCGGGGGTCTGTCTGGCCAGTTCGCGATCTATCGTTTCGCGCGAGCCCTCGGCCGGATCCTGTTCCGGGTGTTCGTCCGTCTTGGAGGACATGATGATCTCTCTCCGATGTCAGAAGATTATTTCAGCACAACACCCGCGCAGGCGATAGGTTCCGTAACGCTCGGCACAGCAGACGCGATGACATTATCATCACCCAATTCCTGACCATCCGGCCGCTTCCGCGCATCGCGGGCTGTCACTTTATCGTTCTCAGAAGCCCCGTCTTCAGCAGGCCGAGCAACGCGGCTTCTTCAGCGCGCAATCCCTTGTCTCGCGGCTTGGACCGCTTCTTCCATTTGCCATACCATTTCAGCGGATCGCTCTTGACCTCGGCGAGAGACAGCACTGTCGGATGGATATAGCTCTTGCGGCAGATGGTGGGTGTGTTGTGAAGTTCCACCGAGGCGGCTTCACATAGCGATTTCATCGTCGGCGTCTCGCCATTGTCAAGGATCTGAACCGCCCGCTCGAAAGCTGCGAGGCTGCCGCCCCAGGTCCGGAATGTCTTGGCGGAAATCGCGAAATCGGCAGCGTCGCTAAGATAGGCGTTGAGCTTGCCGGAATCGATCGAATGCTGGCCGCCATCCAGGTCCTTCCATGCAAATAGCCGGCGGCCGGGCAGATCGGCAATCTGTTCGAGAATATGCTGCAGGCGTGGGTGCTTCAGTGTTCGCTGCACCTTCTTTCCGCCCTTGGCCACGAACTTGAGCTCGATCCGGTCGGGGTGAATTCTGAGATGGCGTTTCAGCAGCGTGGTTGCACCGAAAGTCTTGTTGTCCCGTGCATACGCCATGTTGCCAACGCGAAGGTGAGCAAGATCGAGCAGCACGGCAAGTGCAGCCAATACTCCGCGCTCATTCTTGATACCCGCATTTAGATCGCGCGATATCCGCCGCCGGATTCCGGGAAGAGCCTCGCCGAACTGTACCAGCTGATCGAATTTCCGATCGCTGCGCAGAGCCTGCCAATCCGGATGGTAACGATATTGTTTGCGTTCGCGTGCGTCGAGTCCGGTCGCCTGCAGATGCCCTTGCGGATCAAGGCAAATCCAGACGTTCCTGTAGGCTGGCGGTATGCCGAGGGTCCTGATCCGGGAAATCTCACTCTCGTCCCTGAGCAGATTGCCGTCAGGCAGTCGATAGCAGAAGCTTGTTCCGCGGTTCTCCCGGCGGATGCCAGGTTCTGCATCGCTGACATAAATGAGGCCGGCTGAGCGAAGCGATCGTATGTCCATGTGCGTACCGGAACGAACGGGTTTTCTTCAGTGCGCGGATGGCCGGGGCGGCCTTCTGCTGGCATGATTACAAATCGACCTTGGCATTGTCGCCCATGTCGGGTCGCGAATCCGTTATTGCTGCCGCCAGCATCCTGACATAGCTGACCAGCGTGCCTGGACTATTCCAGTATTCGGCATATTTTGGTGTGATCTTCAGAACGCGGATCGCGGGGTCGTCCGCGCTGTCCCACCACGCCTTCGCGGGTGTCGAAAAAAGCTCGCGCACCTGTTCCCGATCGTTGGAGACCTCGGCGGTCCCGGTCACGGAGACATATTTCTGGCCTTTCGGATCGGCAAATGCGAGGCCGACATTCGGCCAGCGGGCGATCTCGTCGTCCTTGGTGCTGTCGACATCGCTTAGGAAATAGATCGCGTTTTCCATCGGTTCAAGATGGGCTGCCATCGGTCGGGCCCGGATGTCCTCGCCCGTGCGGGTTGACAGCATGCAAAATCCGATCTTCTCCATCAGCTCCCATACTTGATTGATCTCTTCATGTTCGGTTTTCATGAGGGTTTCCTCTGTATCCGATCCAATAGCCGGGATAATAACTCGACCGCCGCGGCAATGTTCCGGACGCCAATATCAGGGTTGCCGGGAACGAAATCACCATCCGTTCGTTTTGGAACCGAGTTGCGAACCGTGCCAAATGGACGCGACGGTGCGAAGAACACAAGAATTTTTCCGTTTTCTTCTTGTGGCCAACGAAACGGCAGACGAGCTTCCTATCCGTCCGGTTCGCATCTCGCTTTTTTGCAGGCGAGAATCACCATTTTCGCGTACAGAATGAGTTGTTGACATGGGATAGTCAGGGGAAGGTGAAATGTTGGACGAAAAAGAAGACCGCATCAAATCCGAAGCCTATCACCGCTGGGAACGGGAAGGGCGTCCGCATGGCGAACACGATCGTCATTGGCAGGAAGCCACGAAAGCGCTCGAGACTGGTGAAGCAAGCGACATAATCGAGAGCGAGGGTACGACCCAGGCACTCAAGGTGCCGAAAATGCCGAAGGCGAAGGCAGCGAAAGCTGTGATAAAAGCACCAGATGTGATCGCCGAGGCACCCAGACGGGCAAGAGCTAAAAAGGCGGCTGAATAATACCGATCACTTCAGGAGGCGCATCGACCCGCGAAGCAAGATGACAGCTAGGCATCGGCTGCTGGTGTCAAAGACGAACTCCTGATTGCTCTGGATTTGATGGATGCGCTCGAAGCCAACGGCTTCGACATCGTTGGGCCTATTTCAACGGTTGATGCTGCGATGCAGGTCAGAGCGGTCGCTTCCCGTCCGTTTGACGGTGCGGTGCTCGATGGCAATCTGCACGGTAAATTGAGTTTTCCGATCGCCGTTCGTTTTCACGACCGGTGATGATGACAGCGTTATTCCCGAGCGATTCCAGAATATCCAGAAACTTGAAAGGTCGATGGACCGGCTTTTGCGCGGCTGATGCAAAACCGGCTGGAAGATAGGCCGAAACTATATCAGTTCAGATGATTGCGATCGCCGATGCCCGTGGTTTCGAGCAGGCCGATCAGCCAATGCGCCATCGGCACTCCAACGGGGCAGTCGCCAATTTCTCGAATCGCCCTCTCGAGCGTCCGTTCCACCAGCCGTTCCGCCATGTCGCTGTTTGCGGTGATTTCGCGTGCCCGCATCCTGATGCGCGGCAGCAGCGACGTGAGATCGGGTGCTTCCGATGAGAAGTTCTTAATCAGCCGCGCATTCGGTTTCTTCTCGACATCCCTGCTGAACAACGCTTTTTTAATCTCCGACCATTCGGCCGGCTTGCGGACGCGGTTAACCGTGCGAAATTTCTCCGGCACGATGACACTGTCATATCCGGTGTAGAATATGAACGGAATGTTCTTGCCCGCAAGTTGCTCGGCAAGGTCGAAGGCGATGCGACCGCCAATATTCAGATCGAGGATCGCGGCGCCGATATCGTCAGTGGTTCGGAGCACGTCGATGGCGCTATCGATTGAGCTATAGGGGCCAAGGATATCGATACCCTCCCGTTGAGGACCATAGGCCAAGTCCTGGGCAATCAGATATTCGTCCTCCACGATCAGCAATTTGCCGCGCGCGAGGACGTTTTTCCCCTCATCGGATGAATCTTTGTCCTGATTGTAAAGGTCGTTTCTGCCGGCCTGTGACGTCAATCCGATTTCCGCAAAACCGACGGAAAGATCGACGCGGGACCGGAGAGTGCTCTGATCATGGACGGGACCCGGTTTCATCATCCTCGTTCCTCCGCTCAGTCTTATCAGCGTTCGCCAAGAGAACCATGCATACAACCTAATATGGGGATTTTCTGCGAGTTTACCAGCCCAATCACAGGTCGATTGCGACATTGTTGGCTAAGAGTTAAGGGATTTGCAGATGTGTTGGGCCTTCGCCTTTATGGAACGTTAAATGGCGGCAAAGTGTTTTCCTCTGGTAGAGGAAACCAAGGAGTGTGCGACATGGATACGCCATCCAAACACCTTACTAGCCGTCTTCTGGTTGCTGTCTCTCTTTTTTCGGTTGCGTCGTCACCATGGGCGGCAAAAATCGATAACTGCAACGCACCGGCGGATCCGACGCTGAAGGGCGCGGAGATGAGCCAGAAACTGCGGCGATGCAACAGTGTTCTCAAGCCATCGAAATCCGCAGATCCGGACATTATCATTCCTGCCCCGATCATTGATGATCCGCTGACAATTCACCCGAAGGACGTACCGCCCGACGAGTCGTTGACCAGGTAGCCAAATGCAGCAATCGCCTGCAGCGGGTGCTATCGAGCAGTTCGGATGGCAAAAACCGAATATGCAAATCACCGATCTTTCGATAAGCAAGGCAACGGACGATCCGAATATCGATCGGTTGGTAACCACAAATAAGAGCAAGCCGACATTTTTTTATGGATTTGTATAGCAGGAAATGGAATGCTCCGATTTGCATGCTGGCGAATACTCTGCCATATGCAAGGCGCCCGAATTTGCCAAACGCTACTTCTGCAGGAGCGGAGCAACGGAGTTTTGATCGGTGGAGACCTTGCATGCAAAGATAGCAAAGCCTGGCGCTGCTATCGCTTTGACATTGGTGATTATTCTTGCCGCGCTTAGCCTTGCCTCAATGGTCGTCTGGCAAAATTATCAGGCTGCGCTGACCGCTGGGGAAACCAAGGCACAATCGGCCGCCGACGTCGTTGCAGCCCATATGGGGTGGATGATCGAGGCTAGCGACCAGGCCCTCCGCCGCATTGACACCGCGATCGGCGACGGGCCGATCGGTGCGTCCCTGACCGCCGTCGAGGATATATCAGGTGCGGTTGGCGATCTGCCGGCAGGTTTTCAATACTCGGTCTATGACAGCGCAGGCAATCTTAGGCTCTCCAGCCTCCGCAAGGCCGGCGGTATCAATATCAGCGACAGGGACTACTTCAAGGAAGCGAAGGCCGGCAAGCAACTTGTCATCTCGCCCCGGCTGGTGGAGCGGCTGAGCGGCGATGCGGGTTTCATCATGGGCCGCCGCTTAACGCGGAATGGCGAATTTCACGGCTTGGCGACGATCGCCATACCATCCACGAAGATGGATGAGTTCTGGGCGGCGATTGGACTGGGCCCGCACTCGACGGTATCGGTGGTCCGCATTGACGGATGGGTCGTCGCCCGCCACCCTGATCTCAGCCAATCGCTGAATATCGGAAAATCCGAGCTTTTCAAGCGTATGGCGAAGTCGCCCAAGGGCACGTATCACAACGCAAGGTCGCCCGCGGATGGCCTCTCGCGAATCGTCGGCTACCGACAGATCGACCATTGGCCGCTGATTTCGACCGCTGGCATTGAAAGGAATGAAGCGCTGGAGCTTTTCTGGCAGGCGCTCCGGCTGCAAATGGCGTTCGGCCTGCCGGTGCTCATCCTTCTCGTCGGATTCGCGATCTGGGTCGCCTGGCTCCTCCAGGCTTATGCTGCCCGCAATATGGAACTCGAACAGGCTGTCGAACGAAATCATTTCCTGTTCCGGGAAATTCACCACCGGGTGAAAAACAATCTTCAGGCGGTCACTTCTCTCATCCGCCTGCAGCCGTTGCCGGAAGCCGTGCGCAACGACATGGCGCGCAGGATATCGGCAATGGTCGCGGTGCATGAGCATATTTACCAGTCAGATCAGTTCGACCGTGTCGAACTCGCCCCCTATATCGAGCGATTGATCAGCGAAATCGCCAAGAGCTATCCTCACGAGGTGGAGATCGAGACCCGGCTTTCGTCGATCACGGTCGATCGCGATATGGTCCTGCCTATCGGCATGATCATCAACGAAGTCATTTCCAATGCATTCAAATATGCTTTCAACGATAATGCAAAGGGTCGTCTCAAGGTCGAGCTTGCATCCGGCGGGAGCGCCGCGGCGACGCTTCGGATTATCGACAATGGCCCGGGCATGGAAGTCGATGGCAAGAAGGGCATGGGCAGCAAGCTGATCACTGGGTTCGTGGGCCAGATCGGGGGGCGCTATAGCTTCGAAAGCGGACGAGGCCTAACCTTCATTCTGACCTTTCCGTTGCGGCCAGCCGATGAACGCAATATCAACACTACGCGGAACGCTGCGTGATGGAGACAGATCATGACCGTTGACGAGCTCGAGGGCCGGCTGAGTGCCCAGCGTGAAATCCTCATCTCGGTACTGGCCGCGTTGCTTTCCGGCGGTCCGAATACGCTCAATGCCAAGCTGAAGGATGAAACCATATTCATGGATGGCGAGGAAGATCCCGGCGTCGTTCCATCGGAGGCCTATGCCTTCGAGGCGGCGCGGGCAGCGGAGATCCGTTCTATTCTGGGTGCTGCGAAGGCAAGAGTTGCGGCCGAGAAAAAATCATCAGTTTGACGCTTCTCAGGCGACCACTGTCCTGCCGGAATGCTTTTCCAGCATCACGCTTGCAAGCATTACCAGTTCGGCAAGCCCGCGGTCGCTCAGGACGGCGGCCGCCTTGGCGGCGGACATCCATTTGCGCTTGCGTCTCGCCCTTTCCTTCCAGTGGGATTTGACCTTTTTCACCCTGAGGGGGAAGACATTCGCGATCACCGGAATCAGAACGTCGCTGAAGTCTTTCACGTAGGAAAAGCTGCCGATCGGCTGATTGCCTATATTGCCTCGCACACCCGCTTCCTCCTCGGCCTCGATCGCCGCCGCGTCGCAATCGGGCGTGCCGGCGATGGGCCAACCCTTGGGTACGATCAGTCGTTTCGTCCGGCGCGAGGTAATGATGAGAAAATCGATTTTGCCGTTGGTGCGGAACCGGTAGGGCAACGCAGCGACCTGCTGGAGTACGCCTTCTTTGTGGGCCAACTCTATCAGTTTCGCTTTCTTCTTCATTGCTTACCTATCAACGCAGACTCGCTGGCAATATTAGCTGAGTATATTGTATCGAACTTTCCCAAAGCTTTCGTTCCTAATAAGATTTCTAACCGAAATGTTCCATTGAATTCGTAAGGCATGGCGTTTCCGCAGCAGTTTCTTTTGGAACAATGACTGTCGCAATCGGTTTTGACCGGGAAGGGAGAAAATCCATGCTCAGTACCCAGATCATACCCATCGAACCGGTGCCGCCGCCGATCATCCCACCCGATCCCCCGGTCAAGGAACCGGAGCCGGACAGGCTTCCGGACGAGGAGCCGCTGCCAAACCCTGACGAGACCAGGAACCCGCCCATCCTGCAATAACTTGTCTCTAACAACGAGGAAAACGCCATGCCCCGTGGAGGAACCATCGAACGCCAGCGCGATATTCAGAAAGAAGTCGCAAAGGCCGACAGCGAGGCGCCGTCTGAGAACGAAAGCGCAATGCAGGCCGGTGCCCGCCAGTACCCCGTGCCGCCATTCCCGGAGCAGCACCAGCCGAAGCCCGGCAATGAGGCGAAGCTCGATCCTGCGCCGATGTATGACGCACCATTTTACAAAGGATCCGGCAAGCTCGAGGGCAAGGCGGCGATTATCACCGGCGGCGACTCGGGCATTGGCAGAGCCGTTGCCATTCTCTTTGCCCGCGAGGGGGCCGATATCGTCATCTGCCACATCGGCGAGGATAAGGATGCGCGACGCACCAAGCAGGCGGTCGAAGCCGAGGGCCGTAAATGCATCGTCAGCAAGGGCGATGTGCGTGATCCCGACTATTGCCGCGGCGTGGTCGAAGCGACAATCAAGGCGTTCGGACATCTTGATGTTCTGGTCAACAATGCCGCCTTCCAGGTGCATTCCAAGAGGATCGAAGATCTGTCCTTCGAGCATTTCGACGAGACGCTGAAAACCAATCTCTACGGCTATTTCAACATGGCGCAGGCGGCAGTGCCGCAGCTTCGGAGCGGGGCGGCCATCGTCAACACCGGTTCGGTGGTCGGTCTGCAGGGCAGCGCCGAACTTCTCGACTACGCCATGACCAAGGGCGGCATTCACGCCTTCACGAAGTCTCTGGCATCCAACCTGATTTCACGCGGCATTCGCGTCAATGCGGTGGCGCCGGGCCCGGTCTGGACTCCGTTGAATCCTTCCGACAAGCAGGCTGAGGACGTCGCGAAATTCGGCAGTTCCGTGCCGATGAAGCGTCCGGCCCAGCCGGAGGAGCTGGCTCCGGCCTATGTGTTCCTCGCCTCTGCCCAATGCTCGAGCTACATCACGGGCGAGATTCTGCCGGTCATTGGCGGCTACTGAAATTGCTCGGCTGAGGACAGGCGAGGATTGCCTCACCTGTCCTTGCGGGGTTGGTTTTCATTGAAATTCAAGTCCCAATCTTTGGGGGGATTTTCCTTGTCGCCCCATTTATTGACCGTTGCGTCCACTTCGCCGGTAACCTTGGTCGGTATGGCACTGATGACACCATCATTTTTGCGATCCGCCTGACTTGGCGCGAACTGGCCTCTCGCATCCTTTTCAATCGTCGTCTTGTTCATCGAACTCTCCTTCACCTCATTCAACTGTCGAACGACATTGAAGCGTCATTGTTCCCGGGCGGTTGTGCTCTCGGCAGCCGGTGGAACAAACACTCCAGATCGACTGTTTCCCAGCAGGCAGCAATTGTAACGAGGAAAATGAAAATGGTATTCAAACCCCAGACATTTTACGGTGCAGACGTATCCACCGTCGATATGGACGCCAATCCGGGACCGGCGGCCGAAACCCGGGTCGCCGAAGCGCTGGCGCGTGCAGGAGATCTTGATGCGACGAATATTACGGTCACATCGGTCGGCACGCAGATCGTGCTTCAGGGCACGGTGGCATTTCCGGAGGAGGTGACGATCGCGGAGGATATCGCTTCAAGGGTCGCCGGCGTCGTGTCGGTCGAAAACCTGGTCTCCGCGTCCAGCAACGACAATACTCGTGCAGGATAATCCAGATTGGCCGCTTAAGGTCTACGCGGCCTTTCCTTCCTCGATCTCCTCCGTCACGACGTCGAATTGAACCAGCGTGCTGGATCCGAAGCTGGTCGACAGGGCGACATCCGTAGCGTCGCGGCCGGTTGCCATCAGGATGCGGCCAATGCGGGGCGTGTTGTGGCGGGCATCGATCGTGTGCCAATGACCGCCGAGATAGACTTCGGACCAGGCGCTGAAATCCATGGGGTCAGGCACCGCCGGGACGCCGATGTCACCGAGATAGCCGGTACAATAACGGGCCGGAATGTTCATGCAACGGCAAAGCGTGATCGCAAGATGGGAAAAATCGCGGCAGACACCGGTTCGATCCGTGTAGCCGCCATGCGCCGTGCGATGCGAATCCGCATTCTGGTAATCGAAATCAATGTGATTGTGGACAAAATCCAGGATCGCCTGAACCCGCGGCCAACCCAGCGGCGTATTGGCAAAATTCTGCCAGGCGAAATCACCCATGCGATCGGTATCGCAATAGCGGCTGCCGAGCAGGAATTGCAGCACCTCGTCCGGCAGGTCCTTGATATCGTGCTGGACCGCGTCAACCGGTACGATATCCGGCTGGCCGGTGTCGTAAATCTCGAAATCGCTCGATACCGTGGTCACGCCGGGCGGAGCGACAATCCTGGTGCACGCATTTCCGAAGCTGTCCGTGTAATTCCAGGCATCGATGGCCTGATTGAAAGTAAGGACTTGCTCGGTCAGCAAATCGATCCGTCTGGATGGATGAATATTCAAAACCAGTAACATCGGGGTGGGCTGGAGGCATTCGAAGCCCAGCGTAAAACCAGCGTGTATTTTCACCGTGCGTTCCTTGTGTGCGAATTCCTTTTCTAAACTCGCTGCACCGCTGACCGTTCCACGACGGGAATGTCAATGTCGTGGATTTCTCCGTCATTTTGATGTGTCGTGACATTGACCTGCACACTCATATCATCGAAGTCTTCCGCTCTGCCGCTGTAGCTGCCGTACAGGGGTATGGCCTGCGACGGATCGCGGGCAACGGCAACGCGGATCAGGTCGCGATTGCCGACAATGCCATTGGTCGGGTCGAACTCCACCCAGCCTGCGCCCGGAAGGTAGATCTGACACCAGGCATGGGTCGAGCCGCCGCCGCGTGTCATCGAGCCGTCGCGGTCCGGAACATAGACGTAGCCGGAGACGAAGCGCGCCGCGAGGCCGAGCGAACGCGCGCCCTCCATCATCAGCAGTGCGAAGTCGCGGCAAGTGCCTTTGCGCGACTGCAATGTCTTCAAGGGCGATTGCGTTCCTTCTTCAGAGCGCCGCGAATAGATGAAGCTTTCGCGGACCGCGTAGCACATCGTCATCAGCAGGTGGCCGGTGTCGGTGGGTCCCTTGGGTTTCAGAAACTGCTTCGCCCAGCGGCCGATTTCGTCGGCCTGATCCGGATAATGCCGCTCCATCGTCGGTTTGAGGTCGCTCATCTCTTCCGGATCATAGACGAAGGGATAGGTGAGCGCCTTGTCCTCGATCTTGAATTCGATGGAGTCAGCCGTGTGGTCCAGCCGAATCTGAGTCTCGAACCGCAGCACCGGCGACTTGCGCGAAATGCGGATGATGGCGACGCAATTGCCGAACACATCATGGATCCAGCGGATGCTGGCGGGCTCAGGTTCGACGATCAGCGTGGCTTCCAGGAGCCGCTGGTCATAGCTGTCGCGTGGTCGGAACAGCAGCCGATGCTCGCCGAACTTCACCGGCTGGCGATAGCGATATTCGGTAATGTGCCGCACTGAAAAGATCGGCATCGCATATTCCTCGGACGGCATCGATCGGGAGCATACCCGATCAATGGTCGATTCGGAAAAGTTCCGAAAAGCATGGCGTCGGCTTAGAGCATGCGGTCATGGATCGAAAGCAAAAAGATCGGCGTCGGCATCGGCTTTCCCCGCCAATGTGGTGGTGATGATTTCCGAGGCGAGCTGCGAATAGGTAATGCCATTGCCGCCATAGCCCATGACCGCCAGCATGCGGGGATGGTGGGGGATCGCGCCGATATAGGGCAGGCCCGTATCGGTCGCGCCGAAAGAGCCGGCCCAGGCGTGGTCCGGTGTGGTGTCGATATGGGGCAGCAGCTGCGACAGCTTTTTCCGGATTGCTTCAACCTTGCGCGACATAAGCGCATCGCGCTTATCCTCGTCGGCAAACTCCTCATCCTCGCCGCCGCAGATGACCCTGCCATCATGCGTCGCGCGCAGATAGAGATAGGGATCGGACGCTTCCCAGATGAAGGCCTGCCGCGGCCAGATCGCCTTGGGCTGCGGTCTCGTTGCCATCGCCCAGGTCGAGATGATCCGATGTTTCTTCAAAGGCACCATGTCCAGCAATTCGTAACCGGTGGCAAGCACGAGATACCGGCTGCGAATAACCGCGCCGGAGCTGGTTTGCGCCGTCACGCCGCCCGAACCGCTTTCGATATCCGTCACCTCCACGTGCTGGTAAAGTCGAGCGCCGCGTTCCCTGGCGTGCAACAGCATTCCCGCAGTCAGCTTGCGAGGATCAAGGGCGATATTGCCCTGGCTGAGAATGGCGGCTTCGCGGTCGATGCCAAATTCGTCCATCACCGCTGATCGGGTAAGGTAGCGACAGTTGATGCCGATGGCCCGACGCGCAGCCGATTCCGCCTTCAGATCGGATGGCGTCATTGCGTTGCCGGCAAGATAGAGGGAAGGGCGTAGCCCGGCCCTGCAATTCAATTCAAGATCGGCGATCCGACCATGCAGGTTCGAGACCGCCAATCGCGAGCGCCGCCAGGCACGTCGGGCTTTGTCCGCGCCGACCTGCCGCGTCAAGACGGTCAGCGGCTGGTCAATCTCGTACTGCACCAGCGCCGTCGTCGCCGATGTCGAGCCGGCCATCGGTCTACGGCGATCGACGGCGACCACGGAATGACCTGCTGCGGTCAAAGCCTCGGCGATCATTGCGCCGCTGATGCCCATGCCGACGACAAGCACGTCGCATTGGATATCGCGGGTCAGGTTATCGGCCGGCACGGACGGCGCGCGATAGGCCAGCCAGACTGTCTTGCCTGTGCGAAGATCGAGCTTACGTTGCATGGGGTAGCGGTATGCGTGGGATGAACATGCGGCGTTAACAGATTGGACCACCGTTGGTTCCTCCGTTAGTCACACGGAACAAAGCCCGTCGCGGACTCGTTTCCACCTCACGTGCAACAGGAGGACTAGCCATGCATCTTGTAGAAACGCAGATACGTGAAGAGGGTGGGAGCAATCCAGCTTTCAAGGTAGATTTTTGTGGTGACGGCGGCGAAGTCATTTCTGTGATGATGCGGCACACTCACGACCTCAATCGCGAGAACGTCATCGCCAAGGCAAGGGCGCTGATGATCCAGATCGGCAGTACCGATGGCCCAAGCGATTACGAACAGGCATATGAGCAGCAGAGCAACGGCGCGCTCGATCGCTGATTGAAATTGTTTTTCGAAGACGGAAACGGCCGCCTGCCAAGAGCGGCCTTTTTCATGTTCAGAACAGTGAGGGGCGTTGGTCCTTGTCAACGAACGGGCCACTGTCGTTATCGGCCTGGCGCTTTAGCAACTGCCTGAGCTGCTGCAACTCCGTATCACTCATCCTGTCGGCGTTTGCGCCGCTGCTTTCCAGTTTTCCAGCCTCGATCAACTCGCCCAGTTTGGCCTGGAGCGACCGGATATCGGATTTGTGCGCATGCTGCACGAGAAACACCATTGCCAAGATAAATAAATTGATGGTCATCGTAGCGATCAGAATCCCCGCGATCGAAATACCGATCAGCAAGGCGACGAACGTCCACATAGAGAGAAAAGCCACCGCCGCGATGAGGGCGGATGGCTTTTCAAACCAGTTCGATATTCTATTCGCAAGCGCTAAGTAACGATCGCGGTTTTTCATCGGTTATGCCCAATAATAGTCAGGGCCAATTTATTGACACAGTATTGCCGCGGGTCAAGTCCGCAGCAATACTTCTTCGTCATCGTCGCGCTGTCGTCCGCCGAAAGCTGCGGCGACCGAGGCGATGAAGGCGCCGATGAACAGCGACAGAGCGCCCAGGAGGGATGTAGCCGAAGCCGCTTTGCGGGCCTCGTCTGCAGCCTGCTGGGCTGCAACCTTGGCGTCTTCGATCTCCTTCAGAACGGCATCGACGCGTGCCTTGGCATCGGCTTCAGGCAGGCCGGTGCGTGCGGCGACGACTTTGTCGACATAGGTGCGGTCTGCGGCGGACATCTTGCCTTGGATCGCGGCATTCGTGAGAATGCGCGAAAGCTGCGCGGCGGATGCCTCCGTGTTCGTAGCCGGGTTGGTTGCCGATGCCGGATCACTCGGACGCAGCAGCGCATCCGTGAAGTAGGATGTGGAGAAATCCTCACCGCTCTTCGCCGCGACCGATGCTGCTGCGGTCGTTGTTGCGCCCGCGATCGTGGCTGTTGCCTGCGCGCCCATGCCGATAATGGACGAGACGCTCGAACTCAGGACACCGGCGACGAGAAGCGTTGCAACTGCCCATGCGAGAAAGCCATGGGCTGTGTCACGAAACCCGACTTCATCGGTATGAACGCCGACCCACTTGGTGCGCAGCCGGCCGGTAAGATAGCCGCCCAAACCAGACGACAGCCACTGCACCACGACGAGCCAGACTGCAGCTGTCGCGCCTATCGTTGCAGCCGAGGCGCTCTGTGACGACCAGGGCGACACCATGGCAAAGCCCAGTCCGGCGCCGACCAGCAGAAGCAGAAGAGATATTGCTGCAGCGACAAGGGCGCCTGCAAATATCGGCCCCCAGCTGACAGCGGACGAGGATGACTCGATGGGAGCATCCATCATCAATGGAGTATCAGAGATGGCCATCATGACCTCCTAGCGCCAGAGGAGAAGGATGAGAATGATAATCGGAATCGGAATACCGAGAAACCAAAGCAGAATACCGCGACCCATGATAACCTCCTGTTACAACTATGAATTCTTAAACCGTAAAGTGCCGCTTCACTAGAAATCCTGTTCTTGCGAGCGGCATTGCTAGAACGGTGCTCGGAAAGGAATGTTCCGCGCTTTTATTGATGAATTTTGCGATTTCTCGGCAGTATTCCGCCGATTTCACCGAAAGTTAGCCACAAATACAGCTTGGACCCCGTCAATTGGACAGTGTCTGTGCTTTTTCCGGAGAGTTTTGAAAAGCGGAAGTCAAATAGCGATCGGGAACTTCTTGCTGAGGAAGGGCGATGCCTTCACGCCAAAGCGCAAATTCTCCCCGACCGCCTTGGTGATTCCGATACGGGTGCCGACATCAACGGCAATATCTTCGCTTCGAGGCTGCAGTACAAAAGGCGGGGCTGTCAGCGAAAGTCCGTCATGCGCACCGGTGATGCCCAGCGCTTCTGTAAGCCGCCCCGGTCCGGAGCAAAGCAGCCGTGTCGCGACATCGCCGCGTCGCTGGCGCATCGCTTCGATATTGACATCGGGCTGCAGCGCGCGAATCAACACAGCGCTACCAGGCAGGCAGACGAAATTCAGGCACCAGTGGATGCCGTAGGAGCGATAAATATAGACATGTCCCGGCGGTCCGAACATCGCGCCATTGCGAGACGTCTGTCCCCTATAGCTGTGCGAGGCTGGATCCTGCTCATGATAGGCTTCGGTTTCGACGATAGCGCCGCCAACTCCCTCAAAGAGCAAGGAAACGCCAATCAGGTCGAGCGCAACAACCTTCGATGGCCGGGCGAAAAAATCGGCTTCGATCATATTTCCGTCACCGGTTTTTACCGCAGGTCGTGTTAATTCATTCGATGTCCGGTGACAAGCCGGTCTATGCGCCGAAGTGCCTTGGGATCCAGACACTGCGGCGGCTGTTCCATATTTTCGTCTTCGTATTTCAGCGTCTGCATTGCGCCCTTGAGATCCTGATAACGGATCACCGCTGAGATGCCGTTTCGTCTGTCTTTCTCTGCGGCAGCCCGGGCCGCGCCGATCGCAAGGAGCCAGGATGGGAAAGATCCCATCAGATTTCCTGCCGAGCGGCATGACCAGCCATCGCTGTCACACGTTATGTCATAGGTCTTGTCGTGCATTGAGATCTCCCATTCCCACTCCACAAAACTCGATGTATCGAAAGAAGTTCCGCGTTAAAAATATTTAAATAAATTATCTTTGATGGTACGCTTCATTGGAAGTTTCCTGGCACGTGATCAGCTTGATTCGAGCCTTGCCGGGGAACTGAAAATGGCCAGCCAAGTTGTATCGTAGATAACGTGTAGCTTTTGAAATCATGCCGGGGGCCACCCAAAATGCCTGAGATATCGCATCGCATACCTGGTCTAAACACATGAAAGTTTTGTCCGTTACCTCCGAGGTCTATCCTTATATCAAAACCGGAGGGCTTGCGGACGTTACAGGGTCATTGCCCAAGGCATTGAAGAGCTTTGGCGTCGATTCCGTAACGCTTGTGCCTGGTTACCCAGTTTTCTTTCCTATGGCGTATGCCAGTGAGCCTCTTTTTGAATTCGACGATTTGCTGGGCGAACGCGCGGCGATACGGTTTTTGCAATCCGCTGATTTGATGTTGTTCATCCTGGATATTCCGGCCCTATACGACCGGCCGGGTACGCCATATCTCGATGAGCATGGCATTGATCATCCTGACAACTGGAAACGCTTCGCTGCGCTTTCCCTGGCCGCAGCGCTGATCGCCAGCGGTGAGTTGCCGGGCTGGCAGCCCGACCTCGTTCATACCCATGACTGGCAGTCGGCGCTCACCTCGGTCTACATGCGTGAAATGGGATGCGAAAAGCCGGTCGTCCTGACGATCCACAATATCGCCTTCCAGGGGCAGTATCCTGCGACCCTGGTGCCTTACCTGCATTTGCCGCCGAGTGCCAACAATGTCGGTTGCCTTGAATATTACGGCGACATTTCCTTCCTGAAGGGAGGACTGATGACGTCGGACGTCATCACCACGGTCAGCCCCACATATGCCCGCGAAATTCTGACCCCACGCTTCGGCATGGGCATGGAAGGTGTATTGAAAGTTCGCCGCGACAGCCTGCGGGGAATTCTCAATGGCATTGATGACGATGTCTGGAATCCGGAAACGGACGAACTGTTGCCGCAGACATTCGATCTGGCCAATGTCGATCTGAGGCGCAAGAACAGGCGAAGGCTGGAGCAAAGACTCGGTCTCGATGATGACGGCGGCCCGATTTTCTCCGCTATCAGCCGCCTGACATGGCAGAAGGGTATGGACATGCTTGCCTATGCCTCGGATTATCTGGTTTTCAGCGGCGGCAAACTGATCGTCTGCGGCAAGGGCGATGCCGATATCGAACGCATGCTGCTCGAGGCCGCGGAAAAGCATCCGGGACGGATTGCCGTCAACATAGGCTATAGCGAGGAACTCGCGCATCTGATTCACGGCGGATCGGACGCGATCATCCAGCCCTCACGTTTCGAACCCTGCGGGCTGACCCAGCTGTATGGCCTGCGTTATGGCAGCATACCTGTGGTCTCCCGTACCGGCGGTCTGGCTGAAACGGTCATTGATGCCAATGACGCGGCGATGAATGCCCAGGTCGCGACCGGGTTCCAGTTCCACCCGGTCACGACCGAAGGCTTATGTCATGCGATCCGCCGGGCCATGGATACCTACAACAACCCCAAGCAATGGCAGCAGGTCCAGACGCAAGGCATGAAGGCGCGCTTTTCCTGGGAGCGTAGCGCCGGCCAGTATGCCTCGTTGTTCCGCAGCCTTGCGCGCAAGTCCGGCACGTCTTCGGGCGTGGAGATGCAGCGAGCGACGGGTTAGAGCCTTCATCTGACAATGAAAGGCTTGTCAAAGTCCCCTCCTCCAAGAAGGGAGGGGACGTTCGCTTAAGCCCTGCGGAACACCGCCATGGAACGGCCTTCCATTTCGTAGACCTTGTTGTCCTCGATGATATCGCCGTTGCGATCGGGGTCTTCGGTTGTCAATTCCAGTCGCCATGCCGGCCCGTGGAACTCGGGTAGCTTGAACCCCAGTTTATCAGGCGTGGGATTGAACAGGACAAGAATATCGGACCAGATGCCGTCCTCGTCGAGTAGATCACCACGGCCGAGATGCATGCACAGCGGCGTTTCCTCGACCCAATGTTCGGGCGTATGCTCGCCGCCACTGGCATTGAACCAGTTCACCACCATGCCATCACGCCAGTTCTCGCGGCGGAACAGTGGCTGCGCCTTGCGAAGCGCGATGACCCGCCGGGTAAATTCGTGCAGCTGAGTGCAGGTTTCCGGCAGATTTTCCCACGCCTGCCAGCTGATTTCGCTGTCCTGGCAGTAACCGTTGTTGTTACCGAGCTGGCTGCGTCCCAACTCGTCGCCGGCAAGCAACATCGGCGTGCCATGCGAGAGAAGCAGCGTCGTCAGCAGATTGCGCTTCTGGCGCTCGCGGGTGATGTTAATGCCTTCATCATCCGTCGGCCCTTCAGCGCCATAATTATAACTCCGGTTATGGTCGTGGCCGTCATTGTTGTCCTCGCCATTCGTCTCGTTGTGCTTCTCGTTATAGGAAACGAGGTCGTTGAGCGTAAAGCCGTCATGCGCGGTGATGAAATTGACGCTTGACCAGGGGCGGCGGCCCCGCTGGTCGTAAAGATCGGCTGAGCCCAGCAGCCGCGAGGCAAAATCCGGAGCGGTATTGTCGTCGTTCTTCCAGTACTCGCGGACGGAGTCGCGGTATTTGTCGTTCCATTCGGCCCAGCCGGGCGGAAAGCCGCCAACCTGATAGCCGCCGGGGCCGATATCCCAGGGTTCACCAATCAGCTTCACGCCGCAGAGCGTTGGATCCTGGGTGACGGCATCGAAGAAACCGCCACGCTGGTCGAAGCCCTCTGGCTCGCGGCCGAGAATGCTGCCAAGGTCGAACCGGAAGCCGTCGATCTCCATGTGTTCGGCCCAGTAGCGCAATGAATCCATCACCATTTGCAGTACGCGCGGGTGCGATGTGTTGAGTGTATTTCCGGTGCCTGTGTCATTGACATAGTAGCGGTGCTGGTCGGCCAGGGTGCGATAGTATGAGAAGTTGTCGATGCCCTTGAAGGAGAAGGTCGGCCCCAGCTCATTGCCTTCGGCGGTATGATTGTAGACGACATCGAGAATCACCTCGATATTGGCGTCGTGCAGCGCGCGCACCATGTCGCGGAAACCCTGCGCTCCATTGGGTCCGAAATAGCGCGAGGCGGGCGCGAAAAAGCCGAACGTATTATAGCCCCAGTAGTTCTTCAGGCCTTTGTCGATCAGGTGAAAGTCGTCGAAAAATTCGTGGATGGGCAGCAGCTCGACGGAGGTGATGCCCAGGCTCTTGATATATTCAATCGCCGCCTTGTGGCCCAGCCCCTCGAACGTCCCGCGCAAATCCTCGGGAATGGCGGGATTGAGTTGCGTGAAACCCTTTACATGCGTTTCATAGGCGATCGTATCCGCCCAACGGATTTTCGGACGCTTGTCCGTCAGCCGATGCCTGGCCGGGTCGATGACGACACATTTGATCATTTCGGCGGCGTTGTCGCGGCTGTCGAAAGTCAAGTCCTTGTCTTCCTCCGCATGCAGGTCGTAGCCGAAATGCGTATCGGATTTGACGAGTTCGCCGGCAAAGCCCCGCGCATAGGGGTCCGCCAGCAGCTTGTTGGCATTGAAGCGGTGGCCGTTTTCAGGCTCGTATTTGCCATGGACGCGGTAGCCGTACAGCGCGCCGGGCTTGAGGTTGGGCACGAACCCATGCCAGATTTCGTTGGTATATTGCGGCAGCGGCAGGCGGGCGGTTTCATGGGAACCGGTCGGATCGAACAGGCACAGTTCTACTCCATCGGCATGCGCTGAAAAAAGCGCGAAGTTCACGCCGTCCTCCTGCGCAGTCGCGCCGAGTTTCGCAGAGTCGCCCTCTTCGATCGTCCATTGAGTGGTCCGCATGTCCATCGTGTGTTCCTTTAAGTTCCATCGCAAAAAGCAACGAGTTCGCGAAACAATGGTTCCGTGCGGCGCAGCATTGACGACAAAGTTGGAACCAACCGCTGGCGAGATCGTTCAGACATGGAGGCAAAAGATAATCAGACATGGAGGCAAAAGATAAAAAGCGAGGAAGGGATTGAAATGGACAAGAACATTGTACCGGCGACGCCCAGCGGTTCGACCAAGCCAGCGCAGCCGAATTTCCGCCATAAACTGCAGCGCTCTGACGCCGCTGATGCGCATGTTGTGGTGCCGGATGCGGTCGATATCCCGTTGCCGAAGCCTTCGGGCCAGCAGATTTCAGTTCCGGCATCGATCAATGGTCGCGATCTGTCAGACGGGCGGCCGTAGCGGTTCATCCGGATTTTATAGGCGTCAATTCATCGGCGCATGGGTGCACCCATTATTGAGGCGGCCGGCTTTTCAGCCGGCCGCCTCGCTTGCGATTCGATCAATCAGGCCGCTTTCTTCTGGGCAGCGGCATTGATGGCCGTTTCGGCCAGCTTGCTGAGATCTGTGTCGGTCTGCGATTCTTCCTGCAAAGTGGCGTCGAGTAGCTTGACGGCATCCTTGTAGCCGAGCTGGTTCGCCCAGCTCTTCAGCGTGCCATAGCGGGTGATTTCATAGTGCTCGACAGCCTGTGCCGAGGAAATCAGTCCGGCATCGAGCGCTGGCGTGCCCTTGAATTCCTCCATGATCTCTTCGCCCTCGGCGAGGATGCCCTGGATGGCTTCGCATGTCTTGCCCTGGGCGCGCTTGCCGATCGATTCAAACACCTGTTGCAGGCGCTCGATCTGACCTTCCGTCTGCTCCTTGTGTTTTTCGAATGCGGCCTTGAGCTTCGGATCCGTTGCGCCACGTGCCATCTTCGGCAGGGCCTTCACGATCTGGCGCTCGGCATAATAGATATCCTTGAGAGTATCGTAGAAAAGGTCATCGAGCATTTTCTGTGCCATGGAATATCTCCTTCGAGGTTTTGGTTCGCTTACAGTGGCCCGTTCAAGAAAGGGTCAAGGCTTGCTAGGCGTGGGGCAGCAACAAGCGAGAGTTACCTCAAGATATGAAAACGTCCCCAGACCCATAAGATCGATTGATCCTGCCATTCGAACGAGGAAAAGCGACGATTGTTCCGGCAATGTCGCCGTTTTCGATATTTTTCGCCCCTTTTTTTGAGCCGATTCGTATTTGGCAAATCCGGAACCTTTTTGAATCCGAAAAGTTTGGAGGGTACGGCAAGCCGATGCGGCTGCTGCAGATTTCAACACCACATCGAATTGGATATTTGAACGCGACACTGTCCAGTTCGAATATTTCCTAAGGAGAACAACCGATGAAAAATTTCCTGGCAACCACAGCCCTCGTTCTTGTCATGGGCGGTGCAGCTTATGCTGCTCCCGCGCAGTTCAATACCTATCAGGCCCAGGCGAGCGACGTTCAGGCTTCTGATTTTATTGGCCAGACGATCTATGCGAGCGACACCGACTTTACTGCTGACCAGACCGTCAAGGCCGGTGCAGAAAAGGACTGGGACAACATTGGCGAAATCAATGAAGTCGTCCTTGGCCGCGATGGCTCGATCAAGGCAGTTGTCCTCGGGGTCGGCGGCTTTCTTGGCATTGGCGAAAAAAATGTCGCCGTTTCGATGAATGACGTCAGGTTCGTCAGAAATGGCGACGGCGCCAATGACTACTTCCTCGTCGTCAATTCAACCAAGGAAGCACTCAATGCTGCGCCTGCCTACATGACACCGGATGACGTGAAGGCCGCTGCCAATAATGCGGCAGATACGACCAACGCGACAGACACTGCTTCCGACACGACGACACCGGCCATGACAGATGATACTGCCGCGACCACGGATATGGCCAAGCCTGCAGACACGGCGACCAACACGATGGCAAAGCCGGCCGATACAGCCGACGACCAGGCTTCCAGCACCATGACGACGCCGGATGCCACGGCAACCGACACCGACACCCAGACGACGGCGTCCACCAAGTCTGACAACGCCGTTCAGAGCACGATGGAAGAAGCCCGTGCGCGCCTTGCCCGTCCCGAGGTCACACGCGAAGGCTATCAGTCGGTCCAGATGACCGAACTGACGGCTGACAAACTTGAAGGTGCGCGTGTTTATGGCGCAAAGGACGAGGATGTCGGCGAGATCAATCGTCTGGTCATGGACGACAAGGGCCAGGTGAAGCTCTTCGTTCTCGACATTGGCGGCTTCCTTGGCATGGGCGAACGTGAGATCGCCGTGACGCCGGACGAGCTCAACATCGTCCGTAACGCCAAGGGCGATGACTTCCGCGTCTACGTCGAGGCAAACAAGGACGCGCTGAAGGCTCAGCCGGAATACAAGGCGCAGTAATCTCGCCGGATTTGCCGTTCCAAGAAAAAGAGGGTCCGCCATTCAGCGGCCCCTCAATTTTCAATTGTCCCAAATTCAAAGCTCGCTATCAATAGTCAATTGATAAAAAAGTGTTGCTCGGTGAGTTCGTTCTTTTGAACATCCAACAGGGTAATGCTGTCACCGCCCAGTTCAATGAGAATGTTTCCATCCACATTTCGCGCGTGTTCCATCACCTCGGAAAAGTTTCTGACATCCTGCCAGCCATTCAGGACCGGCGCATCGTAGGTTTCGTCCCGCGCCGTCGGAGATATCGCGAAGTCGGTGATCGTATCGCTGCCATCACCTCGGGCAAAGATGAAATAGTCTCTGCCGGCCCCGCCGCTTAACCGATCGCTACCTTGGCCGCCGTCCAGTTTGTCGGAGCCAGACATGCCGGAAAGTATGTTGTTTCCGCCACTGCCGGTCAGAATATTGTCCTGATTGGAACCTTTGCCGTCGATATCCTTACGTCCCAGCAGAACGAGCTTTTCTACATTTTCGGAAAGATTGTACCTGACAGAGGATTTGACGGTGTCACCGGCTGCCCTGCTTTCTTCTAACAGAAGAATCCTGGCGTCGTCGGTAATCAAGGTGTCCCGGCCATAGCCGCCCCGGATCACGCCGTTGATTATTCCGCCTCGGGTATCGACCAGATCGCTACCATGTCCCAATTTAACGTTGCCGTCGATTGTCCCTTTATTGATAAGCGTGCCGTCACCGTCGAGAAAAACTGCGATGTCACCGGTGATCTGGCCATAGTTCTCGATGTTCTGACCGACGGCACCATATGTGATGCCGACGATTTCGCCGCCTTTTTCATTGATGATGTGACCGGAGCCGGCAATTATGCCGCAGTTTCCGCTGATCAGGCCCATGTTGCGGATGTCATTGTTGGTGCCCTGAATACTCACGCCGAAACCGTTCGCAACGATCCGACCCGAATTCCAAAGCGAGACTGTCAATAATGGGTTGCAAATATGTTACTGTACAGTGGCCTGTTCTCGCAGGCGATCGCTGCCCGTTTTCATTGTCAACGATCGACATCGATGTATCAGCATCGATTTTCGCATCAAGTCCTGAGAAATTCCGAGCGAATAGTCTCTGGTTTACATGGTGAATACTACAAATTCGTCATGAATTATCTTGTGTGCGGAATCACACTCTGTATGCGCAATCTATTCATCTGCATCTGACGGAATGTGGCTGTCCACCCCGATCAGGATCAGCTTGTTGCGGGTATCCCTTATGCCGGCCGTCCTGAGGGCGATCTGGTTGATCAACTGGCGGTCGTGTTCGGTTTCCACCTGGCCATTGATTTCGGCAATGCCGTTGTGGACCGTCACTTCGATCTGGGTGTCATCCCAGCGGCCGCTTTCGGACAGCTTGTTGGCGATTTCCTCTTCGATGCCGTCATCGTTGATGTTTCCATGCTCCTCATCTGGAAAGAGTGTCGGGCCGCCCTCGCTTTCGATGAAGGTGTCGCTCGCGACCTCTATATTCGTCGGGTCGAGTTCGTCGGACGTGTCGCCATAGGCGGCATTGCGCTTCTTGACCGGCTCGCCATCGGCATAGGGCCAGCCTTCGCCGTTGTTGCGCTGATCGTAGTCGCGGAAATCCTCTTCGCGATCCTTTTCCGGCGTCGTGTTGTTCGATGCGTCCATGACGGTGTCCTTTGCTGAAACCTAGTATGTTGGATGTTCGGGACGTAGCGGATCGCCACGCTCGGTGGGGGGTGGCGCATAGGGTTGTGCGCTGTCGTCGAACCGCGACCATCCGCCGGCCGTCAGCTCGTCACGCCGCGCGGCGATATCGACCCGATGCTTGATCAGGATGGCTTCGGCCGCGGTGACAAGTTTGTCCTCGACGCGCACCATCACCAGCGAGCCGCCTCGACGCAGGCTTTCGGCGTAGACCTGCGCGTCCGGATCATCGATGCCATGCTCATTCAATGCGCCGACCAGGCTGCCGGCAGCGCCGCCGAGAATGACCCCAGTTGCCGAACCAGCAAGGGTGGAAAGCAGCCAGCCGGCTGAAATCACTGGCCCTATGCCGGGAATGGTGATCATGCCGAGGCCGGCCAGCAATCCTCCCACAGCTCCGAGTACGGCGCCGACGCCAGCACCGGTTTCGGCGCCGGCCTCCGGCTTGGAGTTGTCGGAATACCAGCCATCGGCATTGTTGGCGACGAGGCTGATGTCATGCGGGGGAATACGGCGCTGATGCAGGTCATGGACTGCGGCCAAGGCTTCCGCGCGATCGTCGAAAAGGCCGATAATGGTTTTCATGGCGAACTCCCGACTTCGGTTTTGGCTGACTATTCCTGGCGGTTGCCTTCGATCGGCGTGTTGCGGGCGCCAGCGCCTTCACCGCCGGAGTCTCGCGGCTTCTGGTTCGCCTCGGTGTCGACCTGTTTGATGTCGCGCCGGCGGCGATAGCTCTCCAGATCGACCACCGTGGAATCGGGATTGGAAATAGTCGTGGAATCGCGATCTTCGGCTTCCGGATATCTGCCCATGGAACTGCTCCTTCTTATCCTCATCAGAGCTAGAACGCCGTGCGCATCTGAGAGTTCCAGCCAACGGAGGGTTCCCGAGTGTGCCCGGCTGGAACTTATGGACGGAGTAACCGTTTGAATTTTGAATTTCCCCATCGGCAAGATGCAACCGATTCCAAACAAAGGAGAAAACGGTGGCTCCAAGGGCAAACTGGAAGGGTTTTCTCAAGGTCGGCGAGCTCAATTGCGCCGTCGCGCTGTACACGGCGGCATCGACATCCGAACGCATCGCTTTCCACATGGTCAATCGCGACACAGGCCATCGGCTCAATCGCGAATTCGTCGATATCGAAACCGGCAAGCCGGTCGAACGCGACGAACAGATCAAGGGCTATGAGGTGACCGACGGCGATTACGTGACTCTGGAGCCCGAAGAAATCGCCGCCGCCGTTCCCGAGGCCGACAAGATGCTCGATGTGCAGACCTTCATTGCCTGTGCGGACATCGACGACGTCTATTTCGACAAGCCCTATTATCTCGCGCCGACGGACAAGGAGTCGCATGCCGTGTTCGATTTGATCCGCGACGGTCTGGAGAAGATGAAGGTTGCGGCAATTGCGGAAACCGTGCTGTTCAGGCGCGCACGCACAGTGCTGATCAGGCCGCATGGAATGGGGCTGGTCGCCTCGACATTGAATTATGTGTACGAAGTGCGGTCCGCTGAGCAGGCCTTTGACGATCTGCCGGACCTCAAGCTCAAGGACGAGATGCTTGAGCTTGCCACCCACATCATCGATACCAAAAAGGGCAAGTTCGATCCCGGCAAGTTCGATGACCGCTATGAAGAGGCTCTTGCGGAAATGGTCAAGGCCAAGATCGAAGGCAAGGAAATCAAAAAGCGCCCCGAGCCCAAGGAGACCAAGGCTTCCGACCTGATGGAGGCCCTGCGCCAGAGCGCTGGTGCTATGACCGGGAAGCCGCCGCCTAAGGCCAGGACAAAATCAGCCGCGTCGAAGGAAAAAGCGCCCGCCAGATCCGCGAAGATCAAGAGGGCCAGCTGAACATGGCTCTCGAAACCTATAACGCCAAGCGCAATTTCGAACGCACCGCCGAGCCGAAAGGCGAACTCGCCAGCAACAAGGGGCACAGCTTCGTGATCCAGAAGCATGCCGCCCGCCGCCTGCATTACGATTTCCGGCTGGAAATGGATGGTGTGCTGAAAAGCTGGGCGGTGACGCGGGGGCCGAGCCTCATCGCGGGGGAGAAGCGTCTGGCTGTGCATGTCGAGGATCATCCGCTGGACTACGGCGGCTTCGAGGGCAATATTCCCAAGGGCGAATATGGCGGCGGCTCCGTGATCGTCTGGGACCGCGGTTCGTGGAGCCCGATCGGGGACGTCCACAAGGCCTACGCGAAAGGCCATATGGAATTCGAGCTGGAAGGCCAGAAACTGGAGGGGCGCTGGCACCTGATCCGGATGGGACATCGGCCCGGCGAAAAACGGGATAACTGGTTGCTGATCAAGGCGGAGGATGAGTTCGCCAAGCCCGAAGGCGCGCCGGATATTCTCGAGCAGGAACCGAATTCGGTGATCTCCGGCCGGCCGGTCGAAGCGCTCGAAGGCGAGGCTCCCGGCTGGTCGTCCAAGACCGGACGTATCGCAAAGAAGGCGAAACCGGCCAAAGAGGCTGCTGTCGAGCAGGCACTCCTTCCTGACATCGATCCGCTGAAGGTCAAGAAAGCCCGAAAGGGTGACCTGCCGGATTTCATCGAACCGCAGCTCGCGACCCTGGTGGCGAAGCCGCCAGCCGGAAAGCGCTGGATCCATGAGGTGAAGTTCGACGGCTACCGGCTGCAGGTGCGGATCCAGGCGGGTCGGGTGAAACTGCTGACCCGCAGCGGGCTCGACTGGACGAAGAAATTCGGCAAGGAATTGGTGGCGGCGTTTCAGGAACTGCCAGTGGGCACCGCCATGATCGACGGCGAGCTGGTGGTCGAGAACGACGCCGGCAGTTCGGACTTTTCGGCCCTTCAGGCGGCACTTAGTGAAGACAGGACCGACCGGTTCGTCTTCTACACCTTCGATCTCCTGCATCTCGATGGCGCCGACCTGCGCAACACGCCGCTGATCGAGCGCAAGAATACGTTGCAGAAACTGATCACCGGCCAGAGCGGCCTGCTCCGGTTCAGCGATCATTTCCCGGATGAGGGAAATTTAGTTTTGCAGCACGCCTGCCGCCTGAGCCTTGAAGGCATCGTCTCGAAGCTGCGCGACGCGCCGTTCCATTCCGGCCGCAGCAAGGACTGGGTGAAATCGAAATGTTCGTCACGTCAGGAATTCGTGGTCACCGGCTACGTGCCATCGACTGCCTCGCGCAATGCGATCGGCTCGCTGGTCATGGGCGTCTATGATGGTGACAAACTCGTTCATGTCGGCCGCGTCGGTACCGGGTATAGTGCAAAAATCGCCGAACAGCTTTATGATCAGCTCGAACGCATCCGCATCGACAAGAGCCCGTTCGATGACAAACTGACCAGCGAAGAGGCGCGGGGCGTGCGCTATGTCCAGCCGAAGCTGGTCGCGGAAGTCGAGTTCCGTGCCTGGACGGCGGATGGCCACCTTCGGCACGCGTCATTTCGGGGGCTGCGCGAAGACAAGCCCGCGGGGGAAATCATGCGCGAATCCCAACCCACGACCAAGACGGAAAAGCCGAGGCAGCCCAATGTGAAGCTCACGCATCCGGACAGGATCTACTGGCCGGACGAAGGCGTCACAAAGGAAGGATTGGCCAACTACTATTCCGAAGTCTGGCCACTGATCGCGCCGTATATCGTTGCGAGACCTCTGGCTCTGTTGCGAGCGCCCGAGGGCGTCGGCGGCAGTCAGACCTTCTTCCAGAAACACGCCTGGCGCGGCATGAACAAGAAGATCGGGCTGTTCGACGATCCCCATGACAGCAGCGAGGAGCCGTTGCTGGTGATCAACGATCTCGATGGGCTGATAGCGCTGGTGCAGTCGGCTGTTCTCGAAATTCACCCCTGGGGCTCGACGGTGGCCGATCTCGAACATCCCGACATGATCATCATGGATCTCGATCCGGGCGAGGACGTGCCATGGGCAAGGGTCATCGAAGGCGCATTCGACGTGAAGGCACGGCTGGAGGCTGCGGGACTTGCGGCTTTCGTCAAGACATCGGGCGGCAAGGGGCTTCATATCGTGGCCCCGCTCAAGCCGGAGGCGGACTGGACCGAGGTCAAGGATTTCACGCATCGCATCGCCGACGAGATGGCGCGGGACGAGCCGGAGAAATATGTGGCGACGATCACAAAATCGAAGCGCCACGGCAAGATTCTCGTCGATTATCTCCGCAATGGTCGCGGCAATACTGCGGTGGCCCCCTATTCGACGCGGGCGCGGAAGGGCGCCGCCGTGTCGATGCCGCTTGCCTGGGAAGAGCTCAACGAAGCCATCGGCCCCGCCTATTTCACCGTAATGAATGCGCCCGCACGGATCGCTTCACTCTCCAGCAACCCCTGGGAGGGGTTGCGCGCGGCCGCCCAGCCGATCAAAAAGTAGCTCTACTTCTTTTTCAGGCTGTTTCGCAGCGCGTCCATGATGTTGATGACATTGGTCGGCTTGGACTCCTCCGCCGCTTTTGCCTTGGCTGCTTTTGGCTTGCGGCCCTTTTTCTTGGCGGCGATGATATCGAGGAGCTTGTCCTGCACCGGGTCATCAACGATCTTCGGATCCCATGGCATGGTCTTCCTTTCGATGAATTGCTTCATCAGCGCCATCTGCTGGCTGTCAGCCGTGTCCGATTTGATGCCCGAGAAATAGTCCTTGGCGTCGCGAACCTCGTCGCCGAAGCGCAGCGTCCAAAGCACGATGCCCTTGCCGCGCGGCTCGAGCATCACTGCGCGCTCGCGGCGATACATCACGAGCCGTGATATGCCGACGACACCATTCTCCGCCATTGCCTCGCGGATCACCGCGAAGGCTTCCTCGCCGACTTTATCATTGGGGACCAGGTAATGTGGCGTGTCGTACCATATCCACTCGATCTCATCCTTGGGCACGAATACGTCGATATCGATCGTGCGCGTGCTCTCGAGGCCGACCGCTTCGATTTCATCATCATCGAGAATGATGTAATCGCCTTCTCCGCGCTCGTAGCCTTTGGCTTCGTCATCCTCGTCGACCGGCTTGCGGGTGACGGAATCGACATAGCGGCTGACAACGCGGTTTCCGGTTGCGCGGTTCAATGTATGGAAGCGCAGCTTCTCGTTTTCGCTGGTTGCCGGCGACATCGCCACGGGGCAGGTGACCAGCGATAATTTGAGATAGCCCTTCCAGAAGGTACGCGGCGCCATGACAAAACTCCGGACGTGTCTTATTCATGAGAACGGCCATGCCTTGACGATTGTTCCGTCGGGAGCCAGCGGTTGTTTTTGTAGTGAAGGAAAATATCTTATGTGGTTGGGAACTTTTTTCCTCGTCCGACATTTTCGGTTTTGATGGGAACCACAATTACCGATTTTTGTTTTTCGGCAGACTACATGCCGATATGGAAGGGAAGTATCGTGAAGATGCGTATAGTGATGCGTACTGATAATGTCAGGGGTGAAGGCTTGTCCCGAAAGTCGCCTTCGATCTGAATGTTCCTGCAAAGATTGTCCAAATGAAACTGCTCGAGTTCAGTCAGAGTGCGACCTCCTTTCCTGGCGATCAGGCGGGAGTAGAAGAATGAGTCTCATAAACGCAGAATTTCCGTTTCTGTCCGGGGGCGGCGAAACGGCATATCTCATTGAAAGTTTCGACTGGTCGTCGACGTCTCTCGGTCCGATTTCCACCTGGCCCCTCAGTCTGAAAACCGCCTGTAGCATTTTGCTCCGCTCGCCGGTTCCGATCGTCATGCTCTGGGCTGAGGATGGCTACATGCTCTATAACGATGGCTATTCGCGGATCGCCGGCGGCCGGCATCCCGGATTGCTGGGATCCAAGGTTCGCGAAGGCTGGCCAGAGGTCGCCGATTTCAACGACAATGTCATGAAAGTTGGACTTGCCGGGGGGACACTGGCTTATCGGAAACAACGGATGGTCCTGTTGCGCAATGGCAGGCCGGAGGATGTCTGGCTCGATCTTGATTATTCACCTGTTCTCAATGAGGAAGGCAAGCCTGCCGGAGTCATAGCCATCGTCGTCGAGACGACCGAAAAAGTGCGGGCTGTACGCCGCGTTCAAGGTGAAAGCGATCGTCTGAAGCGGATGTTTGAACAGGCGCCAGGCTTTGTCGCGACTCTGACCGGCCCGGACCATGTGTTCGAAGTGGCAAATAGCGCTTACCTAACGCTCATCGGCCATCGCGACGTCATCGGCAAACCGATCCGCGAAGTGTTGCCAGAAGTCGTTGGACAAGGTTTCACCGATCTGCTCGATCATGTCTTTCGGACCCAGGAGCGCTACTTGGGCGAAGCCGTGCGCGTCATGCTGCAGCATCACAAGGGTTCGCCGCTTGAAGAGCGGTATCTCGATTTCGTCTACGAGCCGATGATCGATGAAGCCGGCGGGACGACCGGCATATTCGTCCAGGGCCATGATGTGACCAAGCGCAAGAATGCCGAGGATTCCCTGCGTGACAGCGAATCCCGCTTCCGCCTGATCGCCGACAGCGCTCCCGTCATGCTGTGGATGGGCGACGTGACCGGCAAATGTGCTTATCTGAATGCCGCCAAACGCAGGTTCTGGGGCGTCGAAGAAGATCGCGTTGTCGGGTTCGACTGGAACGAGACAACCCATCCGGACGATGTCGAACGCCTGGCAACGATTGTCGCAGGAGCGATGAAGCGGCACGAGAGCTTCTCCGTGGAGGGGCGTTACCGCAATGCGGATGGCGTCTATCGGCTGATCCAGACGAATGCGCAGCCGCGTTTCGATGCCAATGGCGATTTTCTCGGCATGATCGGCGTCAATGTCGACGTGACAGACACGCGGCTTGAGGAGGTGCGTCGCCTGGCGCTGATCGAACTGAGCGACAGGTTCCGAAATCTGGATGATCCGGCCGAAATCGCCTTTGCCGCCTCTGAAATCCTGGGCAAGGCGATGAAGGTGAGTCGCGCCGGCTATGGCACGATCGATCCGATTGCCGAGACCGTGACCATAGAGCGTGACTGGAACGCGCCGGGCATCAAATCGCTGGCAGGCACGCTGCATTTCCGCGATTATGGCAGCTATGTGGAGGATCTCAAGCGCGGTAACACCGTCGTGTTCGCCGATGCTGAGAACGATCCCCGCACGGCGGCGAACGCCGACCGACTGAAAGCGATCAGCGCCCAGTCGGCTGTCAATGTGCCGCTCAGCGAGCAAGGCGGCGTTGTTGCCATTCTCTATCTCAATCATGCGACCAGCCGCGAATGGACGGCGGCCGAACTGGCGTTCATCCGCGAGGTCGCGGAACGTACCCGTACCGCTGTCGAGCGGCGCCGTGCCGAGCAGTCGCTTGAGGAATTTGCCGAGTCGCTGGAAAGGCAGGTGAGGCAGCGCACGATCGAGCTCGACCGGGTCTGGCGGAATTCACAGGACATCCTTATCGTGCTGGACGAGGCGGGGATCATTCGCGCCGCCAATCCGGCATGGACGGCGGTGCTCGGACAAACTGCAGGCGCGGTCGTCAATCATCCGTTGTCAATGTTCGTCTGGAATGATGACCGGGCCGATGCCCAGGCGGTGATTGACAACATGAAGGCGTCCGATGGACCGGAGAGCCTGGAAATCCGCTTTCGGCATCGCGATGGCACGCCGCGCTGGCTCACCTGGCGGATATCGCTCGAGGACGACCTGATCTTCGCTTACGGCCGGGATGTGACGTCTGAAAAGGAACAGGCGCAGGCGCTGAAGCAGACCGAGGAGCAACTGCGCCAGGCGCAGAAGATGGAAGCAATCGGCCAACTGACCGGCGGCATTGCCCATGACTTCAACAATCTGTTGCAGGTCGTATCGGGCAATCTGCAGATGTTGAGCAAGGACCTGGGCGGCAACGAGCGGGCCGAGCGGCGGATCGAGAATGCACTGGCTGGCGTCAATCGCGGCGCCAAGCTCGCAACCCAGCTGCTTGCCTTCGGACGCCGTCAGGCGCTCGATCCCAAGGTCGTCAACATCGGCCGTTTTGTGGTGACCATCGGCGAGATGCTGCGCCGGACGCTGGGCGAGACCGTCGAGGTGGAGACGATCACGGCTGGCGGTCTATGGAACACGTTCGTCGATCCGCAGCAGATCGAGAATGCCGTGCTCAATCTTGCGATTAACGCACGCGATGCGATGAACGGCCAGGGCAAGTTGACGCTCGAAGTCGGCAATGCCTTCATCGATGAAGTCTATGCGCGCAACCATGCCGAGGTCGAGGCGGGTCAATATGTGATGCTGGCCGTCACCGACACCGGCATCGGCATGCCGCCTCAGGTGATCGAACGCGTGTTCGAACCATTCTTCTCCACCAAGCCCGTCGGCAAGGGCACCGGCCTCGGTCTGTCCATGGTCTATGGTTTCGTCAAGCAGTCCGGCGGGCATGTGAAAATCTATTCGGAGGTCGGGCAGGGCACGACAATCCGCATTTATCTGCCGCGCTCGATGCAGGCCGAGGACCGATTGACCAATCTCGACTATGGTCCCACCAGTGGCGGTACCGAGACGATCCTGGTGGCGGAGGACGATGAGGACGTGCGCGCCACGGTTGTCGATATGCTTGGCGATCTGGGCTATCGTGTGCTGAAGGCACACGATGCTGCTAGCGCCCTCAATGTGATCGAGAGCGGCGTCGCCGTCGATCTGCTGTTCACCGACGTGGTGATGCCGGGACCGATGAAGAGTGCCGACGTGGCGCGTAAAGCCAAGGAGCGGCTACCGAACATAGCGGTGCTGTTCACCTCGGGCTATACGGAGAATTCGATCGTTCACGGCGGCCGGCTGGATCCAGGCGTGGAACTGCTCTCCAAGCCCTATAGCCGCGAGACACTTGCACGAAAGATCCGGCATCTGCTGAACAACCGGATGCAGAAGACGATGGAAAAGGCCTCGGCGGTCGTCCTTACCCAGGTATCGTCATTTACTCCGTCGCCGCCGACCATGACGACAACTGCCGATAAGCCCACCGATGGACCGTCCAGTACCGCATTCAAGATCTTGGTGGTCGAGGATGAAGTCCTGATCCGGATGGATCTGGTCGAGACGCTCGAAGATATGGGCCATACGGTCACCGAAGCGGGGTCGGGCGAGGAGGCGATCAAGTTCGCCGAAACCGACGCATTCGATATTCTGCTCACCGATCTCGGCCTGCCGAAGATGTCGGGTGCCGAACTGGCCGCAACCATCCGTGGGAAAGACTCCGGGATCGGCGTGATCTTTGCGACCGGCAACAACAAGGCGCCCGACGTGCCGATCGGACCACCGCCGGTGTTGTTGCGCAAGCCCTACGACCGCAAAGGGCTGGAACAGGCGATCGCGGCCGCAATTCGTCAGAACTAGCGGTTTGCAGTCTGTTGGCTGAAGCGGACGACCTGCTTGAGCCAACTGAATTTTTGCGATTTGACTTTGGCTCTAGCTTGCGGGGGCCTTTGGCGTCACGCGCCAGATGACGTTGCCGACGTCGTCGGCCACCAGAAGCGCGCCCTGCTTGTCGATTGCCACGCCGACCGGCCTGCCGAGTGCCTTGTCGTCCCTCACGAAGCCGGTCAGTATATCGTGCGGCGCCCCCGATGGTTTGCCATCGGCAAAGGGGACGAATATGACCTTGTAGCCGCTTCTCGGAATGCGGTTCCACGAACCGTGCTGACCGACGAAAGCGCCATTGGCGTAATTTGCACCGAACAGTGTGCCGGTGTTGAAGGTCAGGCCGAGCGAGGCGGTATGCGGACCGAGCGCGTAATCCGGCACCAGCGCCTTCTCGACCAGGTCCGGACGTGGCGGCGAGACGCGTGAATCGACATGCTGGCCATAATAGCTGTAAGGCCAGCCATAGAAGCCGCCATCCTTGACGGATGTCATGTAGTCCGGCACCAGATCGCTGCCGATCTCGTCGCGCTCATTGACCGCGACCCATAGTGCGCCCGATTGCGGATTCCACGACAGCCCGTTCGGATTGCGCAGGCCCGAGGCGAACAGCCGGGTTTTTTTAGTGGCGAGATCGATTTCCAGAACGGCGGCGCGGTCTGTCTCGTTCTGCATGCCATTCTCACCGACATTGCTGTTGGAACCGACAGTGGCATAGAGCTTCTTGCCGTCGGCGCTGGTGATCACGTCCTTGGTCCAGTGATGATTGATCGGTCCGCCGGGCAGGTCAACGATCTTTTCCCCTGTCGCCGTGATTTTGGTATCGCCATCCTTGTAGGGGAAAGCCATGATTGCATCGGTGTTGGCGACATAGAGAATGCCACTCGAAAGCGTCATGCCGAAAGGTGAATAGAGCCCTTCGAGAAACACTTCCTTGGTTTCGGCGACACCGTCCTTGTCGGCATCCCGCAGCAGTACAATACGATTGGCGCTGGTGGCGTTGGCGCCGGCGCGTCCCATCACCAGCCCCATGATCCAGCCCTTGACGCTAAGCTCGGTCTCCTCCATGGCGGGCTTGTTGGTCTCGGCCACAAGCACATCGCCGTTTGGCAGGACATGCAGCCAACGCGGATGATCCAGCCCTTCCGCAAACGCATTCACTTTCATGCCCAAGGCGGCCGTGGGCGTCTCGCCCTTCGGCCAGCTCGAGGCCTCGGCAATGTTGACGGTGGGAATGAAGGTCGGGTTCGGGTCAGGCAGCTTCGGGTTAGGCCCATAGCCTTCCTCGGCGTTCAGCGTCGCCGATTCCCGATCGAAGTAGACATAGGCGCCCGCCGCGACCAAGAGTACGAGAATCAGAAGTAGAAGGTTCCGAAAAAATCTGCGCATTACCGTCTCCGCACAATGGGCCCGGAAAGACAACGCTGATGGCAGGGTTTCGGTTCAGGGCTTCAGATGGAAGTTTTCGCACGGACCTGGAAGATGACCTCGGCGATGACTTCGGCGGTCGTGCCGCTGATATCGACTGATATGACTTTGTCCTCTGCGGACGGGTCTTCCAGAGTCGCCAATTGGCTCTTGAGCAGGGAGGGGGGCATGAAATGCCCCGTGCGTGCGGCCATCCGCGGCGCCAGCAGTTCTTCCGAACCCTTGAGGAACACGAAGATCAGTCGTCCGTCCGCAAAACTTCGCAGTTGGTCGCGATAGATCTTCTTCAACGCCGAGCAGGAAATAACGATGCCTTTGCCCGTCGACAGCGCGTTGGCGATTTCCTCGCCGATCCTGTCGAGCCAGGGCAGACGATCGGCGTCATCGAGCGGAATGCCCCTCGACATCTTCTCGACATTCGCCTTTGGATGCAGTGCGTCGCCTTCCGCGAAAGCCAGGCCAAGCGCTTCGGCGAGGGCTTGGCCGACAAGGCTCTTGCCGCTTCCGGAAACGCCCATGACGACATAGGCCATCAGTTCAGAGCGAGGTGGTGATGCCGCCATCGACATAAAGCATGTGTCCATTGACAAAGGAGGAGGCCTGACTGGCGAGGAAGACTGCCGCGCCGACGAGTTCGCCGACATCGCCCCAGCGCCCGGCCGGCGTTCGTTTTTCGAGCCAGGAGGAGAATTCCGGGTTGTCGACCAAGGCCTGATTGAGCGGCGTGCGGAAATAGCCCGGACCGATGCCGTTGATCTGCAACCCGTATTTCGCCCAATCGGCGCACATGCCGCGCGTCAGGTTTTTCACCGCGCCCTTGGTGGTGGTGTAGGGGGCGATCGATGTGCGCGCCAGTTCGCTCTGCACGGACCCGATATTGATGATCTTGCCGGCGCCGCGCCTGATCATGTGTCTGGCAACAGCCTGGCTGGTATAGAAGATGCTGGAGACATTGGTCTTCAGCAGCAGCTCCCATTTATCGGCGGGGAAATCCTCGAGCGGGCTGCGAAACTGCATGCCGGCATTGTTGACGAGGATATCGATCTGGCCGATCTCGGCCTCGATGCGGTCGATATGACCGGCGACCTCGGGATTGGTGACATCGAATGCCGCCCCGAAGACCTGATAGCCCTTGGCGGAGAGTGCATTCACCGCGTTTTCGACCTTCGCGGCATCACGGCCATTGATAACGATACGGGCGCCATGTGCGGCAAGTCCCTCTGCCAGAGCCAAACCGATACCCTGGCTGGAACCGGTCACGAGCGCCAGTTTTCCATCGAGATCAAAAAGCGGACTCATCTGTCGGACGCCTCCCAGAAATTTTCTTGTTCCGCATGGAGGCATTTTTGCCAACCTGTCAAGCCTCTTGGTAGCGCTATCATGCCATTGTCTGCTGGCATACGCGATCACGCATGCTATCAATTGCCACGAGAATTGGGAGGACTTGCCATGACCCGCATTCATGATGCCCCGGAGAACTTTGCCACTGCAGCGCTTGCCGGCTTCAGCCAGCTTCATAGCGACCGTGTCCGGCTGATCAGGAATGGCGTACTGCGCGCGTCTGCATCGCCCAGAGGCAAGGTGGCGGTCGTGGTCGGCGGCGGGTCGGGCCATTATCCGGCCTTCGCCGGTTATGTCGGACCGGGGCTGGCGGATGCCGCAGTGGCCGGTGACGTGTTCGCATCGCCCTCGACCGCAGCGGTGGCGCGCGTCGGACGGCTGGCCGATCATGGCGGCGGGGTGATCCTCGGGTTCGGCAATTATGCCGGCGACGTGCTGAATTTCGGCCTGGCGGCGGAGCGCCTCAGTGCCAGCGGCATCGATACGCGCATTCTGGCGGTGACCGACGATGTCGCCAGCGCGCCTGCCGACCAGCATTTGAAGCGGCGCGGCATTGCCGGCGATCTCATGGTGTTCAAGATCGCCGGTGCGGCGGCGGAGGCAGGGCTTCCGATCGACGAGGTGATGCGGGTCGGCGAGCATGCAAACCAGCGGACGTTTTCGATCGGCGTCGCCTTTGCCGGTTGCACGTTGCCGGGGTCGAAGGAACCGCTGTTCACGGTGCCGAAGGGCCATATGGCAATCGGACTGGGTATCCATGGCGAGCCCGGCATCCATGAAAGTACCATGATCCCTGCCGCCGATTTGGCAACCCAGCTTGTCCAGACGCTGCTCAAGGAGCGCCCGGAGGGTGCGGGGCGACGTGTGGCGGTGCTGCTCAACGGGCTCGGTGCGACGAAATACGAAGAGTTGTTCGTGCTCTGGACGTCGATCTCGGTTTTATTGAAAGACGCCGGCCTGGAAATCGTCGCCCCGGAGGCGGGCGAACTGGTGACCAGCCTCGATATGGCCGGTTGCTCGCTGACGTTTACCTGGCTGGATGAGGAACTGGAAAAATACTGGATCGCGCCCTGCGACGCGCCCGCCTTTCGTCGCGGTTACATCATACCGGTGACGCCTGCGGAGGCCCTTGAAGCCGAGGACGATCCGGCGCCGGTGTTCGGCACTGCCACGCCGCAGTCCCAGGCGAGCGGCAAATGCATCGCCGAACTGCTATCACTCTTGGTGTCTTCCCTGAAAGAGGTCGAGGACGAACTGGGCCGCATCGACGCACAGGCCGGCGATGGCGACCATGGTCAGGGCATGGTGCGCGGCTGCTCGGCCGCGTCGGAAGCCGCGGCTCATGCTGTGTGGGCAAAGGCTGGCGCAGCAAGCGTGCTGGCAGCGGCTGGTGACGCCTGGGCGGACAGGGCAGGCGGCACGTCGGGCGCGATCTGGGGTCTGGCGCTTCGCGCCTGGAGCACCGCATTCTCGGATCAGAAGGCGGTCAATGGCCATTCAGTGATCGATGGCGCTAGAGCGGCACTGGATGCGGTCATGCGGCTCGGGGGCGCCAAAGTCGGAGACAAGACACTGGTCGATGCCTTCGTGCCGTTCGTCGATACGCTGGAGGCATCGCGTGCGGATGGTCTGAGCCTTACGGAATCCTGGCTGGAAGCCGCCGCCGCCGCCGCCAATGCCGCAGACGAAACGAAGAAACTTACTCCGAAGCTCGGCCGCGCACGGCCATTGGCGGAGCGCTCGATCGGCCATGCCGATGCGGGGGCCGTGTCATTTTCGCTGATGGCACGCGTTACGAGCGATTACATCCGGGAACAATCCGATCTGGCCTGAGGCTGCGACACCTTTCCTCATCGGATCAGGAGTTTATCCGTTCGCGAAACTGGATTTGACATGAAAATCCGTTAAAGCTCGATCACTTGCAAAAAGGATTCGATTTGATGAGTGACGATACCGGAAAAAGCGGGCCTATCAGCGGCGATCTCCAGGAACAGGCGCTGTTTTTCCATCGCTATCCACGGCCGGGAAAGCTCGAGATCCAGGCGATCAAGCCGCTGGGCAACCAGCGTGACCTGGCGCTGGCCTATTCCCCCGGTGTCGCTGCCCCCTGCCTCGCCATCAAGGACGATCCGGAAATGGCGGCGCTCTACACATCGCGCGCCAATCTCGTCGCCGTCGTCTCCAACGGTTCGGCCGTGCTTGGCCTCGGCAATATCGGCCCGCTGGCCTCGAAGCCGGTAATGGAAGGCAAGGCGGTGCTTTTCAAGAAGTTTGCAGGCATCGATGTGTTCGACATCGAAATCGACGCGCCCGGGATCGATGACATGGTCAAAGTCGTCTCGGCGCTGGAGCCGACGTTCGGCGGCATCAATCTCGAGGATATCAAGGCGCCGGAATGTTTCGAGGTCGAGCGGCAACTGCGCGAGATCATGGACATCCCGGTCTTCCATGACGACCAGCACGGCACGGCAATCATCGTCGCGGCAGCGATCCTCAATGGATTGGAACTCGCCGGCAAGACGATCTCCGACGTCAAGATCGTCGCTTCCGGCGCAGGCGCCGCAGCGCTTGCCTGCCTCAATCTGCTGGTCGAACTCGGCGCGAAGCGCGAAAACATCTGGGTGCACGATCTGGAGGGTCTGGTCTACAAGGGCCGGCCAGTCTTGATGGACCCCTGGAAGGATGTCTATGCGCAGGAGAGCGACAAGCGGGTTCTCGCCGATTCGATTGGCGGCGCGGATGTCTTCCTCGGTCTTTCCGCCGCCGGGGTGCTGAAGCCGGAACTCCTCAAGGCAATGGCGGACAAGCCGTTGATCATGGCGCTGGCCAATCCCAACCCGGAAATCATGCCGGAAGAGGCGCGCGCAGTCCGTCCCGATGCGATGATCTGCACCGGCCGTTCGGACTTCCCGAACCAGGTCAACAACGTCCTCTGCTTTCCCTATATTTTCCGTGGTGCGCTCGATTGCGGCGCGCGCGAGATCAACGAAGCGATGAAGATGGCGGCGGTCAAGGCAATTGCCGCTCTGGCGCGCGAGGAGGTCAACGAAGTTGCCGCCAAGGCGATCGGCGGCGAGACGCCGATTTTCGGGCCTGACTATCTGATACCGTCGCCATTCGACCAGCGGCTGATCCTCAGGATCGCGCCGGCGGTTGCAAGGGCTGCGGAAGAAACCGGCGTCGCCGCCCGGCCGATCGCCGATTTCGAAGCCTATATGGACCAGCTCAATCGCTTCGTCTTCCGCTCGGGTTTCATCATGAAACCGATCTTCGCGGCGGCCAAGTTGGCCCAGAAGAAGCGAGTGATCTTTGCCGAAGGCGAGGACGAACGCGTCTTGCGCGCCGCCCAGGTGCTGCTTGAGGAAGAGATTGCCAAGCCAATCCTGATCGGCCGCCCTTCGATCATCGAAACGCGGCTCAAGCGCTACGGCCTTCGCATCCGGCCCGGCGTCGATTTCGATCTCGTCAACCCGCAAGACGATCCGCGCTACAAGGATTATGTCGATGAATATTTCGCGCTGGTCGGCCGCAGGGGGGTGATCCCGGAAGCCGCCCGCACCGTCGTGCGCACCAATACCACCGTGATTGGCGCGTTGGCACTGCGTCGCGGCGATGCGGATGCGCTGATCTGCGGCGTCGAAGGCAGGTTTGCGAAACACCTGCGCGATGTCTCGCAGATCATCGGCAAGCGCAAGGATGTGCTTGACCTCTATGGCCTCAGCCTGCTGATCTCGCAGCGCGGCGCGACATTCTTCCTCGACACCTATGTGAAGATCATGCCGACCGCCGAGGAGATCGCCGAAATGACCATCGAGGCGGCGCAGGCGATCCGGCGGTTCGGCATCACACCGCGCGCCGCCCTGCTGTCGCATTCGAATTTCGGTTCGCGCGACTCCGAAAGCGCCTACAAGATGCGCAAGGCGATCAGCCTCGTCAGGGAACTTGCGCCAGAGCTTGAGGCGGATGGCGAAATGCATGGCGATTCCGCGATCTCGGAGCACCTCCGCAAACGCGTCATGCCGGATTCGGCGCTGACCGGCGAGGCCAACCTGCTGGTGTTCCCGAATATCGACGCCGCGAATATCTCGCTCGGGCTCGTCAAGACGATGACGGATTCGTTGCATGTGGGGCCGATCCTGCTTGGCACCGCACTGCCGGCGCATATCCTGTCGCCTTCGGTCACCTCGCGCGGCGTGGTCAACATGGCGGCATTGGCGGTGGTGGAGGCATCGGCGCCCATAGGCTAGGCAGGCTGGGGCCAAGCGGGCTGGACAAGCTGCGATTTTCCGTTCTAATTCAGAATGCGGCATCGCGCCTCGACGGTGCGTGTCGGGCGACAGCAATCTGGGAGGTTTGCGCGATGAGCACGCATAATGTCTTGAGCGCCGGGGATCCGGCGCCCTGGTTCAAGCAGCGCTCGTTCGCAAATCCGAACTACAGCTTCGATACCGCCGCCGGCCGCTATATCGTCCTCTGCTACTTCGCGTCCGCTGCCGATGCGCATGCCGAGGAAGCAATCAAGGCAGTGCAGTCACGCGCGGAAATCTTCGATGACGCATTTGCTAGCTTTTTTGGGGTGAGCCTCGATCCGAGTGACGAGAGCAGACAGAGGTTTGCCGACAGCTATCCCGGCTTTCGATTCTTCTGGGATTTCGATGCGACCATAGGCCGACTTTACGGAATGCTTCCGAAAGAGGGGGATGTTAATGCCTCGGACATCCGCCGAGCATGGTTCGTGCTTGATCCGACAATGCGCGTCATGCGCGTCATTCCCTTCGCCGACGATCGAAGCGACATTGCCGAACTGGTCGACTTTATGGACAGGCTGCCCCGGCCGTCGCATTTCGCCGGTTTCGAGGTGAATGCGCCCATTCTCATCCTGCCGCAGGTTTTCGAACCTGAATTCTGCCAGATGCTGATCAGTCTTTACAATGCGGATGGCGGCCGGGAATCCGGTTTCATGCGCGAGCGTGACGGCAAGACCGTCACGGTCACCGACCATTCGCACAAGCGGCGGAAAGATTACAATATTGCCGATCAGGCACTGATCCAGGAAACCCAGACGCGGATACTCCGCCGTGTGGTCCCGGAGATCCGGAAAGTGCATCAATTTCATGTCACCCGCATGGAGCGCTATCTCGTCGGCTGCTATTCGGCCGAGGATGGGGGCCATTTCGAGTCGCACCGCGACAATATGACGAGCGGGACGGCGCACCGTCGCTTTGCCGTCTCGATCAATCTCAATGAGGACTTCGAGGGCGGAGAGGTCGGTTTTCCGGAATATGGTGCGAGGCGCTACAAGGCGCCCGCCGGCGGCGCGGTGGTCTTCTCTTGCTCGTTGCTGCATTCGGTCTCGCGCGTCACGCAAGGCAGCCGCTACGCTTTCCTGCCGTTCCTTTACGATGATGCGGCAGCAAAGATCCGCGAGGCCAACAACCGGTTCCTGGCCGATGGCGTCGGGGTATATAAGCGGGAGAAGACGGGGTAGGGATCAGCGGGTGCGGTCAGTCGATCTGACCTTCTCTTTCCGCGTGATGAATTCCTGAACAAGAGGCAGAAAATACGATTTGCTGAGCCGCCCCAGCGGCTCCTGGTCTCGAAGATAGAAAGACTGACCAATCTGGTCGGTATTGACATCATCTAGAATGATCCAAAGTCTCAAGTCGACATCCAAACCAGCCCGGCGCTTTTCGCTTTGCGGAATTTCTGATGCGAAACGGTCTGCCTCAGGCATTTTCGAGGTAATCGGAAATAGAATAAATCCGTCGCGACCGTTTCGTCTTCTGAGCCGAATTGCGATGGCGACCGGTCGCTCTTTGCACCCTTCCGTCTCGCCGTGTTCGGCTTCTCGTGACCATAAGTAAGAATAACGAAATATCGTCCCCGTTTCAAATTTCTCGAAAGCCATCATTCGGGGTCGTTCGCATAATCTTCGACGGCCTGCTTCATTGCTTCGAAGACATCATCAGGCATTGTTTCCAGTGAATATGCTTGCCGGTGATCCGCATACTCCTTCAAGCGCTCGTAATCTTCGACGTTCAGCAGCACGAAGCGCGGCTTGTTACGCTGGGTTATGGTCACTGGCTGGCGCATGGCCTCGGCGATAATGTCGCCGGACCTGCGGGACAGGTCGCTGGTGGTGAAGATGGGTCGGGCCATATGCTGTAAACTCCATGAATGCTGTATAATACAGCATTCATGGAAATCCTCCAATGCGGGCCTATTGTTCCTGCTCGACGCTGACGGTGACGATGATCATTTCGGGTGCGGTGCCGATCCGCATGCCGGAGACCGGGGCCGTGTCGGCATAGTCGAGGCCTGAAGCGACCCGGACATAGCGCTCATCGGGGCAGACATCATTGGCCGCGTCAAAGCCCACCCAGCCGAGCCCCGGCACATGCGCTTCCGCCCAGGCATGGCTTGCGGCACCGGCGTCCCCGCCGTCCAGCATATAGCCGGAAATATAGCGGGCGGGCATGCCCATGACGCGGGCTGCGGCAATGAAAATATGCGCGTGGTCCTGGCATACGCCGGCCTTGAGTTCCAGCGCCTGCTCGGCGGTCGTTCCCGTGCCGGTTACGTCCTTGCGGTATTCGACGGCTTCATGGAGCGCGCCCATCATCGCATGCAGCCGCGCCAGTTCGCCGTCGCCCGAGACCGACCTTGCCAGTTCCTTGATCAGCTTGCCGGGCTTGGTCAGCGCGGTCTCGCGGTGAAAGAGCCAGAGTGGCACATAGCCCAGATGGGGGCCGAAGACACCATTGCGCTCCTCGGTCTCGACTTCGCCCGAGGCCATGATGCGGATGGTTTTCTCGCCTCCGGAAACGCTGACGAGTTCGACACGATTGCCGAAATGATCGTCATAGGCTGCTTCATGGCCGGCGCCACTGACCAGCGATTGCCAGTGCAGCACCTTCTGGCCGGGACAGTCCTTCGGCGTCAGCCGCAGACGCTGGAGTGCGAATTCCACCGGCTCGTCGTAGCTGTATTCGGTCATGTGGCTGATCTTCAGGCGCATTTCTCAACCTACCTATATGTCCCAACTCAGGTGTAGAACCGGTATCCGTCGGTGATTTCGCTGGCGAGCTTGTCGTTCACCAGCATGAACTCTTCCAGGAATTCATGCAGCCCGGCCTCCATCACTGCTTCGGTAGAGGTGGTCAGCAGCATATTGCGGGTCCTGGCCGCCGTATCGTGCGCGGCGATCTGACCGCCGTAATCGCGGGCGAGATGGGCCAGATTGCTGTTGATCGTCTCGTAGCAGAAGGCCAGCGAGCGCGGCATGCGCCGGTTCAGGATCAGAAAGTGGGCGATATTGGCAGGCTTGTATTCCCCGTCATAGACCCAGGAGTAGGAGCGGTGCGCCGAAACCGAGCGCAGGATCGACTGCCAGTGGAAATTGTCCATCGATGTGCCGACATGCAGCAGCGACGGCAGCAACACATAGTATTTCACGTCGAGGATACGGGCGGTATTGTCGGCGCGCTCGACGAAGGAGCCGAGCATGGCGAAATTGTAGAGTTCGTCGCGCAGCTGTGTGCCCGAGAACGTGCCGCGCATCAGCGCCGTGCGCCGCTTGATGGCTTCGATGACATCCGGCAGCGTCGCATGCGTCACCCGCTTGGCGAGCAGCTGCTTGATCTCCAGCCAGCTTTCATTGATGCTTTCCCAGCTCTCGCGGGTCAGCGCCGTGCGCACCGTGCGGGCATTGTTGCGGCCGAATTCCATGCAATTGATCACCGAGGACGGGTTGGACTTGTCCCTGAGCAGGAAGTCCATCGCATCGGCGCCGGTCACCTTGTCGGATTTCTCGCCATAGACCTCGCGCACGCCGGCGCTCTGCAGCACGCCATCCCAATCCTCATCGGTGGCGACCGAGCGGGTGAGCGACATGCGGAAGCCGGCATCGATGAGGCGGGCGGTGTTTTCGGTGCGCTCCAGATAGCGCGACATCCAGAATAGTCCGTTTGCTGTTCTTCCGAGCATATCAGTCCTCCAGCACCCAGGTGTCTTTCGTGCCGCCGCCCTGGCTGGAATTGACCACCAGTGATCCCTGTTTGAGGGCTACGCGGGTCAATCCGCCTGGAATGATATGCACCTTGTCGGATACGAGAACATAGGGCCTGAGATCGACGTGCCGGGGGGCAATGCCTTTCTTGACCATGATCGGCACGGTCGATAGCGCCAGCGTCGGCTGCGCGATGTAGGTGGACGGCCTTGCTTTCAGCTTTTCAGCGAAATCGGCGATTTCCTTCCTGGATGCGGTGGGGCCGACCAGCATGCCGTAGCCACCCGAACCATGGACTTCCTTGACGACGAGATCGGGCAGGTTGGCGACGACGTATTTCAGGCTTTCCGGCTCGGAACAGCGCCAGGTCGGCACGTTCTCGAGGATCGCCTTGCGACCAGTGTAGAATTCGACGATCTCCGGCATGTAGGAATAGATCGCCTTGTCGTCGGAAATGCCGGTGCCCGGCGCGTTGGCGATCGTGACATTGCCGGCGCGATAGACATCCATGATGCCGGCGATGCCGAGGGCTGAATCCGAACGGAAGGTGAGGGGATCGAGGAAATCGTCATCGACGCGGCGATAGATCACGTCGATCGGCTCGTAGCCCAGCGTGGTGCGCATGCACACCTTGCCGTTCATGACGCGCAGATCCGACCCCTCGACCAGTTCGGCGCCCATCTGGTCGGCCAGGAACGCATGTTCATAGAAAGCCGAATTGAAAATACCGGGCGTGAGGACTGCGACGCGCGGCTTGCCCTTGCAGCCGGGAGGGGCGAGATAGTCGAGGCTCTGGCGCAATTGCTTGGGATAGTGCTCTACGGGCCGGACACGGACGCGATGGAAGAGTTCCGGAAACATCTGCATCATTGTTTCGCGGTCTTCCAGCATGTAGGAAACGCCGGACGGTGTGCGGGCATTGTCTTCCAGAACATAGAACTGGTCTTCGCCGGTGCGGACGATGTCGGTGCCGATAATGTGGGTATAGACGCCGCCCGGCGGTTTCATGCCGATCATCTGCGGCAGGAAGGCGACATTCTTCTCGATCAGTTCGCGGGGAATGCGACCGGCTCGGATGATCTCCTGCTTGTGGTAGATGTCCTCAAGGAAGGCATTCAGCGCCAGCACCCGCTGTTCGATGCCGAGCGCCAGCTTGCGCCATTCGGAGCCGGAAATGATGCGCGGGATGAGGTCGAAGGGGATGATTTTTTCGGAGGCATCTTCGTGGCCGTAGACGGCGAAGGTAATACCTGTCTTGCGGAAAATGTTTTCCGCGTCCCGCGCTTTTTGAGTGAGATAGGCGGGGTTCTGTTCGTTAAACCACTCGAAGTATTTCTTGTAAGGTTCACGCGGACTCCCATCCGCGTTGATCATTTCGTCAAATGCCAAATCATCATTCCCCTTTTTTATTAAGATCATTTGAAACCAATGTTCATTGCAATGCAAGAAGCATGCTTAATCTTGGGACAGGATTTTTGGCGGTGGATTTCGATGCCGTTGGCAGGTGGGGCAAGGCCGGCGGATCCAGCCGCGCTGCCCATTCAGTTGGGCAAAGCCTCGTCGGCGTACTGAGCGGCATACTCCGCCGATGGGGGGATCGGCTTGATGACGTCGATCATCACCCCATTCGGGTCGGCAGTGATAAAGTGCCGCTGGCCGAAAGGCTCGTCGCGCAACGATCTCAGGATCGGCAGACCGGCGGCCTGGGCCCCGGAATAGATCGCATCCGGATCCTCGACTTCGAAGTTCAGAATGAGGCCGCTGACAGGTTTCCTGCCCTCCGGCGGCACTGTCTCATGATCGATGCCGACGAAAGCCAGATTGACGCTCTCGTCCTCAAGCGATTGAAGATGCACATACCAGTCGCTCGCGAACAGGCTCTTGAAACCGAAATGCGCCTCGAAGAAAGCGGAAGAAGCGGCGACGTCGGCGACAAGCAGCACCGGATAGTAGCTGGTGGTTTTCATGGCACTTTCCTTTCCCATCAAAAAGACATACAGTTTGTATGTAAATTCCTGATAACATACAGGCTGAATGTATGCAAGATAAAACCAGACGCTCGAATACCGACCGAAGCCAGGCGACGCGCGCTTCACTCCTGAATGCCGGACGCGAACTCTTCGTGAAAATGGGTTATGCGGAGACAGCTACGCCCGACATCGCGGCGGCAGCGCACGTGACCCGGGGCGCCCTCTACCATCATTTCTCCGACAAGGCGTCGCTGTTCGAAGCGGTGATCCGGCGCGAAGCGAGTGCGGTTGCTGAGGCCATTGCCGAGGCGACCAGGGATATCGCCGATCCGATGATTTCGCTGGAGGAAGGCGCCGACGCTTACCTCGATGCAATGGCCCTGTTCGGTCGCACGAGACTGCTGCTGATCGACGGTCCGGCGGTGCTGGGACGTGAGTTGATGGACCGCATCGATCGGGAAAGTCCGGCTTCGACCCTGGTCGCCGGTCTTGCCGCGGCGACAGGGCGGCCCGTCGATGCATCGCTCGAGGCGCTGTCCAGCCTGCTCTCGGCGGCGTTCGACCGCGCCGCGCTGGATATTGGCGCCGGTGCCGCGCCCGCACCCTATCGCCAATTGCTAAAACAACTTCTTGTAATCATTCCATCTGTCTTGCTGCCGGATGGTATTTGACCGGAGCTGCTAATATGAAATAGTGAAATGTCAGATGTCATGCCTGATCCATCGGGCGCGGCGTGGCGTAGAAGAGGTATGAATGAGCATAGGCAAGGCTACCCGGAAAGAGCCGGAAAATGCACCGCGCGGGCTTCCTATATGGTAGCTGCGGGCCAGCGGGACCATATGCTCACGCCGGAGGAGCTACAGCTTCTTCTGCGCAGGGTTGCCGATTCCCGGGACAGGCAGGCTTTCGCGGCTATCTTTCGTTTCTATGCGCCGCGGCTCAAATCTTTCCTGCTGCGCCAGGGTTTCTCCGAAATCGAGAGCGAGGACCTGATCCAGGAAGCCATGCTCAACATGTGGAAGAAGGCTGGAAGTTTCGATGCAACCAAAGCGGGCGTTTCGACCTGGATATTTACGATTGCGAGAAACTGTGGCATCGACCGCCGCCGCCGCAGGGCCTGGAGTGCGATTGCTGTCGCCGAGGAACAGGCCGACGAGGCCGACCCCGATCCGTCCGTCGAGCATATGATGATTGTCCGCGAAAACGAAGCCGCTTTGCGCATCGCCTTGAACCGGCTGCCAGCGGAGCAGGCTGCGGTGATCCGATTGTCGTTTTTCGCGGAAAATCCGCAGGCGGAAATCGCCAAACTGTTGGGCATCCCGCTTGGCACGGTTAAATCGCGTGTGCGGCTGGCGCTTCAGCGGCTTCGCCTGATAATGGAAGATAACGGAAGATAATCGATGACGACCAACCACAATGCCAGCGATGAACTGCTCCTGGCCTACGCCGCCGGGCAACTGAGCCCCGCGCCGTCACTGGTCGTGGCAAGTCATCTGGCCATGTCGGAGGCGAGCGCGGAACGCCTTGCGGCATTCGAGCAACTGGGTGGAGCCTTGCTCGATGAACAGCCGATGGGGGATGTGGCGCCGGATCTGTTCGAGAGGATGATGGCACGTCTTGATATGCCCGCGCAGGAAGATCAAATCCGTATTCCCCGCGATCACAGCAGTCTCGATATCGGTGTCGAACTACCCGCGCCGCTCGCCGAACGACGGATCGGCAAGTGGCGCACGGTAGCGCCCGGCATTCGTTTTGCCACTGTCGATGTTGCCGAGGACCCAAAATACAAGGTGCTGCTGTTGCGTGTCGGGCCGGGCAGGGCGCTGCCGCAACACGGGCACACCGGCAGCGAATTGACCCTCATTCTCAAGGGCTGTTTCAGTGACCAGGGCGGACGATATTGCCCGGGCGATATCGATGAAGAAGACAGCGAATCCAACCATCAGCCGAAAGTCGATGCTGACCACGAATGCATCTGCCTGACTGTGATCGAAGGGTCGCTGCGGCCCAACAACTGGATCGCTCGCCTGGTGATGCCGCTCTTCGGTTTTTGAGCCTGCGCGACCGGCTATGCCACGGGCGCGGCTTGTTTCCCGGAATGGTTTGGAGTAACGCAACGCTTACGCGTCCCTCCCATCAAAATCTCCCGGAGCATCAATCGTGACCCTCGAGCGCATTGCGCCGATCCTCTTCGTCATTCTCTGGTCATCCGGCTGGATCGCACCGGTCTACGGCATCGGCCATGCAAGCGCCGAGGTATTTCTTTCCGTGCGTTTCGCGACCGCAGCCGTGGCATTTGCGATCTTCAGCATGATCATGGGCGCGCGGTGGCCGCGCGATCCGAAACTCATGTTTCATGGCTTCATGTCGGGCCTGCTGCTGCACGGCTGCTATCTCGGCGGCGTCTGGTGGGCGATCTTCAATGGCGTGCCGGCATCTGTTTCGGGCGTCATCGCCGCACTTCAGCCGCTGATGACGGCGGCCCTGGCACCCATTCTGGTCAAGGAGCGGTTGAGCGCGATTCAGGTTCTCGGCCTGTTGCTCGGTTTTGCCGGCATTGTGACGGCGCTGGTGCCGAGCTTCGAAGGGGTCGATGCCGCGGTCTTTGCCGAAAGGTCATTCCCGATTGCGGTCAACATCATCTCGATGATGGGCGCGGTGCTCGGTACGCTCTACCAGAAGCGGTTCGTCCAGGGTGGCGATATGCGGACGACGGCGGTGCTGCAATATATCGGGGCGCTGGCGGTGGTGTTCCCGTTGGCCTTTCTGGTCGATGAGCCGAAGTTCGATTTCAGCCTGCAACTGTTCCTGACGCTTGGCTGGTCGGTCTTTGCGCTCTCGATGGGTGCCGTGGCATTGCTGCTTTATCTGATCAGAAGTGGACAGGTGTCGCGTGCCGCGTCGCTGATCTATCTGATGCCACCGGCCGTCGCGATCGAATCGTTTATTTTCCTTGGCGAGCCGCTCGGCCCATGGATGATTGCCGGCACGGTTATCGTGGTGTTCGGCGTCTGGCTCGCGGGGAGAAAGCCGAAGGCAGCTTAGGCCACAGCGGCGCTTCGCGCCTGACCAAGCAATGTCGTCTTGATCGGCAGATGGTCTGACGCGACCCGCGCCAGGGGCGAGTCGTGCACGCTCACGGCATCGATCAGGCCTTGGCGGTCGGCGATGATCCTGTCCAGAGCGAGAAAGGGCAGGCGCGACGGAAAGCTCGCGACAGCCGCCGGCATCGTACCGAATGCGGTTCTGAACGAGTTGAGCGAGGACTGCGCGCCCACGCGCCATTCGTTGAAGTCTCCGAGCAACAGCGTCGGCCGCGCCGTTTGCTTCTTCATGATGCCGATCAGGTGCTCGGCCTGCTGACGCCGCGACCGCCGCAGCAGGCCGAGATGGGCGGCAATGATGCGGACGCCCGGGCCTTCCGCGAAATCGATGTCGGCAAGCAGCGCGCCGCGTGGTTCGAGCCCCGGCAGATGGAATTCATGGACGGCACTGGCCATGTCCTTGCGCACCATGACGATATTGCCGTGCCAGCCATGGGCGGCGGAAATCTTGGAAAGCTGCACCGGCACCAGTCCGCAATCGTGATCCAGCCGCTGCAAATTCAGCAGGCCCTTGCGCTCGCCGAAACGCGTGTCGACTTCCTGCAGCGCAATGATATCCGGCCCGATCTCCTGGATGACCTGGACGATGCGGTCCGGGTCGCGCCTGCCATCGGTGCCGACGCATTTGTGGATATTGTAGGAAGCGACGATGAGATCGCCTTGGATTCGTAGACTCGCCATCGGAGCCGAAGTCGGGCGTCTGCGGATATTGCGGATTGCCGAGAGAATCATGCCGTCTCTCCTTTTGTCTTTTGTTGGTAACGTATGTTCTGCCCAAGAGTTCACAAGTAGGGTGAGCCAAGCCAGATAACTTTTCCCAGCAGCCGCAGCAGGAACGGCTGGTTGCTGATATCGCCCAGCATCACTTCAGTCCCTTCGGCAATCGCCGCATCGATTCGCGACTCGACCAGTTCGGCGAAATCATTGTCGAGGATTTCCAGATCGACTTCGAAATTGAGCCGCAGCGAACGCGGATCGAGATTGCTGGTGCCGACGTAGGACCAGTTGCCGTCGATGGTCAGCAATTTCGAATGATTGAACGTGCCGGCGACGCGCCAGACATGGCAGCCATTTTTCAGCACCTGATCGAACTGCGCGGTCATGGCGAGATCGACGAGTTTGAGGTTGTTTTCCAACGGCACGACGATATCGATGCGGACACCCCGGCGCGCGGCGGTCGTCAGGGCACTCACCAGTTCGCGATCCGGCAGGAAATAGGGCGACATGATCCTGATCGAGCTCTGCGCCACCGAGAAGGCGCCCATCAGCATTTTGTGGTTGGTCTCCAGGCTGCCGTCGGGACCGGAAGACACAACGCGCGCATAGGTTGCCAAGGGCGCGTCGTCGCCATCCGGACCGCTGCAGACGATCTGCTCCAGCCTCTCGCCGGATGCAAAATGCCAATCCTCGGCGACCACGGCGAAGAGATCGCCGACCACCGGTCCCGTGACCTTGAAATGCGTATCGAGGCTGGCTTTGTCGCCGGCAAATTCGCTGGTAAAGGCTTCGCGGATATTCATTCCGCCGGTAAAGGCCACGTCTTCGTCGATGACGATGATCTTTCGGTGGGTGCGCAGATTGGCATAGGGCAGGCGCAAGCCCATGATGACATTGCCATTGAAGGTGCGGGCTTGCAGGCCGCGGTTTCTCAAATATTTGACGATGCTGGGTACCGAATAGCGTGCGCCGACGGCATCGATGAGTACCCGCACGTTGATGCCGCGTGCTTGCGCCCGCAGCAAATGACCCGCCACGCGGCGGCCGATCTCGTCGCAGTCGAAGATGTAGCTTTCAAGGATGATGCTTCTTTCTGCCGTGTCGATCGCCTCGCAGATTTCGGAATAAGCCTGGTCGCCGGTCTCCAGCATTGTCACCGAATTGCCAGTGGTCATGAAGAAGCGGGTGAGCGTATCGCCAAGAATGTTCAGCGCCCGGAATTGCCGGCCGAATTGCGCGGTGATCTGCTCCCGCTCCAGCGCATGCTCGCTGGATTGCTTCTCGAATGTCCGGCGACCGGTGCGTCGGGTGGCAAGCGCGGTATGCCGGATGCGGTTGATGCCGGCAATCAGATAAAAAAAGGCGCCGAGCATCGGCGACAACAATATGACACCGACCCAGCCGGTGGCCGCGCGCACGTCGTCCTTGGTCATCGCCGCATGCGCGGCAGCGACCGCACCGACGGTCAATGAAACCGTCAGGAAAATGTAGGGCCAGTAGTTGGAAAAAGCATCAAGCATGCGGGAGCACTGCGGTTAAGCTCAAAGCAAAACATATCGGAAGATATGGCGGCCTAACCCTGAACTTATCAAGTGGCTTCATTCAAGTATCTGCAACTCCTTGGGATATCGGGCGACCGCTGGTCGCGGCAATGCGACCATCAGGCATGTTCGGTATTTCAATCGCATCAACGCCCAGTGCAGACGAAAGTTACATCCGGCCCTTGTCAATTCTAAATTCGCAGATATATTGAGAATAATTCTCAATAGCAAAGAGTGCGACATGGATGCGAAGACGAACTTTGAAACTCGCGGCTGGCGGGCCGAACGCGGCGACGCACCGCTGTCGGATGTGCATCGCACGATCATCGTCGCAAAGGGCTCGACCGGCTTTTCCTTGCGCAGGATGGCGGCCTTCGTCGGACCAGGCTATATGGTCGCGGTCGGCTACATGGATCCGGGCAACTGGGCGACTTCACTCGCCGGCGGCTCCAAGTTCGGCTATACGCTGCTCTCGGTCGCGCTGATCTCCAATATCATTGCCATCATCTTACAGTCGCTGACCGCACGGCTGGCAATCGCTTCCGGCCGCGATCTGGCGCAGGCCTGCCGCGATGCCTTTCCCAAGCCGGTCGCCTACGTTCTCTGGGCGATGGCCGAGCTCGCGATCATTGCCACCGATATTGCCGAGGTGATCGGCACGGCCATCGGCCTCAACCTGATTTTCGGCATTCCCCTTGAAATCGGCGTGATCATTACCGCGCTTGACGTCTTCCTGATCCTTTATCTGCAGAAGCTTGGCTTCCGCTGGGTCGAAGCGCTGGTCATCGCCCTGCTGGCTGTGATTGCCGTTTGCTTCGGTGTACAGATTTTCATGGCCGATCCGGTCTGGGGCGATGTCATCCGTGGCTTCGCACCGACTACGGAAATCCTCAAGAACCCGGACATGCTTTATCTGGCGCTCGGCATTCTCGGCGCCACCGTCATGCCGCACAATCTCTATCTGCATTCCGGTATCGTATTGACACGTGATTTTGGCGACACGGTCGAGGAGAAGAAGAGCGCGCTGACCTATGCGACGATCGACTCGACCGTGGCGCTGATGTTTGCGCTGCTGATCAATGCTTCGATCCTCATCCTTGCCGCAGCCGCGTTCCACACAACCGGCCGGACCGATGTCGCCGACCTCGGCGAGGCGCATACGCTGCTCGCCCCGTTGTTGGGTTTCGCCATTGCGCCGACCATGTTCGGGATCGCGTTGCTCGCTTGCGGCATCAATTCGACCGTCACCGCCACGCTGGCCGGGCAGATCGTCATGGAAGGCTTCTTGCAGTTCCGGATACCGCCATGGGCGCGGCGGCTGGTGACCCGAGCCATCGCCATCGTCCCGGCCGCCATCGTCACCATCTGGTACGGCGAAAGCGGCACGGGCAAATTGCTGATCCTGTCTCAGGTGGTGCTGTCCCTGCAGCTTTCGTTCGCCGTCTTCCCCCTGGTGATGTTCACGGCAAGCAAGGCCAAGATGGGCGCGCTCGTCTCGCCGCGCTGGCTGACAGCGATTGCCTATTTTATCGCGGTGTTCATCGCCGGGTTGAACATCAAGCTGCTGTTCGATCTGGCCGTGGGTATCTGATCAACTCGATCTGAAGCATTCTACAAGCAAAAAAGGGGTCGCGATCGCGACCCCTTTTCGATTCATGCTGTTAACCGATCAACCCTGGCGATTGCCGGAATTGGCGTTGCGGCGCATGCCGCCATTGCCGTTGCGGCCTTCGGTGCGATTGCCGCCATTGAATGGCTTCTTGCCGGCTGCAGGGGCCTGATGAGGCTTGCGGGCCGGACGGGCTTCGGCGGGAGCATCGGCGCCGAGAAGATTGCGGTCATCGGCAAAGCCTGCATGGCGGGCCGGGGTATGGCGGTTATGGCCGGGCGCAGTGCGCTTGGCTGCTTCCTCGCCCTGGACGCGGGTGTCGCGGCGCTCGCCCTGCGCGGGACGTTCGCCCCGGTTGGGGCGGTCGCCATGGGCCGGGCGGTCGGTGCGGACCGGACGATCGCCATGGGCATGAACCGGACGTTCGCGGCGGCCTTCGCCCGGACGATTTTCACGGCGCGGCTCGCCTGAGTGATGCTCGCGGCGTTCGCCCTGGATTTCCGTGCGCACGGGCTTGAATTCGCCGCCGGACAGTTCCTCGACTTCGGCGAAGCTCGAACGCTCGCGTGGCTGGCGTGCCGGGCGCTGCTGGCGCGCAGCATGGCTATCCTGACGTTCGCGCTGCTCGCGAGGACCACGGCTGGTTTCGCGCTGGCCGCGATGGCCTTCGCCGCCGGTCTTGGCCTTCTTGCCCATCCATTCCGGGCGTTCGCCGCTGGCAACGGGGATCGGCGTGCCCATCAGCTTTTCGATGTCGAACAGCAGCTTGACGTCTTCCGGGCCACAGAATGCGATGGCGATGCCTTCGCGCCCTGCACGCGCCGTGCGCCCGATGCGGTGGACGTAGGATTCGGCAACGTTCGGAAGGTCGAAGTTGAAGACGTGGCTGACGCCCGGGACGTCGATGCCGCGTGCGGCAACGTCCGTTGCCACGAGAACGCGGACTTCGCCATCACGGAAGCCCTTGAGCGCGCGGTCGCGTTGGCCCTGGCTCTTGTTGCCGTGGATCGACGCCGCCTTGAAGCCGCTATGGGCAAGGTGGGTCATCAGCTTTTCGGCACCGTGCTTGGTCTTGGCGAAGACCAGCGACAGGCTGTCGGGATTTGCGCGCAGAAGTTCCTTCAGGAGCACGGCCTTGTGGTCGCGGCCGAGAACGAAATGGACCTGCTGCTCGACCTTGTCGGCCGCCTTGCCCGGAGGCGTGACAGAAATTTCAATCGGATTTTCCATGTAGTTCTCGGCGATATCGGCGATCGCAGCCGGCATCGTCGCCGAGAACAGCATGGTGTGGCGGCGCTTCGGCACCATTTTAACGATCTTGCGAAGGTCATGAATGAAGCCGAGATCGAGCATCTGGTCGGCTTCGTCGAGCACCAGGATGCGGGTCGCCGTCAGCGACAGCGCGCGGCGCTCGCAGAGATCAAGCAGGCGGCCCGGAGTGGCAACGAGAATATCGACGCCGCGACCGACGATCTGAATCTGCTTGTTGATCGAGGCGCCACCGACGACGGTGGTGATCTTCAAGGCGGTCTTGCGGGTGAAGAGCAACAGGCTTTCAGCGATCTGGTTGACCAGTTCGCGGGTTGGAGCAAGGATCAGTGCGCGGGCGGCTTTCGGTTCGGCGCGTACGCCTTCCTTGAGGAGCATTTCGATGATCGGCAGGCCGAATGCGAAGGTCTTGCCGGTGCCGGTCTGTGCGAGGCCGACCATGTCGCGGCCTTCAAGCAGCAGCGGAATGGCCTGTGCCTGGATCGGTGTGGCAATTTCAAAGCCGTTGGCGGCGAGAGTGGGCAAAGTATGTTTGGAAAGTCCGAGCGTTTCAAAGCTGGTCAATTTCAATAGCCTTTCGGGGTACCAAACGACCGTGCCGGAGAAGCATCATTGCTTTCCGGTGCGTCTGGCCCAAGAACCCCGCGTGATCTGGGAACTTGTAAGTTTCAGGAAGTGCTTTCCGGCGCATTCAGTCCCCTGGGAGAGGGGTACACATATTACCGCGCTTCACCTTAGCTTGCGAAGTCCATCATCGCACGGGCAGCTCACGCGGCGCCCTTGTGGGGAAAGCTGAGGCTCATGTCGTTCATATCACGGCAAAAGTCAAGGGCATTTGTTCGCGGTTGCGAGACAATACTTACCAGAGGTTTTTCCCGTCGATGACTTCCACATGCAAGGACTGGGTGTCGAAATCGTCGAACAGGTGGGCGTTGACGGCAATCCGGGGATGAGCGAAATCCGGCTCGCCGGTCGACCAATCCGGAGTTTCGGTGAATGTGCCACAGCCGCAGACCGGGCAGAAATTGTGGCTGACCGTCTTGGACTGCCAGCGATAGGACGCGACATTCTCCCTCGGCGTCAGGAGCGTGAATCTCGACAGATCGTAGTAGGCCCAGAGAGCGCCTCGCTTTGAGCAGATGCTGCAGGTACAGCGCGTGACGGAGGCTGGCGCTTCCGTCACTTCGAATTTCGTGCCGCCGCAATGGCAGCTTCCCCTGATAACCATGTCGTCCTCCTGCATCCGGTTTCGGCGAAACCCTAAAGCAGGATGGTGACAAAAAATGGCAACAGTGTCAGAAATCGGTCGGCACGCCGCCTTCCGCCTTCCGCCTGGCGACGAAAGCATCGAGTTCTTCCTCGACCGCCGGATCGATTGCCGGGCGCTCATAGTTGGCGAGCGTTTCCTTGTAGATCTTGTTTGCGCGGTCGAAGGCCGTCGGGCTACCGGCCTCAACCCAGGTCTCGTTGTTGCGCCAGTCAGAAATCAGCGGCGAATAGAAGGCTGTCTCATAGCGCGCAAGCGTGTGCGCCGTACCGAAGAAATGACCGCCGGGACCAACGTCGCGGATGGCGTCAAGCGCCAGCGCGTCTTCCGAGACGTCGAGCGGCTTGAGGAATTCCGCGACCATCTGCAGGAGGTCGACATCGAGGATGAACTTTTCGAAGGAGGCGGTCAGGCCGCCCTCGGTCCAGCCGGCCGAATGCATGACGAAATTGCCGCCGCCTTCGATCACGCCCCAGAGCGAGAACACCGATTCGTAGGCCGCCTGTGCATCGATCGTATTGGCGGCGTTGGTGTTGGACGTGCGGTAGGGGAAGCCGTAACGGCGGGCGAGCTGGCCGCCGGCGATCACCGCTTTCATATATTCGGGTGTGCCGAATGCCGGAGCGCCGGTTTTCATGTCGACGTTCGACGTGAAGCCACCATAGGCGGCCGGGGCGCCGCGACGAACCATCTGGGTGAACGCAATACCGCAGAGAGCCTCAGCGTTCTGTTGCACCAGTGCACCGGCAATCGTCACCGGGGCCATGGCACCGGCAAGGGTGAACGGCGTCAGGATCACGACCTGGTTGGTCGAGGCCATCTCGATAATGCCCTGAAGCATCGGGCCGTCGAGCCGCAACGGCGAGGACGAGTTGATGATCGTGAACAGCGACGGTTCGCGCTCCATCTGTTCCATGCTGATGCCGCGACCGATGCGTGCGATCTCGATCGCGTCGGTGTTGCGCTGCTTGCCGAGCGAATAGGCGTGGAATGCCTTGTCCGTCAGCTTCACGCAGTCGGAAAGGCAGTCGAGATGGCGGACGGAGGCGTGGATATCCACCGGCTCGACCGGATAGCCGCCGTTCAGGTGGATGATGTCATAGGATTGGGCGAGCTTCAGCATCTTGCGGTAATCGGCCTGATTGCCGGTCCGGCGTCCGCCGTCGAGATCGGACACGAAAGGCGCGGACGCAACCTGCCCGAATGCCAGACTGTTGCCGCCCATCCTGACGTTGCGGATCGGATTGCGGGCGTGCAGCGTGAATTCCTTCGGCACGGTGGCGATCATGTCCATGATCAGGCCGCGATCGAAGCGAACGCGGTCCGTTCCCGGGGTTGCCGATGCCCCGGCAGCTTTCATCCGGTCGCGCGCTTCCGGCAGCATGATGTCCATGCCGATCTCTTCGAGGACGGTCAGCGATGCATTGTGGATCGCTTCGATCTGATCGGCGGAAAGCAGCTCCGTCTTCGCGCGGGTGTTGGTGAGGTTGAGGTAGGACGAACCCGAGCTCTTGCGCGTCCGATCGCCGCCACGACCTCCGGGGCGCCTGCGACGGGCACCATCGCCCGAGGTCTCTTCGTGAATGGTCGCTGCCTGTGTGCCCTCAGTGCTCATGTCCTGCCCGTTCATTTTCGATTTGTATATACATAACCATATCAAAAACCGCTGTGTCGAGCCTCTATTAAAAGCGACACACCAAACAAATGATTGCCGCGAAGAGACAAGGTTCTATCCTGCATGCGCCAGAGTGGCGACTGGATGCGAATGATTATGTTCGGGCAAGCCCTGCATGGTTAACCGGTGCTTAAGGTTGCAATGGTAAACCCAATGGACATTAATGTCCCGATTCTGCGGGAGAGAATTCTTGATTTATTACCGCGATCCTCTGCTGGATAAAATTTGCGATCGAATACTCGGTCTCGGGACCCCCGCGTTCATCAAGAATAGCGAGCGTGTATTCGTTGCCGTCAACGACGCTTTTGCCAATCTTTTCAACATGCGGGTCTCGGATCTCGTCGGCACGGACGGCGAGAATGCCGAACTTGAGGCCTTGCTCGACATCGATGACAAGGAGCGCGCCTGCCTCGTGTTCGGCGAGGACCAGGTATCGTCATTCGCCGATCCGTTCGGCAAAGGGCGGTTCCGGATCGAGATGGAACGCTTTACTCTCGCCGACGGCCAGACGTTTCTTTATTGCGTTTTCGGCGACGTGCGCTCCGCTGCCCCTGAAAAGGCCTTGTCGCCTTTGCAGACGCCTCTATTGGCTGCGGTGGAAGAAGAATCGCGCGCCCTGCAGTCGAGCCTGATCGATGGTTCTCAGTTCGAACATCTGATCGGCGTCATCGATGTCGGCGTCTGCATCTGGAGTGCCGATAACAAGCTCACTTATTTCAATGAAAAACTGCGGGAGATGTTTCGCGGCACCGTCGATCGACTGTGGATCGGCATGGATCTGAGCGAGGTCGCGAGCCAGTCATTCGAAACCTTTTCCTCGCCGGAAGATGCCGAATTGCTCGCCAACGATGAGGCGCGCAGGCAGTGGATTGACGAGCGGCTGGCTGCCTACAATCAACCTAGTTCGGCAGTTTACCAGAAATTGCCGACCGGTGTCTGGATTTACAATGTCAATCGACGGCTGGCTGACGGCAGCATGATCGGCCTCAGGATCGATGTCTCCGATATGAAGGCGCGTGAAGCCATGCTCGAGCAGCATATCGAGGAGGTCGGGCTCTATCGCGAACTGCTGAACAGGTTGCCCGTGGCGGCTTTCGCGCGTGGTTCGGACCTGCGCCTTGCGGTGGCCAATCAGGCCTATGCCGAACTCTACGGCCGCAAGGTGGAGGACCTGATCGGCACGACGCAGGCCGAACTACTGGGGGAACTTGCGGCCGTCGTGGCGGAAGCCAATCTTGATACGCTGATCAACGGCACAAGCAGTGAGCGCGAAGACGAAATAACCGTTGCTGGCGGACGGATCGCCAGGACCATTGTCAGGACAGGGCGTCTGATCACCGAGAAGGGCACGCCCTATATCGTCGGAACCGTCGTCGATATTTCACCGATCCGTCAGCGGGAGTTGCTGCTCAAGGAGGCCACGGAAAAGGCGGAGTCCAGTCGCCAGGACTTCGAGAACATAATTTCGGCTATCGATGTCGCGCTCGTTGTCCTGGACCGCGATATGAATGTCCTGTTGATGAACGAGGCCTACAAGAAGAAGATCTGGGGCAAGGCGTCGGAAGACTGGCAGGGCGGGATCGTCGGACGGCCGCTGCGGGACTTCATGTACGATCATTTTGTCAACGATCGTCGCGTCGATTCAAATGAGACATTCGAAGACTATTATGAGCGCCGCGTGGGTGAAATCCGCTCGGGCCGCATCCATGGTCGCGAAGCCTTGCTGCAGAACGGAGCGGCAGTTTTCTACTCCGGGATTCCGCTGTCCGACGGCAAGTTCATGCTCTGCTATGTGGACTTGACCGAGCTCAGGAAGCGCGACGCCGAGGTGGTGCAAGCCCATGAAATGGCGCAGAAGGCCTATAGCCTGGTGCGCAGCGCCACAGACACCATGCCTGAAGGCCTGATGGTGATCGAAGGTGAATTCATCGTATTCGCCAATCCGAGCCTGGCGGCGGTGCTCAATATTTCGGAACATCTGCTCATGGAAGGAGGGCGCTGGGACGACCTGTTCCGCGCCACTGCCCTGCAGAACCCGATGAACGACGAGTTGACAATTGCCGATGGAATAGCGCGCTTCCGCGAGGCAATGACAAACAAGAAGGGCACGTCCTACAATTTTCCGCTCGACAACGAGCGCTGGGTGCATCTCGATATGCGCTCGAGGGATGACGGCCAGATCGTGATCCTGTGTAGTGACCAGACAACCACGATGCGGCGTGAAGCGGAACTGAAGCGGCTGATTGCCCGGGCCGAGGCCGCCGATCGCGCCAAATCCGAATTCCTCGGCAATATGAGCCTGGAAATCCGGACACCGATGAACGGCATTCTCGGAATGGCTGAATTGCTGGCGAAATCGGCACTCGATACGCGCCAGAAAGCGTTCGTCGAAATCATCATGAAATCCGGCCACGCGTTGCTGACGATCATCAACGACATCCTGGATTTCTCCAAGCTCGATGCCGGACATATGCAACTGAAATATATGCCGTTCGATCCCGGGGAGGCGTTGGAGGACGTGGCATCGCTCCTTGCCACCACGGCATCCGAAAAGGATATTGAGCTTCTGGTCAAGCGGTCCGGCGATATACCGGCGATGATCATGGGGGATGCCGGTCGGTTTCGCCAGATCATCACCAATCTGCTCGACAATGCCGTGAAATTTACCGAGCATGGTTTCGTTGCCGCCAGCATCGGCACTGCATCCGACGGCCAGGGCCAGACCATTCTCAATGTCATGATCGAGGACACTGGCATCGGCATCCCCGCCGAAAAGTTGCGGACGATTTTCGAGAAATTCTCGCAGATAGAAATCAACGCGAACCGCCGGGAGGGCTCCGGCCTTGGTCTGGCGATCGCACAGCGCCTCGCGAGCATTCAGGGCGGGACGATTTCGGTCCACAGTTCGGAAAACAAGGGGTCTATCTTTACCCTGAGCCTGCCGGTGCAGATCGCTGCGGAACAAAGCAGGCCAAAGCCTCTGCCTGCCAATGTGGAGGGCGCCCGTATCCTGATCGTCGATCATCATGATATCGCGCGCAACCATTTGCTGGAACATGCCAATGACTGGGGCTTTGAATGCGTGGGCGCGGCAGACGGCGCGACGGGGCTGTCGATTCTGCATGCCGCCGCCGAAAGCGGCGTCGAGGTGGATGCGGTGATCATCGATTCACAGATGACTGACATGAGTGGCGGCGACATGGCCCGGCAGATCAGGAGCGATCCGCGCTTTCATGGCGTTGCGGTAATTTTCATGACGTCGCAGGATATCGCCACTTATGAGAAGATGGTCGCCGATATCAAGATTGAGGCCTATCTGACAAAGCCTATCCGGATTCCATTGTTGCGCGGGACATTGCTGGACGTCATCCAGGCTGGAAGGGCACGCTCGGTTACTTCCCGGCGCAATGTCACACACCTGCCGTCAACGCCACCACGGGGAATTGTCTCGGCAGATTCCCCTCCGCCGGACCGACCCTATGTGCTGGTGGCGGAAGACAATGAGGTCAATCAGATCTTCTTCTCGCAGATTCTGGAATCCGCCGGTATCGACTACCGCATCGTGGAGAATGGCGAAGCGGTGGTCGCGGCATGGCAGAAGGCGAGACCGTCGGTGATACTGATGGATACGACGATGCCGATACTTGACGGTTTCGAGGCAACGCGAATGATCCGCGCCATCGAGGCGATGACCGGAGGGTATACGCCGATCATCGGTGTGATCAGCCATGTTCAGGATGGCGATGCCGCACAATGCGTTGCGTCGGGAATGAACGACCACATTACCAAGCCAATCAGCCCTGAACGGCTCGAAGAAAAAATCGTGCAATGGGCGGGCGCCGATTTCAGGCTACTGGCGGTGGGATCATAGGTCGTGTGACACGTTCACGCGGGGCGAGAAGCACGCGGTCGTCCGACTGAACACTGATCTGAACCGATCATACATTGCGTTGGCGGCGGTGGCGCTTTTTATGATCGGGCCGGCGTTTTTCACAACGATGCATGGGTTGCTGATCGGCGTGGCGATCATGGTCATGCGAGATTCTGGCGAGCCCCCCTTACATTGACCACAAAATCGTTTAGAAGCGGCATTTCCATATTAGAGTGCTAGTCGCGTCACGACGGAAAATGCCATGGCCATGAATGAAAATGACAGTTTCATCCGCGAGGTGAACGAAGAATTGCGTTCCGAGCAGATGAAATCCATCTGGAAGCGGTTTGCGCCATTCATTGTCGGCATTGCCGTGCTTATCGTCGTGGGCGTGGCCGGGACTTCGCTTTATGAATGGTGGCAGGTATCGCAGTCTTCCGCATCCGGCGACCGCTATCTTTCGGCGCTGAAGAATTCGGACGAAAATCGCAAGGACGAAGCTACCAAGGAACTTGAGGCGCTCACCAAGGATGGCTTCGGCGCCTATCCGGTGCTGGCGCGCATGCGACTTGCGACCCTGAAGGCGGAAAAGGGCGATGTCGCCGCCGCCGTTTCCGATTTCTCGGCGATCGGCAAGGACCAGTCCGTCCCCCTCGCCGTCCGCAATGCATCGCGCCTGAGGGCTGGCTGGTTGCTGGTCGATACCGGCACTTATGAGCAGGTTGCGGTCGAAGTCGAGGAATTGGCGGTGCCGTCGGCATCCGTGCGCCATAGCGCTCGCGAGGTTCTCGGCCTGTCGGCGTGGAAGGCTGGTGATTATGCCAAGGCGCGCGACTGGTTCCAGTTGATCGTGGACGATACGGAGGCACCGACCGGTGCTGCCCAGCGCGCCCGCACCATGCTTGCCTTGATTACGGCCAGCGGCAAGTTGGCCAACGGCTGACCTCACGACTATTTTGACGACCCGGAGCGCATGATGACTTTTACCGTGGCTATTGTCGGGCGTCCCAATGTCGGCAAATCGACCTTGTTCAACCGCCTGGTGGGCAAGAAGCTCGCCCTCGTCGATGACATGCCGGGCGTCACCCGCGATCGCCGGCCCGGCGATGCGAAGCTTCTTGATCTCAGGTTTCGGATCATCGATACCGCCGGTCTCGAAGACGCTCACGAAGACACGCTCGAAGGCCGGATGCGGGCGCAGACGGAGGCGGCGATCGACGAAGCCGATCTCACGCTGTTTCTGATCGATGCCAAGTTTGGCCTGACGCACCTCGACAATACGCTCGGCGAAATGCTCCGTCGTCGGGGCAGGCCCGTGGTCCTAGTGGCCAACAAGGCCGAGGCCAAGGGCTCGGATGCCGGATTCTATGACGCCTATACGCTTGGCCTGGGCGAGCCATGCCCGATCTCCGCCGAACATGGAGAAGGCATGGGCGATCTGCGCGATGCGATCGTGCTGGCGATCGGCGAGGAAAAGGCCTTCGAGGACGACGAGGATTTCGCCGAAACGGATATCTCGCTGCCGACAGAGCTCGATCTCGATGACGATGGCGAGGAGATCGAGCCTGTTTACGATGACACCAAGCCGTTGCGCATCGCCGTCGTCGGTCGCCCGAATGCCGGCAAATCGACGCTGATCAACCGGTTCATCGGTCAGGACCGGCTGCTGGTCGGCCCGGAAGCCGGGATCACCCGCGATTCCATCTCGGTCGAATGGGAATGGCGCGGCCGCACGGTCAAGATGTTCGACACCGCCGGCATGCGCCGCCGGGCCCGGGTGACGGAAAAGCTCGAGAAGCTCTCGGTTGCCGACGCTTTGCGCGCCGTGCGTTTTGCCGAGACGGTCATCGTCGTCTTCGACGCGACCATTCCGTTTGAAAAGCAGGACCTGCACATCGTTGATTTCGCGGCGCGCGAGGGCAGGGCCGTGGTGCTCGCCTTCAACAAATGGGATCTGATCGAGGATCGCCAGAAGGTGCTCGCGGAGCTGCGCGAGAAGACCGATCGGTTGTTGCCGCAGATTCGCGGCGTCCGTGCTGTCACGGTTTCCGGCCAGACCGGCGACGGCCTCGATCGCCTGATGCAGGCTGTCGTAGAGACCGACAAGATTTGGAACAAGCGTGTTTCGACGGCCAAGCTCAATCGATGGCTCGATTTCCAGACGCAGGGCCATCCGCCTCCGGCTGTCTCGGGACGCCGCGTCAAGCTGAAATACATGACGCAGATCAAGGCCCGTCCGCCGGGCTTCATCATCCATAGCTCGCGACCGGAAGCGCTGTCGGAGAGCTATACCCGTTACCTGATCAACGGCTTGCGGGATGATTTCGGTCTGACAGGCGTGCCGATCCGGATTTCCTATCGCGGTTCGGTCAATCCGTACGAGACCAAGAGCAAGAAGCGGTAGACGATCACCAGGTTATCAGCGGACAATCGTAGAGCGAGAACATCGCGTCCTTGGAGACAAGATGCATTGGCTCCACCATCGCTTGAGCGACAAGCAGTCGATCGAACGGATCTTTGTGATGAGGATCCAGATTATCGACCGCTGCTGAATGTTCCGGTGAGACTGGCAAGAACTGGAATCCCACAGCTTTGAAATAGCTGACGGCGTCAGCACCGCCGAAAGGCGGCGCATCTTTTCTCCCAAGCTGATATTTTGCCGATATTTCGAGTATGCTGATCGATGAAACAAAGGCTTCACTCAGATTTTTGGTTATCGTCGCGAATATGTGCTCGGGCAGGAGATCCAATTGCGCGACAGCCCATATTGCAACATGCGTATCCAGCAGCAATCTCAATCGTCGTCTCCGTAGAAAAGGCGTTCGATCTCATCGTTCGATGAATTGAAGTCTTCCAGGGACATCGGCGGAAATTTGCCATTGAGGAACCCGAGAGGCTGGCGATCCGCCGACGCAGCCGTGATTGGCACCAATTTCGCCGCCGGTCTGCCGTTCCGTGCAATAACAATTTCGTTCTCGTTGCCGCTTTCGACTGCATCGACGAGTTTGGATAAATTCGTCTTGGCATCCAGCATGTTGACAACACGCATTGATGGCTCCTTGGCTAACTTTAGCTAAGGTAAGCCAGATCATCAGGAATTGCAAATAATATGCTACTCAGCCGCCAGCGTGATGCCATTGGCACGCATGACATTTTCCAGGAACTGGTGCGTCGCCGCTTCCCATGTGAAAGTCTTGGCGAGGTCGCGCGCGGCAATTCGCGATGACGTCAGGGCGTTCAGGCAGGCCTGGCGAAGGTCCTCATGCAGCGCGCTCGCATCCGGATGGCCGCCGAGAATGTCGGCAGGGCCGGTCACCGGATAGGCGGCGACCGGAACGCCGCAAGCCAGCGCCTCAAGGATGACATTGCCGAACGTGTCCGTCTTCGATGGAAAGACGAAAACGTCGGCCTGGGCATAGTGGTCCGCCAGTTCCTTGCCGAACTTCGAGCCTGTGAAGAGAACGTCCGGGAAAGCCCTTTGCAGTTTTTCACGATCCGGGCCGTCACCAACCACGACTTTCGAGCCCGGAAGCTCGAGTTCAAGAAACGCGGGCACGTTCTTTTCGACCGCCACCCGGCCTACCGACATGAAGATCGGACGCGGCAGACCGAATGGCCGTTCGACAAGTGGCTGTGGTGTGTAAAGGCTTTGATCTATACCGCGCGTCCAGCGTTTCAGATTTTTGAAACCGCGCAGCGAAAGTTCGGTCTCTAGGCTCTGGGTCGCCACCATGCAGAGATTGCCGGCATTGTGGAACCGGCGCACGAAGCCGTAGAGCAGGCTTTGCGGTAGCGGCAGGCGTGCCGAAACATATTCCGGAAAACGGGTATGGTAGCTGGTCGAGAACGGCATGCCGTTCTTGAGGCACCATTTGCGCGCATAAAAGCCGAGCGGACCTTCCGTCGCGATATGGACGAAGGAGGGTTGGAACTTGTCGATCTCTTTGGCGACCGTGCTGTAGCGTGTCAGCGCGATGCGGATCTCCGGATAGGATGGCAGCGGAATATTGCGGAACCGGTCGGGCGTCACCAGCATGATATCATGGCCGAGCCGCCGCACTTCTTCGATCGTGCTGTCAAGCGAGCGCACAACTCCGTTTACCTGCGGATGCCAGGCATCCGTCACAATCGTAATCTTGGCCATTTCGCCCCGCAACGTGATCCGGTCGGAATCGGACCTGCCTGGAAACGTTTTTCCATTGATAATGTTACAGGCGTATGACGCTACACGCCAAGGGTTTCGCGGCTGATCAGGGCGCCGGCATGGCCGATGACGGCGGAGGCGACGCGGGCTGCGAAGGCGGCGGCATCGCGGGGCGTATCTCCCGCGGCAATACGTGCAAGGTATCCGCCGTTGAAACTGTCGCCGGCGGACGTGGTATCGACGATACCGGCGGGCGGAAATGCCGGGACATGTGTCTGCTCTGCGGTCTCCGCGATTGTCGCGCCGTTGGCGCCGTCCTTGACGATGACGCTAGCGGCGCCGAGGCCGCGATAGCGTGAAACCGTCGCGGCGATCGATACATCGCCGAAATGGACCGCCTCATCATCGAAGCCCGGCATGACAATCGATGCGGCGCGGGCGCCATCCGATATGACGTCCAGCATTTCATCCTTGTCCGTCCAGAGCCTGGGCCGCAGATTGGGATCGAAGGCGACGATCTTGCCGCGCGCTTTCTGTACCGCCGCGAGTTCCAGCAGGGTCTTGCGCGCGCCCGATGTAAGAATTGCCAGTGTGATACCGGAGAAATAAATGATCTCGGCATCGTTCATGGCGACCTCCAGCGCGGCGCGGTCATCGGCAAGGCTCCTTGCTGCCGATGCACTGCGCCAGTAGCTGAATGACCTTTCGCCATTGTCGAGATGAATCATGTAGAGGCCGGGGCTCTTGCCGGGAATGCGGCGGATATAGCCGGTATCGATGCCGGCGCCGGTCATGAAATCAGCCATTTCCCCCGACGCCCTGTCGTCTCCCAGCGCGGTGAAATAGGCGGTTCTCCACCCTTCGGGAAGGAAGGACCGGGCATACCACGCGGTATTGAACGTATCGCCGGCAAAGCCTTTCCGCATGGTGTCGCCGCCAAGGCTGGCGAGTTCGATCATGCATTCACCGATGGACAGGAAGAGGGGCATCTGGCAACTCCGGGGTAGGCGGCAGGCAGTTTTATCAGGCCGGTTTACGGAATCGCCGCTTGCCGGTAAAGGGGAGTACCAGATGATTTGACACGATGGAGAATCTATATGAGCGGTGCCGGCCTTGCCTCTAGATCCAGTGCCGATTGGTGGCGTGGTTCGGTTATCTACCAAGTGTATCCCCGCTCGTATCAGGATTCCACCGGCGACGGCAGCGGCGACCTCAGGGGCATCACGCAACGCCTGGGTCATATCGCCTCGCTCGGCGTTGACGCCATCTGGCTGTCGCCGTTCTTCAAGTCGCCGATGGCCGATATGGGCTATGATGTCTCGGATTATTGCGACGTCGATCCGATGTTCGGAACGCTTGCCGATTTCGACGCGCTGGTGGGGGAAGCCCACCGCCTCGGCCTCAAGGTGATGATCGACCAGGTGATCTCGCACACTTCCGACCAGCATCCGTGGTTCAAGGAAAGCCGCACCAGCCGGGACAATGCCAAAGCCGACTGGTACGTCTGGGCCGATCCCAAACCGGATGGCACGGCACCCAACAACTGGCTGTCGATCTTTGGCGGGCCGGCCTGGGAGTGGGATGGCGTTCGCCGGCAATACTACATGCACAATTTCCTGACCTCCCAACCGGACCTCAATTTCCACAATCCGGATGTGCAGGATGCATTGCTCGGGACGGTCAAATTCTGGCTTGAGCGCGGCGTCGACGGTTTCCGCCTCGACACCGTGAATTTCTATTTTCACGACAGGCTGCTGCGCGACAATCCCCCGCTCGTGAAGATGGAGGGCGCCACCAGCGCCGACGCGCCCGAAACCAATCCCTACAGTTTCCAGAACCACCTCCACGACAAGACCCAGCCGGAAAATATCGCCTTTCTACAGCGGTTCCGGGCGCTGCTCGACCAGTATGAAGACCGCACTTCGGTCGGCGAGGTCGGCGACGGCTACCGTTCGCTGTCAACGGTCGCCGCCTATACGTCGGGCAATGACAAACTGCATATGTGCTACACGTTCGACCTGCTGTCGCCGGAATTCTCGGCAACGCATATCCGCAAATGCGTGGTCGCGGTCGAGACGCAGGCGTCTGACGGCTGGATCTGCTGGGCCTTCTCCAATCATGACGTCATGCGCCATGTCAGCCGCTTCACCCAGATCGGCGATGATCCGATCCGCATTGCCAAGATCGCGTTGACGGTCATCGCCTCGCTGCGTGGGTCGCTCTGCCTCTATCAGGGCGAGGAACTGGGGTTGCCGGAAGCCGATCTGGCCTTCGAGGACCTGCGCGATCCCTACGGCATCCGCTTCTGGCCGGCGTTCAAGGGCCGCGATGGAGCCCGCACGCCGATGGTCTGGCAATCCCATGCGCCGAATGCCGGCTTCTCGGTGTCCAAGCCATGGTTGCCGGTACCCGATATGCATAAGGCTATGGCGGTGGACTCCGAGGACGGGGTGCCGGAATCCGTTCTCACTCACTATCGCCGGACGCTCGCTTTCCGCAGAGACCATGGCGCGATGACCGTTGGCGAGTTCGCGCTGCTGCAAGTCAATCAGGATCTGCTGGCCTTCACCCGCAAGAAGGGGAACGAGGCGCTGCTGTTCGTGTTCAACCTCACCCGCGAGCCGCAGGATTTCATCATCCCGAGCACGGTGACGGTGAGCGAGCAGGTCGCTTTGCCCGGCTTCAAGCCGGCGTTCGACGGCAAATCCATCGCGCTTGAAGGCATGGATGTGTTCTGCGGGAAGATTTGATAAAAATCATCAAATCTCCGCAATTGACCTGACAATGACCGGCTTGTGAAAATCAAGCCGGTTCCCATGCGCATCCAATTTCCCTTCGTTGTTTCACTCCTCGCAGCCATATCGACTTTTGCCCAGGCTGAAGAGAAGCCCAGGCAACTCGTAATTATTTCCTTCGATGGCGCCCATGATAACACGCTCTGGGTGCGCTCCCAAAAGCTCGCGGAGAAGACCGGTGCGAAGTTCACCTATTTCTTGTCCTGCACCTATCTCATGAGCCCCGATGAGCGGCACGCCTATCAGGGGCCGCACCAGAAGCGCGGCCGGTCGAACACCGGATTTGCCCAGACGAAAGCGGAGGTGCGCGAGCGGCTCGGCCATATCTGGCAGGCGCATCTGGCGGGGCATGAAATCGGCTCGCACGCTTGCGGCCATTTCGATGGCCGCGACTGGTCGAAGGCCGACTGGAGCCAGGAATTCGGTGATTTCGACCGGACGCTGCTCACGGCCTGGAAGGCCAATGACGACGCGGCCAACGAGCCTAAGGAATGGGCGGATTTCGTCAGCAACGACATCAGGGGTTTTCGTGTGCCCTACCTCTCGTTCGGGGTCAGCCTCGTGCCGGCGCTCAAGGCGCATGGTTTCCGCTACGATGCGAGCCTGGTTTCAAAGGGCCCCGCTAAGGCGGAGAACCAGAATGGGCTGACGCGCTTTGCCCTGCCGCGTATCCCGGAGGGGCCGGAAGGAAAATTGGTGATCGGCATGGACTATAACCTGTTTGTCCGCCATTCGAAGGCCAGGGAAGCGCCGGAGCATGAGCCGGAGTTTTCAGCCCGCACGCTCGAGGCCTTCCGCCATGCATTCAACGAGCAATATAGCGGCTCGCGCATTCCATTGCAGCTTGGCTTCCATTTCGTGGAGATGAACGGCGGCGCCTATTGGAACGCGCTCGATACATTCCTGACGGAGACCTGCGGCAAGCCCGACGTCGCCTGCGTCAGCTATGCGCAGGCGATTGAGATGGACGGGAAAAAGGCGGACAAATCCGCCTTTTGATTGCGTCCGGGATTAGAGTTCCGACTGCGCGATCTCGGTCGTGCTGCTGTCGATAAACGGTTTCTCAACCGAGGAAAGCGGTTCACCCTCAATCGCAGCCTCGAACGCTCGCAGTCGTTTATAGATGGAAAGCATCTCGACGATATCATTCCAGGAGGAAGCAAAGAAGCGGAACGAACTGTCGACCTGGCTAAAGGCATTGGTGATCTGCTGGAAAATTCCGAAGGTGATCGTGCCGGCAACCACGGTTGGTCCCAGCGCAAAGTACGGAACAAACGTAGCACCCTGCAGATATGCGTATTTAGCGACGTTGAAGTACATGTAGTTGAAATAGAGTCGGAAATAGTTGCGCTTCACCCCCTCGTATAATTCCGCCAAGGTCATCGGATCGGCACGATTCTCATGGTCCTCCCCGTAAACCAGTTCCTTTCTGTATGCGGCTTCAACTCTCTGGTTGCGGAATTCAAGTCCCGGCAGGCGAATACCGACCAAGGCCAGCAAGATCGTGCCGAAACTGGCTGACAGCAGCGCCACGAACACAAGCGACCCGTCCACGCTGCCAAGCAGCGGGATATCCTTGACATGCTTGGACAAGTTCCAGAGCAAAGGTAGGAAAGCAATCAGCGTCATGATCGAGCTGATGAAGCTGACGCCCAGACCCTGAAGTCCACGCGCAAAGCGCATCGTATCGTCCTGCACGCGCTGGGACGCACCCTCGATCATCCGCACCTTGGGCCAATAACCGACATAGTAATTGTTCATCGCTGTCCGCCAGCGGAATACGTAATGCGAGATGAAGAATGACAGCAAAACTAGGAAGATGATGTTGACCACCAAAATTCCGGTGACCGAAAAAAGTGAGCTGTAATATTCGTCGGTCGTGACGACACGCGTCTTTGTCAGAGCTGCCTGCAGCATGTCGAAAAAGCTGCCGAACCAGTCGTTTAGGTAAACGTCGATCTGCACGTTGAAATAGGCCGTCAGCACGATCAGCGTCGAGCCCCAAACTGACCACCGACGCCACTCGTGATCCGAATATAGTGTCCAGAATAGCGAGAACAATATTCCCGAAAATATGAGGAAACAGTAGATATAGAGCTTGTCCGGAGTAAGAAAGGGCGCTCGGCCATCAGTTCCAGGTGCTGTGGAAGTAAAGTTTGAGAAAAATCTTATCGCCGGTTCCCAGCTATCCAGTGCAATGAACCAGATTGCGCCTGCGACGAGCGCCCATGCAATCGCTGAAGCGAAAAAGAGGCTTGGCTTAGGAAAAAAGGATCTGAACAAGACGAGCAGTCTCCGTGCTTGCTTCGCGTTGGTCGCGAAGCATTGATTTTGCGGGACCGTAGTTCAGAATGTGCATAGCCGCAATGGCCGCATGGCGGGGTAACAGTAATGTAATCGCCCGTTAATCCGGCGGTAATCTTGAACCGCAAAAGCGAACGGGCCGGATGAAGAACCGGCCCGTCGGAATTATCGGGCATCCGTCGATCAGACAGTGCCCGCGCGATTGCCATAGCGCTCCTCATCAAGCTTGGAGATGTCAGTCGGCGTGATGGAGGGCGTTGCCGCGGTGTAGGGTGGCAGGTCCTCGTTGAAGCGCTCCCAGCCGCTCTCGGCATAAGTCTTGCGACGTCCTTCGATATCGACCGGCGTATGGCGATCGAGGATGGCTTGCGCATCGAGCACGCGGTCATCGTGAACACGGGCGCTGACCACCGTGCCGCCACGGCGGACGCTTTCGGCATAGACATGCGCATCCTGCTCAGGCACGTCGGAGCCAGTGAGCGCGCCGATCAGGCCGCCCGCGGCGCCGCCTACGACAGTACCGGCCGCTGCTCCGGCAAGCGTTGCCACCAGCCAGCCGGCGGCCACTACGGGACCGACACCGGGAATGGCCATCATCCCGAGGCCGGTCAGGAGGCCCGCGCCGCCGCCGGCCACGAGACCGAGCCCGGAGCCGACGCCCGCGCCGTCCACGGCACTGCTCTCCGGCGTGTCATCGACATATTCCGGATCGCGTGAGACGATGGAAATATCATCACCCGAAATGCCGGATTCCTTCAGGGCGGCCACGGCATCTTCCGCCTGGCGATATGTGTCGAAAAGTCCTGTTACAGTTTTCATGTTTCTATCCTTTTCTGAGTTGAGCCACGTCTGGAGGATTACTGTGCGGTAGCGCCGTCGGCTGCGACATTGCCCTTGAAGTCGAGGCCGACTTTCACGGATGTCGCGCCCTTGCTGGCGTTGCCGCGCCAGATGCCCTGTTCATCCAGCGTCAGCGTGCCGACATTGGTGAAGCCCGCATCCTGGATGCGTTCCTTGGCCTGGTTTTCGGTGAAACTGTTTTCGCCCGGTTCAAGCGTGACGCGATTGATCGCGCCGGTTTCGTCCGGCGATGCCTCGGGCACTTTCACCGTCGTGTCCGCCGGCTGTTCGATAATTTTCTCTGCAGGCTGCGTCTCGGTCTGCTTGGTGGCGTCAAGGGCAAAAACGGGGGTGACGGTTACGAGTGAAAATGCGCCGATCGCCGCGGCGGTCAATATCTTTTTCATATTGGCTCCTCGAGTTTAGTCCCTTCATCGGAAGGGCTCGGGGGCTAAACTCTGACCTTTCGGTATGGTTCCGCCAATAGCGGCGATCACTCGGCCAGAGTCAGGATGAGCGGACCGTTCCTGGTCGCGACGACTGTATGCTCGAACTGCACCGTCAGAGCCTTTGGTTCGGCGAGCAAGGTCCATGGGTCATCGCTGCTCTCTGCCCAGTTTGCGCCGAGCGAAAGGAAGGGCTCGACCGTGAAGACCTGGCCATCTTCGATAATCCGGCGTTCGCTCGGGTCGGGCCAGGTGGAAAGCTCGGTCGGTTCCTCATGCAAGGAGCGGCCGACGCCGTGGCTGGCGAGATTCTGGATCAGCGTATAGCGGTTCTTGGCGGCGAACGTTCCAATCGCCTGGCCGATTTTCGCATAGGGCTGTCCGGAGCGCACCTGGTTGAGCCCGGTCCACAGCGCACGCTTGCCGTCGCGGCAGAGTTTTTCCGTCCTGGAATGTGCCGGAGGCAGTACGAAAGAGGCGCCGGTATCGCCGAAATAGCCGTCCTTGACGGCTGACACATCGATATTGACGAGATCGCCGGGCTTCAGCACGCGCGCACCCGGAATGCCGTGCGCAACTTCCTCGTTGACGCTGATGCAGGTCGCGCCGGGAAAACTATAGCAGGCCTCGGGGGCCGATTGCGCGCCGGCGTCCTCGATCAGCTTGCGGCCGATCTGGTCCAGCTCGGTCGTCGTCATGCCTGGCTCCATTGCAGCCGCCATCTTCTGCAGCGTGACAGCGCAAATGCGGCCGATCTCCTTCAGCTTCGTCAGTTCGCTATCGTTGGAAACAACCATGTCACAAAGTCCCAAGTCCTGGCGGATCTATCGCCTGCTTTGGCTTTATCGTCAATGCAGGCGACAGCGCAGACCTATTTTGCCCGTGAGGCATCGCGTTGCGAGCCCGGGGCATCGCGCTGCGAGCCCGGGGCATCGCGCTGCGAGCCCGGGGCATCGCGTTGCGAGCCGAGGGCATCGCGGACGATCGGCGCGACCTTGGTGCCGTAGAGTTCGATGCCGCGCATGATCTGCTCATGCGGCATGAGGCCGATCGCCATCTGCAGCAGGAAACGGTCGTTGTTGAAGATCTTGTGATGGGCGATGATCTTCCTTGCCAGCGTTTCGGGATCGCCGATGAACAGCGCCCCGTCCGGGCCAGTCGACCGGTCATACTGCGCGCGGCTCGACGGACCCCAGCCGCGTTCGCGGCCGATGCGGTTCATGACCTCGGTCGATGGACCAAAAAACTGATCCCGCGCAAACTGGTCGGTATCGGCCACGAATCCATGCACATTGATCGAGGTCTTCAGCGTTGCCGGATCATGACCGCCTTTCTCCGCCGCCTGGCGATAGAGGTCGAAGAGAGGCGCGAAGCGGGCCGGCTCGCCGCCGATGATGGCGAGTGCGAAGGGCAGGCCCATATAGCCGGCGCGGGCGACCGATTGCGGCGTGCCGCCGACGGCGATCCAGATTGGTAGTTGTTCCTGCAGCGAGCGCGGGTAGACGCCGCGATCACTGATCGCCGCGCGGGTCTCGCCCTTCCAGCTGACTTTCTCGCTCTCGCGTATGGCCAGCAGGAGGTCGAGCTTTTCGGAAAACAGATCATCGTAGTCGCCGAGATCGTAGCCGAACAGCGGAAAGGATTCGATGAAGGAACCACGGCCCGCCATGATCTCGGCGCGACCGTTGGAAATCAGGTCCAGCGTCGCATATTGCTGATAGACCCCTACGGGATCGTCGGAACTCAAGACGGTGACCGCGCTGGTCAGGCGGATGTTTTTGGTGCGGGAGGCTGCTGCGGCGAGGATCACTGCGGGCGCTGAGGCAGCATAATCCTGCCGATGGTGTTCGCCAAGACCAAAGACATCGAGTCCCACCTGATCGGCAAGCTCGATTTCCTCCAGAAGGTTCCTGATGCGCTGGGCGCCTTCGGGGCCGCGCTGGCCGGCTGCCGGCTCGGGTTTGACGTCCGCAAATGTATAAAGTCCGAGTTCCATTTCATGCTCCAGAGTTCGTTGTTGCGAACATGGCGGCGTATGCGCTTTATTTAAAGAGCGGGTCGATGAAACAGATTGTTCGGCTTTCGAAATTTCCTGACTGATCCGGTTGCCAAATCGAATTCGCTGTGGATTGCTCCCATTGTGAAAAGGGAGGATATCCATGTCGATCGAACATTGGCTCGCATTCTGCGCGGCGTCGGCAGTGCTTCTGGCGATACCTGGACCGACGGTATTGCTGGTCATTTCCTATGCGCTGGGTCATGGCCGGAAAGTGGCCGGCGCGACGGTGGCCGGTGTGACGCTAGGCGATTTCACCGCCATGACCGCCTCCATGCTGGGGTTGGGTGCACTGCTGGCGGCGTCCGCGACGATCTTCACAGTCCTCAAATGGATTGGTGCTGGCTATCTCATCTATCTCGGCATAAAACTCTGGCGGGCGCCTGTCGCGGCGGGCGAGACCACCGGCATCGATGAGCCTGTGAAGGCCGAGAAGCCGCTGCGGATATTCCTGCATTCCTATCTGGTGACGGCGCTCAATCCGAAAAGCCTGATCTTTTTCGTGGCCTTCCTGCCGCAGTTCCTCGATGCCGGGAAGCCGGTGGTGACCCAACTGGCGATCTTCGAGATCACGTTCCTGGTGCTGGCGACAGCCAATGCCACGCTTTACGCGCTGCTGGCGTCCATGGCCAGACAGCAGATCCGCAGACCGCGCGTGCAGCGGATCGTCAATCGCACCGGCGGCACATTGATGATCGGCGCGGGATTATTGGCAATCGGGTGGAAGAGGACTACGTGAAGTCCCAGGGATTGATGACGCGAACGGGAAGTTCGGCGAAATCGCGGAAATTGCGGGTGACGACGGCATAGCCATGATGCTGTGCCGTCGCAGCTATCAGCGCATCCCGATAAGGCCGCGTTCTCGTTGCCATCATGCCAGCAAGTAGAATGGCAACATTTTCGTCAAGTGGCAGTATGCGACCGGCAAACGAGGGGACGATAGTGTGTGATAACCAATCATCCAGGCGCTGTGCCTCGGGCGGATCGCGGCTTACAAGCTTCAGGATTCCGAGCTTTATTTCATACACGGTGATTGCAGACAGAAAAGCGCCGCTTGGTGGGACAGATTGCACCCATTTGACGACCGCTTTGTCGGCTCGCCCCGATTTTGTTTTGCGAAGTTCGGAAATGACGTTGGTATCGAATATGTACACTAGTCGAATTCCATCGGCTTGAATTCCCTGTCGTCTTCAAGCTTTGGCGGATCGAAGTCGATGTCGTCATCGGCATCCATGGAAATCAGCTCGGCAATGCTCTTCCTATGTTTGGCGAGCTGTAGATATTCGTCATAGGTCATCAGCACATGGCTGGGCTTGCCACGGTCGGTAATGATCACCGGGCCGTCGTCGGCAAGCTTTTTCGCCTTGCTTCTATCCTGATTGAATTCGCGGCTGGACATCATGGTCATGGCTTTGCACTCCTGATGTAGCTACGTTGCTACATCATTTTGCTTCCAAAATCAATGCTAAACCTCGTTACACCTTCAGCGGAATCAGCCGCCTCAGCCACGGATATCTGAAAAACAATCCGCCCCAGGCAAACAGCCCGAGATAGAGCCCGAACAGCAGATGGCTGAACAGCGGATTGCCGATACGGAAATGGATGGCCATCGCCCCGCCGAGATAGCCGGTCAGCAGGATCGCGCCGAGGATCGAGGTGCGCGGGATCGCGTAGAGAACCGTGCAGATCAGTGTCAGTCCTCCGAGGATACGGGCTGAGGTGATGTCGACAGGCAGGCCGAGCTCCCGGCTGGTGTCGATCACCACTTGCAGCGGCACCAGCTTGATCGCCGCGTCGAAGATCAGGAAGGCGATCAGCAGGCCGCTTAAGGTCCAGCCAACGACGAGGGCCGCCCGGCCAGGCGGCACCGACATATCGATCGTGTTCATTGCAATGTCTCCGAATGGCTTTGAGCGTTACTTGGCAAGCAGGGCCGCCAGCTGATCGGCGCACTGGCCCCAGCCTTCGTGGAAGCCCATTTTCTCATGCGCTTCCCTGTCTTCCTCCCTCCAGTGGCGGGCGGTGGCGGTATATTTGGTCTTGCCGTCCGGCTGTTCCTCCAGCAGGATTTCGGCCACCATGAACGGCTTGCCGGAGGGTTTCCAGCCTGCAGTGAAAGCGTCTGTGAAGACGATCTTGCGGTTCGGTACGAGTTCGAGATAGACGCCGGTATTCGGATATCTGTTGCCGGCCGCATCCTGCATGGTGATCGTGCTCTCGCCGCCGGCGCGGACGTCGAGATGCGCTTCCGGCGTGGTGAAGGGCAGCGGTGCGAACCACTTCTTGAGGATTTCGGGATTGGTCCAGGCTTCGTAGATCTTGGCAGCCGGTGCGTCGAAAGTCCGGACGAGTACGAGTTCGCGGGATTCGGATGCGGTGCTGGATTTGGCAGCTTCGGTCATGGCCGGTTCCTTTCAAGTGTTGAATGTTCAGTCGTTGCTGATGTCCCAAGGACGTTGATCGCCGGTCTGATCCGACAACCACATTCGAAAAATCTCAATTTTTTTTTGTTTCGAGAGATGCGTAAGCTTCGGCTTCGAGTTGGTCCAGATGCTCGCGGATATGGGTAGCCTGGGCTGGCGAATTGGCAAGCGCAATGGCCCGGTTGTAGGCTTCGCGGGCATCATGGTTTGCGCCCATCTGCTTCAGAAGGCCGCCCTTGACGCCATGATAATAGAAATAGCCGGAAAGCTGTTCAGCGAGCGGCTCGATCAGCGCCAGTGCTGCGGCCGGGCCATCGGACTTCGAGACGGCGACCGCGCGGTTCAGCGTCACGACCGGCGAGGGCTGCAGCTGCTCGAGCATCCGATACAGCAGCGCAATCTCGGTCCAGTCTGTATCCTCGGCCTTTTGGGCGCGGGCATGAAGAGCGGCGATCGCTGCCTGGATCTGATAGGCGCCGGGCTCGCGATGGCGAAAGGCTTTGTCGACCAGGGCGAGAGCCTCGCCGATCAATACCTTGTCCCATTTGGCTCGATCCTGCTTTTCGAGCAGGACGATCGCGAGGTTGTTGTCGAAACGGGTATTGCGGCGCGAATGCTGGATCAGCATCAGCGCCAGCAAGCCCATGATTTCGGGCTCCGCGGGAAAAAGCTTCAGCAGGATGCGGCCGAGCCTGATCGCCTCTTCGCAAAATTGCGTAGCGTCCGGGTTGGACGCAGCCGAGGAGTAGCCCTCGTTGAATACCAGGTAGGTCATGGCGGCCACCAGCCCGAGCCGCTCGGAGCGCTCGACGGGTCCCGGAGCCTCGAACGGCAGTCCGGCTGCGGCAATTTTCGATTTCGCCCGGGTGATACGCTGCTCCATAGCGGCTTCTCCGACCAGAAATGCCCGGGCGATCTGCTTGACGGTAAGGCCGGAGACGATCCGCAGCGCTAGCGCTATCTGTTGCGTTGCCGGCAGGTCCGGATGACAGCAAACGAACAGTAGCCGCAGGATGTCGTCCCGGTAATGCGCGCCGTCCAGTCGCTCGGCCATGTCGGTCTCCGCATCGCCGAGATCTGATACGAATTCCTCGTCCGGCATTTCGGTGAGTTTTGCACCGCGGCGGATCTGGTCGACGCCCGCGTTGCGACCGACGAAGATCAGCCAGGCTGTGGGATCCCCGGGCGGGCCGTTCTTCGGCCAGTTGCGCAGCGCCCTGAGGCTTGCTTCCTGGAAGGCTTCCTCGGCGAGATCGAGATTGCGGAAATAGCGCAGCAATGCGCCAAGCGCCTGGGGGCGGGCGGCAGTCAGGGCAGCATCGATCCAGGCGATATCGGTCATTTGAAATTTCTCGGGGGGTGGTAGATGGCCAGCGGCCGGATCTCATAGGAGCCGGTGCCGGGATTGGCTGCGGCGAGATCTCTGGAGATAGCGATTGCTTCTTCGAGATTTTCGCAATCGACGACATAGAAGCCGAGGAATTGTTCCTTGGTTTCGGCGAAGGGGCCATCGGTGATGAAGTTTTCCTTGCCTGTCTTGCGCAAGGTGGTGGCGGCCGTGGTTGGCAAAAGCCGCGCGACCGGGCCGAGCTTGCCCCGATCCGCAAGCTCTTCCTGGACCGCTCCGAGACGCGCTATCGTGGCGTCTTCTTCTTCCTTCGACCAGTTCCAGACCAGGTCTTCATCATTGTAGCAAAGGATGGCGTAAAGCATTGCATGCTCCTTGTGTGGCTAAGGACGCATGAATATCCGCTCTGCCGACAACCGGCAGCAATTTTTTTAGGAATGCCAGTCAATCCAATTCAGGCATCGCGCATGGCGCGGATGTCCTTGAGCAGCCGATAAAGCGTGAGCGGCTTTCCGGGAAAGGCCAGGAAGCCAAGATGTTCATAGAAATTCTGCGCCGTTTCGTCTTTGGCATGCACCACCATCGCCCGAACGCCGGCAATATCGGCTGCTTGCAGCACGCGGCGCATTGCATCGGCCACCAACGCTGCCCCCAGCCCCTTGCCCTGCCAAGACTTGTCTATTGTGAGCCGTGCCAGAATGATTGCCGGCACTGGATATCGCGGGAGACCTTTTGACAACCGATCCGGCGCGTCATCATAGGCAACCTGACCAACAACTAGCGTATGGTAGCCGGCGATTTCCGAACCTGTAGATGCGACATAGGTCTGCGAGATGCCTGCTTTTTGCCCTTGCGAAGCATAAAGCACGATGAAGCGGTTCAGCGCTTCGTTGCCGCAATCGAATGATGTGAGGTCATGCGCGGCTGAAAGCTTCGTGATTTGCAACTTGGTGGTCATCACTCCTCAATCAAGAATCGTTGGTTCTTTGAGAAGCCGCTCCATGCGTGGATGACGCTCGGCCGGAGCATCGAGCGCCGCCTGAAAAGCCGACCAATGTTCAGAATCGAGACCGATGCGGGTGCGCTCGGAAAGCACTTCCTGTGCGGTGCTAAGCGCGCTGTCGATCACGAACTGGCTGATCGTCGTATGACGTTCCTGCGCCGCCTCCTGCAAAATGCGCTTTGCTGCCGGAGAGATGCGGATATCGAGCTTGTCGGAACGTTGGGGTCTGGCTGCCATGAGGATATCCTCCCTAGGTGACAAAATCTAATTTAACGTCATGACAATGTCAATACGAATGATGGATATTCGCCTACCTTTCGCTCAGCGTCCGCTTCACTGCCTCGTTCCACCCCTTGACCTTGGCCTTGCGTGTCTTCTCATCCATCGCTGGCGTGAACTTGTGCTCCAGCGCCCAGCTTTTGGAAAAGCCATCCATATCGGGCCAGACACCGGCGCGCGAACCAGCGAGCCAGGCGGCGCCCAAGGCGGTGGTTTCCAGTATTTTCGGCCGATCGACCGGTGCATCGAGGATGTCGGCGAGCGCCTGCATCGTCCAGTCGGAGGCGACCATGCCGCCATCGACGCGAAGCACGGTTTCGTGCCCGTCGCTCTTCCAGTCCTTATGCATGGCGTCGAGCAGATCACGAGTCTGGTAGCAGACCGATTCCAGCGCGGCACGCGCCAACTCGGCGGGGCCGGAATTGCGGGTCAGGCCGAAGATCGCGCCACGCGCGTCCGGATCCCACCAGGGCGCGCCGAGACCGGTAAACGCCGGCACGAGATAGACATGCTGGCTCGGATCGGCGTTTGCCGCCAGTTCGGCCGTGTCTGCAGCGGATTTAATGATTTTCAGCCCGTCGCGCAGCCATTGGACGGCGGCGCCGGCGATGAAGATTGAACCTTCCAGTGCATAGGTCGTCTTGCCATCCAACCGGTAGGCAATCGTGGTCAGCAGGCGATTTTTCGAACGGACGATCTCTTCCCCGGTATTGAGCAGCGCGAAGCAGCCGGTGCCATAGGTGGATTTCAGCATGCCCGGCTGGAAACATGCCTGGCCGATGGTGGCGGCATGCTGGTCGCCGGCAATGCCGAGGATCGGAATTTCCGCACCGAACAACGACGGATCGGTAACGCCGAAATCGGAGGCGCAATCGCGCACTTCCGGCAGCATTTCGGCGGGGATATCGAGGATCTTCAGCAGTTCTTCATCCCATTTGTTGTCAGCGATATTGTAGATCAGCGTGCGCGAGGCATTGGTGGCGTCGGTGAGGAAGGATTTGCCGCCGGTCAGCCGCCAGAGCAGAAAAGTGTCGATCGTGCCGAAGCAGATCTCGCCCCTGGCGGCGCGGGCGCGAGTTCCCTTGATTTTGTTCAGCAGCCAGGAAAGCTTGGTGCCGGAAAAATAGGGGTCGAGCAGCAGCCCGGTCTTCTTGGTGAACTTCGCCTCAAGTCCCTTGATCTTTAGAGCGTCGCAGAGCCGTGCGGTTCGGCGATCCTGCCAGACGATGGCATTGTGGATCGGTTCGCCGGTCAATCGATCCCAGACGACAACGGTTTCGCGCTGGTTGGTGATGCCGATGGCGGCGATATCGGTGGGCTTGATTCCTGCGTCCTGGATGGCCGCCTTGATCACGGTCAGCACGCTCTGCCAGATCTCCTCCGGGTCGTGCTCAACCCAGCCGGACTGCGGATAGATCTGCCGGAATTCCTCTTGGCCGGTGCCAACCGATTTCATTGCTCTATCGAACACGATCGCTCGTGTCGATGTCGTGCCCTGATCAATTGCTAAGACATAACCGGCCATCCGATCCTCCCCATCTGATTGCTGAGGAGATTTTCAATATGAACTCAAAACGAAAGTCAAAGGAAAACAAACGCGCATCCACGGGCCGCCTACGGCAATAAATATTGACCGTTCGATAAAAGATTGCCTCTTGCGATTTTTTGCAGTTGCGCACAGGCTGTGGCGAATAAGAAAAAGAGCGGAACGGCATGACTGAAAACCCACGCAACACCATCCGGTTTATCCTGAACGGGCAGGATATCGAACTCGGTGCGATATCGCCGCGACTGACATTGCTCGACTGGCTGCGGCTGGACCGGCGCATGACCGGTTCGAAGGAAGGCTGCGCGGAAGGCGATTGCGGCGCCTGCACCGTGCTGGTCGGGCGGTTGCTGGGCGGCAAGCTCACCTACGAAACAGTCAACGCCTGCATCCGCTTCATGGGCTCGCTCAACGCATCCCATGTGGTGACGGTCGAGCATCTGAAAGGCGACGATGGTATTCTACACCCGGTGCAGCAGGCGATGGTCGACTGTCACGGTTCGCAATGCGGCTTCTGTACGCCCGGCTTCGTGATGTCGCTCTATGGCCTGTGGTTGAGCGAGGACAGCCCTTCGCGCGAGCGCATCGAGCAAGCGCTGCAAGGCAATCTCTGTCGATGCACGGGATACGAGCCGATCATCAAGGCGGCAGAACGGGCTGCCGAGATACGGCCAACCGCGATTTTCGACCCGATCGAGAAGACTCGGAATGCCGTAATCGGAAAGCTGACGCAAATCGCCCGCGGCCCATCGGTGCATATCGCACACAACGGCGACGATCTGCATGTGCCGGCAACGGTCGGTGACCTGGCGGAGATTCTGGGCCAGCATCCGCATGCGACGGTGGTTGCGGGCGCCACCGATGTTGGGCTCTGGGTGACAAAACAAATGCTGCCGATCAACCCGGTGATCTTCATCGGCGGCATCGAGGCCCTGCAAACAATCGAAGCGACTGATGAGAAGATCGTCATCGGCGCTGGCGTCACCTATACGCAGGCACTCGCGACTCTGGCGAAATCCTATCCGGCGCTCGGCAGGCTTCTGCCGCGTATCGGTGGCGAGCAGGTGCGCAACATGGGCACGATCGGCGGCAATATCGCCAACGGGTCGCCCATTGGCGACACCCCGCCGCCGCTGATGGTCCTTGGCGCCACGGTGACGCTGCGCAAGGGCGCGACGCTCCGTGAGGTCAGGCTCGAAGATTACTTCATTGCGTACGGCAAGCAGGACCGGCAGCCCGGTGAGTTCGTGGAGAGCGTGTCGATCCCGGCATTGCCCAAAGGCGAGCAGTTCGCCGTCTACAAGATCACCAAGCGTAGCGACGAGGATATTTCGGCGCTTTGCGGGGCGTTCCGGGTATCGATCAGCGACAACGGCGTCGTTGAGACAGCACGGATCGCCTTCGGCGGCATGGCGGCGACGCCGAAACGGGCCGGAGCGGTGGACGAGGCGCTGATCGGGAAGCCGTGGACGTTCGAGACCATCGAGGCGGCGGTCGCTGCGTTTCCAGTGGATTACCAGCCGATCACCGACATGCGCGCCTCGACGGAGTATCGGATGTTGGCGGCGCAGAATTTGCTGCGGCGGTTCCATTTGGAGACGACCGGGGTGGGCGAGCGGTTGCAGAGGGTGGTGGCATGATGGTGGCTCAGCAGACCCCTCACCCGGTCCTACCGGACCGACCTCTCCCCGACGGGGAGAGGAAAGGCATGGCCGTGCCACACCGATTCCTCTCCCCGTCGGGGAGAGGGTGCCGGCGGGCGGGAGAGGGGTTTACGCGATGAACAAGCAATCCCCCATGTCTCCGACCGAATTCGCCCCGCGCGTCCACGTCAGCCGCCCGCACGATTCCGGGCCGAAGCACGTTGCTGGCACCGCCGAATACATTGACGACATGGTCGAGCCCGAGGGCGCGATCCACGCCTATCTCGGGCTCTCCGAACGGGCGCATGCCGAAATCGTCACAATGGACCTCGATGCTGTGCGCAATGCGCCGGGCGTCATTGGGGTGCTTACGGAAGAGGACATTCCGGGCGTCAACGACGTCAGCCCATCGCATCTGCATGACGAGCCGATCTTTGCGGCCGGCGTGGTGCAGTTCTACGGCCAGCCGATGTTCGCGGTCGTCGCCGAAACTCGCGATGCGGCCCGACGGGCGGCGCGGCTGGCGAAGGTCGAATATCGCGACCTGCCGTTTGCGCTCGACATCGATGCGGCGATTGCCGCCGGCGGCAAGTTGGTTACCCCGCCGCTAAAGCTCGAGCGCGGCGATGTGGCCGCGGGCATGGCCAAGGCGCAACGCCGGGTGAAGGGCCGCATCGCGATAGGCGGGCAGGACCACTTCTACCTGGAAGGCCAGATTTCGCTGGCTATTCCGGGCGAGGACGAAGACGTCACGCTCTATGCATCCAGCCAACACCCCAGCGAGATCCAGTCGATGGTCGGCGCGGTGCTTGGCATTCCGCAGCACTCGGTGACGGTCAATGTACGCCGTATGGGCGGTGGCTTTGGCGGCAAGGAAACGCAGGGCAACCTTTTTGCCTGCGTCGCCGCGCTGGCGGCGAAGAAGTGGAAGCGAGCGGTGAAGATTCGCCCGGACCGCGACGACGATATGATCGCAACCGGCAAGCGGCACGATTTCGTAGTCAGCTACGATGTCGGCTACAATGACGACGGCATGATCGAAGCCGTCACCGCGACCTACGCAGCGCGCGGCGGCTTTTCGTCCGACCTTACCGGGCCGGTGAGCGATAGGGCGCTGTTCCACTGCGATAATTCGTATTTTTATCCGGCGGTGAAGGTGAACTCGCTACCGCTTTACACCAACACC
>JAQGJP010000083.1 GCA_028290545.1 Rhizobium sp. | reverse complement strand
GCCTTCAAGGCCGGCTGGGGCGGCGTGGTCTGGAAGACGCTGGGCGAGGAAGGCCCGCCGGTCGTCAACGTCAACGGCCCGCGCTATGGCGCGATCTGGGGCGCCGACCGCCGGCTGCTCGGCCTCAACAATATCGAGCTGATCACCGACCGTCCGCTGCAGGTCAACCTGCAGGAAATGAAGATGGTCAAGAAGAACTGGCCGGACCGCGCCATCATCGCCTCGATCATGGTGCCCTGCGAGGAGGAAGCCTGGAAGGCGATCCTGCCGCTGGTCGAAGAGACCGAAGTCGATGGCATCGAACTCAATTTCGGCTGTCCGCACGGCATGTCTGAGCGCGGCATGGGTGCGGCCGTCGGCCAGGTGCCGGAATATGTCGCAATGGTCGTGCGCTGGTGCAAGCAATATTCGCGCATGCCGGTGATCACCAAGCTGACACCGAATGTCACCGATGTTCGCCGCCCGGCCCGCGCCGCCCATGAAGCGGGCACGGACGCCGTATCCTTGATCAACACCATCAACTCAATCACCGGCGTCGATCTCGACACCTGTTCCCCCACGCCGTCAATCGACGGCAAGGGCACGCATGGCGGCTATTGCGGCCCGGCCGTCAAGCCGATCGCAATGCACATGGTGGCTGACATCGCCCGTGATTCGGAAACCCGCGGCCTGCCGATCTCGGCGATCGGCGGCATCACCACCTGGCGCGATGCGGCCGAATTCATGATGCTCGGCGCCGGCAATGTGCAGGTCTGCACTGCCGTCATGACCTATGGCTTCAAAATCGTCGAGGAAATGATCACCGGCCTTGAGAACTGGATGGACGAGAAGGGCTACGCCACGCTCGACGACTTCAAGGGCAAGGCCGTCCCCAACGTCACCGACTGGCAATACCTCAACCTCAACTACATCGCCAAGGCACAGATCGACCAGGATGCCTGCATCAAGTGCGGCCGCTGCCACATCGCCTGCGAGGACACGTCACATCAGGCGATCACATCGATGCTCGATGGCGTAAGACACTTCGAGGTGATCGAGGAGGAATGCGTCGCCTGCAATCTCTGCATCGACGTCTGTCCGGTTGAAAACTGCATTACCATGGTGCCGCTCGCCGCGGGCCAGATGGACAAGCGCACCGGCAAGGTGGTTTCCGATCAGTACGCCAACTGGACCACGCACCCCAACAACCCGATGGCCAAGCAGGCTGCGGAGTAAGGTCCTACGGGCGGCCCTCCGGGGCCGCCTATCCTGCAGGTACAGTGGTGGGTAGCATCGCCGCCATCTTATCTTCCGACTGTTCCGTACTCACCCGCACCTTGTCGAACGACATCTTTGCCGCCTTTGAAAGATCGCGCGACGCATCCCCGAAGTCGGATGTGTCAAGCCAGACGTTCAGGGTCAGCTTGACCGTTTCATTGGTGATCTCTGAGATCGAAGTGGTGGGAGCGGGTTTGGACTTGACCCTCTTGTCACGGGAAGCGATGCTTTGCAGCACCGTTTCGGCCTTGCGCAGATCGCTGTCGAGCGGCAGGATGATGGCGACATCGAAACGCCGTGTGCTGAAACGACTGAAATTCTTGACCGGCGTGTTCCAGAGCAGCGAATTCGGCGCGATCTGATAAAGCCCGTCACCAGTCTTGAGTTCTGTCGCGAACAGGCCGATCTCCTGGATCGTCCCCGACACATCCTTGGTCTCAATGGTCTCGCCAACCCGGAACGGCCTGAGGATCAGCAACATGATGCCGGCGGCGATATTCTGCAGCGTACCTTGCAAAGCCAGCCCGATCGCCAGACCGGCGGCACCGAGAGCGGCGATAATCGACGCGGTCTGCACGCCGAACTGTCCCAGCACCGTGACGAACACGAGCACCATGATTGCATAACGCACCACGTTGGCGATGAAATGCGCCAGCGTGATATCGAAATGGCGGATCTTGCTCATGCCGGCCAGTGCCCAGCGATGCACCATCCGGGAGATGAACCAACCCAGGATCAGCAGCACGATGGCGCCCAGTATGGAAAACGAATATTGCACCGCAAGCTGCCCGGCCTGAACAACCGCCGCGCGCGTGGCGACAAAAAAATCCGCAGTCTGCCCATTCATTGAGGCACCCCATTTTTTTTCAACATGGGATCAAACGCCGCCTTCGAAGGGAATGTTCCGGTTTTTTTGCAACGCAACATTTGCCGAACGAAATTCGCCGACGTTGATCGGCTCAACTCGATTTTTCATCCAGCAACGCTTCGAGCGTGTCGAGCGTATCGGCTTCCGCCGCCGGTTTGTCCCATCTTAGCCGGGAAATACGGGGGAATCGCATGGCGACGCCGGATTTATGGCGCGTCGAGCGGCTCAGTCCTTCAAAGGCCACCTCGAACACCAGCCCATGCTCCTCGGTCGCCTTGACCGAGCGCACCGGCCCGAAGCGGTCGATCGTGTTGTCGCGCACGAATTTATCGATCTGCACAAGCTCCTCGTCGCTGAAACCGAAATATGCCTTGCCGACCGGCACCAGTTGCCGCAATCCCTGTTGATCCTGCCAGACGCCGAATGTGTAGTCCGAATAGAAACTCGATCGCTTGCCATGGCCGCGCTGGGCATACATCAGCACCGCGTCGATGGTGTGCGGATCGCGTTTCCACTTGAACCACGGCCCCTTGCGGCGGCCTGGCAGGTAAGGCGAATCCTTGTGCTTCAGCATCACGCCCTCGATGATCGGATGCTCGGGCTGCTTGCGGATCTGATCGAGATGTTCCCAACTCTCGAACGTGATCCGTGCCGAGAGATCGAAGCGCTGCGGATCCAGCCTTGCCAGCAGGCTCGAAAGCCGGGCGCGGCGCTCGTCGTGGCCCAGTGCTCTGGTGTCTTCGCCATTTTCCATCAGCAGGTCGTAGGCACGAACGAAAACCGGATATTGCGCCTGGGTCCTGGCAGAAACGCTCTTGCGGTTGAGACGCTGCTGCAGGTCGCTGAATGTGCCGACGTGTTCCGGCGGCTGGCCGACCAGCAACTCGCCATCGATGACGGCCTCGAAATCGATCGCATCCAGCAGATCGGGGAAAGCGCCGGAAATATCGTCGCCGCTGCGGGAGTAGAGGCGCCGCACGCCACCCTCGGAACTGACCTGCACGCGGATGCCATCCCATTTCCATTCGGCGCGAAAATCGCCAATGTCGAGGCCGTCGAGATCGCCATCCTGCACAGGATTGGCGAGCATGACCGGCCGGAACAGCGCACGGGCTGCATTTTCGGGCTTGCCGGCCTTGCCCTCGAGCCAGGCGAAGAGATCGGCATAGGGGATTTTCAATCCGTGCCAGAGTTCCTCGATCTCGATCACGTCCCTGTTGCCGAAATCCGCCAGTGCCTGCTTGGTGAGACCGGAGGAAACCCCGATCCTGAGACCCCCGGTCACCAGCTTGATCACCGCGTAACGTCCGGGAGCGTCGAGCTGGTCGAGCATCGCCGCGAATGTCTTCGGCGCCTCGGTCCTCGACGCCTTGGCTAATGTCTCGACCACATGGGAAAGCGACAGCGGATCTGCCGCCGCCAGCGCCTGGTTTTCCGGCCAGATCAGCGATACGGTTTCGGCCAGATCGCCGACATAATCATAGCTGTAGGCAAACAGCACCTCGTCCATCCGCTCAGTGGCAAGCGTACGCAGCAGCGCGGGCTTGACGGCGGGTATATCGAGGCCATCGGTCAAGGCCGCGAGCGCATAGCCGCGATCAGGATCAGGCGTCTCGGCGAAATAATCCTTGAGCAAGGTGATTTTGCCGTTGCGCGACGGCGTCAGCACGAGGCGATCGATCAGTTCGGAAAACGCCTTCATTCGGCCTCGTCCTCGTAACCGACCAGATGCAGCGGTCGGGCCGCGATCTGGCGCAGTTCGCACCAGCGCACCAGCGCTTCCTCGCGCCCATGCGTGACCCAGACCTCGCTGGCACCGGTCTCGATAATGGTTTCGGTCAGTTCATCCCAATCCGAATGGTCCGACAGAATCAGCGGCAGTTCGACTCCACGCTGCTTGATGCGCTGGCGGATCTGCATCCAGCCCGACGCGAAACACGTGACGGGATCGGCGAAGCGTCGCGCCCAGCGGTCGGAAAATGCCGATGGTGTGCAGATGATGATCTCGCCGGCGAAATCGTTCCTGTTGCCCTTCTCCAGCGTTGCCGGCGCCAGCACGCCGAGATCGATGCCCTGCTGCTGATAATAGGACGAGATTTTTTCGAGCGCACCGTGGATATAGATCGTCTTGTCGTAGCCCGCCTGCCGGAGCAGGCTGATCACCCGCTGCGCCTTGCCGAGCGCATAGGCGCCGACCAGATGTGTTCTTTCCGGAAATTGTGCCACCGAGTGCAGAAGCCGTCCGATCTCCTGGCCATCGTCCGGGTGGCGGAACACCGGCAATCCGAAGGTCGCCTCAGTGATGAATACGTCGCATTTCACAGGTTCGAACGGCAGGCAGGTGGCATCCCTGCGGCGCTTGTAATCGCCGGAAGCGACGATCCGCATGCCATCTTTCTCGACGACGATCTGTGCGGAGCCGAGCACATGGCCGGCCGGTACGAACGTCACCCTGACCCCATTGATGAAGATTTCTTTTCCGAGATTGGCGATCTGCCGCCGGCCGGTGAAATTCCCGCCATAACGCAGTGCCATCACATCCAGCGTCTCGGTCGTCGCCAGCACTGCGCCATGACCGGAGCGGGCATGGTCGGAATGCGCATGCGTGACCAGCGCCGAGGCCACCGGCACGACGGGGTCGATGTAGAAATCGCCGGGAGGGCAATAGAGCCCCTGCGGCATCGGCAGAAGCAGGTCTGAGGCGCGCATGATTGACAGATAACGTTTGTAGAGATCGTTTCAAGCCGGCATTTCTCGGCCACTCACGTGGAAAACGATTGAAAGCGGGAATTGGTTCGACATTCCGGCTCGAACGCCAGCGTTGATGCCGGGCAGATCGACACGCCAGCGACCGGAATTTGCCTCTGATCATTCGTGTTCCCGGAAAATCAAAAGGGCCGCTGAAAAGCGGCCCCCATGAGATTTGGCCTGTGACAGGCCGGATCGTCAAAACGATCCTAGGAAGGTAGGCTTAGTGCGAGGGCTGCCCCGCAATCATTGCCACTTTTCCAAAGCCGGTCACGAGTACCGAAAACTCATTAGACATTGGATCACCTTCCTTTCGTTTCGTTGCTGTTGGATTCAATGTAGTCGAGTTTGGAGGAATTGCAAGACAGCCGCCAACACAGTTGTTTTCGATCTGAAACAATGCGCATATTTCAGCGAGCACGCAGGAGGCACGGCATTGGAAAAGATCACCGGCATTGGCGGTTTCTTCTTCCGGGCCCGTGACCCACGGATCTTGGGCCAGTGGTACCATACACATTTCGGCATCAACCCGGCCGCGCAGGATTATGACGGACCGGTATGGCGGCAATCCGCAGGCATTACGGTGTTCGCACCCTTTCGACAGGAATCGGATTATTTCGGCGGCCCGGAAAAGGCCTGGGCGATCAATTTCAGGGTGCGGGATCTCGACGCGATGGTCGCCCAATTGCGTGCGGCCGGCATAGACGTGAACATCGATCCCGAAATCTACCCCAACGGCCGCTTCGCAACGCTATACGATCCGGAAGGAAATCGCGTCGAACTCTGGCAGCCCGACCCGCCGAAATAGCAGCCTGTCATCCTACACCGAGCCATCCGAGGGAATATTGAGGACCGCGCCGCAATGCTTGCAATGCACGGCATCGTTCTCATGCAGGAATAGCCCGCAATGCTGACAGGTGAAGCGCACCTTGGCCGGCCGGAAAATCGTCTGGATCAGCCGGAGGAACAGCGACACGCCGAACACCATGATGAGGATCGACAGCAGCCGGCCGACCTCGCCCTTGAGCGTGATATCGCCGAAGCCGGTGGTTGTCAGCGTCGTCACGGTGAAATACATCGCATCGAGAAAATTCCGGACCTGAGGATTGATCCGCACCTGGGTGACGAACACCAGTTCGGTCATGACGAACAGGAAGACGATAAGGTTGACAGCGCTGAGGATGACGTCCTCATGCTGCCGGAACATCCGAAAATCATCGCGAAGCCGCTTCTGCACGCGATAGGATCGCACCAGCCTGATAATCCTGAGGCTGCGGAGGAAGGACAGGCTCGCGCCAAACAACGGCGCCAGCAGCGACAGGATCGAGACGAGATCCGTGAGGTTGAGTGGATTGAGGACAAATTCGATCTTGCGACTGGTGATCGATATCCGCGCGAGATAATCGATCGCGATATAGGTACCGAGCACAATATCCACCCATATCACCCAAGGCGCCCCATGGAAGAATGTCGTGGCGACGAGGAAGAGGATGGAAGCGAGATCGGCGACCAGCAGAAAATATCGGAACCGGTGCGCGAGCACCGAATTGCCTTCATAGAGTGCCGCTATGCGCGCTCTCAGTCTCAATTCGTCCATCATCGCCCCACAAATCGCCTCGCTGGCGACAACTTTAGCGGTGCGTCACGATTTGGTCCATCCGCATCACGATGAGCTCACCGCCTGCCCGCGCGCCGCGTGATGCCGGCGTTGTGGTCGTCAGTCATCAACCTTCTGTCGAAATCCATCAGCCATTGAGCTTATTTGGAAATTGCCAGTCCGCCCATGAAAAGCTGTTCGAGATAGCGCGCCGCGTCTTCAAACCGCCCCTCGCCTGCTTTCTCCTGGCCCAGGACCGCACGCACCTGCACATCGAAGTCGGCATAATGTTGCGTCGTCGACCAGATCGAGAAAATAAGGTGATAGGGATCGCATTTGGCGATCTTGCCAGCCTTGGCCCAGGCGCGGATCACCTCTGCCTTCTCATCGACCAGCAATTTCAGCGGCCCCTTCAGCGCATCCTCGATGAGCGGCGCACCGCGCAGCACTTCATTGGCGAACAGCCGACTCTCACGCGGAAAGTCGCGGGCCATTTCAAGCTTGCGGCGGATATAGGAGCGGATTTCCGCCTCCGGACTGCCCTCCGCGTCAAAGGCGCGCAGCGGGTCGAGCCAAGTGTCTAGCACGCGCTCTATCAACGCCCGGTGCATCGCCTCCTTGGTGCGGAAATAGTAGAGCAGGTTCGGCTTCGACATGCCCGCGACCTCGGCAATCTGATCGATCGTCGCGCCACGAAAGCCATGCATGGAGAAAACATCAAGGGCTGCCTCGAGAATTTGCTCCTCTTTGGCCTCTTGAATTCGTGTTCGGCGCTGCGTCTGCGCTGCCCTGGGTATCGGCATGAATTCATTCGCTCCCGGTGTCATACACCACTTGAAAAATCTAGGTCTAACCTTGCTTTTCAGCTTGAGTGCGGCGTCAGAAATTGTAATGTTTACCAAACGGTCAAATTATTGGACAAAACGCGGGCGAAACGCAACTGTCCATTTCGGGAAAAGCAAAAATCAACACCCGTACGGCCAAAGGGAACAACATGCGCATGGCCCCTCTATGCGCAGAAATTGGGGCTGCGAGGCCTCGCATGGGAGAAAGATCGTGACTGCACCTGGTGAAAATATGCGCGTCAATGGCGACCGTCTTTGGGATTCGCTGATGGAGATGGCAAAGATCGGCCCCGGCATTGCCGGCGGTAACAATCGCCAGACGCTGACCGATGCGGATAGCGAAGGCCGACATCTGTTCCAGCGCTGGTGCGAGGCCTCGGGCATGACCATGGGCACGGACAGGATGGGCACGATGTTCGCGACCCGACCGGGCACCGACCCGGATGCCCTGCCGGTCTATGTCGGCAGCCATCTCGACACCCAGCCGACCGGCGGCAAGTATGACGGCGTGCTCGGCGTGCTCGCTGGCCTCGAAGTCGTCCGCTCGATGAACGACCTCGATATCAGGACAAAGCACCCGATCGTCGTCACCAACTGGACCAACGAGGAAGGCGCGCGTTTTGCGCCTGCCATGCTGGCTTCCGGTGTGTTTGCGGGCGTCCACACCATTGAGCACGCCTATTCGCGCAAGGACCCCGACGGCAAGCTGTTCGGCGATGAGCTCAATCGCATCGGCTGGGTCGGCGACGAAGAGGTCGGCACGCGCAAAATGCACGCCTATTTCGAATATCATATCGAGCAGGGTCCGATCCTCGAGGCAGAGGATAAGCAGATCGGCGTCGTCACCCATTGCCAAGGCCTGTGGTGGCTGGAATTCACGCTGACCGGCCGCGAGGCTCATACCGGCTCGACGCCGATGAACCTGCGCGTCAATGCCGGTCTCGCGATGGCGCGGATCATGGAAATGGTCCAGGGCGTGGCGATGGAAAACCAGCCGGGCTGCGTCGGCGGTGTCGGCCAGGTGTTCTTCTCGCCGAACTCCCGCAATGTGCTGCCGGGCAAGGTGGTGTTCACTGTCGACATCCGCTCGCCGGACCAGGCCAAGCTCGACCGCATGCGGGCAAAAATCGAGGCGGAAGCGGCGAATATCTGCGAAGCGCTGGGCGTCGGCTGTTCGGTCGAGGCCGTCGGCCATTTCGACCCTGTCACCTTCGATCCGACACTGGTTTCGGCCGTCCGCAAGGCCGCCGAGGATCTCGGCTACAGCCATATGAACATCATTTCCGGCGCCGGCCACGATGCCTGCTGGGCGTCCAAGGTCGCACCTGCGACAATGATCATGTGCCCCTGCGTCGGCGGTCTTTCGCACAACGAGGCAGAGGACATTTCCAAGGAATGGGCCACCGCCGGCGCCGACGTGCTGCTGCGTGCGGTGGTGGAAACGGCGGGGATTGTGGAGTGATGGTTTCCGCACTATCCTCTGACGACCGAGCCATAGCGGAGCCGCTGCCGTGTCGACCGACAACATCATTCTTGAGCATCTCCGCGCCATTCGGGCGTCGCTCGACAACCTCACGCAGGATATGCTGGAGGTCAAGGGGCGTCTCGGCACGCTCGAGCAGCAATATGCCAATCTGTCCACCAGGCTTGATCGCATCGACCTGCGCGTCTCGCGGATCGAAAAGCGGCTCAACCTCGTCGAGGCGTAAACCGCTCCCGCTTTCGAGGAGCATTGGATGACCGCCGATCCGGACAGCGATCTGGACGCCATGTCGCGTGCCGACCTGTTGTCGGCCGCGCGGGCCATGCGCGATGCCATCCGCAGCCATCGCGACACTTCTGAACACGATCTCTGTTGGCATCATCCTGACATGTGGGCGCTGCTGCCCGATCCGCCGCAAGGCAAACAAATCGTGCCGGAATGGCCGCAATTCATGCGCGGTTGCATTCGCTACCGCCAGTCCTTGGATCAACAGCTTGCGAGCGCGTCACGCAGCCAGAGGGAGTTTGAAGAATGACCACAGTCATCAAGAACGGCACGATCGTCACCGCCGACCTGACCTACAGGGCCGACGTGAAGATCGACGGCGGCAAGATCGTCGAGATCGGACAAAACCTTTCCGGCGACGAGACGCTGGACGCTTCCGGCTGTTATGTCATGCCCGGCGGCATCGATCCGCATGTGCATCTCGAAATGCCGTTCATGGGCACCTATTCTTCCGATGATTTCGAGAGCGGCACGCGCGCCGGCCTCGCCGGCGGCACGACCATGGTGGTGGATTTCTGCCTGCCCTCGCCCGGCCAGTCGCTGCTCGAGGCGCTGCAAATGTGGGACAACAAATCGACCCGGGCCAATGCCGACTATTCCTTCCACATGGCGGTCACCTGGTGGGGCGAACAGGTGTTCAACGAGATGGAAACCGTCGTCAAGGAAAAGGGCATCAACACCTTCAAGCACTTCATGGCCTATAAGGGCGCGCTGATGGTGGATGACGACGAGATGTTTTCGTCCTTCCAGCGCTGCGCCGCACTCGGCGCCCTGCCGCTGGTGCATGCCGAGAACGGCGACGTCGTCGCCCAGATGCAGGCCAAGCTGCTGGCCGAAGGCAATAACGGCCCGGAAGCACATGCCTATTCCCGTCCCGCAGAGCTTGAAGGCGAAGCCACCAACCGCGCCATCATCATCGCCAATGCGGTCGGCGCACCGCTCTATGTCGTGCATACGTCCTGCGAACAGGCGCATGAGGCGATCCGCCGTGCCCGCCAGAACGGCATGCGCGTCTATGGCGAACCGCTGATCCAGCACCTGACGCTCGACGAAAGCGAATATGCCAATCCGGACTGGGATCATGCCGCCCGCAGGGTGATGAGCCCGCCGTTCCGCAACAAGCTGCATCAGGACAGTCTCTGGGCGGGGCTGCAATCGGGCTCGCTGCAGGTGGTGGCGACCGACCATTGCGCCTTCACAACTGCGCAGAAACGCACAGGCATGGGCGATTTCACCAAGATCCCTAACGGCACCGGCGGCCTCGAAGACCGCATGCCGATGCTCTGGACACATGGCGTCGCCACCGGCCGGATCACCATGAACGAGTTCGTCGCCGTGACCTCGACCAATATCGCCAAGATCCTCAATGTCTATCCGAGGAAGGGCGCGATCCTGGTGGGGTCCGACGCCGATATCGTCGTCTGGGACCCGAAGCGGACCAAGACGATCACCGCCGCCAATCAGCAATCGGCGATCGATTACAACGTCTTCGAAGGCAAGACGGTCACCGGCCTGCCGCGCTACACGCTCACCCGCGGCTATGTCGCGATCGAGGAGACGACCATCAAGACCCGCGAGGGGCATGGCCAGTTCGTTGTCCGCGAGCCATTCCCGGCGGTCTCGTCCGCACTCGCCAAATGGAAGGAAGTGACCGCGCCGCGCAAGGTGCAGCGGACGGGTATTCCGGCGAGCGGGGTGTGACGGATGATGGCGATGTCCCAGCGTGACATACCGCCCTCTGTCGCTTCGCGACATCTCCCCCTCAAGGGGGGAGAGCAGAGGCGCGTGTTGCGTTCCGTCAACGAAAACGAGCTCAGCGTCCGTGCTCAACGGCACTCAATCCGCAAATTTCTCCAGTTCCGGCAGCAGCGCCACACTCTCCTGTTCGTTTGGATCTGTCCGCGCGATCACCGCCGAGCAACTCTCTGTGGTCGAGCGGTTGACCGGCAGATGCGGCACGCCGGCCGGGATGTAGAACATGTCGCCAGCCTTGGTGATCGTCCGGTGTTCGAGACTGGCGCCGTAGAACACCTCGACCTCGCCCGACAGCACGAAGATCGCCGTCTCGTGCCCCTCATGCATATGCGCCTTTGCGCGGCCGCCGGGCGGCACGTTGAGCAGCATCATCGCTATGCCCTGGGAGCCGGCGGATTCCTGCGAAATGCCTTCGAGATAGGAAAATCCCTGCTTGCCGTCATAGGGTATTGCCGGGCGGATCAGCTTGCATTCAGGACGCTGGGATGATGTCATAGCGAATATCTCCTCGAACGAATAAAGGGCGGATCAACAGCCCGGGAACGATAAGAAATGATACTGGGTGAACATGACAAAATCCAATGAAACCGTGGTCAACGCCCGCGATCTGGGGTTGACCTTCGAGACCAATGACGGACCGGTGACCGCGCTGACCGACGTCAATCTCGATATCAACAAAGGCGATTTTATCTCCTTCATCGGCCCGTCCGGCTGCGGCAAGACCACATTTCTGCGCGTGATCGCCGATCTCGAAAGGCCGACCTCGGGCACCATCCTCGTCAACGGCATGACGCCGGGCGAGGCGCGGCGTAAGCGTGCCTATGGCTACGTGTTCCAGGCTGCCGCCCTTTATCCCTGGCGGACGATCGAGAAGAATGTCGCACTGCCGCTTGAGATCATGGGCTATCCCAAGGGAGAGCAGCGGTCGCGCATCGGTCGCACGCTCGATCTCGTCAATCTCACGGGCTTCGGCAAGAAATACCCCTGGCAGCTGTCCGGCGGCATGCAGCAGCGCGCCTCGATCGCCCGGGCGCTGGCCTTCGATGCCGACCTTCTCTTGATGGACGAGCCCTTCGGCGCGCTTGACGAAATCGTCCGCGATCATCTCAACGAGCAACTGTTGAAACTCTGGGACCGGACTAACAAGACCATCTGCTTCGTCACGCACTCCATTCCGGAAGCCGTCTATCTCTCCACCAGGATCGTTGTGATGAGCCCACGGCCAGGCCGGGTGACCGATATAATCGACTCACCCCTGCCCAGGGATAGGCCTTTGGACATCCGTGAATCCCCGGAGTTCCTGGCCATCGCCCACCGGGTACGCGAGGGCCTCCGGGCAGGACATTCCTATGACGAACATATTTAATTCCGCAAATTCCGCCTGGAGCGCCTTTACATGAAGCTTGGTTTCATTCTCACGCTTGCCTGTACCTCCGCCATCTTCCTGGCGGCCGCAAGCGCATCGCGAGCCTATGTCACGACCAGCAACTGGCTCTGGGTGTTGCTGTCGCTGAGCCTCTATGTGGTCGGCAATCTCGTGATGTTGAGGCTTATGCGCGAAGGCGGGCTCGGGCTGGCGATCTCGATCTCATCGATTGCCCAGCTCGTATTGGTCAACCTGATCGCCTTCGGCTTCTTCGGCGAGAAGCTGAACCCCGCGCAGATGGGCGGCGTGGCGCTCGGCATGGTCGCCATGGTGCTGATGCTCTGGCCCAATACCGGGAGCGCCTGAAATGGGAAGATCGAAAGCCGGCGACAAAGTCATTCCGGTCCTGACCGTAACGCTGGTCATTCTCATCGCCTGGTATATCGCCTCGATTTTCATGAACGCGCCGTTCCAACGCGATCTGGACAGGCGCTCGGGCGTGACATCCACCTTCAGCGAACTGGTGGTGAAGACCTGGTCGCAGCCCAAACCGACCATGCCAGCACCGCATCAGGTGGCTGAAAACCTTTACAAGAACGTTTTCACCGTCAAGCCGTGGTCGACTCGCAGCCTCGTCTACCATGCCTGGGTAACGCTTTCCTCCACCCTGTTCGGCTTTGCAATGGGCACCGTTCTCGGCATCGTCATCGCCGTCGGCATCGTGCATGTTCCGGCACTTGAACGATCCTTCCTTCCATGGATCATCGCCTCGCAGACCATCCCGATCCTGGCGGTGGCGCCGATGATCGTCGTGGTTCTGGCGGCGGTCAATATCACGGGCATCTTGCCGAAGGCGCTGATCTCGACCTATTTGTCGTTCTTCCCGGTGGCGGTCGGCATGGTCAAGGGCCTGCGCTCGCCCGAAGTCACGCATCTCGATCTCGTGCATACCTATCATGCGACGAAATCGCAGATCTTCTGGAAGCTGCGCGTGCCGGCCTCCATCCCGTTCTTCTTCACCTCGATCAAGGTGGCGGTCGCCGCCAGCCTGGTCGGCGCCATCGTCGGCGAGTTGCCAACAGGTGCCGTGGCGGGCATCGGCTCGAAACTGCTCGCCGGCTCCTATTACAGCCAGACGATCGATGTCTGGGCGGCGCTGATCGCCGGTTCCGTGGTCGCCGTCATCCTCGTCACCATCGTCGACCTCGTCTCGCGTATAGTGTCGAGAAGCATGGGAGCGCGGCCGGAATGATGTCATTTAAATTCAATTGGCAATCCGTCCTCGCCGCTCTCGCCTTTATCGTTGCGATGTTCTCCCTGCCGCTGACCACCGCCGCATCGGCCGAGACGACGACCGCGATTCTGGTGGTCACCGCCGCCGCGATCGCCCTTGCCATGATGGATGTCGGTGCCGCAGCCGGCACCTGGGGCCTGCTCGTGCTCGTGCATATCGCCGTTTTCCAGTTGCTGACAACCATCCATGGCGCAGAAGGAACAGCCGGCTGGAGCTTTTTCCTCGTGCTCGTCGCCTGTTGGCTGCTTGCATGGCGGCTTGTGACAATGCTCTCCGGTGACGGATCCAGTCGATCCGGCAACAGCGTCATAGGCCGAGTGATCGTCCCGGCGCTGTTCGGCATATGGATTCTGATCATCTGGGAAGCGATCACCCGCGGCGCCGGCGTGCCCTTCGTGCTGCTGCCCCCGCCTTCCGCCATCGGTGCGCGGATCCTGACAGCCGTCCCGACACTCGCCGCCGATTTCCGCCAGACCGTGCTGAAGGCCGTGCTGTTCGGCTTCTTCGTCGGCTCCGGCGCAGGGTTCCTGGTCGCCATACTTGCGGACCGGTTTCGCTTCCTGTCCAACGGTCTTCTGCCGGTCGGCAATCTGGTCTCGGCGCTGCCGATCATCGGTATCGCCCCGGTCATGGTCATCTGGTTCGGCTTCGACTGGCAATCCAAGGCCGCCGTCGTCATCGTCATGACTTTCTTCCCGATGCTGGTGAACACGATAGAGGGCCTGAAGGCATCCGGGCGCATGGAACGCGACCTGATGCAGACCTACGGCTCCAGCCATTGGCAGACGCTGTTCAAACTGCGCCTGCCAGCCGCCATGCCATTCATCTTCAATGCCCTGAAGATCAACTCGACGCTGGCGCTGATCGGGGCGCTGGTGTCGGAGTTTTTCGGCACGCCGATCGTCGGCATGGGCTTCCGGATCTCGACCGAAGTGGGTCGGATGAACCTCGACATGGTGTGGGCCGAAATAGCCCTTGCGGCCGTTGTCGGGTCGTTGTTCTATGGCGCAATCGCACTTCTCGAACGCGCCGTGACTTTCTGGCATCCGTCCTATCGGTAGTGCGGGGCCACAACAAAGGGGAATAAAAACATGAAAAACAAAATGAAGCTCACTCTCGCACTCGCCATGTCGCTGATGGCCGGAAGCGCACTCGCCGCCGACAAAGTGACACTGCAGTTGAAATGGGTCGCCCAGTCGCAGTTTGCCGGCTACTACGTCGCCAAGGACAAGGGCTTCTACACCGAGGCTGGCCTTGATGTCGAAATCAAGCCGGGCGGCCCCGATATCGCGCCTGAGCAGGTGATTGCCGGTGGCGGCGCCGATGTGATCGTCGACTGGGCCGGCGGCGCGCTCGCCGCCCGGGAAAAGGGCGTCGGCCTTGTCAATATCGCCCAGCCTTTCAAGAAGGCCGGCATGGAGCTCGTCTGCCCCAAGGACGGCCCCATCAAGACGGAATCCGATTTCAAGGGTCACACGCTTGGTGTCTGGTTCTTCGGCAACGAATATCCGTTCTACGCCTGGATGAACAAACTCGGGATGAAGACCGATGGCGGTCCCGATGGCGTGACCGTTCTCAAGCAAAGCTTTGACGTGCAGCCGCTGATCCAGAAGCAGGCTGACTGCATTTCGGTGATGACCTATAACGAATACTGGCAGTTGATCGATGCCGGCTACAAGCCGGAAGACCTCACGGTCTTCAATTATGCCGACATGGGCAACGACCTTATGGAAGACGGCCTCTACGCCCTGCAGGACAAGCTCAAGGATCCGGCCTTCAAGGAAAAGATGGTCAAATTCGTCAAGGCCTCGATGAAGGGCTGGAAATACGCCATCGACAATCCCGATGAAGCGGCAGGCATCGTCATGGACAATGGCGGCCAGGACGAAAACCACCAGAAGCGGATGATGGGCGAAGTCGCCAAGTTGCTTGGCGATGCCGATGGCAAGCTCGACAAGGCGCTCTACGATCGCACCGAGAAGGCGCTGCTCGACCAGAAGATCATCGCCAAGAAGCCGGAAGGCGCCTACACGACCGAGATCACCGACGCTGCTTCGAAATAAGCGGACGCGGGTTCAGGGAATGCTGAAAGCGGGTCGCAAGGCCCGCTTTCTGTTTGGGGTGACTGTCGCGTTCACCCGAAAATCCTACCAAACAAAAAAGGCCCGGCGTCGCCGCCGGGCCTTAGAAAATCCAAATCAGACCGATATTACTTGGTGCCGATTTCGAAATAGGTGTACTTGCCGTCGTCACCCTTCTTCCACTGATACATGGTGTAGTCGGGGCGGGTGATATCACCCTTGGCGTCAAAGCCGATGTCGCCGATCACGGTCTTGAAAGGGCCTTTTGCCTTGGCGGTTTCAGCGACCTTCATCGGGTCGTTATTACCAGCAAGCTTTGCAGCTTCGACAATGATCTGCACGGCTGCGTAGGAATACAGCGTGTAGGCTTCCGGTTCGAAACCGGCGTCACGGAACTTCTTGACCGCGTCGGCAGCGTTCGGGTTCTTGCGCGGATCCGGCGGGAAGGTCATGAAAGTACCATCGACAGCGTCACCGGCGATCGAAGCAAGTTCGTTGGAGGTGATACCGTCACCCGACATCAACGGAGCCTTCATGCCCTGGTCGGCCATCTGGCGCATGATGAGGCCAGCTTCCGTGTGCAGGCCACCGAAGTAAACGAGCGTAACGCCCGCATCCTTCATCTTGGCAATCAGAGCGGAGTAATCTTTTTCACCTGGGGTTATGCCTTCATAAACGACTTCGGTGATGCCGAGGCCATTCATTGCCTTTTTGGTTTCGTCGGCAAGGCCCTGACCATAGGGGGTCTTGTCGTGAACGACAGCAATCTTACCATCCTTGAAGTGGTCGGCAATATACTGGCCGGCGACCGCGCCCTGCTGGTCGTCACGACCGCAAGTACGGAAAGTGTTCCAGAGGCCACGCTCGGTGAACTTCGGATTTGTGGAAGCCGGCGTGATCTGCATGATGCCGTTTTCGGCATAGACTTCAGACGTCGGGATGGATACGCCCGAGTTGAAATGGCCGACCACGAACTTCACGCCATCGCCAACGAACTTGTTGGCGACCGAAATGCCCTGCTTCGGGTCTGAAACGTCATCGCCGAGAACGATCTTGATCATTTCACCGTTGATGCCGCCAGCATCGTTGATATCCTTGGCGGCCTGCTCGGCGCCCTTCTGGAGCTGCGCACCGAATGCGGCGTTCGCACCAGTCAGCGGGCCTGCCACACCGATCAGAAGATCGGCCTTGGCCATGCCGCCGAAGGCGACCATGGCCGCCACGGCCACGGCTGAGAGAAGCATTTTTTTCATTTTATAACTCCCAATATTGAGGCGGGCTCGTTCCGTTTTACTCTTGGCCGCCCGCCTTTGGCGCCAAAAGTTATTTCCCCATCCGGCCATTTCTTCACAGCAGGTGGAAACTTGTCAAACACTCTTTTTCTTCCAGCCGAAAGGCCCCGTCTTTTCATAGAGCCAGTAATATTTCGTCGCCATCTGCTTGGTTCTGGTGTACCGGAATCCAAGCACCGAAAAGAACATCAGGACGATAGTATCAACGATGTAATACTGCAGCGAAAACATCGTGCCGTTGAACAGCGCGTGATGCACGAAGCGGATACCGATACCGAGCAGCAGCGTGTAGATCACCACATGCGGGAAGATTTCGCCCCAGCCGTCGGCCATGCTCTTGCCCGTGCGCCATGCCGTCCAGCCACCGATCACGATCGAGATCATGACGAACGCCCAGAAACTCGGCTCTTCATAGAGAATACCTTGCATTTCAAAGCTCCCTTGCGCGGAAATCTATCCGATTGCGCAACCGGCGCAAGCGCTTCCACGAAATAATCATATCAGTGGTGGCCGCCTTCGAGATAAGCAGCCCGCACTTCCGGATTGGCGAGCAGATCCTGTCCCGTGCCGCTCATCGTCACCAGCCCGTTGACCATCACATAGCCGCGATGGGCGAGACGCAGTGCCGCAAAGGCATTCTGCTCGACGAGAAACACGGTCAGTCCCTCGTTCTTGTTGAGCTTGCCGATCGCCTCGAAAATCTGCCTGGAAATCAGCGGCGCGAGGCCGAGCGACGGTTCATCGAGCAGCAGCAGCTTCGGCCGTGCCATCAGCGCGCGACCGATCGACAGCATCTGCTGCTCGCCGCCGGAAAGCGTTCCGCCACGCTGATGCTGGCGCTCTTCAAGGCGTGGAAACAGCGTGAAAATACGCTTCACATCCTCGTCGAAAAACTTCTGATTGTCGAGGCCGGCGCCCATTTGCAGGTTCTCGTAGACGGTCATGCGCGGAAAGATGCGCCGGCCCTCCGGAGACTGGGCGATCCGCAGCCGGGCAATCTCGTGCGTCGGCATCCGGGTGATGTCGCGACCCTGAAAAGTGATGCTGCCCGTCCGCGCCTGCGGACTGCCGCAGATCGTCATCATCAGCGTCGACTTGCCGGCGCCGTTCGCGCCGATCAGGCAGACGATTTCGCCCTCGTTGACAGCGACATCGACCCCGCCGAGCGCACGAATATTGCCGTAATAGGCTTCGACGTTCTGAACCTGTAGGAGAGGCTGGGACATCAGAGATTGCCTCCCGCGATTTTCAAGGCTTCTTCCTCATCATCGACCCCGAGATAGGCGGCGATCACCTTCGGATCGTTCTTGACATGCGTTGGGTCGCCGTCGGAGATCTTCCGTCCGTATTCCAGAACGACGATATGATCAGAGATCTCCATGACGACCGACATGTCATGTTCGATCAGCAGGATCGACGTCCCGGTTTCCGTGCGAATGCTGCGGAGCAGGTTGTTGAGCGCCTGGGATTCGCGCGGGTTGAGGCCGGCGGCAGGCTCGTCGAGGCAAAGCAGACGTGGCTCGGTGCACATCGCACGGGCGATTTCCAGACGTCGCTGGGCGCCATAGGGAAGATCACCGGCCGGATCGTCGGCGCGATCGACCAGATCGGCCTTCTCCAGCCAGAAGCGCGCCAGTTCGATGGCCGAGCGGCTTTCCTTATAGTAGCTGCCGATGCCCAACAGCCCCAGGATCGTGAAGCCGGACGCCTTCATCAACTTGTTGTGCTGGGCGACCAGCAGGTTTTCAAGCACGGTCATGCCCGAAAACAATCTGATATTCTGGAAGGTACGCGCCACTTTCGCATGCGCGGTGATCTTGAAATCCGGCATCTGCTCCAGTTGGAACGTCTTGCCGGCGCTATGATTGAACCGGATCATACCCATGGTCGGCTTGTAGAAGCCGGTGATGCAATTGAAGACGGTGGTCTTGCCGGCACCGTTCGGGCCGATCAACGCGGTGATCTCGCCTTCATGTGCGTTGAAGGTCAAGTCATTGATGGCCATCAGGCCGCCGAACTTCATCGACAGATGCTCAACTTCGAGCAGAGGTTGCTTGGTCATTGTATTCATCGCCTCAGCCGTGGCCTTCCTTGGTGAAACTGCCCGACACGCTCTTGCGTGCGAACAGGAACGCTGTCGGTTCCCGGCTGCCGACAAATCCGCGCGGCTTCCACACCATGATGACAACCATCGCGAAACCGAAGATCAGCATACGGTAGAGTTCAGGCGTAAAGCTCTCCCCGAAGATGGATTTCAGGAACTCCATTTCGCGCAGAAGCTCGGTGCCGCCGATCATCGCCACCGCGGCGACCGCAATGCCGACCAGCGACCCCATGCCGCCGAGAACGACGATGGCGAGAATGATCGCCGATTCGAGGAACACGAAGGATTCCGGTGACACGAAGCCCTGACGAACGGCAAAAAACGAACCCGCGAAGCCGCCGAACATCGCACCGATCGCGAATGCGGTCAGCTTGGTGTTGGTCGTATTGATACCGAGCGAGCGGCAGGCGATTTCGTCTTCACGCAGCGCTTCCCAGGCACGTCCTACCGGCATGCGACGCAGGCGGATGGTCACGAACGCCGTCACCAGGCAAAGCAGCAGGATGACGTAGAACAGGAAGATCTTGTAATAGGCTGACGACATCGGCAGGCCGAAAGTCGCTGCAAAGCCCGTGGGGGACGCATCGAACTTCATGCCGAACAGCGTCGCCTTGGGAATGCCGGATATGCCGGCAACGCCGTTGGTGACTTCGCGCCAGTTCATGATCACCAGGCGGATGATCTCTCCGAAGGCCAGCGTGACGATGGCAAGATAGTCGCCCTTCAGGCGCAGGACCGGAAAGCCGAGGATGACGCCCCAGAAGGCCGAGAGGATACCCGCCAGTGGCAACAGGACCCAGAAGGACAGGCCGAACTGTTGCGACAGCAGGGAGTAGGAATAGGCGCCGACCGCATAGAATGCCACGTAGCCGAGGTCGAGCAGGCCCGCGAGCCCAACGACGATATTCAGACCCCATGCCAGCATGACGTAGATCAGGATCTGGATGCCGAAATTGTCGATATATTTCAGCGAGCCCTGCGGACCCACGCTGAGAACGACGATGATCGGATAGAGCATCAGGGCGATGATTCCCAGAAGCGCGAAATGTCGGGATATGAAGCCCCGGAAGTAAAAGAATACCCAGGAGATGAAATAGATGACCGCCAGTGCCTGAATGAGCGACAGGGTCCAGCCCGAGCCCCCCATGCCCGCCTTCAGGGGACCGCCGAAAAGCAGCAACAAACCGCCGATAAGGAAAGCAGCGATCGCAAAGGGAAAGTAATAGAATTTCTGCGCGGCTTTTCCAGGCACAAAGCTCGGAAGCACGCTTGCCGCCTTCCTGGCCGCGAAATACGGCCGGATGACCGTGATCAGCGCGAAGCGCACCACCATCACCAGGATGACGACAATGGCGAGTTTGACCCAATGGGTGACGACGATCAGTTCGTTGTTGATGTTCTGCGTCGATTCCAGGCCGATGAACAGCAGGAACAACCCGAAGGCGATCACGCCTGCGAAAATCGATTCACGAATAGCGTGGGCGGTCACGTTTGGGTTGGCCGCCTTTTTGTTGTGTGCATTGTCCATGGCGTCAGACCTTTTCGACTTCGGGGCGACCGAGAATGCCCGAAGGCTTGAAGATCAGCGCGATCGCCAGGATCGAGAACGTCGCCACATCCTTGTAGTCGATGCTGAAATAAGCTGACCAAAGCGCCTCTATAAGGCCGATCAGCAATCCGCCGAGAACAGCACCCGGAAGTGAGCCGATCCCGCCCAGAACCGCTGCCGTGAAAGCCTTGACGCCCGGCACGAAGCCATCGGCAAACGAGATCACGCCGTAATACATCAGGTACATCGTACCGGCGACGGCGGCGAGTGAGGCGCCCATGATAAAGGTGATCGAGATCGTCTGGTCGACATTGATACCCAGCAGCGCCGCCATCTTGCGGTCCTGTTCGGTAGCGCGTTGCGCGCGGCCAAGCGAGGTACGATTGACGATGTACCAGAAACCGGTCAGCAGCGCTGCGGTGACGATGATGATGATGATCTGCTTGAGCGAGATCGTAATGCCGCCGATTTCATAGACCGACGTGACCATGCCCGGTATCGCCTTGTTGCGGGGGCCTTGCGTCACCTGCACGAAATTGGACAGCAGGATCGACATGCCGATCGCCGTGATCAGCGGCGCCAGCCGGAACGAGCCGCGCAGCGGCCGATACGCCATCTTTTCGATCGACCAGTTCCACAAACTGGTCACCGCCATGGCAACGACCATCATGAGAAACAGTGCCAGCGCGACCGGAAAACCCGCAAATGCAGCGGTAAGCAGCAGATAGACCATCAGGGCGGAAAAGCCGCCCACCATAAAGATGTCGCCATGGGCAAAATTGACCATGCCGATAATACCGTAGACCATTGTATAACCGATTGCGATCAGGCCATAAATCGATCCAAGCGTCAGCCCGTTTAAGAGCTGCTGGATAAAATACTCCATCCGTTTTCCCCTGCACGCAGTCGTTCAGATGCTGCGCCCATTAATTAGACCCGGCTCTCGAGGAGCTCTTGTGGTTTGAAGATTCCATAACGCTTTCGGAACAAATGTGAAGCCAAAAAGTGCAATATTCAAAAAAACTTTACCAGGCCGGCTGTATGGGGTGCTTTTTACCGCTAAATGCAGGATTTTTAGCCGTTTTATGCTGGCAAAGTAATCAAAACTATGAATAGCCGCATCAACCGGCGTGTGGATTTAACACTGCCGCATAGCCTTCCTCCGGTAGAATCTATTCCAGGCTGAACGGTTTTATAAAGGAAGGCGGTAACGTTTTCCACGGGAAAAGGGCGCGGGGGACAATCGCCAGCGCCAATCAACACCAGATCTGGTTATCTGCTCAGCTCTAGACCACGGCGAAAGAGAAACCGAACTCTCGGCCCGCGAGTTTCAGATCGTGGTACAGGCTTTCGGCGAAACTGCGCATGCCGATGATCTCGAAGCTTTTGTCGGCGGTTCGCGCCAGATTGACGTTCAGATGCCCGAACGCCATGGTTGCCGAAGCCCCGATCGGAAAACCGCCGCCGGCGATATCGACGGCCACGCCTTTCATCAGCAGACGGACCGCATCCGGACCACCAAGCCGGAAAAGGGTTCGGCCATGGCTCTGGTCGACCACCATGGCGCCATCGATCTGCAAATCCTGCGCCGGATCGTGTGTAACCACAAGCCATTCGCCGGGGCCGACGGTGCGGACGCTGCCGGTGTGAAGTTGCGAGATCACCGAGGCAACGTCCTGCTCACGGTTCCTGAATGCGAGCACCGAATGAATGCGCGCGCCTTCAACCAGTTCCAGATGATTGTCGCCCGGCATTTCGATGCCATGCAACACTGCATCTGTCAGGGGGTGGCGATTGATGTAGTTCATTGCGTGCCCCTTAACCGTGCAGTTTCTTGTTTTCCGGATCGACAAACACCGGCGATGCGACGACCGCTTCCGTCTCGATGCCGCGGAGCTTGTCCCAGACCAGAACTTTCTCGCCCATGCGTTCACGGCCGGACTTGATGAAGGCGAGCGCGATCATGTGGCCAAGGCTTGGCGAATGACACACGGAGGATACCCAGCCCTGATCCTGCTGGGTCGCCGGCGATGCACCATGCTTGAGAATATGCGCGCCGGCCTTGATCTCGCCCTTGGGATCGGCGGGGATCAAGCCGACCAGCTGGGCGCGATCGGCAGCTTTCATACCGTATCGCTGCAACAGGCGCTTGCCGACGAAATCGGCTTTCGTCGTGGAGACCAGCTTGCCGAGGCCGACATCGTCGGCGTTCGTTCGTCCATCGAGCTCGGCATGCGTGACATGGCCTTTCTCGATGCGCATGACATTGAGTGCCTCGACGCCATAAGCGCAGATGCCATGTTGTTTTCCTGCGTCCATCACGGCATCGGCAACAGCCTCGCCGTAGCCGGCCGGAACCCCGAGTTCATAGGCGAGTTCGCCCGAGAAGGAGATGCGATAAAGCCGCACCGACAGCCCGTTGGTCATCGTCACCGCCCTGGCGGTCATGAACGGGAAGTTCGCGTCGGACAGGTCGTCGGCGATAAGCGATTGCAGGATCGTACGCGACTTCGGACCGACCACCGACATCTGCGCCCATTGATCGCTGACCGAGACGTAACGGACATCGAGTTCCGGCCAGACGGTCTGGTGGAAGAATTCGAGATGCGTCATCACCTCGGCGGCGTAGGCGGTCGTGGTGGTGATGAAGAAATGGTTGTCGGCGAGCCGGCTGACGGTGCCATCGTCATAGACGATGCCGTCCTCGCGCAGCATCAGCCCGTAGCGGGCCTTGCCGACCGGCAGTTTCAGCATCGCATTGGAATAAATGCGGTTGAGGAATTCGGCCGCATCCGGGCCGGCGATCTCGATCTTGCCGAGCGTCGAGACATCGCAAATGCCGGCATGCGCGCGCACAGTCGTCACTTCGCGGTCAACGCTCTGCCGCCAGCCTGCCTCGCCGGCCTTGGGGAACCAGGACGAGCGATACCAGAGACCGGCTTCGACCATCACGGCGCCGTTCTTTTTCGCCCAGCCGTGCAGCGGCGACATCCGGATCGGCATCGCGTGCTCGAGACGAGCAGCACCGGCCAACGCGCCGAAGGTCACGGGTGTGTAGAACGGCCGGAACGTCGTCGTGCCGGTATCGGCGGGAGAAAGACCCTGCATCGAGGCGAGGATCGCCGATGCGTTGACATTGCCGAGCTTGCCCTGGTCGGTGGCCATGCCATTGGTGGTGTAGCGCTTGGCGTGCTCGACATGGCCGTAGCCTTCCCGCAGCGCGAGGCTGAGATCGGCAACGTGGACATCGTTCTGGAAATCGACGAAAGCCTTGGATTTCGCGCCCGGAACATACCAGAGCGGCGTGAAGCCAGGCGTTGCATCACCCTCGATCCATGGCCCTTCATAGGCCGCCGGCTCTCCGCCCAGCGCCGCAATCGCTTCGGAGCCCTTGGCCCAGCCGTCGGCCAGGCAATCGCCGAGGCCATAGATTCCCGATGCCGCGCCGGCGCCGGCAAAATTCGGATCGCTTGCCGGAGCCAGGAATGCCGAATGCTCGACCGACCAGACGGGCTTGGCGCCACGCTGGCACAGGAGATGAACGACCGGGCTCCAGCCACCCGACATGCCGAGCGCATCGCATTCGATGCTTTCCTCAAAGCCGGAGCGATCGACAGAAATGCCCTTCAGCCGCAATCCGCCCTTGGTATCGATGATGCCGCCGCCCCTGATCTTTCGCACGCCGGCTGGCGCCTCGTCCTGCGCGGCGGGACGCGAATCGATCAGCGCTGATATCTCGATGCCGTGTGCGACGAGATCGCGGGCAGTGTCATACCCCGATGCGCCATTGGTGAAGATGGCGATCTTCCTGCCAGCAGCCGCGCCATATCTGTTCGCATAGGTGCGCATGGCCGATGCCGTCATGACGCCGGGGCGGTCATTGCCGCCGAACACCAGCGGCCGTTCCTCGGCGCCTGTTGCCAGAATTGCCCGCTTGGCAGCGATCCGCCACACGCGCTCCACCGGGCGGTCCGGCGATGGCGTTGCGACATGCTTCTGCACCCGCTCGACCGCGCCGAAGACCATGTCGTCGTACCAGCCGAATACGGTGGTGCGTGGCATCAACGTGACATTGTCGAAGCTCTGCAGTTCGGCCACGGTGAACGCCGCATAATCCGCAGCGCTGCTGCCGCCGATGGCAATGCGCGACGACAGCAGCGATCCGCCCAGGCGGAAGCTTTCGTCGGCAATGATCACCCTGAGGCCCGCACGGGCGGCGGCCAGGGCGGCCATCAGCCCGGCCGGCCCTGCACCGACCACCAGCAGGTCGCAATGTGCCCAGCACTTCTCATAGCTGTCGGGATCCGGCTCGGAGATGGTCAGTTTGCCCAGCCCCGCCGCCTTGCGGATGAACGGTTCGTAGACCCGCTCCCAGAAGGCTTTCGGCCACATGAAGGTCTTGTAGTAGAAGCCGGCCGAAAGAAACGGCGACAGCAATGAATTGACGCTGCCGATATCGTGTTTCAGCGACGGCCAGCGGTTCTGGCTGACGGATGTCAGCCCGTCATAGAGTTCCGTGACGGTGGCGCGGGCATTCGGCTCGGAGCGCCCGCCTTCGCCGACCGTCACCAGCGCATTCGGCTCCGAGGAGCCCGCGGTCACCAGGCCGCGCGGCCGGTGATACTTGAAACTGCGGCCGAGCAGCAGCACATCGTTGGCGAGCAGGGCAGAAGCCAGCGTATCGCCCTGGAAGCCCTTGTAGGCCTTGCCGTCGAAGCTGAAGGAAAGTGCCTTGCCGCGATTGATCACGCCGCCATCGTCGATCCGGTAAGCGGTCATTGCGTGCCTCGCTCGCGGACTGTGGCGGCATCGCTGACCGCAAATACCTGGTGCGAGACGGTGTCGCGCTCGACCACCAGCCAACGGCGGCAGCCGGAGGCGTGATGCCAAAGCTCCGTGTGCCGGCCGACGGGATTCCGGCGAAAAAACACATAATCCGACCATTCCTTGTCGGAGGCGTCCGGTGCGGGCCGGATCAGGCTGGCGTCGCCCCTGATCTGGAATTCTTCCTTGGGTCTCACGCCGCAATGCGGACAGTGTATCAGGCTTGCCATGAATGGTTGCTTTCAGTGCAGATTGGGTTGAGGGCCTTTGCCGCCCTCATCGATCATATAACCACGCTCGAAACGATCGAGGCGCATTTCGCGCGTCACGGCATGCGGCTCGTTTTTCGCGATGAGATGCGCAAACGTGAAGCCCGATGCGGGCGTTGCCTTGAAGCCGCCGTAGCACCAGCCGGTATTGAGGTAGAGATTGGGAATGGGCGTCTTGTCGATAACCGGCGAGCCGTCCATGCTCATGTCCATCACGCCGCCCCAGGTGCGCAGCACCTTGGAGCGCGACAGGCCCGGAATCATAGCAAGCCCGATCTCGAACACGTGTTCCACAGTCGCCAGGCCGCCGCGCCGCGCATAGGAATTGAAACTGTCGATATCGCCGCCGAACACCAGCCCGCCCTTGTCGGATTGGGATATATAGAAATGCCCCATGCCGAAAGTGATGACATTGTCGATCGCGGGCTTCAGCCCCTCGCTGACGAATGCCTGCAGCACATGGCTTTCGATCGGCAGCCTCAGGCCGGCCATGTCGGCGACCACCGTCGAATGACCTGCGGCGGCCAGGCCCACCTTCTTGCAGCCGATAAAGCCACGGCTGGTCTCGACGCCGGTCACCACGCCGTCGCGCTGGACGATGCCCGTCACTTCACAATTCTGGATGATGTCGACGCCGCGCATATCCGCACCCCGTCCATAGCCCCAGGCCACCGCGTCGTGGCGGGCGGTGCCGCCGCGCTTCTGCAGCAGCCCGCCAAGGATCGGGAAGCGCGCATGGTTGAAATTGAGATAGGGCGCGATCTGCCGCACCTGCTCGCGGTCAAGCAGATCGGCATCGGCGCCTTCCATCAGTGCCGCATTGCCGCGCCGCGCATAGGAATCGCGCTGGCCGTCGCTGTGGAAAAGGTTGATCACCCCACGCTGCGAGACCATGGCATTGTAATTGAAATCCTGCTCCAGCCCTTCCCAGAGCTTCATCGACATTTCATAGAACGGCTCATTGCCCGGAAGCAGGTAGTTGGAGCGGATGATGGTGGTGTTGCGGCCGATATTTCCTGACCCAAGCCAGGATTTTTCCAGCACGGCGACATTGTTGATGCCGAATTCCTTGGCAAGGTAGTAGGCCGTCGCCAGGCCATGCCCCCCGCCGCCGACGATGATCACGTCGTAATGGGGCTTGGGCTCAGGCTGCCGCCAGACCGGCGTCCAGCCCCGGTTTTTCCCCAGTGCTTCCTTGAAGATCGAAAAAGCCGAAAACCGCATATAAAATCCAGACCATAGATGAAGGGCCAGAGCGCCCCATTGACCAATACAGTGCCGTATCCCGGACGTGAGCTCTATAGGAAATGAGACGCATACCCCATAGATTTGAGACTTCGCAACACTTGCGCGATTATTTTTCCCGCGCCGCCATCATTCTGCCGCGCTCAAACGTCTTACACGAATATTCCCACCCCCGTCCTCACACATTGTTGCAATGCGAACAAGATTTCAAACTCCAGAACCTGGCAATTCCGGTCAAAGAGGTTGCTTTGACCGGCTAAACTTAATAAACGCACACAAACTTGTTGCCAGGAATATCACCGGTTAGCGTTTGGATGCTGTGGATTCGCGCCACATCCATACATGCCGGGGATACTTTTGGAACTATAGAGCGGAGCAAACGCCCACCATGTCCTTGACCCATCTTCAGCGCCTTGAGGCTGAGGCAATCCACATCTTCCGCGAGGTCGCTGCGACCTTTTCCAATCCGGTTATGCTTTACTCGATCGGCAAGGATTCCTCGGTGATGCTTCATCTCGCGATGAAAGCATTCTATCCGGCCAAGCCGCCGTTCCCATTCCTGCATGTGGATACCGGCTGGAAATTCAAGGAGATGACGGCGTTCCGCGATCGCATGGCGGCTGAGCTCGGCATTGATCTGCTGGTTCATATCAATCCGGATGGTGTTGCCCAGGGAATCGGTCCGTTCACGCATGGATCAAATACCCATACGCATGTGATGAAGACGCTCGGCCTGCGCCAGGCGCTGGAAAAATATGGCTTCGATGCAGCTTTCGGCGGGGCGCGGCGCGACGAGGAAAAGTCGCGCGCCAAGGAGCGAATCTTCTCCTTCCGCAACGCGCAGCACACCTGGGACCCGAAAAACCAGCGGCCGGAGATGTGGAAAACCTATAATACCCGAGTCGGACCCGGCGAATCCATCCGCGTGTTCCCGATCTCCAACTGGACCGAGCTCGATATCTGGCAATACATCATGAAGGAGAACATCCCGATTGTTCCCCTTTATTTCGCCGCCGAACGTCCCGTGGTCGAAAAAGACGGCATGCTGATCATGGTGGATGACGACCGCATGCCGATCGGCCCCGAAGATGTGATTGAAAACAAGCTGGTGCGTTTCCGCACGCTTGGTTGCTATCCGTTGACAGGCGCGATCGAATCCGATGCCGCCGACCTGCAGGATATCGTTCGCGAGATGCTGACGGCACGCACCTCGGAGCGCCAGGGCCGCATGATCGACAAGGATGAAGCCGGGTCTATGGAGAAGAAAAAGCGCGAGGGGTATTTCTGATGAATGTTCCTGTCCCTGCCGATGTCTCCGGCGATATGATCGAATACCTGCGCGAGCAGGAAAAGAAGTCGTTGCTTCGCTTCCTGACCTGCGGCTCCGTCGATGACGGCAAGTCGACCCTGATCGGTCGCCTGCTCTACGACACGAAACTGATCTTTGAAGACCAGCTCGCCACGCTGGAGCGCGACAGCGCCAAGCACGGCACCGATGGCGAGAATATCGATTTCGCGCTTCTGGTCGATGGCCTCGAGGCCGAGCGCGAACAGGGCATCACCATCGATGTCGCCTACCGCTTCTTCGCGACATCCAAGCGCAAGTTCATCGTCGCCGACACCCCCGGCCACGAACAATATACCCGCAACATGGCCACCGGCGCCTCGACGGCGGATCTCGCGGTGGTGCTGGTCGATTCTCGCCAGGGCATCCTGCGCCAGACCCGCCGGCATTCGTTCATCGCCTCGCTGCTCGGCATCCGCCATATCGTGCTCGCGATCAACAAGATCGACCTCATGGATTATTCCCAGGAGGTGTACGAGAGGTGCGTTGCCGATTATGTGGAGTTCGCCAAGGATCTTGGCTTCACGACGATCCAGCCGATCCCGATGTCGGCGCGGTTCGGCGACAATGTCACCATGGCCTCGCCAAAGATGCCCTGGTATAGCGGCCCGACGCTGCTTGGTCATCTGGAGACCGTGCCGGTCGAGAACGATTATCTCGAAAGGCCGTTCCGTTTCCCGGTGCAGTATGTGGTTCGCCCCAATCTCGATTTCCGCGGTTTTGCCGGCCAGATCGCCTCGGGCAAGATCTCGACGGGCGACAAGATCACGGTGGCCAAGTCAGGCCAGGAATCTACGATCAAGGAAATCGTCACCCATGGCGGCAGTCTCGGCACGGCCGTCGAAGGTCAGGCGGTCACCATCGTCCTCGAGGACCAGATCGATATCTCGCGCGGCGACATGCTGGTCGATCCCGCCAACCGGCCTGACGTGGCCGACCAGTTCCAGGCGCGCATCATCTGGTTCGACGCCCAGCCGATGATCCCGGGCCGCAGCTACATCCTGCGGACCGAGGTCGATAGCGTCAGCGCCACTATCACCACCCTCAAGCACCAGGTGAACATCAACACATTCGCGCATGAGGCCGCCAAGCACCTCAACATGAACGAAGTCGGCGAGTGCAATATCTCGACCCAGGCGCCGATTGCCTTCGACGCCTACAAGTCAAACCGGGTCAGCGGCAACTTCGTGCTGATCGACCGGTTTACCAACGCGACCGTCGGTGCCGGCATGATCGACTACCCGCTGCGCCGGGCCTCGAACGTTCATTGGCAGGCGATGGAGGTCAACAAGGATGCGCGCGCGGCTCTGAAGAGCCAGAAGCCCACCGTGCTCTGGTTCACCGGCTATTCCGGCTCGGGCAAATCGACAATCGCCAATAATCTCGAGAAACTGCTTGCCGCGCAGGGCAAGCATACGTTCATGCTGGATGGGGACAACGTCCGCCATGGCCTGAACCGCGACCTGGGATTCACCGATGACGACCGCGTCGAAAACATACGCCGCGTCTCGGAAGTCGCCAAGCTGATGACCGATGCCGGACTGATCGTCATCGTTTCCTTCATTTCGCCCTTCCGCTCGGAACGGCAGATGGCGCGCGATCTGTTCCCGCATGGCGAGTTCGTTGAAGTGTTCATCGACACGCCGCTTGAGGAATGCATCAAACGCGATCCGAAGGGCCTGTACAAAAAGGCGCAAGCCGGCGAAATCGAGAACTTCACGGGCATTTCTTCGCCCTATGAGGCTCCCGAGAACGCGGAAGTTCATATCCATACCCTGGGTCATGAACCGACGGAACTCGCCGTGCTGATCGAAACCTATCTCAACAAGAGGTGAGTGATGATTGAGGTTCTCGAAACGCTGGCGCTGGAAGCCGGCAGGGCAATCCTTGATGTCTACAAGGCCGGGCCAAGCGTCAGCTACAAGGATGACAGTTCGCCGGTCACCGAGGCCGACGAGCGCGCCGAGGCGATCATTCTTGCAGGCCTCCGCAAAGCCTTTCCGGATATCCCGGTTGTCGCCGAAGAGGCCGCCGCCGCAGGCAATATTCCCGACGTTTCCGGCAAACGGTTCTTTCTCGTCGATCCTCTGGACGGCACGAAGGAATTCATCAATCGTCGCGACGACTTCACCGTCAACATCGCGCTGATCGAAGACGGAGTGCCGGTTGCCGGCATCGTCTATGCGCCGGCGCGCTCCGTGGCCTATACCGGCATCGATGGCCGGGCTGAAAAACTTGTGATCGCCGAGGACCTCACGGTCTCGTCGCGCGAAGCCATCGGCTGCCGCAAGGCGGTCGAGGATCTGACGGCCGTCGCCAGCCGCTCCCACAACTCGCCCGAAACAGACGCCTTTCTTGCCGAACAGGGAATAACCTCGACCAAATCGGTCGGCTCGTCGCTGAAATTCTGCCTGCTTGCGGAAGGAACAGCGGACGTCTATCCGCGCTTTGGCCGGACGATGGAGTGGGATACGGCTGCGGGTGATGCGGTTCTGCGTGCGGCCGGCGGCATGACCGTCGATCTTGAGAACGAGCAGTTCCGCTACGGCAAGACCAAGCAGGCCTCCGACAGCGATTTCGCCAATGGGCATTTCATCGCCTGGGGTGCCAGGCGCTAAGCCGTTGTACTTGGTTCACGATGGTTCAATGGCGGGTAATGCTCGCCACTGACTCCGTCGCTAGCCTGCTCGATTCGCTGGCCATTGCAGCCGCGCGTTTCTTATTGATGAATTCCATGATGGGTGCCGCCAGAGCCCGGCTGAAATAGACGCCGTCAATAATCATTTGCCCTTCTTCGTAGGGGGCATGAGCAGCAGCGACGAGACACGGGCCCGAATACGGCACGTAGTTGGGCAGTTTCTCCGGTTCGAACATCAGGGCGCGGACCTTCACCAATGCCTGCATTTGCTGCGCGAAAAGCTGTTCGGTAAATTGCTTGTCCGCTTTCTGGTCTATTCGCTTCGTCAGCCGATCGATAACCAGCGGATAGGTTTTTAGCGCCTCGGTCAGAAACGCGGATTTTACCAGGATCTCATCAAGCCGCCTCTTCAGATTCATGAGCATTTCCTCATTCAATCCGAACATCAGGAATCCATGGCTCAGCATGTTGGCATCCAGGACGCGATTGTAAAGCATGCCGATTTGAGTTTGGGCAGCCTCGGCGGTCACAAGATCGGTGGTGAACAGGTAGGTGACAAATAGGGTCTGCCCATCCTTGACGTGTTCGAACAGCTTTTCTGAGTCTTTCCACCTGATCGGCCAGTACATCGCGTCAGGCGGCAGGCCCCCTTCGATACGTCCTCCCGTACGCACTGTGGAGGCCATGCCGACCGCATCCGAATGGATGGTCGCAATGGCATCCGCGAAGCGCTTTACCACCTCAATGGGAGTTCTAATGCCTGGATCGGATGGAACGACCTTTTGAGACGGATCTCCGGGCGCGAGCGCACCGTGCGCAGCAGCCTTTTCGGTTGATAGCCCGCGTCGGCCGAATGTGGTCTTGTGCCCAAAACTCATAGCGAACTCCCTAGGTTCACCCATAAAAAAGCATCTAAAGGTTGAAGAAAAGTTCCAAAAATACGCCAAGTTAATCGGAGACAGCAAAAGGCCCGGTTCAACCGGGCCTTTTGCTTCCCCCTCTGGGGCCTGTCGACACAGGCCCGGGAATGCCGCCTATTTTTCGTTTATTTGCTTGGCTTGGCCAAAGGCGGCAGTGATAATCCGCGCCGACTTCTCCGCAGGGAGAGTCTTGGAGGACAATGCGTTTTCGATCTTGAGGCGCAGCGCACCAATCGCGGCTTCGACGCCGTCCTTGGCATAGAAGTCACCGCCGACCAGGCATTCGTGGTGGATCCAGCTGAGATAACGGTGGCGTTCCGCCTCGGGGGCGACAAAACCATCCAGCCAGAATTTATCGAGATCAATGCCCTTCTCGACGCAAAATGCCAGTTCCTTGTGTCGATAGAGCGCCTGGCCCATCACGGCCAGCGGCACGCCATGGTGCAGCGCCGACAGGCCCGATGTCGAGTTGATTGTGATCATGCCGGCGGAATGCCGCGTCAGCAGGCTGAGCGAGCCCCCATCCAGCACATGGACACGATCCTTGACGTCGTTCAGCGCGCTCACCTGGCGGATGAAGTTCCAGTCCCGCGTATGGCCGCGTTCCATCGGATGGATCTTAAACACCAGCTGGTAGCCTTCGGGTGCATTGCGCGCGAAGGAAACGATAGTCTTGAGGATAAGCTTCTGGTTGTTCCAGCTATTGGCCGCGCGGCCAAGCTGGGTGTCGTCATGAACCTGCAGCGGCACGATGAAAAACCGCTTGTCGTGGTGTTCGAGCAACCGCTCGGAAATCCTGTAGTTGCGACCCACGTGGGCGAATTTGCGATAGTAATTCTTGAACCAGTAGAAGCCTTCCGAAAGCAGCGTCCGCTTCTGCTTGTGGAAAAGCCTGCGTTCACCCGGCGTCGAAATCAGCGCCCGGATGGTGAAATACTGGAATGCGCCCCAGGCCATCGCACTGAAGGAACCCGGCGCCGGCAGCGCCTTGGGACCATCCTTGCGGGGCGAATGGAACGACCGCGGCGGAAGCTGACCGGCAATCGGCGAGCGCCAGTTGTTGCCACCGAGTTCCATGGTCACGTAACCGGGACGGATATAGCCCTCCTCAAGGCACAGAACCGGAATGCCGCATTGCTCGGCACACTCCACGGCGATACGATGAATGAGGCGCTCCGAACCGAACAGAACCACGGCGTCGAAACCATTGTCCTTGAGGATGGCTGAGAACCAGCTGCGCCAGTTTTCAGGCGAGCCGGAAAAATTCATGGCCTTTTCGCTGCGCGAATAAAGCCTGTCGCCCGCATTGAAGCAAATCCGCCAGGCGTCGAAACCATTGGTGTTGAGGTGATCCTGCGCCCGCTTGAAGAAACTGCCGACCGGCCCTTGCAGGAGTACGACACGGGGAAAATTCTTGTTGGGAAAGCGATGCTTCGCACGATTCATGAAGGGCAAAGTAATCAGGCCCTTCGACTTGCCGGCGACGACGTCCCGCTCCGGGCGGGAATTGGCCGTGTTCTGGCTTTTTGCGTCAAAGGGCATGTTCATGTCGTAGTTGCTTCAATCTTGGCTGGGATGGAGAACCGCTTGAAATGCTCTTTACATACCAGCAGCGGTAATTCAACCGCACCTGAACAGGTGATGAAGAGATGATGTAACAAAGCCACAGCCCATTTCATCCACTAACAGGCGTGAACCTAGTGCTCGATCGTTACCAAAAGATGAATTTTTTGCGGCGCACAAGAGGCCAGCACAAATAGTGCGCTGTAGATATTTTACGAAATCAACGGCTTGACGCGGATTTACGGCTCATTCCAAGCGGAAAAAAATGTCCTGTTACGGGACAAATCTGGGTCAATTCAAACCATCACGGATTCTGACGGCTGAACGATTAATTGATTGAGATATCTTTTGACGGAACCGGTCATACAGGCCGACCCTCACCTCGCGTTTCAACGCGATCTCTTCCACAAGCTCCTCTGGCGTACAGGGCATGGCGCTCAATGGATGAATATAGAACGGATAGAGGATGAGCGCCGCAGCACCGAGCATCTCCTTGCTGACCTTCCGTGTTCGCCGGGGCACCGCCATACGATCGTCGGTGAGGCCCCAGCCAGCATAGAAGGGTATGCCATGCACGCCCACCGGCTTGTCACGGATCAGCGCTTCGAAACCCGCCAGCGAAGTCATGGTTTCCAGCCGATCGCACCAGGCGATCCAGTGCTTGATATCTCCCTCACGGACGATGATGTCCGCATCGTCGGGGACCTCGCCGCCCGAGCGCAGCCCGGTCGTCACGTCAGGATGTTCCTTGTAGGCGAGGAACGCGTCCGGATAGAGCTTTCGCACCGCTGAAACGAGATCCTTGTTGGTCTTCACCTGTGGTGATCCGAACCGGATCGACGCATCCTTTTCGACCTGGCCGGGCACCAGTATCCGCAGCCGTCCCGAATCAGGCTCCGGCAGCGCGACATCGGACCCGACATTGTATTTCGACACGCCCCGCGCCACGATCATCTCGAGCAGGCGTGCGGCTCTGGCGGTCAACTCCTCCGGAAACGGATGACTGGAGATGATATGTTCAAGCCGGCTCTCGCCGCGGGCATCGTAGTAGACATGATCACCATCCATGGCGAGCGACGACGGCAATGCGAGATTGGCTCCCAAGCCGCGCGACCGAATGAAACCATCCTCGAAGCGAACGGCCGGCACCCCGGCCGGGAACACCCTGCCCGACCCCCAGAGCGCCACCTGCCCCGAATGCGCGGCAGCCAGCCTCAAAGCTGTGGAATATCCAAAGCAATGGATCGCCTTGCCGTCCGGGCCGCTGACGAAGGGATCGAGCGCATGGCGCTTCCAAGGCGACAGCCCCCCGGTATAGACGCGCTTTTCAATGCGGTTACGCTGATCGCGAACGGTGCCGATCTGCTGCAGCGCGGTCTCGAGCGGCACCGGTCTGCGGTCATGCAGGTCGAGATAACGCGAATAGCCGATATAGGCGGCATGGAAAATCTGTTCGAGCGAAGCAGGCATACGGGGATGCGGGCTGGCGCAATGGTCCACCGTCAACCCGCGATGTGAATAATAGGTCACACCGAAGGCATGCACCCGCTTGCCCGCCATCAGGGCTTCGAACCCGAGCTGGCTTGATACCGTATACACTGCCTCTGCCTCTTCGAGCAGCGGCCAGGGGTTCATCCGCCCGGGAATGACGATGTCGAGACCCATCCGCCGCGCAGCGGTCACCAGCAGGCTCCGGTCACCGGCCGCCGGATGCGTGCGCACGGCAAGCAGCGCGTGGGGGTAGTTGGCTTTCGCATGTTCAAGCATCGCGCCGAAGCGCTGATCGTCGGCCATTGCGCCGGCGATCGAAGCATCGCCCGCCACCTGATCGACCAGCAGCACGAAAGGTTTGCCGGCCGGCATTCCGGCATCGGCCAGACCGCGCAACGGTGAATTGTTGTATTTGGAGAGCCTGTTTTCGCGAATGATTTGAATAGCGGCCGATGCCCTGCCCAGGTCTGCGACGTCTGTCGGGCCGCTATCGATCAATCGATGCAGGTCGTTGTCGGCGCCGGCATTGAAATAGATGCCTGTCCTGTCGATGATGAAAGAATGCGCCGGCTCATCCTTGCCGGGGGCATAACTCTTGAGGAAGCCATCCTCGAGCGTCAGGACAGGTTTGCCATGGGCCATGCCAAGCCGTTGCGCCCTGAGCCCGGAGGGCCGCCGCCCCCAGCCGATGAACCCATCGACGGTTCCCGGCCAGCGGAAGGGCCAGAAGCAGATGTCCGCATCGAGCAGCAGGGAGAGATCGCCACGCTGGTTCCAGAGCCCGCGAGAGGCGACGGCGTAGAGGATGCGGCCCTCACTGTTCATCGCTGGGCTCCATACCCCCCGATTCCCGCCCTCAGGCCGGGATCATCAGTTCCCGAGCGTCCGATTCAACGCGACGGCATCACGACCGATTCGCAACGGGGCCGAAACAAGCGCCGTGAACTTCACGAAATCCGTTGCCGGATGATGCGACAGATAGAGCACGTCCTTGCTGCGGATCGGAAAGGACTGAGCGACGATATAGCTCTGCGGGTCGGTCATATCGACACGGTAGACAATCGGATAGCGGCCATCCTTGTTGGCCATCATACCCTTGGACAGCAACTCCTCGAACCGGCTTTCGCCGACCACCTGGCGATAGACAGGCTCATATTCGTAGCGGAAAATGAAGTAGCCCTTCGGGTCGGCGAGCTCGGGCCGGGCGCCGGCGGCAAGCGCCGTCGCCTCGATCAGGCTGAGGGAACCGGTTTCGAACGCGATGCGGCCAACCTTGCCGGTGGCGCCGAGAGCCGCGAATGTCTGCGGGTCATAGGTGAGAAAAATCTTGTCCCGAGGCGTGATGTAGATATCGTCTTTAGGATTGTCGATCACACTCTGCAACAGCACCGTGCTAGTCTTGCGGCCACGCGTCAGCGTGACATAGGTGTCGTAAGGCGGCTTTTCCGCGCCGCCGGCCATGGCGATCACGCTTGTCAGCGGCGCCGGAGCCAATCCGAGCTGGACGATCTGCGGGCTCCGGACGGAGCCCTGCACAGATGCCGTACGCGAAATATTCTTGCTCATGCCGACGATCACGTCAGGCTCTACGGCCTTGGCCTTGAGCACTCGTGTGATTTCCTGCCGGGCACCTTCAAGCGTCTTGCCGGCGAAAAGCACGGAACCCGCATAGGGGATCTGGCCGTGTCCGTCGGGCTGGACGATCACCGCGATAACCGTGGATTTATGCTCGGCGGTGGAGAAAAGTCCATCTGGACCCGCTTCGAAAATAGTCACCGAAAGCTCATCGCCGACGCCGATGACCGGCGTGCCCGGAGCGCCGCCAACACCGAAGGTTCTGACGAGCGAAGGCTGGCCGAGCTGGGTGACAGAGTTGGCAATACGGTCATCGACCTGCACGACATCGAACGCTGTCCGGCTTTGCGCGATCTCATAGGACGAATTCTTGACCGCCGCATTTTCGACCTTCGAGGCGAGCGGACCATTATTGGGTACGACACTGCTGCATCCGGCGGTGACGCCCATGGACACAGCGATAGCGGCGCCGATTCCAGGTTTGAACACCCGGGACAGCCAGTTCATATTCAATTCCGCTTGACGCATGTCACTCAAATTCCCTCAGGTAGCGCATTTCTATGCTACCACCCCGTTCCCGGCAGGCAACAACGGCCCAAACGAGTCCCATTCACTGGAAAAATCGATTCAGGCACTCTTCTTGTCGTTCAAACGTATTTCACGCTTGCGTCCGAATTTGCAACAATTCTCTTGCACATTCGTTAAGCCGTTTGAAGCGTCGTTTGACGACATTTCCCGCAACAAGCTCCATAAATCGAGCATTTTCAAGCGGGTGCGACAAAAAGAGCGCAGGACCAATCCTACGAATTCTTTCATCCTGTTGCTTATCTTGAAGACCCCGGCTCGAACACCACCGGTGTACGACGACCTGCGGCAAAGCCGAGGGCCGTCATTTGTTCGTTCGCGGGGAAAGGCTTGCGGTTGAATTGCTCTTCGCGGCGCTGTGGATCACGGCGCAGTCTCAGCGTTTCGAAACCGCAGTGGATAGGACGATGGATCTCACGCATAGCTTCATTCCTTTTCTTTCCCTCCCGCCGTCGAATCTTTTCGCACTGCATCAATATATGCTGCGACGCAATAAAATCCAGACAAGACGGGTCTACGGACAGAAGGTGACGGCTTTGTGTCGGCGGGCGTGTCCAATGCGCCACACCCGAGAGTAAACATGAAAATTAATAAGTATTATCAATTCGTTAATTCTGCCCGGAAGGCAAGCAGGTCCTGCCACGCCAGCCGTTTGCAAGACGGCGTGGACGTCAGGTCCTGCGGATGGAACGTCGCCATCATCGGCACCGTCACGCCATTGGCATTGACGTCGATCCAGCGCCCGCGCAGCGAATGAATGGTTTCCCCCGAACCGGACAGAAATTTTGCGGGAAGGTTTCCCAGTGCCAGAACGGCTTTTGGCTTCATGAGTTCGATAAGTCGGATGCCGAACGGACGGCAGATTTCCAGTTCATGAGGTGACGGCTGGCGATTGCCCGGCGGCCGCCAGGGAATCAGATTGAAAAGCAGCACCTCATCCAGGGAGAGACCGATACCCCCGAGCATCTTTGCCAGCATCACCCCGGCCGGTCCAGAGAACGGCACCCCATCGCGATCGTCATCCCCGCTCGGCATGCCGGCTGCAATCGCCACGCGCGCCGCCGGATTGCCTGAGATGAACACGGTGTTGCGGGCGCTGTTCCTGAGGTTGCAGCCCCCGAAAGCGCCGATCGCCTCGGCAAGCGCCTCCAGCGTTTGGGCCGATCCTGCGATTCGCTGCGCTTCGGCGACCGCCTCGGCATCCGGGATGGCAACGGGCACCCGTGCTGGCGGCGGAGCCGCGCGCGCGGCCGTTCGCAGCGGGCTCTCGTTTCGCGATTCGGATTGTTGGGCCAGTGCCCGCTCGACCGGACGGGCACGCGCCGCCTCAAGGTTGGCGAATTCCTGGAAGCGATCCTGCGGGTCGTCCTCAAGCAGCCAGTCGATCCCCGATTCCGCATAGAAATGCATGAGCTGCGAGAGCTCGGCGGATGAAAGTTGGTCAGCGGAAACGGCGTTCATGCGCCAAGGATAGAGGTCGCAGGCGAAATTGAAAACCGCTTTCTCACACAGGTCGGAATTTACACCGGTTATGGCGCGCCATTTACGGCAGCCGGTTTTCATTGTAGAAGCCCGCGCGGCGTAATCCAGTGATCAAGGATCGATTGCATGACGGTTTTGGTAACGGGCGGGGCTGGATATATCGGCAGCCATATGGTTTGGGCACTTCTCGATGCAGGCGAGGATGTCGCGGTCATCGACCGGCTCTCGACCGGATTTCGTTGGGCGCTACCAGCGGAAGCCAAGTTCTACGAAGGCGACATAGCCGACGAGGCGTTGCATGCGAAGGTGTTCACCGAAAATACGATCGAGGCGATCATTCATTTCGCCGGTTCGATCATCGTGCCGGAATCGGTTGCCGACCCGCTCTCCTATTACGAGAACAACACCGTCAAATCGCGCGCGCTGATCGCCGCCGCGGTAAAATATAAGGTTCCCTATTTCGTCTTTTCCTCGACGGCTGCGGTCTATGGCACGCCGCAGAGCCCGGAACCCGTCCTTGAAACTGCGATGCTCAATCCGGAATCGCCCTATGGCTCATCAAAACTGATGACCGAGACAATGTTGCGCGACACCGCCAACGCCCACGATTTCACCTATACGGCGCTGCGCTATTTCAATGTTGCCGGCGCCGATCCCAAGGGGCGCACCGGTCAATCGACGGTCGGGGCCACCCACCTGATCAAGGTCGCGGGCGAAGCGGCTCTCGGCAAGCGCGGCCATATCGATGTCTTCGGAACGGATTATCCGACCGCCGACGGCACCTGCGTGCGGGACTACATCCACGTCAGCGATCTCGCCAATGCGCATCTGAAGGCGCTGGAGCGCATGCGCGCCGGCGGTGATTCGCTGGTGGCCAATTGCGGTTATGGCACCGGGTTTTCCGTGCTCGAAGTGCTGGAAACCGTCACAAAAGTGCACGGCAAATCATTCGATGTGCGCTATGTCGGGCGCCGCGCGGGCGATGCGGTGATGATCGTCGCCAATCCCGGCCTCGCCAAGCAGGAACTCAACTGGCAGCCGAAATACGACGATCTCGACTTCATCGTCAAAACCGCGCTCGACTGGGAAGCGCATCTCGGACGCAGGAATGATCGGTGATGTTTTTCGGCTTGTGAAGGCTTCCGCACCCGCAACACAATCTCACGCAGACTTGACGCGTGCCGCAACGATCCACTGGATCGCCGATGTCATCAGGGCAGAGCCTGCATAGCACCATAGCCCGGCCTCGGTGAATGCATTGGCGAGCCCCGAGGTCTTGGCGGCGGCGATGACGATAGCCACCAGCATGACGTCCATCATCGACCATTTGCTGAGGAACGGCACGAGTTTCGCAAACCAGCCCTTTTCGCTACCGGGCGCGGCCAGGGCCTCCGCCGCGATCGCCACCATTTTCGTGAAGGGGAACAGGATCGAAAACAGCGCGACCAGCCCGGCAAGCGCATAGTCCTCATTGTCGCAGAGTGACCAGACGATCCCGATGAGCGAGGGATTGTCCTCGAAGAAATACAGCTTTTCGAACGTGACCAACGGCAGGGTGATACCGAAAGCGAAGAGGACCGGCGCGCCAACAAACAGGAGCGGCAACAGGACCTTCGTCAGCGTCATCGCCTTCCCCGCTCGGCAATCGCGATACCCGCCAGCACCATCGCCATCGCCATCAGGTGGAAATTATGCAGTGGCTCGCCCAGGAATACCACCGACAGCAGGATGCCGAAGATCGGCACGGCGTTGATGAACAACCCGGCCCGGTTGGGACCGATCAGTTCGACTCCCTTGACATACAGGATCTGAGACATCAGCGACGGGATCGTGCCGGTGTAAAGGATGGCAACCCAGCCGATCGTATCGGGAGCGATGAAATTGCCGGTCGTCACTTCGCTGGCCAGCAGCGGCAGGCAGGCGAGCATGGCGCCGAGCGCCGACGCAGCCATCAGGGTTTTCCAGTGAACCGCAGGCTTCCACCGCAGCGCGACGGTATAGCCCGCATAGAGAATGGCCGCGATCACCATCAGCCCGTCGCCGAAATTCAGATGGATGCCGCCGATCGATGACAGCGAACCATTGGTCGCCGTGAGCCCCACGCCGAGCAGCGTCAGGGTGAAACCGATGATCTGGGCGGTACTGACCCTGGTGCGGAACAAAGCGAAATTGGCAATGAAAATGATCCCGGGAATCCCCGCCTGCTCGATCACGCAATTGATCGCCGACGTATATTTCACCGCCGTGTAGAGCAATGCGTTGAAACCCGCGAACCCTGCCGCCCCGAAGGCCAGCATCAGTGGCCAGTGCTTGCGGACTTCCGGCCAGTCCTTGCGGACCTGCGGGATGGATATTGCCACGATCAGCACCAGCGCCAGCGACCAGCGCGAGGCCGACAATGTGAACGGTCCGATATGGCCGACTGAAAATTTGCCGATGACGGCATTGCCGGCCCAGCCAAGCGTGGTCAGCAACAAAAAAATGTAAGCCTTGATGGAAATCGGCATGAAATTCGGCAACCAGTCATGAAAGCAGGTTGTGCCATAGCGCCTATCCGCCGGTATTGTCACGCAAAAAGCCAAATCGCATGCAAAAACAGGGTCGCTTTCCTGATCTGAAACCAGTATATGTGCGCGGGTTTGCGGGGGCGCGTGGCCTTCCGGATTTAGGCGACAGGAAGTATCAGATGGCGAATGTGGTCGTGGTTGGCTCACAATGGGGCGACGAAGGCAAAGGCAAGATAGTTGATTGGCTTTCCGAGCGCGCGGACATTGTTGTCCGCTTCCAGGGTGGTCATAATGCTGGCCATACGCTGGTTATCGACGGCGTCAGCTATAAGCTTTCGCTGCTGCCCTCGGGCGTCGTAAGACCCGGCAAGCTGGCCATCATCGGCAATGGTGTGGTCATCGACCCATATGCGCTGATCGCCGAAATCGACAAGCTCGCCGGCCAGGGCGTTACCATCACTCCGGAAAATCTCCGCATCGCCGACAACGCTACGCTGATTCTCTCGCTGCATCGCGAGCTTGACGGCATCCGTGAGGATGCAGCCTCCAATTCCGGCACCAAGATCGGCACGACGCGCCGGGGCATCGGTCCAGCCTACGAGGACAAGGTGGGCCGCCGCGCCATTCGCGTCACTGACCTTGCCGACCCCTCTTCGCTTGGCCTCAAGGTTGACCGGCTGCTCACCCACCACAATGCGCTCCGCCGCGGTCTCGGCGAGGCCGAGGTAAGCCATGCGGCAATCATGACCGAACTGACATCGATATCCGAACAGATCCTTCCCTATTCCGAAACAGTCTGGGCACTGCTGGACCGCGAGCGCCGCAAGGGCGCGCGCATCCTTTTCGAAGGCGCGCAGGGCACGCTGCTTGATGTCGATCACGGCACCTACCCGTTCGTGACCTCGTCCAACACGGTTGCCGGTCAGGCCGCCGCCGGTTCCGGAATGGGACCCTCCGCACTGAACTACGTGCTCGGAATTACCAAGGCCTACACGACGCGGGTCGGCGAAGGCCCCTTCCCCACCGAACTAAAAGATGAGGTCGGACAGTTTTTAGGGGAACGTGGCCATGAATTTGGCACAGTTACGGGTAGAAAGAGACGCTGCGGCTGGTTCGATGCTGCACTCGTGCGCCAGTCGGTCGCAACGAACGGGGTCACCGGCATCGCGCTTACCAAGCTCGATGTGCTTGACGGGCTGGATGAACTGAAGATCTGCACCGGTTATATGCTCGACGGCGCCGAAATCGACCACCTTCCGGCCGGCCAGGCGGCGCAAGCCCGGATCAAGCCCATCTATATTACATTGGAGGGCTGGAAAGAATCGACCGTTGGTGCGCGCAAATGGGCCGAACTTCCGGCACAGGCAATCAAATATGTGCGCCAGGTGGAGGAATTGATCGGAGCGCCGGTCTCGCTGCTGTCCACAAGTCCGGAGCGCGACGATACGATTCTGGTGACCGACCCGTTTGAAGATTAGTCAGCACCCGCCGAAACAGGGTTATCTGCGGCGGCGGGCAGTTTTGAGAAAGACCATATGGCGGATTTTATAGCAGTCATCCGACGCGCCGTTGACGGCCTTAGTGAAAACACGCCCGAGATGCGCGCGAAGGTCTACGAACGTGCGAAATCGGCGGTCGTGCGGCAGTTGGAGAACATGAAGCCCCGTCCGCCGGAGGCCATGTTCCAGAGACAACTCGACAAGCTCGATGCGGCCATCCGCGAGGTGGAGATCGAGCATTCCGATGCGCTGCCCGCTGATGACCTGCCCGCGGCAGCCCCTGCCGGTGCAGCCAGGGCCATCACGCCGGAGCCCCTGGCCGCTGAGCCGCCGCGCGTCGCGGAGCAGGCCAGGCCCGAGCCCGTTGCCGCCGTCCCGGCAGTGGAACCAGAACCAACCGTCACACCAGCTGTTCAGCCAGCCGCGCCGATTGAAGAGCCTGTCGCCGAAATTCCCGTCGAGACGGCACGCCTTGTCGAGCCGCAGACGGTCGTCCCCGCCTATATCACCACCGAACAGCCGCTCGCCGACCCGGTGGCACGGCTTGAGCCTGAAATACACCCTGCCCAGATCGACGTCGCGCCTTACGAGGCCGTGCCGGAAATAAGCCAGGAAGAAATTCCGGGCAATTCCGGGATCGAAGCGACTGCCGAATCCTTCGTCGCGGAACAACAGGTCTACCAGCCGTTCACCGCGACAGCCGCCGAATCCGGGCCGGCTATGGAGTCGCAGATCGCGACAACGCAAGTGGCTGTGCCGGACGTTGCCGCCAGCGAACCCGTGGCCGAGCGCCAGGTCGAGCCGGTACGCCACTGGGCTGTCGATATCGATGAGGAACCGCAGGTCGCCTCGGAGGAGCCGGTTCAGGACGAACCGGCGCGGCCGATGCCGAAAGTATCCTACGACGAAAGCGATGTCGTCGCCGGCTTCAACGATTTCGTACAGCAGGAAATGAATCGCAAGGTGGTTCCGCCACCTCCGTCGCGCAAGGCCGACAAGCAGGATGATTTCTCCTGGGATGCACCGTTCGACGACCTGCCGGATATTCCGAAACCGGTTACGTTCGAGAAGGCGCTCGAGGCCAAGCAGAGGGAAATCGGCGCCGATCACGAGAGGCGCATCGGCAAGCAGAAGCCCGAATCCGGCAATGCGCGCGCGGAACTCGAAGACCTCATCGGTATCGACCCCGCCCAGCGCCGTACGGCGCAGATCGCGGATATGGACACCTTACCGCCGGATGTCAGCCGGGTCGTGTCCAAACTTGAAGGCAAGTCCTTCAGGATGCAGAAGAAGAACAAGAAGCAGAAGCATGGCTACAAGCTGCTGCCGATCGCGCTTGGCGTCGTTTGCGCGTTGGTGATCGGCGGTGGCGCTTATGGTCTCTGGCATTACAGGGACAATGTCAGCCAGTTGGTCGCGAGCATGTTGCCCAAGGAAGAGGCAGCCAAGCCGGCCGATACGGTCAAGACGGATGAGAAGTCGGAGGCCACGTCACCGGTCGTGAAGACCGACGCGACAGCCGACGCCACGCAGGTCAAGCAGCCGGCCAAGGAAACCGAAGTCGCGTCGCTGGATACGGGCACCCAGAAATTTACCCAGCGGCTGCTGCCGGATGGCACCGAATCCGAAACGGATACGGCGCGCGTCCCGGTCGATCAGGCACTGCCCGAAGGCAAGACCGTTTTCGGCCAGACCGAGAAGGGCAAGGAAGTCGCCGAGACCACCGCAACCGATGCAAAATCGGATGCCACCGACACCGGCAAGCCGCAAGGCGATGTCCAGCCGCTGGGCGCGACGCAGAAAATGTTCCTCTATGAGGAACGTCTCGGACAGAGCTCGCCGGTTGCCGTGCCGGGCACCATAATATGGCGTGAGAAGGCCGACACCGAGGATGGCAAGCCCAATCCGGCCATCGAGGGGCAGATCGATATTCCCCAACGGAAGATCAAGGCGTTGATGACCTTCAAGCGCAACACCGACGCATCGCTTCCGGCAAGCCATATCATCGAGATTGTCTTCGACCTTCCGAAGAATTTCGAGGAAGGCAATGTCGATAACATACAGCGCGTGGCTTTCAAGCAAACCGAGCAGGACCGCGGCAATCCGCTGATTGCCGTGCCCGCCAAGATCACCGATGACTTCCACATGGTGGCGCTGAATGACGATGCGGACGCACGCAAGGTCAATCTGGAATTGATGAAGACGCGATCCTGGATCGATATTCCGATCACCTATCGCAATGGCCGCCGCGCGCTGATCACGCTCGAAAAGGGCGCGACCGGCACCGCCGTGTTCGACAAGGTGCTAAGCGAATGGGCGGCACTCGGTGCCCAGACAAACAACCAGTAAGCTTTTGTGACAAAAAAACGCCGCCCGGCTGACAAACCGGGCGGCGTTTTTAATAGTGCGAATTCAATTAATCCGCGACTTCGACCACACGCAAAGCCTTGGCCTGATCGAGCGCAGACTGGCGGACGGCATCCTGGACTTTTTCAAACGCGCGGACCTCGATCTGGCGCACGCGCTCACGGCTGATGTCGAACTCTGAGGACAGTTCCTCAAGCGTGATCGGCTCTTCGCGCAGGCGGCGCGCTTCGAAAATGCGCTTCTCACGGTCGTTGAGCACCTTGAGCGCATTCGACAGCATCGCACGGCGCGTCTCGAGCTCATCCTGTTCGATCAGGATAGCTTCCTGGCTTTCGTGATCATCGACGAGCCAATCCTGCCACTGGCCGGAATCGCCTTCCGCCGCCTTGATCGGGGCGTTCAGCGATGCGTCGCCACCGAGGCGCCGGTTCATCGAAATCACTTCTTCCTCGCTGACTTTCAGCTTGGTGGCGATTTCGGCGACCTGCTCGGGCTTCAGATCGCCCTCCTCGATCGCCTGGATCTTGCCCTTCAGACGGCGAAGGTTGAAGAACAGGCGCTTCTGGTTGGCGGTCGTGCCCATTTTCACGAGCGACCAGGAACGGAGGATATACTCTTGAATTGCCGCCTTGATCCACCACATAGCATAGGTGGCCAGACGGAAACCACGATCCGGTTCGAATTTCTTGACGGCCTGCATGAGACCGACATTGCCTTCGGAAATCACTTCTCCGATCGGCAACCCGTAGCCGCGGTAACCCATGGCAATCTTGGCGACGAGACGCAAATGGCTCGTTACAAGCCTGTGGGCCGCGCCCCGATCCTCATGCTCGGCATAGCGCTTGGCCAGCATGTATTCTTCCTGCGGCTCAAGCATTGGAAAACGGCGTATTTCATCCAGATATCGATTCAGACCGCCTTCACCTGCGGTCAGCATAGGCAATGAACTCCGGGCCATTAAGCACCCCTCTCTTGCGGCTTCCGTAACGGCAAGCCGTCGTGACGCGGGAACCTCGCCCCCGTCCATGTTCTGATTTATGATCGACATGCGGCACTTTCAAGGCCGACATTTCACAAAATCGTGAAAAATAAGAATTTCTTATTATTCCACGTAGAATCAAGCCCTAAGCGCTTTGATCAGAACCGACATATCATCCGGCAGTTCCACCTCAAAGCGCATTATCTCATTGCTGCTCGGATGCTCGAACTGCAGAAGATAGGCATGCAGCGCCTGGCGGGAGAAGTGCGACACGACCTTGCGCGCCTCCTCCGGCAGCCGATTGACCTTGGTCCGGAACGCTGCGCCGTAATCCGGATCGCCGATCAGCGGGTGGCCGATATGGGACATATGCACGCGGATCTGATGCGTCCGGCCGGTTTCGAGATTACAATGGACGCTCGATGCAAGTGCGGTCGCGTCCGGGTTCTCATGATAGCGCTCCACAACCTCGTAATGGGTGACAGCATGGCGCGCATCGGAGCTGCCCTCCTTCTTGACGGCCCGCCGGACGCGATCATTGGAACGGCCGAGCGCTGCGTCGATCGTGCCCTTGGCCGGCCGCGGCAGGCCCCAGATGACAGCGTGATAGGCCCGCCGCAAGGCCGTGGTCTTGCCATGGTCGGCAAATTGCGCCGAGAGGCTGCGATGCGCCAGGTCGCTCTTGGCCACCACCATCACGCCGCTGGTTTCCTTGTCAAGCCGGTGCACGATGCCAGGCCGCCTGACGCCACCAATGCCTGAAAGGCTGTCGCCACAATGATGGATCAGCGCGTTGACCAGCGTACCGGTCCAGTTTCCGGCCCCAGGATGCACGACAAGGCCGGCCGGTTTCATCAAAACGATCAGGTCTTCATCCTCGAAGAGGACATCGAGCGGAATGTCTTCGCCCTGCGGTTCGGCATCCTCCGGCTCGGGCATGACGATCTTGATACGGTCGCCCGGCTGGATCTTGTGCTTGGCGTCAACCGCCTTGCCGTTGAGCAGAACGTCGCCGCCTTCGATCAGCGCCTTGATGCGGCTGCGGGAAAGTTCACCTTCCAATGCGCCGGCCAGCCATGCGTCAAGCCGCCCCGCCGCCATTTCATCGGCCAGCAGGACTTTTCCATTTGCATCGTCTCCGTTAAAGGAAGCTGACATCGACCCGATAAATCCAATCCAGGAACTGAAATGACCAATCCGAATTTTGCCGATGACGAAGAAAAGCCGCTCGATCCGGCCGTGGAGAAAATCCGCCGGAGAATGGTGCGCCTGCTCTTCATTTCGAGTTCGGTGATCGTTTTGGGTCTTATGGCGGTCCTCGGTTCGATTGTCTACAAGGCCAACAAGAATTCAGCCGCGGCACCCGCGCCGAACGTGACGCTGCAGGCAGCTGTGACGGCCGCCCAGCAGACGGTCACCCTGCCCAAAGGGTTCACGCTCGAATCCACCACAGTCGATGGCAACCGCATCTGGTTCATGGGAACGACGGAAGGCAAGCATCTCATGGTCGTCCATGATATCGCCGCGGGCAAGACGCTGACGGAAATCACCGTCGTGACACCATGAACGCCGAACGCGTCATCCGCATCGATGACGCCGCCGATCCACGAATTGCCGGCTTCACCAACATCCGAGAGCGGGATCTGAGGCGGTCGGAAGGCCGCTTCATTGCCGAGGGCACGGTCGTGCTGTCGGTGCTCGGGGCGGCGCATCAACGGAAAGCGGATATTAGCGCGGAGGCGGTTCTCGTTCTGGAAAACCGACTGGAGGGTATTGCCAACATCCTCGCCGCCTTTCCGGACGACGTTGCGGTCTATGTCGCCGACAAATCGGTGATGAATGCGATCGCCGGCTTCGATATCCATCGCGGCGTTCTGGCGCTCGGGCGCAGGAAGCAAGAGCGCCCGGTCACCGATCTCCTGGAATCGCTGCCGAAACATGCGCTCGTGGTCGCCGCCGCCGGCATCGCCAACCATGACAATATTGGCTCGATCTTCCGCAATGCCGCAGCGTTTGGCGCCGATGCCGTGCTGCTCGACGAGACCTGCTGCGATCCTCTCTACCGCAAGGCGCTGCGTGTCTCGGTCGGCGCCGTGCTGAAAGTGCCCTATGCGCGCCACGGCACCGCAAGCGAAATGATCACGGCCCTGCTTGCCGGCGGCTTCACGCTCTGGGGCCTGTCGCCATCGGGCCGGACGGATATCCGCAATATCCCGCCCGCACAACGCATGGCATTGCTCACCGGCACGGAGGGCGAAGGCCTGCCCGGACATATCCTCGACTCGCTTGAAACCGCACGGATCGCCCAGGCGCCGGGCCTCGACAGCCTCAACGCCGCGACGGCGACCGGTATTGCCCTCCACGCGATCAGTTCAGCAATGGGGCGGGTTTAGCGTTACTCCTGATAGATGAGCTTTGACGCCCGCTCGGAAAGTGAAAGCCGCCCGTCCCGATCCTGTCCGGGCTTGCCCGAGATCATCGAGCGGACCGGCGACGCGGCGCCCTCCCGCTGGCCGGTGATGGCGATCATCTTGGCGGCGATGTCGGCAATCTCCGAGCGCAGCGTATCGTCGTGGCTGACGTCCTTCTGGTTCAGCAGCATATCCGCGGCCGCCGTAGCCTGGGTCCGCACATCCTCTGTCAGTTCCGCAACACGCTCATCGTCGATGACGCGGGTCGGCAGAATGGAGATTTCGACCGGCTTCGTCTTCTGCTCGGGGATGATCGGGTCAACGTTGCGTTGATCGTCGACATTTGCGGCCGCCACCCGGATACGCGACGACATCGGCGGCTTTGGAACACCGTTCGTCTTGAGTGCTCTGGATGCCTCGCGCGCTTCAGTGCTGGCGCTCCTCAGCCGCTCCTTCAGACGGTTGATCTCGCTGATGCGCCGCTCGATGATCGTGTCCTTGTCGACACTTCCCGACACTTCGGTATTGAGGCGTTCTTCAAGGCGTGCCACGCGATTCTCCTCGCGGGCAAGGCGGAGCTCGGCGTCCTTGGCGCGCTGGGTCATCAGCTTCAGGTCGTTGCGGAGCGCTTCACGCTCATCGCGAAGCCCATTGATCCGTGCCTTCAGCCCTTCGGCCTCGGTATCGCGCGTCACCAGATCGATCTTCAGATTGTCGGCATCGATACCCATGCGGTGAATGCGGTGCTGCAATTCCTCGATGCGGGTGTCCTTGCCGCGCTCGGAGTGCTCCTGGCCCGCCAGCAATTCCTTCAACTGGTCGATGCGAATTTCCTCGTTGCGCAGGCTGGCACGGAACTCCGAGGCCTGAACGCTCATCTCCTCCATCTCGGTGCGAAGATCGGCGTTCTCGCCATAGAGCCGGCTCGCCTCCGAAGAAAGCTGGTCGTTGGCTATCGAAAACTGTGCGGCCTTCTGACGCTCGAGCTTGAGATCGTGGCCGGTTCGTGCGACCGAGGCCGCCATCTCGGCGCGAACCATATCCTTCTGGGCGCGAAGCTCCTGCGGGGTAACAGGAACGGTGGCCATGATGCGGTCCTCGGTAAACTTGACGATGCGCCTGTGAATAGCGGGCGCGAACAGCAAGACCATCAGAAGCGCGGTCAGAAAACCAAGACCAAACAACAATCCATATTCAATCACGACAAGCTCGCTGATTATGCCATCGACAACGAAGGTGAACGACGGAGAGCATCAACGGTTCCAGCCCGGAACAAGTGCTCTCCTGACTTGGCGAGCTATAAAGCATGCAAGCCTGTGGGCTGCAAGTTACGTGGGGAACACGCAGCCTCAATTTTTGCGAGTGTTGTTAATTTCCGCAGCCCGGTCAGAAGGGGTTCCAGGTGGCATGGCGGGTCATTTTCAGGTAGCCGACATTCACCCCCAACCGCGCGCCGACACCGGTGCGGATGGGGACGATGAGCACCTGCTTGCCTTTGAGCACCGTCATGCCGAAGCCCGCGACCACATAGGCTTGGCCGCTGATGCCGCCGAACCGCGAATAGATCGCTTTCACGTCAGGCAATTCGTAGACCAGCATCATCACCCGGCTGCCTTCGCCTCCGTAGTCGAAGCCCAGCGAGGGGCCTTGCCAGAACACCGAATGCTGGCCGGCATTCTTGGTGTACAGATCGCCCTCGCCGAATGTCGCACCGGCGATGAAGGCGCCGGCGCCTTCCTGCCCGAGGACATAGCCGTTCGGAAGGCCGTAGCGCTGGAAGGCTTTTTCAAGCACCTTGGCGAAACCGCCAGTGGTGGAACCAAAGAAGCCATGTCCGGCATCGACAATTTCCTGCATCGTATACTGGGCGTTTTCAGCGCGCGCCTGCCCTGCAGCCGCCAACAGAAAAAGCCCCAGAAGAGCGACTGCAACACTTGGTAATCTCGAAAAAAGTTTCGCCATCCCACGCATCTTTTCGTCCGTCCCGTCGTTTTAGAGGTGGTCTTGCCTCTCCCGCCATTGAAAAAGGCAACCAAACAGAATTAAGTGCATCTTGAGCCGATCATCTTAATAATCGGTTTACCAAAAGTGTTGTCTTTATGGCAGGCAGAACCAGTCGCATGCCGGATGTATTGTATCGATTTCATTCGATAGAGCGGATGCGTTTCACAGTTTCGAACGAACGACCCGCACGCTGGCGAGATTGTCTCCGGCCGACGGCTTTTGGAGAAGAATGAATGGCCAAGAACCCGAATCTGACCCTGACCGGTTCCGATCTCGCAGCACTCCTGTGCAGCCGTGTCTGCCATGACGTCATCTCTCCCGTCGGCGCCATCAACAACGGTCTCGAATTGCTCGATGAAGGCGGCTCCGATGCCGACGCGCTCGATCTTATCCGCACCTCGGCCATCAACGCCTCCGTGCGGTTGAAACTCGCCCGCCTCGCTTTTGGGGCTTCAGGTTCGGTCGGCGCATCGATCGACACCGGCGAAGCTGAAAAGGCGGCCAAGGAATTTGCCGCCGCGGAAAAGAAGACGGAAATCATCTGGAGCGGCCCGCGGGCAATCATCCCCAAGAACCGCGTCAAGCTTCTGCTCAATCTCGTCTTGGTCGCCTATGGCTCGATCCCGCGCGGCGGCTCCTTGAACGTCGTACTCGAAAACCCGGAAACCGATGCCAGGTTCACCATTACGGCCAAGGGCCGCATGATGCGCCTGCCCCCGAAATTCATGGAAATCAACTCTGGCCATGTGGAAGAGTCGATCGACGCCCACACGATCCAGCCCTATTACACCGTGATGCTCGCCGACGAGGCCGGCATGGTGCTCACTGCCGCCCAGACGGAAGAAGCTCTGGTCTACACAGCGGAAATGGCTGGAGCGACTACCAAGGCCGAATAAAAGCCATCATTGCCCCGTGAAATAGTCTAGCAAGAATATTCAGAGTGAATATTCAGCGCATGTAATGCTCGCACAAGCTGCGCGGGTAAGAAACTGTTATGGTTTTTTCTTTAGCATATGAAGATAGAGCCTAGGTTTGCGCCAATGCCGGATGAAAAGACTATGCTGCGTTTGTTGATTGCTGATGAGTCCGATGCGGTTCGCAAGATCGCCGCCCAAATCCTCGATGATCTGGGCTTTTCCGTCATGGAATCCGCAAGCGCGCTTGACGCGTTCGCCAGGAGCCAGATGACCCTTCCCAATGTCGTGATCGTCGATTCCGGGCTGATCGGTGCGCTCGATCTCATCGCCAACCTCCGCAGCCTGCCAAACGGCAATCTCGTGCAGATCTACTACAGCGTCACCAAGGCCGATCTGCGCTGCCTGATGGCGGGCAAGAAGGCCGGCGCCAGCGATTTCCTGCTGAAGCCCTTCGACCGAAAGGTGCTAGGCGCGGCGCTGGGCTATTTGACCGCTGCTGCCGCCTGATCCACCGGGGTGGACCTGGCCGCAAGTCTTCCTCGGGTCAATCCGAAGACAACCTTGTAATACCAAGTCTCGATGCGGGCCCTCTCTCTTGATCGAACCGAATTCCACCGAACGCATCAAGCGCACGGGAAATGCAACAAAAAAACCCGCCCCAAACCGGGACGGGTTTTTTGCTGATAGGGTTAAGGCCCAAGGGCTCAGGCTGTTTCCATGTATTCCGCGACATCCGGCTCGCGCAGCACATAACCGCGCCCCCAGACCGTTTCGATATAATTCGCGCCGCCCGCGGCCGCTGCCAGCTTCTTGCGCAGCTTGCAGATAAAGACGTCGATGATCTTCAGTTCCGGCTCGTCCATGCCGCCATAAAGATGATTCAGGAACATTTCCTTGGTCAGGGTCGTACCCTTGCGGAGCGAGAGAAGCTCCAGCATCTGGTATTCCTTGCCGGTCAGGTGGACACGCTGGCCGCCGATTTCGACAGTCTTGGCATCGAGATTGACGATCAGATCGCCCGTGATGATGACAGACTGGGCATGGCCCTTCGAACGGCGCACGATCGCGTGGATACGGGCAACCAGTTCATCTTTATGAAAGGGCTTTGTCATATAGTCATCAGCACCGAAGCCGAGACCGCGCACCTTGTCCTCGATACCGGCCATGCCGGAGAGAATCAGAATGGGTGTCTTGACCTTGGAAAGGCGCAACGTCCGCAGGACCTCATAGCCCGACATGTCCGGCAGGTTCAGATCGAGGAGGATGATGTCATAATCATACAGCTTGCCGAGATCGACGCCTTCTTCACCGAGATCGGTGGTGTAAACATTGAAACTTTCCGATTTGAGCATAAGCTCGATACTTTGCGCTGTCGCGCTATCGTCTTCTATAAGTAGAACCCGCATTAATTCATCCCCTTTTCCGCCGCCTTGAAAGGTTGCAAACTCCCCGTCCGGCCAGGAATACATCTGGTGCCTGATTTGGAGGTTGCCACGAAATGGTTAACAAATTCTGATTCACCCTGGCAAGATGTATCGGATTTGTTAAATGTTTTTCGTAGACTCCTGATTTCAATCACAAATTTAGATCTCAACATCTTAACCTTTTGGATTAAGAATTGCCACCAACCGACTCTCACGACTCATTCTTTGGCAATTTTTCCGGACTTTGCACCGGCGTTTACCACCCCTTAAATGATCGTCTTTATTATTAACGATGCCCGTAAACGAAAGGTTACCAGCGTTATATTTTTGTTAACGTCGGTAAACTTTTTTTCGACCCATTATGAAAATGCGGTCGAAACGGGCTTGTTCCTATTAACCGGGGTCTCGCATCCACGGAGTATTGCGTATGAAGTCACGTGAGAGCCTAGTGCGTCTGAAGGAATTTCAACTGAAGGAGAAACGCCGTCAATTGAAACAGCTTCAGATGATGATGGCCGAGTTTGAGCGAATGGCAAAGGATCTGGAAAACCAGATCCTGTATGAGGAAAAGAAGTCCGGTATCACCGACCCCAGTCATTTCGCCTATTCGACCTTTGCCAAGGCTGCCCGACAGCGGTCTGACAATCTGCTGGTCTCGATCAAGGAGCTGAAGGTGCAGCAGGATGCTGCTGAAACGCTCGTCGACGAACTGCAATCCGAATTCGACAAAGCCTCGGCACTTGAGGAGCGGGACCAGAGACTGCGCGCCTAGGCTGGCGCCTTTCCCGCTTGTATCAGTTTGCGAGCCCCCGAAACGAGGGGAGGCCTCGCTGCGGCCAGATTTGACCGACACCGGAGTTACGACCCGGTCTATTGCCATATTCAGGCGTGTGGTTGATTGGGATGTCGCCAATCCACAATTGACAACAACGCCGCGACAACGGAAAACCCCGCCGTGCCGCCACGGCGGGGTTTAAAATTCGTTCGATAAATATCAGCCCCTGGCGAGCAGCGCCTCGACTTCGGCGAGCGATGGCATCGACGGGGCAGTTCCGGCCCGCGTCACGGAAATACCTGCGACGGCCGAGCCGAAGCGGACGGCGTCGAGCGGCGCCATGCCCCTGGCGATCGCCGCGGCAAAGCCGCCGTTGAACGCATCACCCGCGCCGGTCGTCTCAACCACCGGCCCAGCCTTGAAGACCGGCACCAGCACCGACTCCGTGCTGCTGTGATAGAGCGCGCCCTGGGCGCCGAGCGTGATGATCGCCGTCTTCACGCCCATCGCGAGAAGTTTGCCGGCGGCGATCCTGGCTTCCTCGACCGAGGTCACCGGCAGGCCGGTGAGGATCTCCGTCTCCGTTTCGTTCGGCGTCACATAATCGCAAAGCCGGAACACCGATTCATCGAGCTTCTGCGCCGGGGCGGGATTGAGCACCGTCACAGCACCGCCCGCACGGGCAATCTCGAGCGCACGCACGGCAGCATCGAGCGGCTGCTCGAGCTGGGTGACGAAGACCTTCGCCGAACCGATCAAATCGGCGTTGGCATCCATGTCCGCCGGAGAAATAGTCGCCGCGGCACCGGGAGAAACGATGATCGCATTGTTGCCGGTGCCTTCCTCGACGAAGATATAAGCAGCGCCCGTATAGCTCGACGCATCACGCGTGATCGCGGGATGCACGCCCGCTTCCTCCCACGTGCGCATCGCCATATCGGCGAAGGCATCGACGCCGAGCTTGGAGAGAAACGCCGTGTCGCCGCCGGCGCGGGCTGCGGCCACGGCCTGGTTCGATCCCTTGCCGCCGGGACCGAGCGAGAAACCATTGCCGAGCAGAGTCTCGCCCATTTTCGGCTGGCGGCTGGCGCGGTAGGCGGTGTCGGCCACGAACACGCCGAGAATGACAATATCATGCTTCATGGCAGCACCGTCTTTTGGGCATCCGGGGGAATCACGCCCTTGGTCAGAACGAAGCAGCCATAGAAACGGCGCTCACCCGTCTGGATGACGCAATAGGCCTTCTTGGCGACCTCGTAGAAGGCGAACCGCTCGACAGGAACCAGCGGCCAATGCTTGCCCTCGGCTTTGTCGATCGCCGCCTGAACTTCCTGCTGCACGGCCGGAATCTCATCTGGAGAACCGACGATTTCCATGCGCTGGGCAGCATCATCGATGAAGGTGTCGAGCGGCATCAGCGACAGGATGGCTTCGGCCGCTTGCGCCGACGTCGTGTTCTCCATCCTCAGCAGGCTGCCATAGGTGGTTTGCTGCGCCACCGAATCCGCCGGAAAGTTCATATCCGACAGAATGAGATAGTCGCCATGGCCCATGGCCTTGAGGGCATAGAGAACATCCGCATTGAGAAGCGGCGAGATACCTTTGAGCATGATTTCCTCCCAGAGAGAGCCTGCCCGAAAGCACGGGCGCGGTCCCGGAATAGCGTTGATGTCGGTGTTAGATGCGCTTGCCGGTCTTGCTGTCGAACAGATGCGACGCATCCTTGCGCGGCTTGAGCTTGATCGATTGGCCCGGCGAAAAATGATGACGCTCGCGGAACAGTGCCAGGATATCCCTGCCGCCGAGATGCACGAAGACCATGGTTTCCGAACCCGTCGGCTCGACGACGCCGACCTTGCCCTCGAATCCGTCATCGGCGATTTCGAGATGTTCGGGCCGGATGCCGTAGGTCACTTCCTGGCCTTCGCTGACGCTATGGCCCGCGCCCACCGGCAGCAGGCTGCCGCCCGCATCGACAAACACCTCGCCATTGATGATCTTCACCGTCCCCTTGATCAGGTTCATCGACGGAGAACCGATAAAGGTGGCGACGAAAAGGTTGGCCGGATTGTCGTAAAGATCCAGCGGGGCGCCGATCTGTTCGACATAACCATCCTGGAGGACGACGATTCGGTCGGCCATCGTCATCGCCTCGACCTGGTCATGCGTGACATAGACTGTGGTGGTTTTCAGCCGCTGGTGCAATTCCTTGATTTCGGTGCGCATCTGCACGCGCAATTTGGCATCGAGATTGGAGAGCGGTTCGTCGAAAAGGAAGACCTGCGGGTTGCGGACGATGGCGCGGCCCATGGCAACGCGCTGGCGCTGGCCGCCGGACAGCTGCCTCGGATAGCGATCGAGATAGGGCGTCAGGCCAAGAATTCCGGCTGCGGATTTCACCCGCTCCTCGATCACCGCCGCGTCGATTTTTTTCAACTTCAGTGAGAAGGCCATGTTGTCCCGCACCTTCATATGCGGATAGAGCGCGTATGACTGGAACACCATCGCGATATCGCGTTCGGACGGGGGCACGTTGTTGACCACCCGGTCGCCGATCGAGATTTTTCCGCCTGTAATGCTCTCAAGTCCGGCGATCATGCGCAAAAGCGTTGATTTTCCACAACCGGACGGCCCAACCAGGACGACGAATTCGCCATCGGCGATATTGATGTCGACACCGTGGATGACCTGTACCTGGCCATAGGCCTTGCGTACATCCTGAACCAGAACCTGAGACATTTCACCCCCCGGGAATTAACGCACTCAAAAATATAGGCCGGCGTGACCGCGATTTCTACATCAGGTTGCATGTATAGCAATCCTGGCCCGCCGCCGTCTATCCGGTGCCATAAGTGCAAAGCCGAACATTCGAAAACCCTCTAGCGGAGGCACGGATCGTTGTCCACTGATTTCAGGGCCCCGCCTCTCTTGCGTCGCGTCACTGGAATATTGCGATGCAATATACCCCCGACGAAAATCGTCATTGACGCCCCTTGTCGATTGGAATTACCTTCGGTGCGTTAAAGCGGAATTGTTTGCTATACGGCATATCAAACAATGGGCAACGTTGTCCTTTTTGATGGCGATAAAATACAATTTGCGTCTCATGCAATTGCCGTGCAAGACTATTTCGCAAGAAGCGGGGGAAGTGGGAGTACGACCCCTGTTGAATCAACCATTACGGGAGGATATGGCGTGAAAGTTGAACTCTACGAATTCTTGGCCAATCAGGCGATCAGCCGCCGCAACCTGATGAAGGGCGCGGCAAGCGTCAGCGCGATGGCGATGGCCGGACCTGCATTCATGGGCATGGCAAGCGAGGCGCTGGCTGACGATGCGCTGCGCGCCGCCATCCTGAAGGTCCCTGGCGTTGGCCAGGGCTCGCCCACGGATGCCGATTGGCAGAAGGTCGGCGAAATGTGCCTCGGCGCCACCAAAGCAAGCGTTAAGGAAGGCGAATTCAAGGGCGTCGAACTTTCGTTCATGGGCCTGAACAACCAGAATCTCCATAACGTTCTGTTCCGTGGCCTGCTCTATGCATGGGAACAATATACCGGCGCCAAGATCAACTGGATCGACCTTGCACAGGCCGACTACAATGCCCGCCTGCAGCAGTCGATCGCAACCGGCACCGTCGATTTCGACATTCTCGAAATGGGCGCGCCGTTCGAAGGCGACGTTTGCGGCAAGGGCCTTGCTTCGGTCATGCCGGATTGGGTCAAGACCCAGATCGACATGGACGACTACGTCGGCTACCTGCACGCGCCTGTCGGCACCTGGGATGGCAAGACCTATCGTATTTCGGTCGATGGCGATGCGCACAACTTCAACTACCGTACCGACGTGTTCGGCTCCGCCGATCTTGCCAAGACCTGGAAGGACGAAGGCCACGAAGGCGATTGGGGCGTTCCGAAGACCTGGCAGAAGGTTCAGGAAGTCACCAAGTTCCTCAAGGGCAAGCAGCTCGATGGCCAGGATCTTTATGGCTATCTCGACTCGCCGAAGGGCTGGGGCGGTTTCGGCTTCTACTTCATCGCCAGCCGCGCGACGGCCTATGCCAAGCATCCCGACGACAAGGCATGGCTGTTCGACGCCGACACCATGAAGCCGCGCATCAACAACCCGGCCTGGGTCCGCACGATCCAGGACATCATCGACGCGCTGCCGTCCGAACCGGCCGACCAGCTTAACGCCGACGCGGGCACGATCGCCTTCCAGCAGTTCCTTGCTGGCACCGGCTCCATGTGCACCTGGTGGGGTGACGTGGGCTCCATGTCCCGCACTTCGGACACTTCGGTCATCGGCGAAACTGTCGGCTTCTCGATCCTTCCGGGTTCCGACGACGTCTACAATTCCAAGACCGGCGTCTGGGACAAGCTGGCCTCCGGCCCGAACTACGCACCGAACATGGCCTATCTCGGCTGGGGCATCTACGTCATGGCCCGCGTCGATTCCGACCCTCTCAAGCAGAAGGCCGCATGGTCTGCCGCTGCCCATCTCGGCGGCAAGGACATCTCGCTCTGGACGGCCGCTTATCCGTCTGGCATGCAGCCATACCGCAACTCGCATTTCAACATTCCGGAATGGGTTGCAGCCGGTTATGACGAAGCATTCATCAGCTCCTACCTGAATTCGGAAAAGGACTCTTACAACCATCCGAACGCAGCGATCGAACCGCGTATTCCTGGTATCTTCCAGTATTATTCGATCGCGGAAGACGAGCTGTCGAAGACGTTTGCCGGTCAGGGCACTGCACAGGAAGGTGCCGACAGGGTCGCTGCCGCCTGGGAAAAACTCACCGACCAGATCGGACGCGACAAGCAGATCGCACTCTATAAGGCCTCGCTTGGCCTTTAAGTTTGATCTAATGTAATTATGATGGGCTGGCGACGGTGATTGCGCCGCCAGCCCGATTTCTTGTGTTGCAGGGGTGCAGCACATGAAATAAGGATTTTTCAGCAGCGACGACGGGACCTGCAACTGCATGGCAAGCAATTCTGATCTACTGATCGACCGGCTCTATACGGTCAACACTGACGCCGATATTCCGGCGAGCAGGAAACAGTTGGGCCGACTGATTTTCTGGGCAGCGTCTGTCTTGCTCGTGGGATCGTTCGTCCTGGAACTGCTTTACAAGCTCGAAGTGATTTCCTTCGGTTTTGAGAACTGGCAGCCGGTCTTGTATGCGGCGCTGATCTGGAGCGTCGCCTTGGGCGTCAGCCAGGTCATGGTCCATGGCGAAGCCGGCAAGAAGCTGCTGTTTGTGCTGCCTGCGTTCCTTTTCACCATCTTCATGGTGATTTTCCCAACGCTCTTTGGCCTCTATATCGCATTCACCGACTGGAACCTGTCCGCATTCGACGGCCAGCATTTCAACGGCACCGACAATCTCGTCAAGATGTGGCACGATCCATATTTCTGGAACGCGCTCATCAACATGATTTACTATGTCCTGGCGATTATCGTCGAATACGCAATCGCGTTCGGGCTGGCACTGCTTCTGAACGCGGAAATCAAGGCGCGAAAGTTCTTCCGGGTCGCCTTTCTGCTGCCCTTCATGTTGAGCCCGGTAGCCGTTTCCTGGATGGTCGGCAAGTCTCTGGCTGAATACCGGTTCGGGCCGCTCGCCACATTGGCGCGAACCCTCGGCTGGGATCAGCCAGCTTTCTTTACCTCGCCGACGATTGCGCGCATTTCGATGATGGTGATGGACGCCTGGACCTATATTCCGTTCATGCTGATCATGCTGCTCGCCGGACTTCAGGCCATGCCAAAGGAAGTGCAGGAAGCTGCCCGCGTCGATGGCGCCACCGGCTGGCAGGCCTTCTGGAAAATCACCTTCCCGTTGATGTTGCCGGTTTCAATCACGGCCGTCATCCTGCGCGTGATATTCAAGCTGAAGCTCGCTGACATCGTCATCAACGTGACTTCGGGCGGACCGGGCGGCGCGACCGATACCGTGACAAGCTTCATTTTCCGTGAATACCGCGAACGCTCGAACGTCGGCTACGGCACCATGCTGGCCTTCGTCTATCTAGTGATCATCATTCTCTTCGTTACCGGACTGCTCAAGATCGCCAGCCGCTGGAATACCAGCGGTCAGGATTGATCCGGCCAATGCTACAGGAACTCATGACGTGACTAGCCTTACCGATACGATCCGGGTTGCGGATGTTGAAGAAAAGACCGATGCGTCCGCGAAATTCTATTTCGGACGGTTCTTCATCTATGGCGCCCTGACAGTCTGGACGATCATCTGCCTGTTTCCGATCTACTGGACCGTCTCGACGTCATTCAAGGTTGCCAAGGATGTGCAGAAAGGCGCGATCGTTCCCTGGGTCGGCTATTCGCCGAACTGGAAGGGCTGGCAGTCGCTGGGCCTGTCGCCAGATACCCTCGTCCGCCCCTCGACCGTGCGTGACGAGTTCCTCAAGCGCTTCTTCAACAGCGTCATCACTTCCGTCAGTGCTTCGCTTCTGGCCGTGCTGATCGGGTCGCTCGCCGCCTACGGCCTCAGCCGCTTCGCCTACAAGATCGGCTGGATGCGCAACAAGGACATCTCCTTCTTCTTCCTGTCGCAGCTTATCCTGCCGCCGGTGGTGCTGGCCCTGCCGTTCCTCGTTCTGTTCAAGGAACTGGCGCTGCTCGATTCCACAATTGCCCTCATCGCGCTCTACACGCTGATGGTACTGCCGATCGTCATCTGGATCATGCGCGATCAGTTCGGCGGCATCCCTATTGAACTCGAGGAGGCAGCGCTTGTCGACGGCTTGTCCATCTGGGGCGCTTTCTTTCGCATCGTTTTCCCATTGGCTGCACCCGGCATGGTCGCCGCCTTCATCCTGGCGCTGGTTCTCTGCTGGAACGAGTATTTCTTCGCCGCATTGCTCACTGCAACCCACGCCAAGACCCTTCCGGTGATGGTCGCCAGCCAGACCGGCTCGCAGGGCATCAACTGGTGGGCTATGGCCGCCCTTTCGACCGCAGCCATCGCACCGCTTGTGGTGATCGGCGTCTTCCTCGAGCGCTACATCATCAAGGGCATGACAGCCGGCTCGGTGAAGTAACAGAGATCTCTCCCGGCCACCCTTCCCACAAGCGGGAGGGGAGATGTTGCACCATCTCGCATCCAATTCGATGGCTGTTCGGTAAGTAGATCGTGCCGAGTTTCCCCTCCCCCTTGTGGAGAGGGTGGCCGGCAGGCCGGGAGGGGTTGTTAATCGCACCCCCCGCGCAGGATCAATCCAAGTGATCGAGCTCCGCCATTAAATCCCTGGTCTGCTGATAGAGCCGCAGGAACACCGAATACTGCTTGTCGTAAGCAGGATCGGCAACCGCCGGCACCTCGCTTTCAGCCGGATTCCACTTGGCGATATCTCCACGCTCGACATCGCCGATACCGAGCGCGGCAAGGAAGGCATTGCCGTAGGACGCCCCCATGCTCTTCTCGGAAATAATCTGCGGCAGGCCCGAGATATTGGACGTTGCCTCCAGCCAGATGCGGTTCTTGGTACCGCCGCCGACTGCCATCAGCCGCCTGGGACTGGCGCCCGCTTCGGCGTATGTCTCGAAAATGTGGTTGGTGCCATAGGCGATGCCTTCGATCAGCGCCCGGTAGATGTCGCCGCGCGTATGCGTGAGGTTGAGACCGAACAGCGTGCCCTTGGCATGGCTGTCATGGATCGGCGTCCGCTCACCGGAGAAATATGGCAGGAACACCAGACCATTGGCACCGGGCCTGGAGGATGACGCCTCATTCGCCAGTTCGGCGAACGCCGTCGCCGGATCGAGATCGCGGCCCATCTGGTCGCGGAACCAATGCGTCAGCGTGCCCGAGGTCGCAAGCCCCGACATCGAGGCATGTTCGCCCGGAAAGAACCATGGCGCATACCAGAGCCGTGCATCGCGCACCCGGTTTTCCGACAGCAGGATGATGAAAATGGTCGAGCCATACATAACCATCATGTCGCCGGCATCGAGAACGCCGACCGAAAATGCTTCCGCCGCCGCATCGATCGTGCCGCAGATCACCGGCATACCGATGGCCAATCCCGTGGCATGGGCCGCAGCACCGGTCACGGTGCCGGCAATCTCCGTCGTCCACAGCACCTCGGGCAGCTTTTGCAGCGGCAGGATGCCCGGGTTGAGATCGTCCGACCAGCGCTGCTCGTCAACCACGTAGAGCGGCGAGAAATTGGCCGCCGTATAATGGTCGATCACGCAGCGGCCGGTCAGCTTCTGGACGATGAATGTGGTCGAGGAGACGATCCTGGCCGCCTTCTCGTAGATGTCCGGCCGGTTGTTCTTGAGCCAGAGGATCTTCGGGCCAACCGATTGAGAGGTCAGCGCGTTGCCGCAACGATCGAGGATCCGTTCTTCCCCGAGTTGGGCGTTGAGATCGTCGATTTCCTTTGCGGCCCGCGTATCGACGCCATAAAGCACGCCGTTCATCAGCGCATTGCCATCGGCATCGACTGGCAGCATGCACGGGCCGATGGCGGACGCGCCGACAGCCTTGATGTCCTTGGGATCGATGCCGCTGTCGACAATCAGCTTCCTGGAAAGAAAGCAGAAATCCCCCCACCAATCCTTGTCGGGATCATGCTCGGCCCATCCCGCCTGCGGCACTAGCATCTTGTGCGGCCGCGACGCCTGCCCGACGATCACGCCGGTCTCGTCGACCAGCGCGCCCTTGGATTCGAATGTTCCAATATCGATGCCGAGATAGTATTTCATTGTTGCCTCATTTGATCTGACTTCCCCCTCGCAGCCCTTTCCGAGCTTGGGTTCACCCCTCACCAAGCGCCCCCAGGCACTCAGCTTCGCTTCGCGCGGGCTTGCTATCCTCTCCCACAAGGGGAGAGGCAGACCTGCGGCGCTGCCTCGCATTATGGCACGGCAAGCGCTTGAGGCGCCTTACCTCTCCCCTTGCGGGAGAGGATAGTTCGTCCCCGAGAGGCGCAGCCGATCGGCTGGACTAGCTTGGTGAGCGGTAAACCCGCCCGTCACTGCTCGAAATCATCCCTATCCAGACTGAACCCCGCCCCGATATTACCGATCCCCGCGACTAGCAATGTCGTCAGCCCTTCGAGATCACCCAGATCGCAAAGTTCCAGCGAGGAATGCGAATAGCGCATCGGGAAACCCATATCGATCGAGGCGACGCCCTGGCCGACGAGCTGGACATAGGACGAATCCGTCAGGCAGCCGATATGGGCGCTCTTCTGCAGATTGAGCGTCTCGGCCTTCGCCGTCTCCTCGAACAACTTGACCATGGCCGGATGCGGGATCGTGCCGTTCAGCGTTCCCCGTCCGTGGAAGGAGAACATTGCCATGCCCGGCCCCTCGCCCAGTTTCACATCGCCGCGGCTGGCCATATCAGGCGTATCGCCGGTCAGGATCAGGTCGATCTGGATGGCGATGTCCGGCTGCAGGATCTGTGCAGCCGTCAACGCGCCGCGCAGGTTGAATTCCTCGAGCGTCGAGAAGACGATATGCACGGTCGGACGCTTCTCCGCCTTGGCCAGCGCCCGCGCCGCCTCGACCACGACCGCACAACCCGCCCGGTCATCGACCGAGGTGCCGGCGACGCGATCGCCGGCGAGTTCGACGAAATGCGGCTGGTAGACCACCGGGGTACCGATATCGATCCCGGCCGCCAGCACCTCGTCGGCGCTGGTAAAACCCGCATCGATATAGATATCCTGATAGGGCACGACCCTGTATTTTTCATCGGGCTGCGTCGCGTGATGCGCCTTGTTGGCGATCACGCCCGGCACGTCGCGGCCCTCGCCGATGCAGAGCAGGACGGCCTGCGAAGCAAGCGCCTTTT
>JAQGJP010000107.1 GCA_028290545.1 Rhizobium sp. | reverse complement strand
CGTGCGATTCCCCGATGCGGTCGAAACCAGACAGGAGGTCGTGCCCGCTGAGGCCGGTGCGTACACGACGCACTTTTTCTCCTCGGGCATTGGTCAGACTGCGTTCGGGGTAACGTTCACCGACTTCCCCGTGGAGCTGGGCGCAGCCGAATTGCGCCGCGCGGTCGACGGCGAGACCACGGGGCAGGGCCAGGTGGTGGCGCGCCGACCCCATACCCTCGGCAAGGTTCGCGGGCTCGAGGTCACCTACCGCGGTTCGGCCCCCTCGGATCGACGGATGGAGAAAACCTTCCGTATGTACGTCCGGGGGCGAACGATGTATCAGATCTGGGTCGCGGGGCCAGCAGATGCGGTTCCGCGCAAGGAAGTCACCCGTTTCTTCGCCTCGTTCAAGCTGAGGTGACGTAGCGCGGGTGACCGAGCCTGCATGGGGCGCGGCCCGCGCCGAGGTTGATGTCGCGCGCCGGATCGTTGCTGATGGTTGCGATCTGCGCGCTGGTCGGGATCAAGGTCAACTTCGTCGACTTCGTCGCGCTGCCGATCACGCTCGACCTCGGCATCGGCTACGCGATCGTAACGGCCCGATCCTCGGTGCCCGCGGCCGCGTCCGCACGTTGGTTCGACATCTGCTTCGGATAAGTCTGGGACAGGTCGGTGACGCGAACAAATCAACCCGGATCTCCGGCAACAATGCCGCACGCGCCCCCGAGCGATCTCTCACCCTGAGTAATCGCGATGGCTTACGAGGGAATTTCCTTGTTCCCAACAACCAATCAGCGGCGGAACGCTAGACGCTTTCGCTACGTGGCTGAACAAGGAAACGGTTCCCGAGCACGGTGGCGTGTTCGGCATCTCGTGCTCGACACCTACTCCTTTTCGTCCTCGTCTAGTTCCTTCAGCTGGCTCTGCAAGTCGCTGTTCCTCGGCCAGAGCCGGCCCATTGTTCTGAGCAAGTCGCTCCGAAGGTCATACTCCTGCGCGGACATCAGCAGATCCGTCACTCCGAGCCCGATCTCGATACCTCGCTTGGCGACGGGACCCTGTGCGCTTGCAGGGTTCGTCAGCCACGAGACATAGAGATCCAATGCGAGGTTCGCTTGTTCGGCATCGAGGAGGTCACCCACAATATCGAGCATTGCCGACTGTACAGCCACTGCGCTGTGGTCGAGCCCCGCCTTTCGGCAGCGCTCAGCGAAGCGGTTCTCATCCTCACCAGGCCCCAGAGACGCGACGTAGATCGACGCAAGGCGATACTTCCCAGCGGAGGAGCCCGGATCCGACGACACAAGCTTTGCCGCTCCTCGAAGATCCTCAAGGCCCAACCTAATGAGAGCCTGCTGCCAATTGCGTTCCTCAGCAGGGATCTTTCGGTAGTTCTGGAGGTCTCCAGACTCAGCTGGCGGTACAGGCCACGCAAACACCGCACCCTCGGAATCGATGGCGTGAAGCGTTGAACCGTCGTCCCACAGGAGAGCGAACGGATGCTTGCGTCCCGTCTTGAGTGATTGCGTGCGATTCGTGGTCCTCGACCAAACCCGAATCTCGCCGGCATCGAAGCCCCAGACCACTCGCTCGCCACGTGGACTCAGAGCCAGGGTACCGACGAAGTGATCACCATGTGGAATGACGGATTGCCCCCTTCCATCGGTCACACGAATGTTGTCACCACCAGCTGTCGCCAGGATCCCTCCGGCCATTGCTACCTGGGTCGTGGCTGGCTGGAGGCGGTCGGTTACGCGGCATTGCGATAAGGAAATGATGAACGGTGAAGCGTTGGCGATACCTGGCGAGTTGGAACCGCATCGAAGCGCAATCGTTTCATTTTCGAGGACGAATGACTCCCTAGCGAGCGTGATCGTTGGATCCTGTACGGCGCACGTCGGTTTCCCCGAGGAAACGTCCCACACAACAATGCCTCCGTTGTGATGGCTGACCAGCTGCCGCGTGCCCACGAACGCCGGCGCACCCCAGCTTGCCGGAACTTCTGGCGCCACCCCCGAAAGGGGCTGCTCGAATCGTTGGACGATTCGCTCTCCTGGATTGCCGCGCCAACGCCGTTCCCCCGACTTGACGTCCCAGAGTTCAATCCATCCATTCCGTCCTACGAAAGCCAGGTATTGCGCGTTCGATGAGATTGCGTACCGATGCCCGGGATCGTCCTTCGGATTCCCGAGCGGCAATGCCCGTGGCTGCTTGCCATGAGGCTCATAGACATCGACGGTTTTCCCCCGCTGAACAACGAATGAACCATCGCTTGCGACCGCTACAACACGGCCCTTGGCATCGAAGCTGAGCCCAGACACGTTTCCTCCACTCGGGCTTGGAGTTTGGACTGCTGGACGGCCGCACGCCCCCAGACCAATCAGAGCGATGACTATCGCAGCCCGCATTGTGGTGGACGTTCGACGCCATCATGGAGTTCGTCAAGACACCAATCGGCGGAATTTTCCTCGTCGGAGACGATGGCTCAAGCGTGGCTCGATACTTTGAGAAGGAAGAAGAAGCGTGGCGGCTCAGAGCCGCCACCGAACGGCGGTTGACTGATGGGAGCAATCTCGTGGTCACCAAGGCCTTGGACAAATACGAGACGTACATGAAGGAAGAGAAGGGCAACAAGCCGGACAGCGAGGAGCAGACGAGCCGCAAGCTACGTCAGTTCTTCCCGAACGATCTGTTGCTCTCCAGCCTGACCGCCGCCCCGGGGGCAAGCGTTGTACGACGCGTACAGGGCACGAAAGAAGAAGAACGGGGAGCCGATCGCCGTGGACCATCATCGCAACGTTCTGGCGGAGGCCAAGACGTTCGCGAATTGGTGTGTGAAGAAGAAGTATTTGAAGTCGAACCCGCTGGAAAGCGTTGAGGGTGTGGGCAGGCGAAGGAAAGGCAAACCGCAGCACACGCGTGACGAGTCACGAAAGTTTCTCGGAACAGCGAGGGCCGAGGCGGACAAGGGCAAGGAGATGGCGGTCGCCGCGATGGTCGCGCTACTTCTTGGGGAGCGCGCCTTCGAGATCTTGGACCGGCAGGTTCGTGATCTCGATGACGGTGGGCGGCTGTTGATCATCACGGACAGCAAGACGAACGCCGGCAAGCGGACGTTGGAAGTGCCCGAGGTTCTCCAGCCGTACCTGTTGAAGCTCGCGGAGGGGAAGGGGCCCACCGACAGG
>JAQGJP010000030.1 GCA_028290545.1 Rhizobium sp. | reverse complement strand
ACTGGAGCGGGTAACGGGAATCGAACCCGTGTATTCAGCTTGGAAGGCTGCTGCTCTACCATTGAGCTATACCCGCCTCGTTCGATCCAATGACGAATGGTGGAGAGAGTTGGATTTGAACCAACGTAGGCTGAGCCAACGGATTTACAGTCCGTCCCCTTTAACCACTCGGGCATCTCTCCATTCTTTCGTCCGGATCAAGCGACCAAGCACTTCAGACTGCAGAACTTGCCTGCGATCTGGCGGGGTATATGACCGCCGAAATATTCCCTGTCAACATGAAAACCGAAAAAAAATATGGCCATTCACGCCTATCGGAGTGACCAAGCGATTGAGAAAGACTATAGCGATTTCATGAGCAAAGACAGCAAGACACCGAAAGACACCCATTATGCCACCCTGCGCCGCGCGCATCGCGACCAGAAGCGCGAACGCGGCGAATTGCCGGCTGCAACGCCTGCCCGCAACAAGGCGGGCGGCGACTGGAAGGCGCCTCCACAGGCTCCGGACACGGTCTGGCTATACGGCCTGCACACCGTGAAAGCCGCGATCGCCAACCCCGATCGTAAAATTCTCAAGCTGATGGTGACGCAGAACGCGCTCGCCAGGCTGGAAATCGCCGAGGGCACCGAACTGCCTTTCCCTGTTGAAATGGTCGCGCCGCACGATATCGACAAGCTGGTCGGCCCCGACGCCATCCACCAGGGCGTGCTGATCGAAGCCCGGCCCCTGCCCGTCCGCAAGCTCGATTCGCTGAAGGACAAGCCGCTGCTCCTGGTGCTCGACCAGGTGACCGACCCGCACAATGTCGGCGCGATCCTGCGCTCGGCCGTCGCCTTCGATGCCGGTGCCGTGGTGACGACGGAACGGCATTCGCCAACCGAATCGGGCGTGATGGCGAAATCCGCCTCGGGCGCGCTCGAACTCATCCCCTATATCCAGATTACCAATCTGGCCAATGCGCTCGAGGAACTGCACCAGCTCGGATTCCAGACGATCGGGCTTGATTCGGACGGACCGGAACCGCTCGAAAGCACACTTTCGGGCAAAAAGATCGCCCTGGTCCTGGGTGCCGAGGGCAAGGGCCTGCGCCAGAAAACGCAGGCGACGTGCAACAATCTGGCGCGCATGGATATGCCCGGCGCGATCAAATCGCTCAACGTCTCGAATGCCGCAGCGATCGCACTTTACGCAACACGATCCTATCTGGCTCGCTAAAGAACGGCTTCAGTTGGTCAGCGACGGACCAGAACGCGGACCTGCCCCGGCAACCGGGCAGGTATCCTCGACTTTGGTCCATGACGATACGTTGAGCTTCATTTCGCAGCGCGCAAGGTAACTTTTGCCGTCGACGTGCAAACAGGACATCTGGCCAAGTTCGTACATCGCTCCACGATTGCGGCATTGGCAATTGTGCGCTTCAGCCTCAAAAGCCGAAGCGCACAGCATTAGACCACCGGCCAAACAGATCCTTGAGACGGGCATTCAAGCGGCCCCCTGTCCGATGCCGGAGAATACTCCCCTTCCGTCAAGCCGTAAAGCGCGTCGGATGGCGGCGGGCTTCAGGCCTTTTTCAGAAATTCCGTCCTGAGAACGAGGCCCTTGACCTTGGCGTGGCGGCACTCGACTTCCGCCGGATCGTCAGTCAGGTGGATTCCCTTGATCACCGTGCCCCGCTTCAAGGTTTCCGATGTTCCCTTGACCTTGAGGTCCTTGATGAGCGTGACATTGTCACCCTCTATGAGGATCGTTCCGTTGCAATCCCTTACGTCCATGCCGCTACACCTTGATCAACATTTGCAGCCGGGCAGTACAGGACGAAAACAGTTCCGTCCATCCAACCATCGGCGATACTCAGGTCGGCACGTTGCAGGCAGTTTCGCCCTTCAGCGGCTTGATGGCCACGGACTTGCCGTCAAAGGTCAGCTGCGCCTCATAGGATATCACGCTCGGCAAATCCTCGATTTCCTTGGCATAGTCGGGCGTGCGCTTCTTCTCGGCATCATAGGCGGCGCCGCAATCCGGCAGCCTGGCAATTTCGCCGAGGCCGGTTTGCTTCCTGATGGTTTCCGGGCACGTGCCCCCATCGAGGTAGAGCGAGCAATCGGCCGAAAAGACACGGCGAAACTTCATCGTCAATGTATTGCCGGCCACGTCCAGCGATTCGAAGTCGTCGCCCTGCAGGCTGTCCTCGAACAGGCGTTTCATGGTTTTCGCGTCGTAGACGACGAATGGCAGCCCGCCATTCCAGCCGTCACCGGCCTGGAAGAAAACAAAATTGCTCTTGGCGCCGAAGAAATATCCGGCGGTATCATCCTTGATTGGCGTCTCATTCTTGCCCGCGTTGCGTTCGCAGGCGGCATCGGCCGGCGCGATCGCCAGCGATGCGGCCCCCTTCTCGCCGAGATCGACTTCCTTGACCATGAAACCGCCGAAGCGATAGCAATTGACCTGCGGCTGGGCGTCCGGGTTGGCCTTGTCCTTCGGCAGGGCCAAGGTATCGACGGTCAGCGGCTCATCGAAATGCGTCGGCTGCTGCTGGTCGTTGAAATGGCATGCCACCGGCGCCTTCTTGCCGACGATCCACCTGGCACTTGCGTCATCGCCACTCAAGGCGAATTTGCCGTTTGTATAAAGGAAGCCGGTGTCGCTGTCCTTTTGCGGCAGCTTGATTTTCGAGCCATCGGCCAGCGTCAATTCAACGCTCGTCTCATCGAACAGCGCAGTGAGCGCGGTGCCGTCGTCGCAGGAAATGGTGACGGCCTGGTCTTCATCCATCGCCTGATCGGCCTCCTGGGAGAACGCCGGCTGCGTCAGGCCAGCCAGTCCAAGGGCAAATGCAAAGCCGCCCAAAGCCGCTCGCCGGCACAATTCCGTGCCAATCCGGGACAACCAAACCATTCTGTTTCCTCCGCTAAACGCAAGGGCAACCATCTCCAAAGGAAGCAGTTGCGCATCGTTCTGATCCATATTCCTAATCAGGCTTCCAATGCCATATCGCAAACCGGAAGGGTTGAACATGGGGTTTCCGCTCACGAAATTCACATCTACGGCGTGTATCTCAGCCGCCGCACTTCTGGTGCTTTTCAGCGCAACGTCCGCGAGCCGGGCGACATCCGCCAATCCGCTGTTCGATTTCCAATCGACACCGCTGACCAATGAATTCCGCCAGGCATATTCCGGCGTCAGCGATGCGACCGTCAATGTCGACGTGCCCTATGGACTGGATGAAGCGCAGAAATATGACGTCTATCTTCCCGACAGTCGCGCGAACGCACCGGTCATCGTCATGATCCATGGCGGCGGCTGGACGAGCGGCGACAAGGCTGATGCCGACGTTGCCGCCGCCAAGGCCGGATACTGGGTCGCAAAGGGTTACGTCTTCGTCTCGATCAACTACCGCCTGCTGCCGAAGAAGGACCCGCTGATCCAGGCAGCCGACGTGGCATTGGCGATCGCCAGCATTCAGAAGAACGCACCGAACTGGGACGTCGACAAGAACAAGCTCATCCTGATGGGAACGGGCGCCGGCGGGCATCTCGCGGCGCTGCTTTCGTCGAACCCGTCACTTGCGGCAGATCAGGGCGCGTCCATCTGGGCCGGCGCCGTGGTGCTCGAAACCTCGGCGCTGAACATTCCCGCCATCATGACAACCAGCCATGATTCGGCCTATGACGCCGCCTTCGGCAACAATGTGGAGTTCTGGGAGGATTCTTCGCCGACGCATCTGGTGGCAAGTTCGGGCGTGCCAATGATGGTCGTCTGCTCGTCGGAAAGCGACGACAATACCTGCGCCAAGGCCAACGCGTTCGCGCAGGCAGCAGACAATGCTGGTGTGAAAATCACCGTCTCGCCGCAGGCCTTGTCGTCCAGCGAAGTCAACAGCCGCCTCGGCGTGTCGAGCACCTATACCAATACTGTCGAGACCTATATCGAATCGATTCTCTGATTTCCCCCAAGTGCGCAAGGCAAAAGGGTCGGCCCACACTACAGAACCGTCCGCCAGGCCTTAAAATCGCCGGCTCTTGCAGGGCCGGCGATTTTTCGCTTTACAGCCAGTGAAAATATGCTAGTTCCCTGCGCAGGTTGCCCTTATAGCTCAGTTGGTAGAGCACCTGATTTGTAATCAGGGGGTCGCGAGTTCGAGTCTTGCTGGGGGCACCACTTTTTCCTTTAATTTCAATTAGATGCCGGGCTTTTTTGCCGCCGTACCGGAGCCCTGTTTTTCTATGTCCGTGCTATGTCCGCGAATTCACGCCGCAGGCTTGATCCTCTAGGTAGGGTCATATTGTTTCGGATGATCCGCGCCCGAAATAAATGGGACCATTGTAATTCGCATCTCCGAATCACGCGGAACAACGGAGCAGGTCTATCGTTCTTTTTCCATGCACAGGGACCCGCCCACTTTTCGCAAAACGATGACCGCTTGGCTCGGCATCGCCGCCATGGTTGGATCGCTGGTAGTGGTCCTGGCTCTGACGATGGGGCACCTCGAAAACAAAGAGCCACGCAAGGCGTCCGAAGAGCTCACCCTCGCCAAAGGGTGACTGCTTGCGTCCGCGTCCGCGTGCGAGGCGAGAGAAGCAGCCTGCAGGGAAATCCTGCAGGTTTTAAATATGGCTGCGCGAGATCCGCTACGACTTGGAAAAGGTCTGCGTTTAAATTCAGAATTATTTTTTGTTTTTGCGCGCCAAAGCCTTGCTCCTTGACCGTTGATATTTATTTGTGTATCACCATGATAGCTTAGGAGCGCGATATATACCCGCTCGCAGGAGGAAGTGTGCCCACAAAACAGCCTTGGCCGCCGGCAATCGCGACTGATATGGTCCGAAAAATCGCCCAAAATAAAACAGCGTCGATTTCATATAAGCTTCATGCCCAGGAACGTCTGGTAGAGCGAAACTTGATCCTGTCGGATGTCCTATATGCTCTTAGGAATGGGTTCGTATACGAAAATGCAATTCCTGCGACGAGGCCTAATTATTTTCGCTATCGCGTCGAGTGTCGTACGCCAAACAGCGGAAGCCGGTCCATTGGTGTGGTCGTCATTCCAGAGCTTGTCGGCTGCGAACTCAAGATAGTGACAGTAATGTGGGTGGATGAGTTCGAGCGGGTTTCTGGCTCGATAATTGGAGAAGAAGAATGAAAACGGTCGATCATCATTACACTGAATGCGGGCTGAAGAACGTCATGATCAGCGGTATTGAAGTGCAAATTGACGATGACGGTGATGAAGTAATCACTATCCCGGCTGTTGGTCAATTGCATGCACTCATTGCGCTCGGGATCGTGAATCATCCGAAGGGCATCAGCGGTGACGAACTGCGATTCCTGCGTACTGAAATGGGTCTGACCCAAGCTGAACTGTCGGGACTCGTGCATCGTGACAAACAGTCGATAGGTCGTTGGGAGCGTGGCGAGATCGAGATTGATAGCTCTGCCGAGGCGCTCATTCGGCGGCTAGCGATCGAGAAGCTCAAATTACCGACTGACGCTGGTATTGATGAGTTGTCGCGCAGAAGCATTCCGACTGCAGAAGTACAGACAATCCAGATCAGCAAAGTCAAAAACAACGGTCATCAGTATGAACTGATGGCAGCCTGATTGCGCTAAGGAGAGCCGGCCTTATCAGGCCGGTTTTCTGTAATTGTGATGAAGGGCGTTGTCACTATGACATAGCGCCCTCGCAGGCGAGCTGACCGACTTGCTTTGCCTCCGCGCCCAGCAACGTCAACACCCTCCTGCGCCGCGGCGGTCTCGGCGGTCAGCTTGACTCCCCCGTGCGCTGTGTCAGTTTGCGCGCATGCGAGAAAAGACCGATCCGACCGAAAACCGCTACGAGATGCGCCAGGAGCCGGATGGTACGTGGACGGTCTACGACATCTTCACGGGTCTGCCGGCGGTGGTGAATGATATCCCAATCACGATGCTGACGATTGAGGAAGCCGACGATGCCGTCGATCTGCTGAACAATCTCTATATCGATCGCCGCGGCGGGACGACGCAATGACCGAGGATGACAAGCCCCGCCGCGCGAGTCTGGCTACCGATCCGGTCGAGCATTGGTGCCAGCATCCCGGATGCAAGGAATGGGGCGGGTTCGGTTACGACAAGGCCGCAGTGAAACGGATTGGTGGTGCTGGGAGCACCGGGCCGGATCGAGATGCCGCATAAATAAACCGAAAAATGAACAAAATGTAATCCGTAAACGTCTTGTTAGCAGGATTGTGTTGACTTATATGGCAACATTCTATGAGCTTGTCGCCGCTGGGCTACTCAGGCCTGTCAAGGTGAAGATCTCTCGCCCGGGCGATTTCGAGGATAGGAGCATTTTTGGGACAGCTGAATTTTACTCTTGGCTTCACGGTCCCGTGAGAAGTTCAAAACCTTTTTACAGGCAGGATGTTAAGCCAGCTTTCCAGGCCCACGATTTGCTCGTGCGGTTTATAAGCGGCAAGACGTTCGATGACTCCAGGCTGTTTAAGAGAATGATTCCGATGTCTGATGACGTATGGGAATTCAGTACGCCAGATCTACGGATCTTTGGCTGGTTCCAGGAAAAAAACCGGTTCATCGCGGTAAAGGGCGATTTCTTTGAGGCGCTGAAGTCGGACAGGAGCCTCTATGAAAGCCACCGTATGGAATGCATAGCGCACAGAGACGCGCTTGACCTAGATGAACCCAAATATTTGAGGGATGGGAACTACCGCGATGTCATCAGCGATTGAAGTCTATGACGATGTGTTTGAGTTGGAGCCGAAGGATGAAGCTGTAGCTGAGTTTGTTGGAGATTTAGGTAGGGCCTTGCAGGCGCTCTTCATCGAATCCAGGAAGATGGACAAAACAACCCAACAAGCGTTGGCCACAAAACTCGGGATCAGTCGTTCCCGCATGAACCGCTGCTTGTCCGGTTATGCAAATCTTACAGCTTCATCTATTGCGGAACTGGGTTGGGCCATGGGCTACAGACCGACGATAGTATTTCATCCGATAAACGCTTTGGTCGAGCACGGTGCTGTGCGGATCACTGCATTAGTCACGAGTGCGGACAACCCGCATCTAGAAGCTACCAAAGTCCTGCAACTTGGCGCAAAAGGGGGATCTGACAATGTTTTTGTCGTGACCCAGCTAACGGAGAATAGACCTTTGATAAACGCCACAACTGCTCAGGGATGGAAAAGGGTAAATGAATGGCAAATCGCGTAACACCGCGCATTACTGCGAATGCCGTATTCTGCGATGATATCCGTCAGGAATTATCCGGCAAATTCATTCTTATAGGTGTATATGGGGATGAGTTGCATATGAACGCTGGGCCAGGCGTTATACCCCTGAGCGTCTGGTTGCAGGTGTATGGCATCGGCGCTGGAACTCACTCTGCGAAGGTGATTGCCAGAAAACACGTTGGCAAACAAAGCATTGAAGTTGCCGCCGTTGATGTAGAAATATCTGTCATGAAGGCCAATCATGGTCTCGCAATATCTTTACCGGCGCTCCCGATCCATGTGGATTCTGATTGTACATTTTCAGTATCAGTTGGCATTGATGGCAGCGAACTGGTTAGAGCTGGCGAGATTGCAATTAAGGCCGTATTTGCTGACGCCCCGGCTTCTTAAGCGCGTCAGCACCACGGCTCCCGCCGTCCCGCCCAAGTCCGCGCCAGCCCCCCCACCTTGCTAACGATGTCATCCATCCGCCGATGCATCGCGGCCCGGCTTTGGTCCGATTTGTCTTCGGAGCGGCGGACATCCTCCCGGAGGTTGGACACCTCGCCAAGCAGTTTTCCGAGCTGAAAATTGATGTTTGCGTCGGTCATATCGCCACTCATCGGTTATCATGCCTTTCCTCGGGTGTAAGCACCGCATTTATTCCCATTCACCAACCCCGCCATCGGCCAGATGTAGCGACGCGCCTGGCAGCAAGTCATTCCCTTCTTCGCCTTTCCCAGGGACGTGCGCCGGATCATCTACACGACGAACGCCATAGAGGCCCTGAATTCGAAGCTGCGGCGCGCCGTTCGGGCAAGAGGC
>JAQGJP010000090.1 GCA_028290545.1 Rhizobium sp. | reverse complement strand
GGAGCGACGATCTTTATCGACACTCCCCGTCAAACCCAGAAATGCAAAAAATACCTCCCAGCCGGCTCAACCGCATGGCGCAAGCGCTTTGCTTCGCCGCATAATGTACAAAGTCGAGCTAAGACTTTCTTTGGGTCCCATGCCGTACCTGGAGGCGCGCCGACTTGCCGATGAACTGGCTGGCCTGTCGTTGAAATTCTTGAGGGCCATCGAGCAGCATATGACTGATACCAATGATACAAACAAGGTCGGCGATTTGTTCGGCGGCGCGTCGGATGAGGACGACCTGCTGTCCATCAAATTCATGACCATGCTGATGAAGTCGGCGATCTACGACATCCAGCGACCGGACACGCCTCCTACGTATGAGGAAGCACGCGGCCATGAGATGATCCGCAACCTCGTTTCCATCACCAAGGAAACTACTGCCGAGCAAGAAGGACAGCCACACAATCAGATCGTGGCGGACAATGCTGAAGTGCTTACGTCGTCATATATCAAAAAGTGGCTGGACGGTAGTGAGACGTCCGGGCAGGAAGCTGATGTAACCGCGGACAAAAGGCCGCGTTCTGTTAGCCCACCGGTCATTCCAATGCCCGAACAACAAAAGCATCATGCGGAAACGGTTGCTCCTTCGTTGCCCGCAATCCGACAAAGCGGAGCGGGCAGAATCTCAATTGAACAAGGGACGGCATCCCTTCTGGATTTCACCCCCGACTATCACCTCGACAGAAGAACAGTAACCAGGCCTGCCTCAACCAAGCCGCTTTTCAGCTTGGTCGCTTCTGAATATCTTGCAATGAGGGTGACCAAGAAGACCAAAGAGGACCGGGGGATCGACATTGCTCACTCGCGACCCCCCACTGACCTTCAGGCATTCATCGAGCGCATGAAATTCTGGCCTGCCAAGGACAAACATCGTCCTGATCACCTTACGCCGGACGAGATTATCGAGAGCAATCAGGATTTTCGATACCTGCCCATCACGCACTCTACCTTGTCGGACGGCTATGTCGCGGCAGCTCGCGCAGCGCTCATATTCGGCGCCGCTCGATACAATCTGGCAAAATCCGTGGCTGGTGCACGGTATACGTATCCAGATACATCAAGGCGAAAGATTCCAACCGAACCACTCTCATCCAAGCAGATCAGCTCGACGTTCGAGCATGGGGTACTTTCGGGCTATCTCGATCTCGCGATGGTGCCGCTTCTCGCTCTCCTGACAGGTCGCCGCCTAGGTTTGCTTATCTTTCTTCGGGGCAGCGATATCCGCGAAAAGTTCGACGGCGTCTGGGTCGCCCAAACGAAGGGCATCGTCATGAACAACGGCGTTTGGCAGCGCGTCCCGATAAAAAACTCGGGCAGCATGACGTTCTACGTCCTTCACAACTTTCTTGTGGAGATTGGCTTCGTCGCCTGGGCGAAAGCCCAGGGCGACAGTTTTATCTTCCCGGAGCTGATGCGCCTCGTAGACCCGAGCAAATCAGCCTCCAGCTACATGGGCCGCCTTATGGCGAAAGCTGGCGCCAAAGAAGCAAAGGGGGAAGTTTTTCACTCACTGAGAGGAGGCTACAGGTGACCAGAAGGTCGAGAAGCGAGATCGGATGATTCAGGTCGGGCATTCGCTGGGCGACGAAGAGCACGACCTCTATGGCTTCAAGTCACTGACCGAAAACAAAGCCGAAATGCTCTCTACGTTGCGTCTGAATCCGAAAATCGATTTTTCGATGTTCTACGGGCTGGATTTTGACAAGTTAGCCGCAAAGAAAAGAAAGAAGGGGAAGCGCCAGTAGCCGATCACAATGGACCAATTGAATGCCATACAGTGGAGAGTTTAACAGGGGGCTTGGGCGCCTACATTCCCAGCAAAGAAAGCCGGAAACTTTCAAGCCTTTGAAAAGGTTTGAACATCAAGTTTCTCTAAAATTACGGGTAGGACAGTCTGGTACGACACCAAGACGACAATTTGGTGTGCTATGCCCTGCGTACCCAACTTCATCATTCGCGTTGCCATTTCTGGCTAGGGTACAGCCCGAGGGACAACGTTAATGGCCGAGGCTCTCAGGCATCGACACGACTGCTATCCAGAAAGGCGCTCCATGAACCACCAAGAACTTATTCAAAAGATTTCCGACCGGTGCGGAATAGAGTTCTCGATCGTCGACGAGATTATTAGAGCATTGCTCACGCTCACCGCTGATCAGTTCAAGACATGCGACGGCCGACCTCCGGAATGACTCGCAATAGCAAAGATTGTGATCGAAGCGGAAATAATTTCCGCTTCGTGCCAGTTCTTTCCCTAATAAATGCTTCCTTAACAATGTTCCCGATGCCGAAAATTGTGCCTCGAAGGCGCTATCTTCCTGAGTCCGATTGAAATCGGACGCTGTAAAGAGCAGGTTGTAAATAGAATTTTCCGCCACAACATGATTATGTGTGAAAGATACCTGATTGTGGTTTTGCTGAAGACACGCCCTTCGACACAAGATGAGCTTATACATACACGCGGGAGAATGAGGTTTGCGTCCTGACATTAACGCCATGACAGACGAACAAACGCGGCTTTAAAACAGCGCCCACAATCGATATATTCAGTTCGGAACCTTCATGTATTTCAAGGAACTATGACAAGATCGGGATGGGAAATCAGGGGAAGTTTACTTGCTCTCGTTGATGAGGCGGGAAACACGCGCCCCATGTCAGTGAACGAGATATACAGCGCCCTCGTGGAAAAGCGGCCGTTGGCAAGCTGGATACCGACGAGCGTCGATGGTGCCCGCGCTTCCCGATATCCGCTCGTCCCGACCCTGACAATTTCGGAAGGCACCGGGAGTGAAGCGCCTTCCTTCAGTATCATGGCCACGAGCCGCGGTGCCGAGGTAGCCCTTGAACTTACCGACCTGGAACGCGGCCACAAAGTGGCTGAGAGCGTATGGTATCCAATCGAGCCGACTGCCAGTGCAGAGATTCTGGAGTTGGTCAAAAGAACGGGCGTGGCCCTCGGAACCGCGGCCTCTCTAAAGGCCTTTCTTGCTGTTCGGAAGGCGGCAGGAGCAGGAGCGTCGATCAATGACCGCACAGCCGATCGGGCGATCTCACCCTTGGCGTTCACGCCATCGGGCGACGATGTTCCGGTCGGTGTAAATGCAACCCTCTATCCGTACCAGATTACTGGCTGGCGCTGGCTGAAGTTCCTCCTTGCCGAGGGCGTCGGCGGACTTCTTGCCGACGAGATGGGTCTTGGAAAAACCCTGCAGATCATCAGCGCCCTGAGCGATTCCGGCGGCATGCCGCTCCGGCCAGCGCTGATCCTTGCCCCTGGTTCGTTGCTGGAGAACTGGCGACGGGAAATCTCGAAGTTCGCCCCGCACCTCAAGGTGTTGAAACACCATGGAGCCTTTCGCACAGGCCGGCCTTCCGAGCTGAAGGATTACGATGTCGTTGTCACCTCCTATGACAACGCGGTGCGCGACAACAGCCTGCTGAACATGATCGTCTGGAAGGTGATCGTGCTGGACGAGGCACAATTCATCCGGAACCCGGACGCCCAGAGGACTCGGGCAGTGAAACGGCTCCAGCGGGATGCGGGTCTGGCGGTGACAGGTACACCTGTCGAAAACCGCCTGCTTGATCTTTGGTCGATCGTGGATTTCGTTCTGCCTGGCCACCTTGGTGATGCGAAGGCCTTCGCGTCGGAATATTCCGATGATATCGACGGCGCAGCCAAGCTGGAACCACTCGTTTCGCCGCTCATGCTGCGCCGACGCGTTGCCGAGGTGGCGCAGGACTTGCCCGGACGGATCGATATTCCCCAGGTGGTTGAGTTGGACGAAAGCGAGGTAGTCGCCTATGACGCTGAACGGGAACGTATCTATGCGGAATATGGCGCAGCCGCCACCCTTGTCGCTCTGACTTCTTTGCGCCGCTTCTGCGCTCACCCGGACCTGATGAGCGGCAATGCCGCCACGGCCGATCCCATGGCTTTCTCGAAGTTCCGGCGCATGGACGAGATCGTTGAAGAGATATTTTCGCGCGGTGAGAAGGTGATTATCTTCACGTCGTTTACGGCGATGGCCGATATGATCGCCCGCCATATCAAGAGTCGCTTCGGAGCCTTTGCAGGCGTAATCGACGGTCGTCTGCCTGTTGACGATCGCCAGCCGCTGATTGATCGCTTCAGCGCCGTCCAAGGTGGCGCGGCACTCGTACTGAACCCAAAGGCGGGAGGAGCTGGACTCAACATCACTGCCGCCAACCATGTGATCCACTATAATCCCGAATGGAACCCGGCACTCGAAGACCAGGCGTCTGCCCGGGCTCATCGGCGCGGCCAGCAGCTGCCAGTAACAGTTCACAGACTTCTTGTCGCCGATACTGTCGAGGACGTGGTGGACGAACGCCTGACGCGTAAGAGGGCGATTTCCGGCACTGCGGTGGTGGGCGTCGAAGGTAGGGAAGACGATTACGGTGATATCGTCAAGGCGCTGATGCGATCGCCATCGAAGGGGGTAAATGGATAGGTATGGCAGAGCAGACAATCGCGAAGGTGCTAAGCGCCAACGATACGGGCGAGACGGGCGGACATCAGGCAGGCATTTTGGTTCCCAAGGAAGAACGGCTACTTTCGTTCTTTCCTCGCCTCGACCCGAGCCAGTACAACCCGAGATGCCATCTGAACTTTGTGGATGACGGCGGCACTTTCTGGGAATTCGCCTTCATCTATTACAACAATAGGCTTTTTGACGGCACTCGTAACGAGTATAGGTTGACGAGAATGACCAAATACATCCGCCAGGCAAATCTGGCTCCCGGGGATGAAATCATTCTGGTGAGAGATGAAAATGATCGATATCGCGTAACCCATAGACGAAAGCAGCAGGCAGAAGCGACTCGGGGTGTCCTCAAGCTGGGTACGGGCTGGCGCATAATAGAAATTAAGGGGGGATCATGAGCAACATTCAGGAAATCGAGCTACCGCCTGACCCGGAGCGGGTTATTGTCGGTTTGCGTGACACGGGCTATGAATTTGACACGGCCGTAGCCGATATCGTGGATAATTCCATTGCCGCTAATGCAACACACGTCCAGCTTTGGCTAGACGCCGACCTCCGCGGCAACATTCGGCTGCTGATAGCGGATAACGGCGACGGCATGAACCGGGATGGCTTGATCAACGCCATGCAGTATGGCTCGAAGGCCCGTCCAAGCGCCGCAAGCCTCGGCAAATACGGACTTGGCCTAAAAACCGCTTCAACCGCATTTTGTAAGAAGCTTTCGGTCATTTCCCGACCGGATGGGAATACGTCGGCGCTCATGGCGACTTGGGACCTATATCATGTTGCGAAGGTCAACAGGTGGGCGCTTCTCTTGAGCGAAGAATGCGATCCGGAGGCACTCGAAATCCTCGACACCGTTGCTCCTGCTCATGCTGGAACTGTCGTTTTGTGGGACGATGTTGATCGACTACTCAAGGAATACCAGGACCCTGGCGGCAAACCCGCACGCAAGGCGCTCAAGGCTAGAGAAGAGAATCTTCGTGAGCACCTCTCCATGGTCTACCAGCGTTTTCTCGATACGGAAGATTCGCGGGCACGAAATGTCATCATGGAAATGAATGGCGAACCAATCGAGGCATGGGACCCGTTCCAGTCAAAGCTATCCGCTTTGGTCGCCAATGAAACTGTCGAACCGGAGTTATCCGATGGTCGAAAGGCTTCCTTCACAGTTCGGGCGTTTGTCCTCCCAAGACGCGAGGAGTTTCCGGATGACAAAACGGCTACGGCTGCGAAGCTCTCTAATGACCGACAGGGCATATATATTTATCGGGAGAACCGTCTGATCCACGACGCGGATTGGCTGGGACTCTACCAGAAGGAGCCGCACCTGACGGGACTGCGAGTTGAATTTTCGTTTGACCATCGGCTCGACGACGCCTTCCATCTGGACATTAAGAAGTCGCAGATCATTCTGAATGATGATCTCGCCGACTGGCTACAGACCCAATTCCTTCCTGCACCGCGCCGCGATGCAAACCGCCGCTCGCGTGAGGGACAGCAAAAGCTGCTGTCAAAGAAGGGAGAGGGCGCGCATGACACGTCAAACAACAACATCCGTAACCGCGAGGCTGCTGCTGGTGGCCCCAAGGTCAACATTGCTGATCCCAATACAGGCGAAGCTATCGTTGAAAACAAGTACGGCACCACGCGCCTCAAGCTGACGATAACTTCGGCCAAGAGACCTGGCGAAGTATTCGTGCAGCCAGTAGAGGGGATCAATAACGGTCTACTATTTCAGCCAGTCCTGATCGAGGGGCATAAGGGAATTCAGATCAATACCAGCCACCCCTACTATCAGAAGGTCTACATTCCAAACCTCAATCGCAGTGTGACGATGCAGGGTCTTGATTCCCTGATGTGGGCGCTGGCCGTTGCAGAACTATCGACGGTTCAGGACCACACTGCCTCAATGTTCCGAGATATGCGCTTTGAGGTGTCGCGTATTCTGGAGAAACTGGTGGAGACACTGCCAGAGCCTGAAGTGGATAAGGATGTCGCCTGATCCACGGTCGCTTGCGGAGCGAATTTCCGCCGAAACCGGACTGGAGTTTTCCGGTCGGGAGGGACGGGACAGCGAAGGCACCCGCTGGCTCGAACTCCAGCCTGCCGGGTATCCTCCAGGCCAAACTTTTACATTGCGCACCCTCATAGGATGGCGACGACTGGATGTGCATTTCCAGCCAGGCAGTTTCGCCGGCGATCTCATGAGCGCCATGGGCTCTGCGGACGAGACCGGACGCCGCACATTCCGGGCGGTTCTTGATGTTTGCAGGGAAGCGGATGCGGAAGTCGCGCTTACTCTCAATGGAACGAGCCGCTTGCCGGATGATTCAGCGATCTGGGAAACCGGATGGCGCAGCTTCAGCCTTGGCGTCAGGAAAGGAATGCTGGCGATCAACGAGGGCAACGTCGAAGAAGACATGCGCCAGATCGAACTCTGGACATCCCGGGTGGCGGCAGCTGTTCTGGCATTGTTGCCGCTGGAGGTTGAGGATGAAGGACTGGAAGCGTCCCCGGAAGTCGTGGGGTTACCGGAAGGCGCAAAGGTACGTGTAGAGACCAACCGATACGAACGTGATCGGCGCAACCGTGCCGCCGCTCTCGCAATTCATGGATATTCCTGCAAGGCTTGCAAGCTGGATATGAGCGAACGCTACGGCGCAGCCGCTTCGGGTCTGATAGAAGTTCATCATGTGACCCCGGTTTCACACCTCGGAGAAGGCTACATCATTGATCCGAGAACGGACCTGGTGCCCCTTTGCCCGAACTGTCATTCGGTTGCTCATCGCCGGTCGCCGCCATATTCCATCGATGACCTTCGTGAAATGCTCGCCTCAGTCAATGAGGAGGTCTGAAGGCTATCCTGCTCCCTGGCGCTCCTTTACCAGCTCGACAAAGTTACAAAGCGTCAGAAGCCATCCGCGTTGGCTCTCGCGGTACGTCGAGTGAAGGGATTGTGGAAGGACCAGCTGAAGCAGCTTTGCGCGCATTTCGTTTGTCTGGTTCTCCGAAATACCCGGCTCCAGTGTCAGCAGGTGCTTTTCCCTGATTCTCTCGGCTTCCGAGAGAACTTGACGCCAGCGGTCCTTCAGCGTCGATTTCGAGCCCAGCATGGTGAGGCGTGCCGTCGGAAATGCCGGATTCCGGTACTCCTCTTTCCCGGGAAAAAGAAAGTCGGGCTTGTTACGGTTTTCGGTCTCGGCATCACGGTTAAATCGCAACATGTGGACGGCGAAGACCGCTTCGAGATGATGTTCCAGCGCCAGCCCGGCGCGTTTCTTGCGGCGGTTTTGAACGCTCTTGGAAAAACCCATAAAACCGTCGACATCGGTCCCTTCGTCAGAATGAAATCCGCTTTTGATCCGGTCTGCAACCGCGTGCCTCTCAAGACGGCGAAACAGCTGCTCTTCTCTGTCGATCCACGCCATAAGAGCCGCGTCCGGATCATCGGCGGCCGAGACATGCGGAAGTGAAGTTCGGGCGAGTTCTGACAGGACGCGGGTTGGCGGAAACACCAGTCCGAATTTTTCGATCAGCGTATCCAGGCGGTCGGCTTCCGGCTCCTCAACCTCGATCCCGAGTTCGTCGAGGATATATCGAGCGGTGAAGTCCAGCTCGGCTGCATTGTCCTTGCTGATCTCCAGCGATTCAAACTGCAAGGGTGGTTGCTCCTCGAGCCCGAACAACCACAGCAACTGGTTCTGGATCGTGCTGTCTCCGGGGACAATAATCGCCATGAGGGTGTTATCGGTGCGTCTTGCGATAAACAGGACATCGCCTTCCGCGGCCGCCTCGCACACTGCATTTGTCGGAAAATAGAGCCTGTGCTCTCGCCTCGGAGGTTTTCGGGACTGATACCAGGTCAGGAATCCTTCTTCCGCAAGCGCCTCTTGTTCACCACCGATCCAGATGAATATTGCCTGGTACTGCACCCGGTCAGGCGTTCCGAGTAAACTCTTGAGTTGGGTCGAGCTGTTGAATTCGTGCTGGTTCGAGCGGAGGACGTCGGCCTCGACAGCACTCAGCCGCTTGACCGCCACGCCGTCAAAGTAATCTGAAAGTAGTCCCCGTCGCATGACCTATGCTCCCCCCCTGATTTCCAAAAGCGGGATATCGGACCGTAGCCACGCGGCGCACTCGGCGAGTACGGTCTCGATCGGCAATCGAGCCTTGCCTTTCAGCGCACACTCCCAGACGATCCCCTGCCGCCATCCTGCTTCCTGCAACGCGGCCGACGCGAGAGCGTCAACTTCGCGGTTCCTGTGAATCTTGGCTCGCCAGAAGTCCGCCCTGTTGGCGGGCCATTTGAACAGATGGCAATCGTGCCCGTGCCAGAAACATCCATGAGCGAAGAGAACGGCCTTGTATTTAGGGAAAACGATATCGGGTTTACCCGGCAAGGTCCGGTCATGCAGCCGAAACCTGAAACCTGCTGCATGCAATCCACGCCTCAGTGTCAGTTCTGGTTTCGTGTTCTTTCCCCGGATGCCCGCCATCATCCGGCTTCGCACTTCCGGGGAAACGATATCAGCCATGAACTACTGCGACTGGTGAACTTGGTCGTGTCACCGTTAAAGCCGGACCTGAGAATGCAGGATATTCTCGCTGGGCTTCAAGCGCTGCCTTGATGTGAGCTTTCATAGCCTCCGCGACGAATTCAACGACCGGAACGACAACGGCATTGCCGAACTGTCGATAGGCCTGGGTATCGGAAACCTCGATACGGAAACGTCTGTCGCCGCGATCAAAGCCCATCAACCGTGCGCATTCAAGTGGCGTCAGCCTGCGAGGGCGCTTGCCTGGCTGATCTATCAAAACCTCGGACCCATCCTTGTAGTATCGCGCGGACAATGTGCGCGCCACGTCTTCAGGCCCAAAAACGCTGAACCCGAACCCATTGCCCTTTGCCAAATGCTTTGCCTTGTAGCCCTGCAAATACTCCCATAGGCGAGGTGTGAGCGTATATTTCGGATCAACCTCCTCATGCGGTTGAAGAATGCTCCCAAGCTTCGGCCCACTCTTCGCGGAGGGCAGCTTCAGGTTCTTGAAATCGAACTCTGTCCGCTCCCGAAAGCCCACGATAAATACACGTTCCCGTTTCTGCGGTACCCATGGTTCCGAGCTGATGACCCGATGTTGCACATGATAACCCAGTTCATTCTGCAGTACGTTTATGATGGTCGCAAACGTACGACCCTGATCATGACTTTCAAGATTCTTGACGTTCTCTAGAACAAACGCCGCCGGTCGGTGATGGGCGATAATTTGCGCGGTATCGAAAAACAAGGTTCCCTGCGTGTCGCACAGGAATCCATGCGGCCGGCCGAGTGAGTTTTTCTTCGAAACCCCTGCAAGTGAGAAGGGCTGGCACGGGAACCCTGCGAGCAAGATGTCGTGTTCTGGGATTAAATCTGGATTTTTAGAAAACTCTCGGACGTCCCCATTAATACGATGATTATCGGGAAAATTTAGCGAATAGGTCTGCTGGCTGTACCTGTCCCATTCGGCGGTAAAAACGCAACGCCCTCCGATGCTTTCAAAACCTAGCCGGAGTCCGCCTATCCCGGCGAAGAGGTCGATGAAACGGAAATCCGCCTTGCTGGCTTCAAACAGCTTCAACCGACGGTCAGCAGCGTCCGTAAGCGTTTTCAGAGCCAAGCGCGGGACCTTGGACGTTCCATCTTCGTATCGATAAGCTGTGCGAGGAGATACCTCTAGAAGGCCCTCAGCTTCCTCGAGTGTGAGGCCGGCCTGCTCTCGCAACCTACTGAATTCTGTACGCGTTTTAGTTCGCATGATATGGCTCGAATCATCGTCTGGGTCAATTTCTGTCAGACTGACATAATTTGCCCTAGTTTACAATTTATGTTCTCTTTATGTTCGGTATTTTATTTGAAAGTTGCCTATACGCCGCTGGCAAGAGGCTTTGTTTGTTCCACTTCTCACGACCGTCGCTTCTTGGTCGACGATAGCCGCACATGGTAAGGTAACGCCCATTCCACTGAAAACTACTTCAGCGCAAGAATCTCCTATAGTCTTCTTAGTGGCTTTGACGATAGGAAACACATCGACGTCGAGCTAAGAGCAGCGCTCGTGTCACTTGCGGTTCAAGCGACATTGACGTGCTAGAGCGGCAATTTTATGAACCCGGGCCTAGTGATGTACTCGGCACAGTGCGCAGCAAGGGCGACAAGCAGCCCTTCTCTGATCCGAAAGATCGGGTCCCAACCTTCCGGTGATTTCGCGAACGAAATTTGGAAACGGGCATTTACGAAGAGTTTGGCAACAGGAAAATCTTCGACCGTAAGAAGCAAAGGCCCTTCAAACTCTGCCTTAGACACAACTGCGTTACGCCGGGTGACCTCGACCGGAACTAGCAGCCCCATAACGTACAGGATCGGGCCAGGCTTGCGCTGGGCGTAATCACAAACAGCACCGATCCTGATGACACACGGTAGACATTTTTCTCGATCGGCTTTGTCAATAAGGAAAATGTCATTGAGTAGCGTCGAAAGCTTCATTCCAAAAAGCTGCTGCATCTGATCGCCTGACGAAGCAGCAAGTGACGGTTTCAGGACGGCGCCCCAGTCGTCGGCCGAAATTGCTTCGTTTGCCGGTAGAGACAGATGCAGGGCGCGGTTCATCGCCCCTACCTGTTCATTCGACATATCCGGCAGGTTCTTAACCTTGGTGACCGCGGCTTTCCACAGATCGAGCGTGTCACCAGTGGCCGAGGCGTTGAGCAGACTGTCCTGCAAGACCGGAATGAGAGCCGCACTCACTGCAGCGCGAGGATCGCGATCGACGTTTGGTTTTCCAACTGCTGCCGCAGCTAATCTGCTCATGACACCATCAAGCGCAGCAGAGTAGCCGGCTAGCGTCCTTTCATCGTCCGAAATCAATGATCCAACGGCAGCAAGGGTGGAGGCCGCGGCTTTCAGGACACCCGCCTCCCAGTTAAGCAAAGCCTGAATTTGTGGATTTTGAGCAACACGGGCCTTTACGTCCGCCCGAATCTTTGCACCTGCGTTTTCGACACCGAGATAACTGTTCTTGTCGAGTTGCAGGACAACGAGAGGCCTTTTAGCCGCAGATACCTTCTGCTCAACGTAATCGGCAAAGGCCGCGCATTCCTCCGGGTGGCTCGTCCAGAGGACAACGATATAAGGCCCGCCGGTTGTCGAAATATTGCCCTCCAACAATCCTGCAAGGAGTGAATATCTTGCATTTGGATTGGTGCCTTGGCCCGGCACAAGGTGCAGATCGAGGAACAGCAGCCGGACATTGCTGAAATGCTCCGGCTTCAGGTCTCCCGCTCCGGGATCGTACAGTGCACCTACACAGGGTGTTCCATCACCATGAAGTGCCTCTACCAGTAGCCGCATCTCATCTTTATTATCATCAACAACGACATACCGTCCGAAACTAAACATTTGCGCTGCTCTCTCTCCGGAACACCAATCCCACAATCGCCCCGTCAAAATCTTCTGGCTGATCAGCGTCTATATCCGACGGAAAGATTAGTCGTCCGCCATTCAGCTGCATTACCAAATTTGTGTAATAGAGGCCGAGGCCCATGCCCTCCGGCCGTCGGCTGAAAAATGGCTGGACGAGCTGCTCAGGCGCATCAGAAAACCCAGTGCCGTTATCAGCAATGATGATGGCGGGTCCGTCAGGGTAATCCGGAATCACATTGATATAGAGCTTTCTCTGAGTTTCAGAATCCAGCGGTTTGGCTACTTTTAACCAATGAATAGCGTTGTCGATCAAATTCGTGAGCGCACCCAGCGCAAGATTGAAATCGAATATTGGCGTTGCATCCGGTGCGCTCTCCTCCATGGCTGGGCATGTAAGGCGAACCTTATGGGCTTGGAACCGCAAGCTGCTTATGTCGCGCGCCATCCTTACCAAGCGCTTAAGCGAGTTTGCCTTCTGCTCACCCTTTCGCAAAAGCTGGGTCGATGTCTCCAAGACCCGTTGGAGTTCTCCCGCCTGTTCACGCAATGCTGAAAGTTCGTGACCAGCCTGTATTGCTCGTGTCAGTACGCCGACGCCTCGCTCAATCTCATGGAAAACGAGCGCCAGCCCCACCTGAGATAGCCCTGCCGTAAGAAAGCTCTGGCGTAGTGATCCATACTCGGCCTCGATGCGACGGATTGCCGGTTCGAGTTCATCGCCGACGCCGTTCCGGCGGGCGAGCCTCCTAAGTTCGGTGACCGGACCATCCATCCCTCGCGGGCCTTCCGGCATCTTCCCAGTAGCAGCTCTAAGCCTCTGCTTGTCTAACCTTCGTTCCGTCTCGAAAATGGCGAGAGCGCCTAGAACGATGCGTTGCAAGCGATGATATGCATCGTTCTCAACGAAACCTTCCCGGTTCGTCTTCTCCTTCAGTTGCCCACTCTCTTCAAGCTTGAGGTCGATCGCGCCGACGACAATATTGCGGCTGATATTCTTTGTGGGGGTATTAACCCGGCGCAAATCGAGACCCAGCCAGTCGTCGCCCGGTTCCCCGTAATTATAGACCCTGATGCCGTCGCGATATACACGAACTCCCCCGTTCTGATCGAGATAACGCTCAATAAGACGTGACTCACTCAGCTTAGATAGAATCTCCCTGTCGCGATCGAAAACGTAAAACCGGCCTTTGACTGCCCCGATCCCCTCGACTGTCGAAGCGTCGGCAACAACTTTTCCAGGCCGGCGCTTGCGGGGTTCGCTTGCAGGGTCGAGATCATCTGGCTCAATCTCGCCAGGAATTTGTAGCGGCTCCGTTCGCTCGAACTCTCTCCCATCCACCTTGAGATCGCGTATTCCAGAGAACCTGTACTTGACGGTGAGTGTCCCACCTTCAAACGAGAACTCGAAGTACCAAGGCGCCATAACAAGAAGCGTCTTGGCATCCGGAATTCCGCGCAGCCATTCGGGTCGACTGGGAATATCGACAACCACATTGAATGAGTCACTGGCTTCATCAAACGGTGAAGTTATTGATGTTACCTGCCGGTACAATTCGCGTACATCGCGCCTTGTCCAGTTCTTCTCTCTCAAATCCTTTACTTGAATTATGGTACCCGTCACTGGCGGCGGGAAGTATTTTGATTCCTGCTCGCGAACAACAACGTTGGCGTCTTCCAGAAACTCGTTCTCCAGAAGTTCAGTCCAACTGATTTTTGCAAAGCACTCCGCTTCGCCATCGGCCCGCGTTGCAAGTGCAATCTCATTGCCGAGTTTGTGTACAGCAAAGCGCCCTACGCCCTTTTCACCTAAAGGTAATCTTCCATGCTTTTTTGTCCGTGTCAGCGCGAGTCGCTGCTTCTCGCGATAGTCATCTCCGGGAACAAGCCAAACATTTCGTATTAAATCCAACGACATACCATCGCCGTCATCTCGCACTCGTATTGTGGCTGCGCTTGTTCCCAGTTTGGAAAGCGTGACCCGAACGTTCGTGGCGTCGGCATCATATGCATTCTTGACCAGCTCGAAGACAGCTAGGCGTGGGGAACCAATAAGTTGATCGCCCAGAAGCTGGAGAAGCCGAGCCCTCGGCTTGAACGGCTGCCTTAACTCGCGCCGTTGCTTTTCCTCTACCATGCGCCCCCCTCATAATGAAAACAACTCTACCAACCGATCTTACCAGCGTTATATCAACACCCTGCCGTCCGGATGGGCAAATCTCCGGCGAATATACATTCAGGATAGACATCTACCTATGGTCGAATGTCAATTCCTGTATTTCGAGTATGCTCGAATATACAGAGTTAAGGTCCAGAACACACCTATCGGGATCGCGGTGCAGATCGCAGGATTACAACATTCTCGATTCTAAGAAACATTTGTGCCGACGACGTCATCTTCGCATGACAACGCATCTTACCATGATACTCGAATTTGGATGTCCTTGATAACGCATCGGATGAAGTAGCTGATATTTAGTTCGCGCGATAAAGCGCTATCGCCGGATCACGTTGACAAAACGGCGACGAAGGAGAATGAAATTGTTATATCCTTCGCCCCAATGACAGTGCTTTGGGTTTTGAGATCGCTCCTCTCCAGCTATTTCATAGGGCTTTCTTCTCGCATCGGCCGCCTTCAATGCGGAAATCATTTCCGCATCTTTCACCCGGAATTCGCGATTCCTCCGCAAACGGCGTTTTCGGGAGTAATGGGGGGATATAGCGTTGGTTTGATCAAACATCGTTTGCACGACGGACGACGTAATTGGTGAGGACGCCGCATCCGAGATAATCCCGGACGCGGCAGAATCCCCGACCATGGCAACATTTGTCAGGCTTCGGGCGCCGAGTTGGGTGAACGGTCCAGATGCCGTTTGATCCTGAACGGAAGGATGTTCTTGGCATAACGAACCACGAGGTCCTCGAACATCTCCTCGGATTCCCTGAGGTCGAAGTGCTGGACCAGCAGCACATCGACTATCTGGTCTCGAAGAGCGTCCAGAGCCCGACGCGGGTTCTCATATCTCGTTTGGAAGCCATGGATCGTCTGCCAGAGAAGCACACGAGCAATATCGTCGCGAGACGGCCTGCGGCGTAGCTTGTTCTCGATACGGTTCTTGTCAGATCGTTCGCGCTGTTCGACGTTGCGCTGCTTGCGAGATTTCCGGGCCATTGGGTTCCTCCTGTGTTTGACCTTGGCTTCGGAAATTGTGCGGCCAACCGATGCAAGCGACAAACGGCGATTTCAAAAGAATCTCGACGGCCTGTCTCGCCATCGCGGAACCCCGCTTCTGAATCCAATGATCGCGATCCAGAATCGACAACTTGGATTTCTGAATCGCGGTTTCAGGCGTCACCGGCCCGATCCTGTCCTGGCGAGTGCTTCAAGAATCTCTGTTCCTTCGATGACACGGCAGGCGCAGAGGCGTTCGGCGAGAGACCGGATGATATCTGCGTGCCGTTCGAGCACCTCGCGTCCGATCGCCTCGGCAGCCTCAAGCCGATGGTTCACTCGACGAGCCAGGTTCGGATTGTAACTCAAGCCATCCGATACATTGTTGAGCGGCCTATAGATAAGCGGCATTTCCGCAGCGAGGCCAAGCGACGTCTCAGCATCAAGTGCCAACCTGGTGGCCTGAGCCAAGTCGCTTTCGGCGCTACCGCCGGCACCAACCAACACCTTGCCCAACACGAGCTTCTCCGCGACGCGTCCGCCCAATGTCGCGGCGATCAGCTTCATCACGCCGTCTTCATCCTGAAGCTCCGCAACGTCGAGGCTGATCGCGACCTCGCCGCCGCGTCCGCCGATCCGGATCGTGGCGACCGTACCGATGCCGAGGGCTGAATAGACGATGGCATGGCCAATCTCGTGGATCGCGATCTGCCAGTCGAGTACCGCGTGCGGCGGCCGCGCCGACGAGGCCAAGCCATGTTCGAGGTCGGACCATGTCAGTGTCCGCCGCTCGCGCCGAGCTTTTGCGCGCGCTTCGCGGACAAGGCGTTCGATGTCAGCTCCGGTCGAACCGGCGGCGAGTAGGGCCAACGGGCGCAGGAGTTGTCCATGGACACCAGTGTCGTTTCTTGTTGCGGTCATGCCTGGCCTCCCTTGAACCGCGCATCCATGATGGTGGGCTTTGAAGTCGACGTCGGGTGTTCGTTGTTGGCGTAGGGCACCGGATGCTCCTTGTCCCTTGCCAACTGGAAGTCGGCTACCGACGGGCGGCTCGCCAGAACGTGATCGAGGTCGCCGCCGAGATGGTGCGCGAGGATGCCAGCCAGCACATCGGTGTCCGGCGGAGCGATAATGACGTGCTTCTCAAGTCGACCAGAGCGAAGCAGCGCGGTGTCGATCTTCTCCGGATGATTGGTCGCAGCGACGACGATGACGCCGTCCTGGCGACTGGCGCCATCCAACAGTTCAAGCATCCTGTTGATGAGGGAATTCCAATAATCAGAGTGCGGGCCCGAGCTTCCCCGGCTGCCGATATTGTCCAGTTCGTCGAGGAATAGAACGCAGGGCGCATGGGACTTCGCCGTTTCGAAGGCAGCCGTCATGGTCTTGAGAACATCCCCGAGGTAGCCGGGTTCAAGCCAATGGGCGACCGAGGTTGCGATCAGCGGGACGCCAAGCGTGTTGCGGAGTGCCCTTGCGAAGGTCGTTTTCCCGGTGCCGGGCGGGCCTGACAGAAGAAGCCGCGTGCTCATCTCGGGCCAATCCAGATCGCCGTCGCGCCAGACGGGAAGATCAGCCTTCAGATCGAGCGCCCAGGCTGCAGCCTCCCCATAGCCGGCGAGCGTTTCGACGCGCAGGGGATCAGACAGGCCCGTCCTGCCTGTCGCAGGCGCAGGCATTCCAATTTCCGGCTGGGAGACATCGAACTGAATTTCCAACTTCGGGGTCTTTTTGTCGGATTTGCCCTTGCCCGGCTTGGTTGACTGCGTCTCGTTCTCTTCTTCCTTGTCCTGCGCGCCGCCCTTCCCTATGGCCTTCAAGATATCGACAATGCGATCGACGCTGCGGCCGGGCCGGATGGCCAGAACGAGATCATCGAGAGCAAGGCCGCGTGGATCGAGCCCGACACGCGACATAGCGGCAAAGGCTGCTTTCGGTGCAATGCCGGCTGACACATGCAGCAGTTCCGCAAGGACCGAGCGATCGACGTGGTCCAGCCTGATGACAAGATCGGCAGCCGCGGTAATCCGAACCGGAAGTTTGGCCGCGCTTTCATCCGCCACAATGATCGGCGTCTCGGTGAACACCCTCGCCCTGGCGAGAGCCGTTCGAATGAACACATCACTCTTCTCGCGCAAGGAGATACCGCCGAACGTTACCATCCTCGGTGTCTTCGCCGGCACATCACGAAAACTTCCGGAAAGCGAGTATTGTCCGAACCCGTCAGCCTGAGGAATGGCCTTAGCAATGATACCACCAGTTTCCAGCATCTTTCCGAAACGCTCCTCGAAGCCGTCGATCGGAATCTTGACGACGAGCAGCGGGTCATCCTGGCGCAGGACAGACAGTAGCTCTTCCATGGCGCCGACGCTTTCGCCGACTGCGCGGGCGAGCATCAATGCCACCGCGACATCGGCGACCCTCGGCGGAGAGACCATCTGTCGAAGCGTCCGCAAGACATAATCCCGGTCGGGGTGGCTGGCGGAAGCCGCGTCGGGAGAACTGGGCGCGGCAGCAGCGTGGCGTTCAATGGGCGGCGTCTGATCGGGACTCGAAGTTGGCCGCGACTTTGAACAAGGGTCGCGCGCTTCCTTCTCACGACGATACTTCGGCATCGAACGCGGCTGGTCATCGTCAGGGATGATCAACCCGTCAGCGGTCGGCGTGAGTGGACGCGAGGTCCGCAGAAGCCGTGCGATGCGATCTCGATCGGTCTTGGGATCGCCCGACAGTGCGACGGGCATTGTCATTGGCAGGCGCCAGGACAATCCCCTCTCGCTGTCGCGGTCGATGAAGGCGGTCTCGACCATGCCAGCTTCCCCGGCACGTTCATAGATATCGCGGATGGCCTGGCGGCGGAGGCGGGAAAGCAAATAGCGCGTGAGACGGCCAGTGACGGTATGCATCGATCAAACCTCTCGATCTGCGCAACGGCTGTCGCGCGCAGCATCCAGCCAAGCGGCGTTGGCTAATGGGACCGATTTGCCGTCAAGCCAGTCGCGCAGCATGCGCGCCGTTGGATCGCCCTTCTTGCAATGCCGATCCAGATCGGCGGCAATCAGGGACGAGATGGTAGAGGGCTTCCGTCCGAGCCGCTTACAAGTGCGCAAGACGATGGCGATGATCCGTTCAATCTCAATGACCGGCTCGTGATCGTCCGAGAATGAGCCGGAAGCGATCGCATTCGCAATCGCCAAGGCGTTGGTTTCGCCGCGCTTGGCATCGCGCCTTGCTCTCCGCGGGAGGCCCGCCTCGGTTGACGCCTGGGTCTGGTGATGAGGTGACGATGGAAACAGATGGATGACTTTGGACATGGTGCCTCCTGGCACGCCGGGACTTGTTCAACCGGCCGCGCGTATGAATTGGGATGGACGTGAGGTGTTGTGTGTCGGTGCTGGATCAGCCGGAACCATCATCCTCGTCCGCAAGGCGAGCGAACCCGATCGTGATTTCAGCCGGTTCGGGTTGGCGTTTGAACCGATGGCCGCAGTTGCAGGTGATTTTCGTCTCGGCGCTGTTCCGCAAAATGGCGACGCGCGTGCGGACGGCATCCTCGATCAGCACCTGTCGCGCGGCCGCGAACTGGGCGGCGACGCGCCTTGCGAATGTCTTACGCATCGCGCCAATCATTGCCGCTGCGCCCGGCACGCCGATCAGGCGATCAAGTTCCGACATCGACCAGATGCCACGTTCAATATCCGGCCTGACGGCCTCGATATTGACGACCGCGACCCGGATGTCCCTCAGCACAAGCTTCGATCCGGCTTGACCGAGCAGTTCGGGAAGACTGATGGCGGCGGCCAGCATACGATGGCGGAGGTGGGTGATCCGGATAGTGTCGTATGAGTTGAGGCTGCGCTTGATGTCGACGAGATGCGCCGTACCCGTCTGGCCGTTGATGAGCAGGAGATCAGGTCGATAATTGTGGCGGCTCTGCCGGCTCTCGGCGGCACCGATCTTGCCGATGAGTTCGATCGGCATAGTTCTGATCCTTTCGACGAAGTCGGGATCGAACGGCAGCCGGCAATCCGCAAAGACGGCGACGTCGGGATTGGCCGACGCCAGAACCGTGATCGCCTGCTCGAGCAGTTCGCCTTCCACGACGGGCGGCAGATTTCCGAGGCGGGCATGGTCACGTGGGTCACCCCGCATCAACTCAGCGATCTGATGGATCGGCAGGCGTTTTGCAAAAGCATTATCGATAAGCTGATCGAGATGCGCCTCAACCGTTTTGAGGTCGATCGGCGCCGTGGCGCCAAAAGCGCGATTGGTTGTTCTGGTCATGGATGGTCTCCTGGAAACTATGGGGGACCGCGCCCAACGGCAGACGATTGCTCGGAAACGCGCAAATGATTTCCGCCTAAGTCGCCCTTAGGCGACGATGATCCGACAACCGAAAACCGACTGGAGCGGACGGATGCCGATCAGCGTGCCCGATACGGCAAGGCTGTGGACGCCGACAGCGCCGCCAGGCGACACGCCGGATGACTGCAGGTTGCGCCGAGGCTCGAAGTCACCGGATCGCAACGAAGGAGATGAGCAGTTTCGCGGGGAGAAAGACGGAGATGGTCTTCCGGGAGGGAAGCGAAGAAGTTATGGCTTGTCATAGCCTGGTCCTTTCACATGAAGGATTGCGGGTCAGGCCTCCTCTGGTGTTACAGCACCGGCGGAGGCCGCTTTGTCCGTCCGGCGTCGATCGCCTTCCGGTGACGAATAAATAGCCGACACGCGGCAAGGTTGCAATGACAATCAGAACGTATCCGGAACGAGAACGCGGCTATGGTTAACCCCCGACGCGTGGGCGACAAAAAACCCCGCCTTATGAAGGCGAGGTGATGAAGTCGAGGGCCGACAAAGAGTGCGTGGCGACCGCAATGATTACAGAGAAATCAGGCCTCTGCAGTTGAGATCACGTTCCTGGTTTTCTGCCGCTGCGCCAGTTCAACTATGTTGTCGGCATTCGTTTTGGGCGCATCCAGCCGGGCGCGGGTCTTGGTCAGATCGCGCTGCATCTCCCTGTTGAGAATGTTTTGGGCCTCATCATCCAGACTTTGATCCGGCGCGGAAGCTTTTTCCAGTGCATCACCACGAAGCACAAACTTCAACAGCGGATAGACTTCGTCAACGACCCACGTCCGGAACTCCGTCTTCTTGGGCCAGGAGTCGAAGCCACCCAGCTTATCCAACGCGATCTGCACGCGGCCCCACGCGGAAGTCTCGCCAAAAACCGTCGAGCGCCAGTTCATGTTTTCATACCGCGGATTGATATAGAGAGGCGCCAAGGTAAGCTCGAAGAGATCGTGGGCGTGCCGACAATCGAACTCGATCAGCTTGGCCAACGGGCTCATGGCGACGTTCTTGCCGGCGGCGAACTTCGCCACTGCCTCTTCCACCGGAGGCAGAACCTTTTCAAGCAGGTCGTAGAACTGGGCAATGTTGGATTTCGCCCGCTGCTCGGCGATCTTCAGGCATGCCGCACGACCCGGCATGTCAAGCAGGTCGACTGCCGACGTCTGGGGCTCAGCCTCCGAAACGACCATGGCCTTGATCGTCTCGACGGTCGGGCGCTCGCCGTTTTCGAATGCGCCAAGCACCGTTTCAATCGCCGTGTCATCCGCCGCAAGCAGCGCGAACATGACGCTCGGCGCGACCGCAGCCTTCACCAACCGATCACGGTACGGCGCCAGTTCTTTATATACGCGCGTGTAGTTTTTGGCAGTCTTGGTGCCGATGCCTGAGTTTGCTGTGAGCCACTTACCGAACTTCTTGGCCGGCAGAATGGCCTGCGCCCTGGCGAGCTCCTCGCCATAGGCGAAGGCCTGCTCTGTGGATTTGCGACCCAGCGCCCCGAGGCGCTCGGCGCAGACCTCCAGCTCCTTTTCCTGTGCGGGCGTGAGAGCGACATCTTCCTTTTTCATGTCGTTTTTGGACGATGCCTGAACCGCGGTTGAGGCCATGAGGTCGTTGGTGGTCTTGTTCGTGCGCTGTGTCATTCGGTTTACTCCAAACTGTTGATGACAATTGATCTTGCCCTTAGATTGTCATCCGAGACGGAGCCGATGTCAAGCGAGGCCAATTTTCAAGTCATTGTTTTAGCTTCATTATTGGCTATTTCTGGCCAGAATTGACACCAAAATCACCTCAAAATTGCCGTTTAGGTGTGTCAGAATGTCGCAGGTCTGAGGTATGTCGAGATGGATTGAATATTGCCGCTACCAACACCGCAATTGGCGTGGTTAGATGTCTTTCATTGCATGATTTGCGCAATTCAATATGCGACACGCATGGAGCGGTCAAAGCTGCCGCATGATGCGACGGCACCGCTTTTGAATGGCATGGATCGACTTCGCGATGACATCATGTGGACCTGCCGGCATGTCCTCTACGGCGGCGGCTGCCGTGGTCAGGTGCGCCTCGACGATTTCGGACAACTCGCGGACTCTGGCCATTGTCGAAGCCGGGCTCATGTCGACCGACGTCGCCAATGCTCGCCGGTCTTCCCCATGCTGTTCGCGTGCCTCGGTCCCGGAGCCGATGCGACGCTGGACAAGGCTTGATCGACTTTGCGGTATTGCGAATTAGCGCACCCACCGGCGCGGGTCAGTGCGTGAAAAAAGTGGAGATTAAAGTATGGCCGGTCAGAGTGCCGTAGTCTCCTTGTTCGATGCCGGGAATGTCGCGCGCGGCTTCTTCCCGGCATGCCGCGGCTCCGAACTCGCCTCTCTGCGCGGGTTCGAATTCGCTTCAACTCGATCGCGACGATGCCAATCAAGCCCCCGATTGACTGAACCCGACGAGTGTCAAGGGCTTACCCCTGCGGACATTGCAGGGTTAATCGTCTTCTTCATCGTCGTCGTAGCCGCCAATATTGAGCCTTGCTTTCCGCTCGTCCAGACGTGACCAAATCTCCGCCGTGAGCGCCTGGTGTTTACGATCTTCGACATCCTGAAATAGAAATCTGTTAGCAATAGCGATCATGTCATCATCGTTGAATGTTCGAAGCAACTTGTCTTCCCACGTCTTCAACACCTTGTATTTGTCTCGAAGGCTTGGGTTCTTGTCGTAGATTTTTTGGCGAACGGTCTCCTTCCCTTCGTTCTTATGCGTCACACGCTCGATGGACATGTGATCCGCAAACCCGAAATCTGACCATTCTGATAGGTGGGAGATAAAGCAGCGGCGAGAATCGTGAGTGCCTCCGAATGATTTTGGAAGGCACTCATCCAGCTTGCGGGTCTTGATCAGCGTCTCCTTGACCGTAGAATAATGCATCGTCCAGCCAATGTCGCCTGGTTGTCCGCCCTGCCCTTTGCTTCTTCGTAGTTGGGGGAAAAGGAAATCGTTACCGTCCCTTGCATGCGATTTCTTCATTTTGTAGATGCACCAACTTGCGATGTCCGGAAGCGGGAGTAAGCGATATGCCTGTTGCTTGTCAGGTCCCAGCGCCCACACGTATTTCCAAGGGACATCGCGCTCGGCGGGAACGCGAACGAATTCGATATGGTCTGCTGTCAACACGGAGCCAATGCGTTGACCCGTCAGCAGCTGCAGCAGCAAGGCAATTTTTGCTGGTTCGGGCGCGGTGACATCATCCCACATGCGCCACAGAAAGGTCTTGGCAAGCTCTGAGAGGCTCGCGTACATCGGCTTGAAAGTGGCCAAAGCTTCCTTCCGTGCCTTTCCACGCTTTTTCCGGTCTTTTCCGGAATTGACACTGGCGGGCTTGGGCATCTTCACCAGCCGAGCAATGTTCACGGATAAACCGGTCATCTTGCGTTGCTCAGAGTCCGCTTCAGAAGCCCAATCAAAAAGTGTTCGAAAGTATTGAACGACCTTCTTTCGCTGAGCCAAGCCTGTATTCGCCGTGGCGCCCTCCTTGGAGGAGCAACGCACTTCCATCTTCTGGACAACGGCCGCCAGATGCTCAGAAGTGATCGACGGGGCGGCTTGCCCCATTAGTGGTTCGAAGTCATCACCGATGGTTTTGCCGGCTGCTCCGAGCGCTGATCTTTGCGCCTCCCATGACCGAAATCCCAGGCTACCGTGAACGTGTTCGAGATATGCATCCCGCATCTGCTCCCAGGTCCAAATCTCACCGCGCCTGAGCGCAACCTTCTCCTTCGCCCCTTTTGCATCTGGAGCGCCCTTGTTGATTTCCGAAATAATCGCGTTGACACGAGGTTCGTCGCCTTCGGCCATTAGCACCTTGATTTGGGCGACAAGCTTCTCAAGCTCGCCCAAGTTGCCCCCCTCTTTCTTCTTCGAATAGGTCTTGTCGGGAACGAATAGCGCGAGACCGCCGATGCGCTTCTTGAAATTCTCTGTCATCACATACCACGCGGCCTTTCCGCCCCGTACCCGTATCGCCATACCGCTTGTGTTCTTGTCGCGGTAGTCGATGTTGCGTCCCGCGACCGCGTCCTTCTGCGCTTGTTTCCAAACGTCATGATCGATGTATACGACCGCCATTCAACGCCTCGATAAGTCTGACCCCAAAATTTCTCGGGTCAGCATAGGGTCAGGCACCTAAAAATCAATGACTAAAATCCGGCTTTGGAGAGATGTGCCGAGATGATACATCTCAGCGATATGAATCAATTAAATACAGCAATATCAGGTATTTATATAGGTTTTTACGGACATCCAAAATATTTTGTTAAGCATCGCTTGACGCCACATATTCTAAAGTCTCTTCCTTTTAATCAGTAGGTCATGGGTTCGAATCCCATCGCTCTCACCAGAAATACAATAAAAATCAATAATTTACTGGAATTCACTAATTTCGCGTTACCCCATCATATGTCGGGGCTACCCCGGGAGAATACCGCGCGATTTCGGTACGCAGAATCGAATCGTACTGACGGGCAATTAGCTTCCTTAAAATCTAATGGCCTTTAGCTCTTCAAAAGCGCCATCCAGTCCGGGGAAGAGAGAACCGGCGGTCACCCCCATAAATGCGAGTTGTTTTAATACCTCGTTGCGCTCTGCAACCGGGATATCGATTACCGAAAGGTATGTGACGTTCGTCGCGTGGCTTTTGGTCGTTATGTAGTTTTCGATATCGTCCACGTTTGTAATCGAGGTCAGAGCTTGTTGAGGGATCAGGCGTGGATTGCCCAAGGCATGCGGATAAACCAATGTGACATGTGGCATTCGCGGCGCGATGTCAGGAGCACGGTCCCCTGATGCTAGCCAAGCTTCTTCGTCTAAAATGAAAATGCGAATGAATCGCTTCTGTCTCTGCGCCTGCAACTGTGTCTGGTCTTTGCGGAAAGCGAAGAAGGCGGCGACGAACGGCGATCTAGTCCAATCGAGAAGAGGCGTTGGATAACCATGATGCTGCGCGAGTGCCAAGAAAGCCGCGTATCGAATTGGGTCGTTTATGTCGACAAATTCCGGCACTAGATTGGTAACACGCTGTTGTATCATCGAAACGTCGTCGACCATATAGCGCAACATGTTGCTGCGGCCTGACCTATGAAAGGATGTGCGAAGACGCCACTTGTTGCTCTCTTGGCCGCGAAAAACGTATCGGCGCGGTTCGATCTTTCTAACATAACTCTCAAACCCCGCCCACGACATACGTTTTGCGGGCAGCTCTGAGTCTAAATGTGCTCTGCTTCTTAGGAGCATAGCGGAGCAACGTTCCCCTGTGTCTAATCGGAAGTCTACGACTAGTTCTGGCTCCTGCACGCGGAAATCAATGTCGATAAAGCTCGGGTTTTCTGATGCGGCTAATTTAGAGTTAAGCTGCTCCGTGAGCGGGCCACGCACGCTCGCCACAGAGCCAATTTCGCACCTCGCCCGCACATAAAGGACTCTTGGATTGTCGAGGATGCGGAAGTAGCAGGCGATATCCTGAAATTGCCGCCGCTCATCAACTTCTATCATCATGGGACCATTTAGATCACCGCCAAAGAAGCCGAGCCACTGCCCTTTCATTTAACCTCTCCATAATCCGATGATTGCCGCCCCTCGCAATGGACTAGTCGGCCTTCTAACCCATCACCGTCAGTTTCTGACCGGAACCTTTGCTATTGGTAAATTGATCACCGGTCAATTCGCTGGCCGAACTGGACGCCGACTGCCAGACCGGGGAACAGTCGGGTTTGGGTAGGCACGTCAGTGCTGAGATTTTAGGCGAAGCACCGCCTGTGTAAAGTCGCCCTCCCCCGATGACTCAGGTTTTGCGATAGCGCGTCGACCTCACTGCTATCCGCCCACCGGATGGCGGCTTCCTCCACATCGCTAGCGTCCGCCTTTCCGATCACGATAACCTTGCCGTCAGTCGGGTATGCTTACCGAACTGCCGGGCGCGACAATGGAGCTTCACGACAGAGCATCGTGAGCACTTCGGCCGCTATTGACCCTTTGTTGTCCAAAAAAGGGCAGGCTGGCAGTCTTGGCTCGACCTCCAGGACGTTGTATGACGCTAGTGCCGCGGTGGAGGTGAACGGAGTGATAACGCTGCGAATGCTTGTCCCTTTGTGTCTCATGGGCGCAATGTTGCAGGGCGCTCATTTTACATCCGCAGCCGCGCAACCCGTTGTGGCAGAGAAAGAGTGCCTTTTCGAACGTCCGGCGAGCCCCGGTGTCCTGCGAATCTGCATCCGATCCGGAAGCTATCCGCAGGATGTATGCCGCGCCATTGAGCATTTCTCTGTCGAGAATAAACTTCCTGCAGAATATTTCGCCCGCCTCATCTGGCGCGAGAGCCTTTTCCGGGCAGATGCGGTCAGCCCCAAAGGCGCTGAAGGGATCGCGCAATTCATGCCGGGGACTGCGAAACTGCGTGGCCTCGCCAACAGCTTCGACGTGGTCCAGGCACTCGAGGCCTCATCCCGCTATCTGAGCGACCTGCGCGACCGGTTCGGCAATCTGGGCTTGGCGGCCGCCGCCTACAATGCCGGCGAAGACGGGCTCAGCAACTTCCTTCGCAACGATCGGCTGCCCCTGGAAACGCGTGACTACGTCTTTGCCATTACCGGTCATCCGGTAGAGACATGGCAGGATGACCCTCCTGCAATTGCGGCTGCGTCTCTGGACCCGGCACAACCCTTCCTCGATGCCTGCATTCAATTGGCGTTGAGCCGGCGCTTACGCGAGCCGATCCTCATTCAATCCGCCGATTGGGCGCCCTGGGGTGTCCAGCTCTCCGCACATTTCGATCCAGGCATTGCCAACCGGCTTTTCCTCAAAGCTGTCGCCAAGTTGCCCAAACCTCTCAGCAGCGAGCGCGCGCTGATCGTACGCCAAAAGCGCAAGAGTGTCGTGAGGATGCGTCAGAAGTATGCAGCAAGAATCGGCAGAGAGACAAGAAAGGAAGCAAACGACCTCTGCGATTTGATCCTGAAAGCCGGCGTCGCCTGCGCTGTGGTCAAAAACTAGATTTTGCTGACCCGGGCATGGAACTGCTCCCCTTCGTCCTATCTGGCGAATTTGCGGGCACCGGCCACACACAGGATGACGGCGACCGTCACGGCGATCATGGCCCATGAGACGGCTTCACCCAAAAGGGTGGCGGCCAGCGCCAGTCCGAAGAATGGCTGCAGCAGTTGCAGCTGGCCGACTGCCGCGATGCCGCCCTGTGCCAGGCCGCGATACCAGAAGACAAAGCCGATCAGCATGCTGAAGAGAGAGACATAGGCGAGGCTAAGCAATGCCGGCGTTTCGATGCCCGAGAATGTCGCGGGCCTGTAGAGGATCGACGCACCGATCATCATCGGCAGCGACAAGACCAGCGCCCAGGAAATGACCTGCCACCCTCCCAACGTGCGCGACAGCTTCGCACCTTCCGCATAGCCGAGGCCGCAAACGACAATCGCGGCCAGCATCAGCATGTCCCCCACAGGTGATGCCGTAAGCCCCTGCCCCAGGGCGAAACCGGCGACCAGAGCGCTCCCCAATACCGAGAACAGCCAGAACGCCGGCTTCGGCCGCTCACCGGCCCTGATGACACCAAAGATTGCCGTTGCCAGGGGCAGCAGACCGATGAAGACGATGGAATGCGCCGAGGTGACGTGCTTGAGTGCCAGGGCAGTCAGCAGGGGAAAGCCGACCACGACGCCCAGGGCGACGACGGCGAGCGAAACAATGTCGCGCCGGGCCGGACGCTTCTCCCCGAACAAGAGCAGTAGTCCAAGCGCCAAGATACCAGCGATGGCTGCCCGCGCAACGGTGAGGAACACCGGATCAAACTGCATCACCGCCACGCGGGTGGCGGGCAGCGATCCGCTGAAGATTACCACACCGATAAAACCATTGATCCATCCGGCTGTTATACGGTCCATCCTGTACTCCACCATTCGTGCAGCCGTTATCGACGAGGACCCGTGGCATCGCCAGTGACAGTCTGATACGGTTTGACCAAACTGTTATGGCCGAGGCAGCAACACGGATGAGCGAAGACACCGCTGGAAGCACAACCCGCGTGGCGATGGTCATGGCCACGATCAAGCACCGTATCGCCGGCCGCAGTTTGACGCCCGGTGCCAGGCTGCCATCGGTCCGGGCGCTGGCTGCAACATTGAAAGTATCGACCTCGACGGTCGTCGACGCTTACGAGCGCCTGGTCGCCGAAGGTGCCATCCTGTCGCGGCCGGGGTCCGGCTTCTATGTCGCAAACCAGGCGGCTCCGTTCACGCTGTCTGAGGTCGGACCCAGGCTGGATCGCGCCATCGATCCATTCTGGGTATCCCGGCAGTCGCTTGAATCCGGTGATGGTGGCCTTAAGCCCGGTTGCGGCTGGCTGCCGCCGTCATGGCTTCCCGAGGAAGGCCTTCGCCGGGCGGCGCGAGCGCTTTCCCGTGCCGAAAGCCCCGTGCTCGCCGCCTATGGGTCACCGCTGGGATTACCACCACTGCGCCAGCTGATCGCCCGGCGCATGGCGGATCGTGGGATCGAAGCGTCTGCGGACCAGATCATGCTGACTGAATCCGGCATCCAGGCCATCGACCTTCTCTGTCGGTTCCTGCTCGAACCCGGTGACACCGTGCTGGTCGACGATCCCTGCTATTTCAATTTCCATGCCCTGCTGCGAGCGCACCGCGCCAAGATCGTCGGCGTTCCCTACACCCATTCGGGTCCTGATCTCGAGGTGTTCGCGCAGATCGTCGCGGAACACCGGCCCCGGCTCTACGTCACGAACTCGGCGATTCACAACCCAACCGGGGCGACGCTGTCGCCCGTGTCGGCTCACAGGGTCCTGAAGCTCGCCGATCAGTTTGACCTCACCATCATCGAGGACGATATCTTCGCTGATTTCGAGCACAGCCCGGCGCCACGGCTGGCGGCATTCGACGGGCTGGACCGTGTCGTCCACATCGGCAGCTTCTCGAAAACACTGTCGGCCTCGGCGCGGTGCGGATTCATCGCCGCCAAACCGGAATGGCTCGCTGGCCTGACCGATCTCAAGATCGCGACCTCCTTTGGCGGCGGGCGTCTCGCGGCGCAACTGGTCCTCAATGTATTGAGCGACGGCGGTTATCGAAAACACATGGAGACGCTCCGGAGCCGACTGTCCCGAGCGATGTTCGATGTCTCCGCCAACCTGAAGAACCTGGGGATCATGCCCTGGCTGGAGCCGCATGCGGGAATGTTCCTCTGGTGCCAACTGCCGGATGCGGTGGACGCGGCTGATATCGCGCGTTCTGCGCTCGAAAGGGACATTGTACTGGCACCCGGAAACGCATTCAGCCTGTCGCAAGCCGCAACGAACTTCATGCGTTTCAACGTTTCTCAGACACTTGATCCCCGTGTCTTTGACGTGCTCCGCGAATCACTCGTGCGAGCAAAGGCGAGGACCTAGACGCGCCCCTGCAGCTTGCGCCGGAACGCGGAAATTCTCCTGCGGATATCAATGAGATCAATCCTTCCATCAGGCCTTGGTTGGGTTGAATTTGGTGGATTTGTGCACTCAATGCCCACGCTAATCCGGAGCAACCGACTAAGTCGGAATGCAGGTTTGCCTGAACGTGTCCCAAACACCGTCCTGGCACGGCACGTCACCGAACCCCGAGAAGATCACAATCAGGACGATCGCGACAACGGCGGCCGCGCCTGCGGGCAGGATCCATTTCATGTGTAAAGGTCTCCTGGGCGCGTGCTCGGAACCAATCGCGATGGAATCAAGAGACAGCATATGACCAATGTGTTCCGGCATGGCACAAATCGGACAATGGTCCCTGGCATTCGCTGGTGAATCTGGCCTTCGCACAACCGCGCGCGGTCAGGCGCGCGGCGAAACTCTGAAACGATGTCGGATTTGGCTCAGACCATAGCGTAATGGTAATCGGCCTTGCTGAAATCGCCCTTGTCAACGTCGAGCAGGAGCAGCGTATCGCCGTTGCCGAAATCGAGCCTGAGGTCGTCGTTGTTCACCTGCTTGACGGTAAAATTCTCGCCTTTGACGAGATTGAGAAAATCCTGGTTGTTACCATCCGCGTCGAAATCGGTGATGGTGTCCTTGCCGGTGCCCTTGCGGAAATGGAATATATCGGACTGGGCGCCACCCTCCATCGTGTCGTTGCCAATATCACCGAAAAGATAGTCCGCGCCGGCATCGCCAAACAACTTGTCGTCGCCTTTGCCGCCATAGATGTAGTCGTCGTCACTTCCACCCTTGACGTTGTCGTTGCCCGAACCCGAATAGAGTACATCCGCGGTCAGGGAGCCAACCATCTTGTCATCGCCTTTCAGCGCAAGCTCCAGCATCCCATGAATGCCGTCCGCTTCAAAAGCGGCACTGAACGCCTGAGCCGAATAATTTCCTCCGGTCAGCACGACGTAATTCTGGTTGTCGTGATTGGTAAACTTGATGCCGGTGATCGTGCCCTCGTCCACAACGTTGTTCGTATAGCCCAGGTTGTTGCCGGTCAGCACAATCCTGTTAGTGGATTCCACGTCGTCGTAAATAATCTTTTTTTCAGTGGACTCGGCCTCGTTGACCATCAAGCTTTGGGGATTGTAGAAATCTCCCAGATCACCATAGGGACCCATGCGATCAGTGTATTTCACAATTGCCATGATATGCTCCTCTCCCAACATCTGTTTTATGCCGAACAATGTCCGGACCGATTTCAGTGGATCATGCATAGAAGCGCCCGAGAAAACTATTAGCGCCCCATAAAATGTCAAACGAAAACCGCGGCGAAATTATTCGTTCCAAAAGGTCAAAGACTTTATGTCGACGCGGAATTTGAAAGTCTCGCGTCAAACGTAACTATCAAGAGGCGACGAAACTGGATTGGTCCGGGTATGCAATTCTTGAGATTTGGCTTTGCGATCGTTTTTGCTGCGTTATCGACCTTTAACACTGGTCGTGCGGCAACCGGCGCCGCGGATGGCTCGGAGATAGCCATTACGCCGCTTGAACTCAAGGAATACACTCCACTCAAGGTCAGGAACAAAGGCCCGGCGCTCGCTGAAGGCATCGTCTACTTCGTCGATGGTCTCGACAGTTACAATCGCAGCCGGGACGATTACCGGGCCACCTATCCCTATCTCTACGGCCTGAATACCAAAGCGGACTGGGATGTCATTAACGCGAAGTTTCCGAACGCCGAGCGATATTCGTTTCGCTCGATACCGCGGAGTTCGAAATATCTGCTCGGCAGGCTGCAACAATTGAAAGCACAGGGATACCGGAAAATCGTGCTGGCGGGGCAATCCTGGGGCGCCTGGGTCACCGTTGATGTCGCAAGGCGCGCGGAAGCCACCAAGCTCATCGATGCCATCCTGCTGACGGCGCCGGCCAACTACGGCACCAGGGAGTTCGACGGCAAGCCAAATGCCTACTTCATCCGCAACAAGACGGAATATCTCGAAAACATCAAGGCCATCCGGATACCGACGATTGCCACATTCTTCCGGGATGACGAATTCGATCCCGGCGGCCGTGGCCCGATAACACGCGATACGCTGAAGGCAAACAATGTTCCCGCCCTGGTGATCGACAACCCTGCCGATTTGCCGGGGCACGGCGCCGGCTGGCTGCCGGAGTTCGACCAGAGTTACGGCGCCTGCATCAGCGCATTCCTGGTGCAGCCGAAGGATACCAGTTGCGATGGCGTCAACCCACTATCCACCACTGGCATCGCCTCGGTGGCCTCCGAAAGGCAAATGGTTGCGCGTGGCGCCGTGCTTATCTCCTTAAAAGAACTCAGCGGCCGGAAATTCATCGTGACCAGCCCGCGAGGCCACGTGACCGTGGAGGAATACGGCCTTGCGATCGCAAAAGTGCTGTCGGATCATGCGATGTATTCAGCGGCGATGATAAGCAACGGCGATAAGATCTGCTTTGCGTCGGCGTGCAGCCGTATCTACCGGCTGAGTGACGGAGAGTTGATCGGCTTTGGCTCGGATGGCAACTGGACGGTGAAGATGGTGCCGGCCGACTGATGTTTATCAGGTGAGTATGCAGCGATCACCGGGCAATGGATTAATGTGCGCGATGCTACCAAAAAAGGCCGTTGCTTAAAATATTAATCAGCGCCTAGATGGTTTCACCAGAATTCTCTGGCATATCAAGTGGCGGAAACGAGGGGATATACATGAAACGGAATACGAAATTCGTCGTCGCAGGAGCATTTGTGTCTGCGCTTCTTGCATCATCTGCACCGCATGCATTCGCCTGGAGTTGTGTCGCCGTCGCTGATGACGGGACATATGGCTACAGCTACAACTATCCGAACAAAAAGGGCGCCCGCCAGCGCGCCAAGGCAGAATGCAGTGAGCGCACCTATGACGATTGCCACGTCACGTCTTGCGACCCGAACGGCTGATCGACCCTGCAGGTCATGGCGATCTGACAATGGCGGCCGCATCGCCGCCATTTTTGTTTCACAATGATGTCCGCCCCCGGAACCTGCGCTGATAGGCGGGATCGTAGAGCGAGCTTTCGCGAAAATCCTCAGCTTCGAGGCCAGGTCCCACGAAGATCAATGCGGTGCGCTCGATCGGTTCGGCGGCGACCGCAGCTTCGATGGTCGCCAGAGTGCCGCGAACGATACGCTCATCCGGCCAAGACGCCTTGACGACGATCGCCACCGGGCAATCTTTGCCATAGAGCGGCGTCAATTCAGTCACCGTCTGCGACAGCGCATGGATGGCCAGATGGATGGCGAGCGTTGTGCCGGTCCGACCGAAATTTTCCAGCGTTTCCTTCTCGGGCATCGGTGAAGCGCGGCCCGAAACACGGGTCAGTACAAGGCTTTGGGCGACCGAAGGGATGGTCAGTTCGCGGCCGAGCGCGGCGGCGGCGGCGGCAAAGGAAGGAACACCCGGCGTCATCGTATAAGTCAGGCCATGCTTCTCCAGCCGGCGGATCTGCTCGGCGACCGCGCTCCACACCGAGAGGTCGCCGGAATGCAACCGCGCGACATCCTGGCCATCGGCGGCGGCCTTGAGGTATTCCGCCTCGATCTCATCGAGCGACATCGGCGCGGTGTCGACAATGCGTGCCCCATCCGGGCAATATTGCAGCAGTTCCGGCGAGACGATCGATCCGGCATAGAGGCAAACCGGGCAATCGGAAATAAGTTTCGCGCCTCGCACTGTGATCAGGTCGGCGGCGCCCGGTCCGGCGCCAATGAAATGAACGGTCATTGCAAAATCCTTCTATTCCGGCTTGGTCCAGGACCATTGGGTCACCGGCATCGCCGGCCGCCAGCCCGTCATCGCACCAACCGGACTGGCGCGGGCGATATCGATGCGGACCAGATTGCCTCCCCGCGCCGCATGCTCGCGCAGCAGCACGGCTTCCATCTCGGTTGTCACGGCATTGGCGACCAGCCGTCCGCCGGGCCGCAACGCTGAAATCGCCGCGTCCATGACGCCCGTTTCGCTGCCGCCACCACCGATGAAAATCGCGTCCGGGACTTGCAGACCATCAAGTGCCTGTGGCGCCACGCCTTCCACAATCATCAATCCCGGTACACCGAACCGGCCGGCATTGCTGCGGATACGGCCCACCCGCTCGCCATTCGCCTCGATGGCGATGGCCCGCATCGCAGGGTCCGCGAGCATCCATTCGATCGCGATAGAACCGGAGCCGGCGCCGATATCCCAGAGCAATTCGCCCTTGCGTGGTGCGAGCGCCGACAGCGTCAGTGCCCGAACCTCGCGCTTGGTGATCTGCCCGTCATGTTCGAACAGCGTGTCGTCCAGACCTGACGCCAACGACAACACGCGGGCGCCTGGCGATGCCTCGACCTCGATGGCGCAGATATTCAGGGTATTGATGCTCGCCATCGAGAATTCCGCGGCCGTATGGCGGGTGATCTTCTCGGCACCACCACCGAGCGCTTCGAGCACAATTAGCTGCGACCGGCCGAAACCGCTTTCAGTCAACAGTTCCGCGAGCTGCCGAGGTCCCATTTCATCCGATGTCAGCGCCAGGATGCGGGCACAAGGCTGCAGATGCGGGCGGATCAGGTCGATTGGCCGGCCATGCAGGGACACGGTCGTGACATCCTGCAGCGGCCAGCCAAGCCGCGACGCCGCGAGGCTGAAAGAGGACGGTGCCGGCAGCGTGATCATCTCAGCCGGCTCGATGCTGCGCGACAGGGTCGCGCCCATGCCGAAAAAAAATGGATCGCCGGAGGCAAGCACTGTCACGCGTTGACCGCGCAAAGCCCCGATCGCCGCGACCGACTTTTCGATTGGGTTTTCCCAGGTCGCGCCCCTGCCCTTGATCAGTGCTGCGGCCAATTCAAGATGACGCTTACCGCCGAACACGAATTCGGCCTCGCCGATCCGCCGCTTGGCGTCGTCGCCAAGGCCCGCTATACCATCCTCGCCGATGCCGACAATGGTCAGCCAGCGGAGCGGTGCGATAGAAGGCTTGGACATATCAGACATGAGCAGATACCGGATACTGGTCCTCGGCGGCACGACTGAAGCACGGCAGCTTGCCGGGCATCTGGCGGACCGTCCGGAGTTCGAGACCACCGTTTCGCTTGCCGGCCGCACGGCGGAGCCCAAGCCCCTGCCCGTTCCGACGCGCAGTGGCGGCTTCGGCGGCGCGGCGGGACTTGCGGATTATCTTGGCACGGAAAAGGTCGATCTGATGATCGATGCGACCCATCCCTTCGCCAACCAGATTTCGGCCAATGCCACCGAAGCTGCAAAAATCGCCAATGTGCCGATTTTCGCGCTTTGCCGGCCGGGCTGGGTGAAACAGGCCTATGACCGATGGATTTCGGTCGGCAGCGTGGCGGCGGCGGTGATCGCACTCGGCGACATCCCGCGCCGCGTGTTCCTGTCGATCGGCAGGCAGGAAGCCCATCAATTCTCCGCCGCCCCGCACCATTCCTATCTCGTTCGCAGCGTCGATCCCGTCGATCCGCCCCTCACCGTTGCGGATTGCCGCTACTTGCTTGCAAGCGGTCCGTTCGGTGTTGAGGGCGAGACGGATCTGTTCCGCTTCAACCGCATCGATACGCTGGTGACCAAGAACAGCGGCGGATCCGCCACCTATGCCAAGATCGAAGCGGCGCGGGCGCTGGGGCTTGCCGTCATCATGATCGAACGCCAGGTGCCGTCCGCCATCCGCACCGTCTATGACACTGAAGCGGCGCTCGAGCTGATCGATCATTTGCTGCCACCGGCGAAATAGCGTGGCGTATAGACAAGGCCGGGCTTTTCGCCGCGATCGATGATCCGCGTTTCCGGCGAGCCGATAATGACGCATGTGGCCATGTCGGCGAGATTGGCATCCGCCTCGGACAGCGGCTTGACGACGATCTTCTCGTCCGGGCGACCGGCAGCGCGTCCGAAAATCACCGGCACGGTGCCCGGCAGGATCTCGCGCAGCACGTCAAACGCCTGACCAAGCTGCCAGGGCCGCGCCTTGCTGATCGGGTTGTAGAGAGCGATCACCAGCCCCGCTTCGGCGACCAGCCTCAGCCGCCTGGTGATGACATCCCATGGCTTGAGATTGTCCGACAGCGAAATCGCGCAGAAATCATGGCCCAAGGGAGCGCCGGCGCGAGCGGCGACCGCCAGCATCGCCGTGACGCCGGGCGTCGTGACAATATCGATCTCGCGCCATTCCGGTGGCCCCGCCTCGATCGCCTCGCAGACGGCGGCGGCCATGGCAAACACGCCGGGATCGCCGCCGGATACCACCCCGACATTGATGCCGCTCGCCGCTCTGGTCAGCGCGGCCTTGGCGCGATCAAGCTCCTCACGATTGTCGGAGACGATGCGCTTCTGGTCGCCCGTCAGTGACAAGCGATCGAGATAGGGGCCATAGCCATAGAATTCGGCGGCCTTCGCGACTGCATTCAACGCTTCCGGCGTCATCTGCTCAGCGCTGCCGGGACCAGTGCCGATGACATAGAGCGTACCGCGGGTCATGGCCTGGTCTTCCAGCCGGGCACCAGCACGATCGAGAAATACGGTGCTTCGTCGTCATTCCTGCTGGCAAGCGGCGTCATCGAGGTGTTGGCCATCGTGCCACGTTCGACATAGAAGGCATCGTTGATGCGACCGGCTTGCGCCAGCGCCCGGCGGATCTTCGGCAGGTTGCGACCAACCTTCATGATCACGGCGGCTTCGGTGTCGGAAAGGCGGCGGACGAGCTGGTCTTCGTCCATCGTACCGGGCAGGACGGAAAGCACGTCATCGCCCTGGACGATCGGCAGGCCGGCCTGTGACCAGCATCCGGACATCGCGGTGACGCCGGGGATAACCTCGGTCGGGAAACGACCGGCCAGTCGCACATGCAGGTGCATATAGGAGCCGTAGAACAGCGGATCGCCTTCCGACAGCACCGCAACGGTGCGGCCGGCTGTCAGGTGTTCGGCGATCGCCAGTGTCGAGACTTCATAGAAATTCGTCACCTGATGGACATATTCCGGCCTGGCGCGGTGGATTTCCGTCGTCACCGGGTAATAGAGCGGCAGCTCGATCGTCCTGTCCTGCACCAGTCCTTCGACGATGCCGCGGCCATTGCCGCGCCTGCCCTCCTTGGCGAACCAGGCGAGAACATCGGCATTCTGGATCGCCTTCACCGCTTTGACGGTCAGCAGTTCCGGATCGCCGGGGCCGGTGCCGACGCCGATCAGCCTGCCCATGGTCACGCCGGTCAAAGTCCCGGCCTCGCCAGCGAGTTGAGGGCCGCCGCCGTCATCGCACTGCCGCCGAGCCGGCCGCGCACGATCGCATAGGGCACGCCATAGGACTGTTCGGCGAGTGCGGCCTTGGATTCAGCAGCCCCCACGAAGCCCACCGGCATGCCGATGATCGCCGCCGGTTTCGGCGCGCCATCGCGCAGCATTTCGAGCAGGAAGAACAGCGCGGTCGGTGCATTGCCGATGGCAACGACCGAGCCCGCCATCCGCTCGCCCCAGAGTTTGAGCGCGGCAGCCGAGCGGGTGTTGCCGATCTCGGCGGCGATCCCAGCAGTCCTCGGGTCGCGAAGCGTGCAGATCACTTCGTTATCGGCCGGCAGGCGGGCGGCGGTTATGCCGCGCGCCACCATTTCAGCATCGCAAAAGATCGGCGCGCCCTTGCCGAGCGCCTCGCGGGCGGCGGTGACGAAATCCGGCGAGAATTCGAAAAATTGCGATGCCTCGACAGAGCCTGCGGCATGGATCATGCGGACGGCCAGATCGGCTTCCGCCTCGCTGAAGCGCGAAAGATCGGCCTCGGCGCGGATAATGGCGAAGGACTGCGCGTAGATCGCGTTCCCGTCGCGGATATAGTCGTATTCAATCATGTTCCGTCCATTCGCAAAGCGGCAGCGATTTCCCCGGCGCCCAGCCGTGTAAGACAGGCAGAGACCGATTCGCCATCCTCTTTGCTTTGCCGCACCAGCGCTTGCAAGCGCAGAAGAGCGGTGTTGATGTCATTGTCGGCAATATAGGTCGCGGGCGCTTTAGAGGCCGCGCCATTTACGACAAGCCCGTAGCCTGCCCGCGCACCAACCAATGTCAGAACTGATGGGGCGGGATGCGCGCAGCCTTTTGGACAGCCGGAAAGATGCACATCGAACGAGCCATCAAGCAGATCCGGCGCTTGAGCCATGATTCTGGCGGCGAGATCCCGTGTATCATAGAAGGCCGATGCACAGCCGCGCGATCCGGCGCAGAGTGCAATGTTGCGGCGCGGATCTGCAGGCTCGGTAAGGAAACCCAGTGTCGTGGCAAATCGCTGAAGCTGTCCGGCTTCGCCGGCGGAGAGGCCGGTGACGAAAAATCCGTGACACGGCGCAAGGCGGACATCCCCTGCACCCAGCGCTTCCGCCGCCCCTGCGAAGGCGATCAGGCTGGCGGCATCGGCCTGCCGGTGAGCAAAGGCGATGCCGAGAATGTCATGATGGACTAATCCGACAAGCGGAGGTTCATGCAAGTTGAGCCGAGGCGCTGCAATCGCCTGAAGATCGATATCCTTGCCCCGCGCCTCCGGCCCCATCGCCGCCAGCTTCTCCAGTAGGCCTATCAAGGTATCGACCATTTCGACTTCGTCCACGATGGCGACCGGCCGCGCCGATTTGTTCGTCCCGCCGACCGCCAGCAGGAATTTCGTCAGGTCGCCATCCCGGAATGCAGTTATCTTGATATCCGCCGACACGTGGGCGAGATGAAAGCGTCCGCCGCCATCCAGCGTGATTGCCAGTTTCGGCGCCAGAATCAGTTCCGGCCGATGCGCGGCAATCTTCAGCCGCAGTTCTCCAGCGATCGGCCTGACATCGATCAACTCATCGGTATCGAGGCCGGCCAGAGGTGGCGTCTCGATGCCAACGCCCGTCGATATACGGATGCCCGCCTGCAGCACCGCGTCCTCAAACGGCGCGACTGTTTCGGGCTTCAAGCCTCGAATCTGCAGGCTTCCGCGCGCGGTGATCTCGACAATGCCGTTGCCGAACCGTTGCGCGGCAATCGCCAGCGCCCGCAGTTGCGGCAGTGTCAGGATATTGTCGACCGGACGCAGGCGCGCCAGCAGTCCGTCGCCGGTCGGCATCGGCCGCTGCAGGGTGGGGCATTCCCCACGCCGCCAGGCCGGCATGGGCACGTCCGGTATCTTTGCTGACAATGTTGTCATAATCTCTGTTAAACTGCTTTTCAGGCAATCGAGCAAGGCTTGGGCTCGCGGTCAGTCATCGAAATCCTCGCCCTTTCGCAGCAGATAGATATCCATGATCCAGCCATGTTTCTCCCGCGCGCGGGCGCGGGTTTCCAATATCTGCTGTTTCTTCTCCAGCAGATTGCCCGAGATGACGATCTCGTCAACCGTGCCCAGATAGGCACCCCAGTAGATCATCGCCTCGGGATCGTCTATCCGGGAAAATGCCTGCACTCCATCGAGCATCACCGCCACGGTCTCATTGTGCTGCGGGAACGTGCCGGCCAGGCGCCGGCCGGTGGTGATCTCCACAGGCTTGCCGACCAGATTGAGCGGGATGCGATGCGAGGCGCAGAGCGCCTGCAGGCTGGTGATGCCCGGTATCACCGAATAGTCGAAAGCCACCTCGCCCGCGTCCTTCACCCGCTCGATGATGCGAATGGTCGAATCATAGAGCATCGGATCGCCCCAGACCAGAAACGCGCCTGTGCCATCATCCGCAAGCTCGCCCGAAAACAATTGCCCGTAAATGCCTGTGATCGCCGCATGCCAGTCATCGACGCTCTCGCCATAGGTCCGGTCGGCGGTGTCGCGCACCGGCACGGCATATTCCACCGTTCGAGTCCTGGGATTGGTGACATAGCGCTCGACGATTTCGCGCCTGATGTCGGCGAGTTCGACCTTGTTCGCCCCCTTGGTGGCGATAAACAGGACGTCGGCGCGGTTCAGCGCATTGATCGCCTGCATTGTCATATGCTCGGGGTTTCCCGAACCAATTCCGACGATCAGGATATGCCGCATTGTCAGCCCTCAGCTTTTGGCGGCGACGATAGCGCGCGCCGGCAAGCCGCCTTTTGCTGCAAACGCCGCCCAGCGTCAAACCCCCGTCGAAAATCACCACCTTTTCGCAGCGATTATGCAAACATCTGGAAATCAAGGCCTTTTGATGCGCCAAGAATTGCTGTAGCAATTCCCTCCCGACGTCAGCCGATCGAGCGCCATGCCCCGTCCCGTCAATTCCATCGCCTTTGTCGCTTCCACCGCAGATGAAGCTCAGGCAGCTTGTGAAGAACTGAGTGCGCAATACGATCACGTGCCCGTCGAGGACGCCGATGTGATCGTGGCGCTTGGCGGCGACGGCTTCGTGCTGCAAACCCTGCATTCCTCGATGAACACCGGCAAGCTGGTCTACGGCATGAACCGTGGATCGGTCGGCTTCCTGATGAACAAATATTCGACCGCCAGTCTGCGCGAGCGGATCGTGCATGCCGTCGAGAACTCCATCCGGCCCTTGAAGATGCAGACCACGGATGACGAAGGCAACAAGGCGATCGCCTATGCCATCAACGAGGTTTCGCTGTTCCGGCAATCCTATCAGGCGGCAAAACTGCGCGTGCTGGTCGATGGTCACGAACGTCTGCCGGAACTGATCTGCGACGGGCTGCTGCTGTCGACGCCCGCCGGTTCCACCGCCTATAATTTCTCCGCCCATGGGCCGATCCTGCCGCTCGAGGCACCGTTGCTTGCCCTGACGCCTGTCAGCGCTTTTCGTCCGCGTCGCTGGCGCGGCGCCCTTCTGCCGGATCGGGTCAAGGTCGAGATCTTCGTGCTGGAGCCCGAAAAGCGGCCGGTCAATGCTGTGGCCGACAATACCGAGATCAAGACCGTGCTCGAAGTGACGATCACCCAGTCCGAAGGTCGCACGGCGAAACTTCTGTCGGACCCCGACCACTCCTGGTCGGATCGAATCCTCGCCGAACAGTTCATCGATTAGCCGGCTAACTTTTGTCATGACTGAATGAACCGCCGATCCTGCTTGCGAAAGGCCGGGGAGCCGTATCTATATGTTTATCTTCCTGATATATCAGGTTCAAGCCACCTCTATTTGCGACATCACGCTATCTGATATATCAGCAGAGTGAGAAAAATGCCGGAAATATCGGAATCGCAACGCCGCCTCGCCTATCTCAGGCTGGAACGCCTGATCGTGACACTGAAGCTGGCACCGGGCGCGCTGGTCACGGAAAAGCAGTTGCTCGTGCTCGCGGGCTTCGGGCGCACGCCGGTGCGAGAGGCGATCCAGAGGCTCGAATCACAAGGCCTGATGGAGGTGCGACCGCGCGCCGGCCTGCTGATCACCGCCCTCGATCCTGCGCATCCCGCGATGGTGCAGGAGACACGCCGGCAACTCGAACCGCTGGCGGCACGGCTGATGGCGGGCAATATCACTCCAAACCGCCGCGAGCGACTGATCGAATGTGCCAAGGCGATGACGGAGTGCTCTGTCACCGGCGACTGCGAGGGTTTTCTTGACGCCGGCAAGGCGTTCGACGAGATCATGGAAGAGGCCTGCCCAAATCCCTTCGTCTGCCAGGCATTGGCGCCGCTTCAGACTCATTCGCGACGCTACTGGTTCGCGAGCGCCACGCAGACGTCGCTGGAACGATCGGTCAAATTGCATATGCGCGTCATCCGCGCTCTGCTGAAGGGCGATGGCGATGAGTCCGAGAAGGAAATGAGGAGGCTGATGGATGGCTTGCTCACTTCCATCGACCAGGTCACCGATCGGTGAACAGTGCCTTGAGCGCCGATGAGGTCGAGGTATATTCGAGCACCGTCCGCTTCTCCCCCGCCCGCTTCTTGCGGATGTCGAAGGCCATCAGTGCCGCTTCGTGAAATGCAGAAACCAGCAGACAAAGCTTACCCGGATAAGCAATGGCATCGCCGATTGCGTAGAGATTGTCGTGACGGGTCTCGAAACTATCCACAGTCACCGCAAGGTGTCCATTCGGCTGGAAGACGCGAGCCGGCAGGTCGAGCGGGCGCGGCTTGCCTTCGACGCCGAATGGCCCGAGGCCGGTTGACAGGATCACAAAGCGCGCGGAAAGCGGTTGTGCATTCGTGAGTTCGATCCCGAAGCCGGATTCGGCCGCTCGAACAGCGAGAACCGTTTCGCCAAGCCGATAGACAGGCTTGAAACGGGCGAGCTGGTCTTCAAGTTTGCGGATTATTTCATCGGCGTCGATCGCTGCGTATCCGGGCAGGTCATAGACCGGCTTGTCGGCGTAAAGCGCGGCGCATTGTCCGCCGATGCGGTCATTGCTGTCGATCAGAACCGAACGGACGCCGTGGATGCCGAGCTGGAACGCCGCCCAGAGGCCTGCAGGGCCGGCGCCGATGATCACTACCTCGGGTTGGGGCTGATCGGCGCCGGAAATGCCAGTCATCAATCGACGAAAGCGCGTTCGATGACGAATTCGCCAGGCTTGGCGTTCGAGCCTTCGTTCAGGCCCGCCTCGATCAGCAACTGCTTGGTTTCCTTGAGCATCGCCGCCGAGCCGCAGATCATGCCGCGGTCGATCTCCGGATCGATCGGCGGAACGCCGAGGTCGGCAAACAACTTGCCGTTGCGCATCAGGTCGGTGATACGGCCCTGGTGCGGGTAATTGGCATCGCGGGTGACCGTCGCATAGTGCTTGAGCTTGACGCCGACGATCTCGGACAGGAATTCGTGGTTGCGGATTTCCTCGACCAGATCAAAGCCATATTTCAGCTCTGATACTTCACGAGTCGTGTGGCACAGGATCACGTCGTCGAATTTCTCATAGGTTTCCGGATCGCGGATCAGGCTCGCGAACGGGGCAATGCCGGTGCCGGTCGAGAACATGTACAGCCGCTTGCCCGGAACCAGCGCATCGTTGACCAGCGTGCCGGTCGGCTTCTTGCGCATCAGCACAGTGTCGCCGACCTGCAAATTCTGCAGATGGCTGGTGAGCGGGCCGTCCGGCACCTTGATCGAGAAGAATTCGAGTTCTTCATCCCATGAAGGGCTGGCGACGGAGTAAGCGCGATAGATCGGCTTCCCCTCTACCATCAGGCCGATCATCGCAAATTCGCCCGAACGGAACCGGAATTCCGCCGGCCGCGTCATCCGGAAACGGAACAGCCGGTCGGTGTAATGCTGGACGGCGGTGACCGTCTCGGCATAGACTCCGGCCGGGATGGCAGATACGATTTCGGTGTTCAGTGCGGGCGCGTTCATGAATTCCTGATTCCCTGGGAGTCCAAATGTGAACTAGGCTGATATTACATCCAAGACCGATATTGAAGGCATCGCTTTCCAACACTCAAATGCAGCGCGGAATATGCTTTTGAATATCCGGCAAATTCGCAAATTCAGCTATAATCCGAAATCGGTGAAAATTCCAGATAATTGTTCGTACACAAACGATTTTCCGCCCAGATCTCGCAAAATACGATTCCATAGGAAAATAATCACGACACCCGGCGCCAGCTGTAGGACTTCGGATCCCGCGAGGCGCGCGCGGTCGGCTGGTAGTGATTGTCGATGCCCGGCAGGCGCCCTTCTTCCAGCCGCTTCAGGGCGACAGGATTCTTGACCGCAAAGCTCGTGATGCCGCAGCGCAGCATCAGCGGGATCGGATCGATCAGCACATCGCCGACAGCGCGCAGTTCGCCCTCGTAACCCAGGCGCTCGCGCAGGATCGAAGCATGGCTGAAGGCACGCCCGTCGTTGAAGGCGGGAAAGGACACGGCCACCAGCGCGATCTTGTCGAGCCAGGGCGCCAGATCCTTGACATTGTCGGCAGGCTGGATCAGCACGCCAAGATTGCTCTCGCCGGCCGCGGCCTTCTCGATAAAGCTTGCCAGTGGCAGGATCGGCTTTTCATTGTTGCCGGCCTTGGTTTCCTCGGTCTCGATCACCCAGGGATCGTCGCTCTGAAAACCGGATTCGTTCCAAATTCTGGTCATTTACGGCTCTCTTTATGCGGCTTCGGCGGCGTTGCCGTACAGTGCCAGCTTGAAAGGCTGCTGACCGACGCGGCGATAGGCTTCAAGGAAAGTTTCCGCGGGCGACAGTCGCAGGCCGAGATAGGTGTCGACCACCGTCTCGATCGCGTCGGTGACCTTCTCCGGCTCGAAACCGCGACCGATGATGTCGCCGACCGAGGTATTGTTGTCCGCCGAACCACCGAGCGTGATCTGGTAGAGCTCAGTACCCTTCTTCTCGACGCCGAGCAGGCCGATATGGCCGACATGGTGATGGCCGCAGGCATTGATGCAGCCGGAGATCTTGATCTTCAGTTCGCCGATCTCCGCCTGACGTTCGGGCGAGCCGAAGCGTTCGGAAATCTCCTGCGCAACCGGGATCGAGCGTGCATTGGCCAGCGCGCAGTAATCCAGGCCCGGACAGGCAATGATATCGGTGATCAGGTTGGAGTTGGCCGTCGCCAGGTTGGCCGGCTTCAGCGCCCGGTACAGCGGCTCCAGATCGGCGAGCGCCACATGCGGGAAAATAACGTTCTGCTCATGGCTGATGCGGATTTCGTCAAAGGCATATTCCTCGGCGAGATCGGCGATCAGGTCCATCTGGCTGTCATTGGCGTCGCCGGGAATGCCGCCGATCGGCTTCAGCGAAATCGTCACCATGCCGTAGTCGGGGTGCTTGTGCGGCTTGACGTTCTGATCGATCCAGCGGGCGAAATCGGCATCCGACTTCTTCCAGGCCGCAAGATTGGCCCAGCCTTCGGCGCGCGCCGGCAGGTCCGGCAGCGTGAAATAGCTCTGGATCGCCTCGATATCGGCATCCGGAAGCTTCAATTCGCCGTTCTTCAGTTCGTTGAATTCCGCCTCGATTTCTGCCGACAGCTTTTCGACGCCGGTTTCATGAACCAGAATCTTGATGCGCGCCTTGTATTTGTTGTCGCGACGGCCGTAGAGGTTGTAAACGCGCATGATCGCGGTCGTGTAGGAGAGCAGATCCTCTTCCGGCAGGAATTCGCGGATGCGCTTGCCAACCATCGGGGTGCGCCCCTGCCCGCCGCCGACATAGACGTCGAAGCCGATCTCGCCCTTGTCGTTCTTCTTCACGTGCAGGCCGATGTCATGGACCTGGATCGCTGCGCGGTCGGTATCGGCACCGGTCACGGCAATCTTGAACTTGCGCGGCAGGAAGGTGAACTCGGGATGGAACGAGGACCATTGGCGCAGGATTTCGGCATAGGGTCGCGGGTCGGCGGCCTCGTCGGCGGCGGCGCCGGCGAAATGATCGGCCGTCACATTGCGGATGCAGTTGCCGGACGTCTGGATCGCATGCATTTCGACGCTGGCAAGATCGGCGAGGATATCCGGCGTGTCCTCGAGCCGCGGCCAGTTATATTGGATATTCTGGCGGGTGGTAAAATGCCCGTAGCCGCGGTCATATTTGCGGGCGATATGCGCCAGCATCCGCATCTGCCTGGAATTCAGCGTACCATAAGGAATGGCGACCCGCAGCATATAGGCATGCAGCTGCAGGTAGACGCCATTCATCAGCCTGAGCGGACGGAAAGCATCTTCGGCAATATCGCCCGACATGCGACGCTCAACCTGATCGCGGAACTGCGCCACGCGGTCGGCGACGAAGGCGTGATCGAATTCATCGTAACGGTACATTCTGTCTTATTCCTTAGCCAGGTAACTTCTTGACGCTGTATGCGCGCAATCAGATCACGTAATCGATCGTCGGGCCTTCGGCTCGGATGCGCTCGCGCAGCCTGAGCGGACGGATGAAACCGTTGGCCTCCTCGACATCGATCAGATTGACGTCGAGCACGAGATTGTCGGCGAAGGCTTGCTTGCCGATTGCCTCAAGCCGTGTTTCGTCGTCCTTGGTGCGGGCGATCTCCGCCCGCGCAATGCTTTCATTCCATCGACCGTCGACATCGTACCAGACGGAAATGCCGTCTGAAAGCCGGTTGGCGGTCAAAATCTGCAAGGCCATGTCATGCTCCGGTAAAGTCCACCATTTGCGTCTCTCTGGAGAGCAAAGGCTCTGAATTGTCAAGGTTGGCGCCGGCCACCGCATCGCCGATGATCACCATCACCGGCCCGGTCAGATCGTCTCTTATATCGAGGCCCGGCAGATCGGCAAGCACGCCATGCAACATACGCTTGTCGCGGCGGCTGGCATTTTCGATCACGGCGACGGTGGTTTCAGACGGCAGGCCGGCGGCGATCAACCGTTCGGCGACGGATGCGGCAACGCTGCGGCCCATATAGACGGCAATGGTGGCGCCGGAAATCGCCAGACTCGCCCAGTCGGGCAACACATCACCGGTCAGGTCATGGCCGGTGGTGAAGATCAGCGACGAAGCGACGCCGCGAACCGTCAACGGCAGTTCGAAATCCGCCGCAGCGGCAAAGGCCGAGGTGATGCCCGGCACGATCTCGTAGGAGACACCGGCATCGCGCAGGGCCGCCATCTCTTCCGCCGCCCTGCCATAGATCAGCGGGTCGCCGGACTTAAGCCGCACGACGCGCTTGCCGGCCTTGCCCATCTCGACCAGGAGATCGTTGATTTCATTCTGCGATTTGGAGTGGCAACCCTTGCGCTTGCCAACGGAAATCCGATCGGCATCGCGGCGGCCCATATCGACGATCGCCTGCGGCACCAGCGCATCATAGACAATCGCATCCGCTTCCATCATCACCCGCTGGGCACGCAGCGTCAGCAGATCCTCGGCACCCGGCCCGGCGCCAACCAGCCAGACATGGCCTTTCACGGCATTCATCGTGTTGAGCAAGCGTGTTGCCTGGCGTTCCGCCTCCGGCATCCTGCCAAGGCTGACCGCAGCGGCGACATCGCCAGAGAAGAACCGCCGCCAGAACACCCTTCGGGTGATGCCCTTCGGCAATGCATGATCAACCGCATCGCGATAAAGATCTGCGAGGCGGGCGAGCCGGCCCAGCGACGGCGCAAGAATCTGGTCGATCTGCGCACGGATCATCTGCGCCAGCACCGGCCCTGCCCCCTCCGTGCCGATCGCCACGGCCACGGGCGCGCGGTTGACGATCGCCGGTGTCAGGAAATCGCACTGATCAGGCTGATCGACGGCATTGGCGGGTATCTTCAGCTCGCGTGCGGCCTCAGTGATCCGGCGGTCCTCGGCGTGATCGCCGGTCGCGGCGAAGACAAGCGTCATGTCTTCAATCAACGATGCGTCAAAAGCGCGGGCAACATGACGTATGTCGTTCTGGATCGTCAAGGCCATCAGGGACGCCGCAGGCCGATCTGCAATGAGTGTGATCGAGGCTCGGGTGTTCAACAGCAGGCGCACCTTGGCCAAAGCCTCGTCACCATTGCCGATCACGGCCACATTTTTCCCCTCGACGCGGAAAAAGGCCGGAAATACGGAAAGCTGATCATCACGATCGAACATGGACATACCCTTTTGAGAGGCTGCACTATCCTTCATAGCAGTGCAAAAGTGAAGAAACAGGAATCCGGCATTGTCGGGCCAAGTATATTCTTTTCCTCGGTTTTTGGCGAACAGGAGCATATCCATCTTGATGCTCTCTCCGCGCCTATCGGATTGAAAATCGTCCGGATTGGGTTATCTTATCACCAACCGGAACAGCGAGGTTTCCGAAATGACGAAGAATGCCCCTGTTTCCGGTGCCAAGCCCGATCACGAGGAGACCTATGACGAGTGGTTTCTGCGAATGGTCGATGAAGGACTTGCCGAGGCAGACAGCCCGGACGCGGTGTGGATTTCGCACGAGGACGTGTTGGCAGAATCTGCAGCCAGACGCGAAGAGCTGTTGGCTCTCATCAAGAAGCAAAAAGCCCATTGATGCGCATCGTTTGGTTGACGCGCGCCAGACGGGATTTCGATCGAATCCACGCGCGGCGATCGAACAGGATTTGCTTATCTCCCAGGCTATCGATCGCCTTGCAGATTATCCCTTCCTGGGAAGAGCCGGACGTCGTAAGGCATCGCGCGAACTCGTTATCCCACACACGCTGTTTGTCGCGATCTGTCGGACGGCTGTCGATCGGAACGAAGTCCACATCCTCCGCATTCTCCATTCATCCCAGAAATGGCCTCTGCAATAATATGTTTATTCGCAGTGCGGGATGCTTCCCATCCGATCCATTCTACCGCTAATGTCGCCTCTCATCTTCCGGAGCCCCCCGCATGTCCGACCCCCTCAATGACGCTCTCGTTTCCCGCCTGTTGTCGGTGATGGAAAACGACATCATTCCCCTGACCCAGCGGGGCGTAGCCGATGGCAACAAAGTGTTCGGCGCGGCGCTGCTGCGAAAATCCGATCTGTCGCTGGTGATCGCCGAAACCAATAACGAAACCGAAAATCCGCTCTGGCATGGTGAGATCCACACGCTCAAGCGCTTCTACGAGCTTGGCGACAGACCGGATACGCGCGATCTGATCTTTCTTTCGACGCACGAACCCTGCACGATGTGCATGTCGGCGATCACCTGGGCCGGCTTCGACAATTTCTTCTATTTCTTCAGCCACGAGGATAGCCGCGACGCCTTCGCGATCCCCCACGACCTGAAGATTTTGAAGGAAGTGTTCGGGCTCGAACCGGGCGGCTACCAGCGCAACAATGCCTTCTGGAAGAGTTTTTGGATCGCCGATCTTGCCGCCAGTTCCGCCACCGCCCACAAGGCGGAATTTGCCAACCGCATCGACGCAATCAAGGCTACCTATGGCGAAATGTCGAACACCTACCAGTCCTCCAAGAGCGGCAACGCCATACCGCTGAGTTGAGAAAAGCATGAGACCCGCCAAGGATATCGGCCGCCTGATCGAAATCATGGCGGCACTTCGCACTCCGGTCACCGGCTGCCCGTGGGACCTCGAGCAGAATTTCGAAACCATCAAGCCCTACACGATCGAGGAAGCCTACGAGGTTGCCGACGCAATCGAGCGGGGCGATCTGGACGATCTGCGCGATGAGCTTGGCGACCTGCTGCTGCAGGTCGTCTTTCACGCGCGCATGGCCGAGGAGCAGAACGAGTTCGCCTTCGGCGACGTGGTCGAAGCGATCACGGCGAAAATGATCCGCCGGCATCCGCATGTTTTCGCGGTCTCGGACGCCAATGATCCAGCCAAGGTCAAGAAGCAATGGGACGAGATCAAGGCGGAGGAGAAACGCACGCGCGCTGAACGCCGTGCGAAGCGTGGCATCGTCGAGGATTTCAAGGCGGGACATCTGGGCGCGGTGGATCGTGCCCAGCCGGCACTGGTCGAGGCACTGAAACTGCAACAACAGGCCGCCAGGGTCGGATTCGACTGGTCGGAGCCGGAGCCGATCCTCGACAAGATCGAGGAGGAGATCGCCGAATTCCGTGCAGCGATCGCATCGGGCGACAAGTCAAAAATCGCCGATGAACTGGGCGATCTGATTTTCGCCGCCGTCAATATCGGCCGGCATGTCGGTGCCGATCCGGAAATGGCGCTGCGCGGCACGAACACGAAGTTTCGACGCCGTTTCGGCCATATCGAAAGAAGCCTGAATGACGCGGGCGAAGGCCTTGAAGAAGCGAGCCTCGAAAGGATGGAAGAACTCTGGCAGGACGCCAAGAAGAACGAGCGCGGTTAAACTCCCAGTACGCCCTGCACGCGGTTGCGGCCGTCGGCTTTCGCTTGGTAGAGGCACTTGTCGGCGGCCGAGATCAGCTCGATCAGGCTTTGTCCCTGGTCGGGGCCGGTGGCGACACCGATGCTGATGGAAACCGGCGCCACGCTGCCCGCCCGGACGCCGTCCGCGACGTTCTGGCGGATGCGTTCGGCCATTGCGACAGCTTCTGCATGACCTGCGGCATTGGCGAGTACGATGAATTCCTCGCCACCGAAGCGGAACAGCCGGTCGCCCGACCGCAAGCATCGCTGCAATGTCGCGGCGATTTTCTTCAGCACCTCGTCGCCTTCAAGATGCCCGAAGCGATCGTTCACCTCCTTGAAGTGATCGGCGTCGATGACCATGACGCTGAACTGCCGCCCTCTTCGCATGGCTGTCCGCACCATCTCCGTGCCTTCCCGATCCAGCCGGCCGCGATCCAGGGCACCGGTCAGTGCGTCGGTACCGCTGCGCGACAGCAGATCATGGTATTTCTCGCGATAGGTCAGGTCGTTGAAGAGATCGGTCAACGTCAATGCCGATGTGGTCAAGCGCTCCTCGAACGTCAGGGCGAGATAGATCGCCGTCATGACCGCATAAACCGCGGCCATGCTGATCTTGGCGAACAGGCCGGCCCAGAATACGGTGGCAGGGGCACCGGTCAGATAGTGCAGCACGCCGTAAAAACCGATCTGGTCAAAAGCCAAAGTCATGGCGCCGGCCACGAACAAGCGCGGAACAAGGCGGCGGCCGAGAAATCTGCCAAGGCGCTCGTAGAGAATGATTATCGCCAGTGAATCGAGATAGAGCAGCGTAGTGCCCCACACCATCAGCACGCCCATTTCCCGCAGGAAATTCTCATCGGCAATGACCACGCCGCCAGGACCGGAGCCCGCATGCAGGCCCAGAATGACGCCGAACAACAGGCAGGCTAGGTTGCCGACAAGCAGGCCGTAGATCAACTGGCGGACCGTGGTCGCATCCTCCTTGATGTAGAGCAGCAGGATCATCAGCAATTTGCCGGTAAACATCATCGCCGAACCTGGCGAGACTGCGCCGAACGGCAATTCCACGTAGAATTTTGCGGCCAGATATGTCTCGAGGAAATGCATCGTGCCCAGCACGGTCATGAAGACACCGATGCCGATCCGCTGACGGAAATGAAGCAGGATTATGAGCACCAGAAAGTAGATGGCTGCTTCAGACGACATCACCGTGAAATTAAAGGAAGCCATCATGAATAAGTCCGCCGAGCCGCCTGCGACATACTGCAAATTCGATAAATCAGAATCGCATCAGTCTGATTCTATGCAGAAATTTAAGGTGCGGCGGCGGCTGCACATCTCGCAGCCGCCGCCCTCATGTCTTTTCTGCCTGCTCGCACATTGATCGTCAACGCTCGGGCGAGCGACAAACAACTAAATTTCCTCGATGCCGTCGGGTCCGATGTGCAGCACGCCCAGTTTTCCCGTCATGTAGGCGCCAGTGTCGATGCCGATGCGATTCGGGCCGAACTGAAAATTTGTCCCTGGAGTATGGCCATGGATGATCGTGACAGCCAAACCGGACCCCTGCGTGAGAAACGGCTCGCGCATCCACATCAGGTCGAAGTCGGATTGCTCTGCCAACGGCCGTCCAGGCAGGACGCCGGCATGGACGAACAGATAATCTCCGACCGAGAGCGCCACCGGCAGCTGTACCAGGAAATCGACATGTTCCACCGGCACGTGATCGCGCGCGACCTGCTTCAGCTGCCGTCCTGTTGGATCGATAGACAGCAGGTGAGCCGCATCGACACCGTAAGACATCAATGTCTTCTCGCCACCGAATTCAAGCCAGGCGGGATCGAAGCGATCTTCCTTCAGAAAGGTGAGAAAGGCATCATCGTGATTGCCGCAGACGCAAATGCGGTAGAACGGCCTTGGCAGCTTCCTGCAGAGATGTCCGATGACGCCCTTGGAATCAGGACCGCGATCAACGTAGTCGCCAACACAAACAACCAGCGCAGGTCGCTTCGACTGGCGCATTCGCTCGAAAATCCGCTGTTCTGCGGCCAGCAGCAAATCAAGGTGCCCGTGGATGTCGCCGATCGCAAAGATATCCGCCACTCTCTCCTGCGGAATGGAAATGCGCGCGCGGAGCTGTACCGGTGCAGGCTTGGCTCCCATGAGGCCTTTGATGAATTTCAGCATCTATCCCGCTATGATCACAAGATCCTGAGTTCAGGAAGCATATATATAGTGGCGCAATGTGGGCGCGGAAGCATCCGCGTACACGAATCTGCCGCGCCACCCGGTTTCATAAATGCCCTCATTCGCCGACCATAAATGGCGTTTCGTTAAAAACTTAGCGATCTGTTTCAAAAAAATCCAACCCGATGTGGCTATGGTCCTGATATGCCGGGCATCGCAGAGCCACCTGCTGGCGATCCGGAATGACATAATCAACGGGATCCGTCCGATGAAGACTTTGTTCAAGATCATTCTCGCCACGATCGTTTCCAGCCTCGTGACTACTGGACCGGCCGCTGCCTTCGGTCTGGGCGGGACAACCCGCACCCAGGGCAAGTCGATGGACGCCCTGTTCATCAAGGAAAAACGCCGTTCCGTGGCTCCCTTTGCACATGTGATGTTCTGCACCAGGACACCCGGAGAATGCGCAGCCTCGACCGGGCCTGAGATGGTCGAATTGACACTGGCCAAAAAACGCGAGCTCATGGCGGTCAACCGTCGTATCAACAACCAGATCAACCCGTCAAACGACAGCGGCAACGACACATGGGCGCTTGCACCACGCAGCGGCGACTGCGAGGATTATGCGATTACCAAACGCCACGCGCTGATCCAGCAGGGCTGGCCGGCGTCGGCTCTTCGGCTGGCAATTGCTCATACAAGCTGGGGAGAAGGCCATCTCGTGCTTGTCGTCCGCACCAGCAAGGGCGACATGGTGCTCGACAACCTCACGAATGCGGTTCGTAACTGGCGCAAGTCGGGACTCAGCTGGCACATGATCCAGTCATCGGCAAACCCGCTGATCTGGTACCGGGTCTGAGCGACCTCAGTCTTCCCATGGTTCCTTTGCGTTACCCTGAGGACCGTTGCCGAGACGACGTTCCATTTCAAGCGCTTCATTTTCCGACACCCTGATATCGAGGCTGACGGACCCGTCTTCGCGGTCCTCGCGCTCATCGACGATCGCATTCTGGTAAAACCAGGGGAGCAGGGAAAGCTTCTCGACCGGAAGAACCACGGTGACTTCGGTCATGACTCCGGACAGCCTTTGGCTGATCGTCGCCAGGAGGTCATCGATGCCCTCCCCGGAAACAGCAGACACGGCGATCGTATTGGCGGTCGCCGTGGCCTTGCCGACCACCGCCTCGCGTGTCTCGGGATCCAGCAGATCGATCTTGTTCCACACCTCGATGATGCGGGTCTCGCGCTCGCCCTCTTCAATGCCGAGATCACCAAGGATGCGCAACACGTCGGATGCCTGTGCAGCATTGTCCGGATCGGACATATCCCTGATATGCAGAATCATATCGGCTTCCAGCACTTCCTCCAGCGTGGCGCGGAATGCGGCAACGAGGTGAGTCGGAAGATCGGAAATGAAGCCAACGGTGTCCGACATGATCACCATGCGGCCCTGCGGCAGGCGAATGCGACGAAGCGTCGGATCGAGCGTCGCAAACAGCATGTTTTCCGCCAGCACGCCCGCACCGGTCAGCCGGTTGAACAGCGTCGACTTGCCGGCATTGGTGTAGCCCGCCAGCGCCACGATCGGATGCGGGACTTTTCTGCGCTTGGCCCGATGCAATTGCCGTGTCCGGCGCACCTGATCAAGTTCCCGTTCGAGCTTGAGAATCTTGTCCTGCAGCTGCCGCCGGTCGGCCTCGATCTGGGTTTCACCCGGACCGCCAAGGAAGCCCGCACCGCCGCGCTGCCGCTCAAGGTGGGTCCAGCTACGGACGAGGCGCCCCTTTTGATAATTGAGATGGGCGAGTTCGACTTGTAGCGAACCTTCCTTGGTCGATGCGCGCCGTCCGAAGATTTCGAGGATCAGGCCGGTGCGATCGATGACCTTGGCATTCCATTCCTTTTCGAGGTTTCGCTGCTGGATCGGCGTCAGCGGGTGATCAACGATCACCAGGCCTGCATCCCCGTCCTCTAGCAGCGCGCCGATTTCCTCGATCTTGCCCGAGCCGATGAGAGTTGCGGGCTTCGGCTGGCTGACCTGGACGATCATGCCGCCAGCAATCTCCAGGTCGATGGCGCCCGCAAGACCGATGGCTTCCTCCAGCCGGCTTTCACTGCTGCGGGAGACACGACCCTCGGGGCTAGGCGCAGTCTTGAGCACGGGCACAATGATGACCGCGCGCATGTCGTTCCGGAGCTTTTTCGTTTCAGGAACGAGCGATTCCTGGCTTGTATCACGTTCGGTAATGGCGTTCACTCCATGGAAGGGCTGCACCAAAAACGGTGCATGCCTTCTTCTGTTCCTCCAGCCGTTGCTGAAAGAATTGCGAGCGTTACGCGCTCGATGACCGGTGTCTTAGCCGATATTTTCTTCGCCTTCAAACATCTGAACCGGGGAGCCGGGCATGATGGTCGAAATCGCGTGCTTATAGACAAGCTGCGAATGACCGTCGCGGCGCAATAGAACACAGAAATTATCAAAAGAGGTCACGACGCCAGTCAGTTTGACGCCATTGATGAGAAATATCGTCAGGGAAATCTTCTGCTTGCGTACTGTGTTGAGAAAAAGATCCTGAAGATTTTGAGAACGTTCAGCCATTGCGCCCGCCGTTTCTTTTTGCCGGCGCATTTTGGCCGGATTATTGTGAATGCCTCCCGGCGACCGCTCCCTCCAGCGGCCCACCTATATAGACAGCTATCAAATCGCCGTCTTTTCCGCAATGTCGAAAAAGGCTTCACGAATTTTTTGCGACACGCTGCCCGGGTGACCATTGGCGATCGTCCGTTCATCGATCTGAACCACGGGAAAGCAAATGCTGGTCGCCGCGGTGATGAACACCTCGCGTGCCGCTTTCATCTGCTCGACCGAAAAGCTCTCCTCACGGATCGTGATGCCGACCCTGGCGGCAACGTCCATCAACGTGGTGCGGGTGATACCGCGGAGGATACCGTGGTCGGCGGGCCTTGTCAGCAGCGTACCGTCCTGGTCAACCATCCAGACATTGGTGGCGGCGCCTTCTTTCACGGTACCATCGGCATCGATGAAGATCGCCTCCGCGGCCCCCTGCTCTTTAGCCGCCTGACGCGCCAGCACATTCGGCAACAGGCCGACAGTCTTGATATCGACCCGGTCCCAGCGGTTTTCCGCAACAGTGATCGCCTTGATGCCCTTGGCATTCTTGGCGGCGATGACGGCCGGATTGGTATTCTTGGCGGTAATCACGATCGATGGTCTGGTGCCGTCAGCGGGAAAAACATGGTCTCGCCTGGCGACGCCACGTGTCACCTGCAAATAGAACAGGCCGTTCCTGACGTGATTTTTCTTCAAAACCTGGCGGATGACGTGGACCAACGCCCTGCGGTCCATCGGCCAGGCGATTCGAAGCTCGGCCAACGAGCGGTCGAGACGATCGAGGTGCCGCGTCAGATCGACGATCATGGCGTGGCGGACTTCGCAGACCTCATAGACGCCATCGGCAAACTGATATCCCCGGTCCTCGATATGCACGCCTGCTTCGGCGTGCCGAACGTAGGATCCGTTGACATAGGCAATTCTCGACATTTTTCATCCTTATAAAAATCAGAGGTCAGACGCCGAGCGTCTTCAATTTGCGATGCAGTGCCGAGCGTTCCATGCCGACGAATTCGGCGGTTCGTGAAATGTTGCCGCCGAACCGGTTTATCTGCGCGATCAGATAATCGCGCTCGAAAAGTTCACGTGCCTCACGCAACGGCAGCGTCATGATGTGCTGGTCACCGGTCGATGACACTCTCGGCATCGTGTCGAGCACGTCAGCCGGCAGCATTTCAGCGGTCACCGGCGTTTCCGGCCCATCCGACTGGGCGAGAATCAGCAGCCGTTCGATATTGTTGCGCAACTGGCGGAGATTGCCCGGCCAGTCATGCGACTGCAGGATGGCGAGCGCATCGTCGCCGATCTTGCGGGGCCGGATGCCGGCATGTTCGCAGATCTGCCGCATGAAGATATCGACCAGGAACGGGATATCCTCGCGGCGATCGGACAGCGGCGGCACGCGCACCGGAACCACCGAGAGCCGGTGATAGAGATCCTCCCGGAATCTTCCTTCGGCGATCATATTTTCGAGATCGTAAGCCGTCGAGGAAATGATCCGCACATCCACCTTGACCCGCTTGGAGCCGCCGACGCGTTCGAATTGCTGCTCGACGAGCACGCGCAGGATCTTGTTCTGCGTTTCGCGCGGCATTTCGCCAATCTCGTCGAGATAGAGGATGCCGCGATGGGCCTCCTCGAGCGCGCCGGTGCGTCTCGCCTGACCCGGAGTGCCTTCCGTGCCGAAAAGCGCGATCTCCATGCGGTCCGGCGTGATGGTGGCGGCATTCAGCGCTACGAACGGTCCCTCAGCGCGTGAGGATTTGCGATGGATGAGCCGCGCCACCAGTTCCTTGCCGGAACCGGATGGACCAAGGATCATGATCCGGCTGTTTGTCGGCGCGACCTTGTCGATCGTCTGGCGAAGCTGCGAGACGGCCACCGAGGTGCCAATCAGTTCGGCGGAGTCTCCGGATCGCTTTTTCAGATCCCTAACCTCGCGTTTCAGCTTGGAGGTTTCGAGTGCCCGCTCGGCGATCAGGATCAGCCGGTCCGCCTTGAACGGCTTCTCGATGAAGTCATAGGCCCCACGGCGGATGGCATTGACCGCCATTTCGATATTGCCGTGGCCGGAAATCATCACCACCGGCAGTTCCGGGTAGCGGCTCTTGATCTCGTCCAGCAGCCCGAGGCCGTCCAGCCGGCTGCCCGTCATCCAGACATCAAGGAATATCAGCCGCGGCACCCGATCGGAAATCGCCGCCAGCGCGCTGTCGCTGTCATGAGCGGTTCGGGTTTCATGCCCCTCGTCAGACAGGATACCGGAGACAATTTCGCGGATATCCTGTTCGTCATCGACCACCAAAATATCAGACGCCATGAGAACTCACCTTTTCGCCGACCTCTTCCGCAGCGACATCCGCGCGCGGCAACAAAACCCTGAACATAGCCCCGTGTCCGTGATCGAAATTCGGCGGGGCGTCGTGTAACTCCAAATGTCCGCCATGCTCCTCGATGATCTTCTTGACGATCGGCAGACCGAGCCCGGTGCCCTTGTCGCGCATGGTCATGTAGGGCTCGAGAATGCGATGGCGGTTCTCCTGCGGCAGGCCCTTGCCGTTGTCGATGATCTCGACGATGATCTGATCACCGCTCTCATTCGGCCCGGCCCGCACCAGGATCTTGAATTCGTCGCGGCTCTCACCTTCCGGAATGGCTTCGATCGCCTCCACGGCATTCTTGATGAGATTGGTGAACGCCTGTCCGAGCATGCGCGAATCGAAGGCGCCGTTGAGCGGCTCGTCTCCCCATTCGCGAATGAAGGTAATGTCGTGATTGCCCATCTCCCGAAGGAACACGCTGTCCTTGAGGATGTTGCGCAGATCGATATTTTCCTTCGATGGCTTGGGCATGCGGGCAAATGACGAGAACTCATCGACCATCCGGCCGATGTCCTCGACCTGACGGACGATCGTGTCGGTGCACTGGTCGAACACCGCCCGGTCGTCTTCGGCGATCTGGCGGCCGTAACGGCGTTTCAGCCGCTCCGCCGAAAGCGTGATCGGGGTCAGCGGGTTCTTGATTTCATGGGCAATGCGGCGGGCGACGTCCGACCAAGCCGTGGAGCGCTGCGCGATCATCAGGTCGGTTATGTCGTCCATGGTGATCACGTAGGATTCCTTGCCCGCATGCGATTCCTCGCGCGTCACCTGAACATTCAGGTTCCGCTCCTTGCCGCCCTGGATCATCGCGACTTCACGACGGAATTCCTTGCGGTAGCGCGAGGCGGCTTCCGTCAGCATCGCATCTATTTCGGGTGCCACTTCATGGAGCTTGCGGCCTGTCAGGCTGTCCGGCGCCAGACCCAGGAGGAGTTCGGTCGAGGGGTTGGCGATCGTAATGGTTCGGTCGTCCTCGACACCGATCACCGCCGCCGTCACGCCCGACAGCACCGCCTCGATGAAGCGGCGGCGGTCATCGACCTCATCCTTGGCGACAAGGATTTCATCGCGCTGCGTGCGGATTTCCGAAATCATCTTGTTGAATGTGCGTGACAAGCTGCCGACGTCGCCGTCGATGGCCCTTACCGGCACGATGACATTGAGATTGCCGCCCGCGACGCTGTCGGCGGCGCTGATCAGCAGCCGGATCGGCCGGACGATGCGGTCCGCCACTGCAATGGCGGCCCAGATCGCGGCAAGCAGCACGATCAACGCAAATCCCAGATAGATGATACCGAAGGCGAGTTGGGTGGATACCTTGCCCTCGCTCATCGCCTTGTAGCTTGCGGCATTGGCTTCCATCAGATGCAGCGCGGTCATCACTTTCGGGTCGACGGCACGGATCGTGTAGAGATAGGCATTGATCTGGTCGAGGTTGATGATCGCCCCGACAAGATTGGTCGCGCCAGGGGGGATCAGCGTCGGCTTGCCCGACACGGCCGCCTTCAGGGCGTCGGCGGGGATCGGCGGCAATTCCTTCTGGTCGTCGATATTCGATTTCAGTATCACCGAGCCGTCGCCGTTGATCAGGAAGGCGCCGAGCAGACCGCGGCCCTTGGTCTGGCGGTTCAGGAGATCGGTAAAGCCCGAGCGGTCAAGCGCATAGAGTTGCCTATAGCTATCGAGATCATTGGCCATGGAGATCGTCTGGCCCTGAAGATAGCTTGCATTTTCCTTTACATAGGCCTGCGCGACATTGATGGAGGAATTGACGATCTCCTGCGTCTGTGTGCTGAACCAGCGATCCAGGCCGGCGTTCAAGGTCAAGGAAGCGATGACGGCAACCAGAATGGCCGGCGCGATCGCCACGATGGAGAACAGCGATACGATGCGAATGTGCAGCCGGGCGGCAGCACGGCCGCGCGCGCGCGCCTTGATCAGACGGTAAAGCTCGTAGCCGACCAATGTCAGCAAGGCGACGACAAAAATCGCGTTGATCACCACGGAGGCGATGACGACATTGTCCACAGGCTCGATCGGCGTGAAACCGAGCAGCACGGCAAGCGTGACCAGAGCCGCCACCAAAGCGCCGCCTGCAACGACGATACCGGTAGAGGTGGAAATCCCCTTCCTGTCACTGCTGACCACTGCCTGCTGTTCTCCCCCTACGGGCATACTGCTTTCCCCACAGTACCGGTCGTAACCGCCGGCCGAATATTTGCTTTTGTGACAGCAGGTTCTCTCTCGACTGCAAATCAGCGATCGGAACCGGCATGAAAGATATTTGCTCGGCCTTCGAATCGTGGCGCGAAAACAAACAATGCGTTGCTATTAAGCAACGCATTGTGGCGAGAATGCAACGGAATGATGTCGGATTCGGTGTTTGCTACGCCATTCTGGCGCTGCGATAGACGGTCACGCCGAGTTCGCGGATTTTCTTGCGCAGCGTGTTGCGATTGAGGCCCAGGAGATCGGCAGCCTTGATCTGGTTACCACGCGTGGCCGTCAGCGCCGCCAGGATAAGCGGATATTCCATTTCGGCCAGAACCCGGTCGTAGAGTCCGGCAGGCGGCAGGCCGTCGCCGAATTCGGCGAAATAGATTCGCATGTTTTCCTCGACCGCCTGCGCGATGGAAACCGAACCGGGCGTGGAGCCCGGCTTTTCTGCGGGGCTCGAGGCGATATCGGGCTTGAGCTCCGTATCGGCGATCTCACGGCTGATCACATCCTGTGGATAAAGTGCTGTGAGACGGCGGACGAAATTCTCCAGCTCGCGCACATTGCCCGGCCAAGGATAGGATTTCATCACATCCAGCGCCTCGTTGTCGAAGCGCTTGGGAACCATGCCCTCCTTTTCGGTCATCGCCACGAAATGGCGGACCAGATCCGGAATATCCTCGGCGCGCTCGCGAAGCGGCGGAAGGCGCAGCGGCACGACATTCAGCCGGTAATACAGGTCTTCGCGGAACAGTCCCTGATTGATCGCCTGCTTCAGGTCCTTGTTGGTTGCCGCGACAATCCGGACATCGGTGCGAATCGGCGTGCGGCCGCCGACAGTGGTATATTCGCCCTGCTGCAGCACGCGAAGAAGCCGGGTCTGGGCGTCCATCGGCATGTCGCCGATCTCGTCGAGAAACAGCGTTCCGCCTTCGGCCTGCTCGAAGCGACCGGTCGAGCGTGCCTGCGCGCCGGTGAAGGCGCCCTTCTCGTGGCCGAACAATTCGGATTCGATCAGGTCCCGGGGTATGGCGGCCATGTTGATCGCCACGAACGGCCCGTTGCGGCGTTTGCCATAATCATGCAGCGCCCGCGCCACCAGTTCCTTGCCGTTGCCGGATTCGCCGGTGATCATCAACGTCAGGTCGGTCTGCATCAGGCGCGCGAGGACGCGGTAGATTTCCTGCATCGCCGCCGAACGGCCGACCAATGGCATGGAGTCCTGGGCGTCCTCCTCCTGGTGGCGCAGCGGCTTGCGCTTCGGCTCGGACAGCGCGCGGCCGATGATGGCGATCAGTTCCGTCAGGTCGAAGGGCTTCGGCAAATAATCATAGGCGCCCTTTTCCGAGGCCCGGATCGCCGTCATGAAAGTGTTCTGCGCGCTCATCACCAGCACCGGCAGATCGGGGCGGATACGCTTGATGCGCGGCAGGAGATCGAAGGCATTCTCATCCGGCATCACAACGTCGGTGACGACGAGATCGCCATCGCCGGCTGAGATCCAGCGCCAAAGCGTCGCGGCATTGGAGGTGATCCGGACATCGTAGCCGGCGCGGCTCAATGCTTGGTTCAGCACCGTACGGATCGCCGCGTCGTCATCTGCGACAAGAATTGTGGCAGCAGTCATCTGGTTTTCCCTGGTTCGTCGAAATCCTCATCCGCCCGCGTGATTTTGGAGGCGTGCATGAGAACCCTGAATATGGTCTTGTTGTTTTGACTGTCGCATTCGACGATGCCGCCATGGCCGCCGATAATCTTGGCAACGAGCGCCAGGCCAAGCCCGGAGCCGTTGGTCTTGGTGGTGATGAACGGATCGAATAAATGCGGCTTCAGGTCTTCCGGCACGCCGGGGCCGTTGTCGATGACGCAGAATTCGAGCGGCAGGGAAATTTTCTCCCGCGTGCCCGCCACCGAGATCCGGATTCCAGGTCGATAGGCAGTCGTCAACATGATCTCCGCATCGGCGCGATCGGCCACCGCTTCGGAAGCATTCTTGATCAGGTTGAGGAAAACCTGGATCAGTTGGTCGCGATTGGCATGCACGGCCGGCAGCGACGGGTCATAATTCTCGGAGATTTTGATGTGACGCGCAAAGCCCGCCTTGGCAATCGCCTTCACATGATCGAGGATCGAATGGATATTGCACGGTACGCGATCCACCGGCCGCTCGTCGGAAAACACTTCCATCCGATCGACCAGTGAGACGATACGGTCGGTCTCCTCGCAGATCAGCTGCGTCAACGCCCTGTCCTCGTCATTGACCGAGGTTTCCAGCAATTGTGCCGCGCCACGGATCCCGGAGAGCGGATTCTTGATTTCGTGCGCCAGCATCGAGGCAAGCCCGGTGACCGATCGGGCGGCGGCGCGATGGGTCAGCTGCCGGTCGATCTTGTCGGCCATCGACCGCTCCTGAAAGACGATGACCACCGAACCGGGGTCGGTCAGAACCGGCGCGACATAGATGTCGACGAGCTTGTCGGCACCAAGCCGCGGCGAACTCAGATCGACGCGATATTCATTGACCGGCGCGCGGCGCTCGCGCACCTGGTCGATCAGCGGCAGGAGCGGGCTTCCGAACGGAATATAGGCGTAGATCGTGTGTCGCGCCAGATAGACCGCGGATGCGCCAAAGAAAGCCTCCGCCTCCCAGTTGGCAAATGCGATATAGCCGTTTTCATCGACCATGATCACCGCGTTCTGTATCGCGTTCAGCACACCCATCGCAGTATCGTTGGCGCTCATCTTCTTCTTACTCTTGGAAGCGTCTTCGCTCATGCGGCCTCGCTGATCGGCGCTTGGGAAGCCGGATTGAGGAGAATGTTGCGCATCATACCGATCACGAATTCAGGCTCATGGGATGTCAGAAGTTCGGTACGGAACGAGCCGGAGACCGCCCCGCCAAACCGATCGAGATACCAGCCGACGTGTTTGCGCGCATGCCGCACTCCGGGCTGGCCGCCGTAAAACTCGACCAGCATCCGATAATGCCGCTCGAAAATATCGGCGATCTCCTGGCTTTCGGGCTCAGCCCGCATGCCCGCGAGAACACCCGCATGCCAAGGCCTGCCTTGCGATCCGCGACCGATCATCACCGCGTCGGCGCCCGAACGCGATAGTATGCCGGCAATATCCTCAGCGGTCTCCACATCGCCATTGGCGATCAGCGGAATGGAGATCCGCTCACGCACACCGGCAATCAGATCCCAGTTGGCCCTGCCTTGATAGAACTGCATCCGAGTCCGGCCGTGAACCGTGATCATCCGGGCGCCGAGATCTTCTGCGGCGTGGGCAAGTTCCGGCGCGTTGATCGACTGGTCGTCCCAGCCGAGCCGCATCTTGACGGTGACAGGCACCTTGACGGCCCTGACCGTGGCCTCGATCAATGCAAGCGCCAGTTCTGGCTCGCGCATCAATGCCGACCCCGAGAGGCCGCCTATGACCTTTTTTGCCGGGCAACCCATATTGATATCGATGATGTCGGCGCCATGCGCTTCAGCGATTCGAGCACCCTCGGCCATGTAGAAGGGATCACGGCCCGCGAGCTGGACGATGTGCGGATCGATGCCCGAATTTTCGAGGCGCGACCAGGATTCGGCGGAATTTCCAACCAGTTCCCGACTGGCGACCATCTCGGTCACCACGAAGCCGGCACCGAATTCGAACGCCAGTTGCCGGAACGGCAAATCCGTGACCCCGGACATAGGTGCCAGCGCCACCCGGTTGCGGAACTCAACGGGCCCGATACGCAGCGGCGATTTTATGAAATCCAAATCCAAATGCTCATCTTTCGGGCATCATATTCTGATGCATTATTTTTAGACATTTTCGAAGGTCTTGCCAAGCGGATTCGAAGCGCAGCATAAAAAAGAAGCTGGCAAGCAAAATGCCAAGGCTGGCCAATTGTTTGTCCTGTCTATAAACGGTGTTGGACGCATTGTAACAGACGAATTTTCGAGCAGTATGAAGCAGAATGACACAAACTCGATCGGCATATTGATCGTCGCCGCCGGCCGCGGCGAACGGGCAGGCGCGAGTCAGGAAGGCCCGAAACAATACCGCTCGATCGGCGGCAAGCCGGTGATCACGCACACGCTGGATCGCTTTCTTGAATGGCACCGGTCCGGACCGGTGATCGTCGTCGTCCATCCTGACGATGAAGCGCGGTACGAAAAATCCGTGAAGCATTTGTCCCATCGCCCGAAAATACGGACAATCCATGGCGCATCGACCCGGCAAGGTTCGGTCCTGAACGGGCTGGAGGCCATGGCGGAACTGAATGTCACGCATGTGATGATTCAGGATGCGGTACGCCCCTTCGTCAGCCCTGCCCTGCTCGACCGCATCGCTGCCGCGCTCGACGCCGGCGAAAGGGCAGTATTGCCCGCAACAGCCGTACCCGATACGCTGAAGCGGGCCACGGCTGACGGTCATGTGGCGGAAACCGTGCCGCGTGTCGGCCTGTTCGCCGCCCAGACGCCGCAGAGTTTCGCGTTCAAACCGATTCTCGACGCACATCGTGCTGCGGCTGCATCGGGAATCAGCGACCTGACCGACGATGCTGCGATTGCCGAATGGGCGGGTATTCCGGTGAAGATTGTCGAAGGCGACCGCGACAACGTCAAGCTTACGCTCAAGCGGGATATAGAACTGGCGGACCAGACACTCATGAACAATGCTCTTCCCGACGTTCGCACCGGCAACGGCTACGACGTCCACCAGATCGAGCCCGGCAACGGCGTAACGCTTTGCGGTGTGCTGATCGCCCATGATCACAGTCTGAAAGGGCATTCGGATGCGGATGTCGCTCTGCACGCTCTGACGGACGCCCTGCTCGCGACCTGCGGCGCCGGCGATATCGGCGATCATTTTCCGCCTTCGGATCCGCAATGGAAGGGCGCCGCTTCCCGAATTTTTCTGGAACATGCCGCCAAAATCGTCCGTGACCATGGCGGCACGATCATGAACGCGGATATTTCGTTGATCGCCGAGGCGCCGAAGATAGGTCCGCACAGGCAAGCCATGCGACAAGCGCTCGCCGAGATTCTCGCAATCGATTTGCAGCGCTGTTCCGTCAAGGCGACGACCAACGAGAAGATCGGCTTTGTCGGTCGTGGCGAAGGCATCGCGGCCATCGCGACCGCCACAGTGGTATTTAAGGGGAGAGATCAATGAACGACAGGATAATTCTAGAGCTCGCCCAGGAAGTGGTCAGGCTCTGCACGGAAAAGAACGTGATGATCGCCACCGCCGAATCCTGCACCGGCGGGCTGGTTGCCGGAGCAATCACCGAGATTTCGGGCGCATCGCAGGTGCTGGAGCGTGGCTTCATCACCTATTCAGACCAGGCCAAGATCGAGATGATCGGCGTTATGCCGATCACGCTGCGCGAGTTCGGCGCGGTCTCCAAGGATGTGGCGCTGGAGATGGCCCATGGCGCGATGTCGCGCTCGGAAGCCGGGATTTCCGTCTCGACCACCGGCATTGCCGGCCCCAGCGGCGGCAGCACCGGCAAGCCTGTCGGCCTGGTGCATTTCGGCGGCCGCCACTACAAGGGCAAGCTGATCCACCGCGAGATGAAATTCGGAGAGATCGGCCGGCATGCAATCCGCATGGCCTCGGTTGAAGTGGCGCTCGAAATGATCATCGAGCTCGCTCATCTCGGCTGATTGCATGCATTTCCTGGCGACGTGCGAAGCGGTCCGCCGTCCGGAAATGCGTAAAACAGAGCCTATGTATAGATTTTATCGGCGCGCTTTTCGAAGGCATCCGTGAACATCCGGAAAGCGCGGTCGAACATCGAGCCCATCAGCGCGCCGAGGATCCGGCTCTTGAACTCGTAATCGATGAAGAAATGCACCTCGGAGCGCCCGCCGTCGAGATCAATGAAGCGCCAGGTGTTGGTCAGGTATTTGAACGGCCCGTCGATATATTTGACCTCGATGACCTTTTCATCCGGCTTCAGGAAGACCTGGGTACTGAAGGTTTCGCGGATGGCCTTGTAGCCGACGCTCATCGCGGCCACGAGCAATGTCTTGCCCTCGCGCTCCTTGCGGCTTTGAACGGCCAGCGCTTCGCACAGCGGCAGGAATTCAGGGTATTTTTCCACGTCGGCGACAAGCGCAAACATCTGCTCGGCAGTGTGACGGGTAACGCGGGTGGTTTCGAACTGGGCCATAATGGTCAGCTAATGGCTCTTATCGCCAATAGCAAGACGACGCTGTTTCCAGACCACAAATTTGATTTTAACCATCCAGCCGCACAAGTCGGCAACCAAGGCCGCGATTCCTCGGCACAACGCGCGCTAGTCCGAATTCCGGCCACGAGCCCGATAGAACGCCGATATGATCGCAGCGGCCGTCCGCTCGGCTTCGGGCAAGCCCGTCTGATAATTGATAACTGAGACCCGCATCACCTGACGACCTCGCCATTCGGCGCCGCCGGCGAATGCCTCCGCGCTTTCCTGAAGCAAGCGGATCGTCTCCCTAGTCAGCCGATCGCCTTCCTCACCGCCGAGGCCCGCGCCAAAGCGTACGATGACCTGGTTGAGGCAGACGTCGTTGACAATCTCGATACCCTCCTCCGCTCCCAGCCTTTCGGCAATAAGGCGCGCGGCGGTGCAGTTGCGCTCTATCATTTCCGCGATACCCTCGCGGCCGAGATGCTTGATCATCGCCCATGTTGCGAAGCCGCGCGCCCGGCGGGAGAGCTCCGGGACATAATGGGAGGGATCGCGCTCGTCTTCACTCGCCGCCGGCAGAAAGCTCGCGGCGATCGTCATCGACTGGCGATGGGCCGGCTCGTCGCGAACGATGGCATAACCGCAGTCATAGGGCGTCTGCAGCCACTTATGGCCGTCAGTTGCCCAACTGTCGGCGAGTTCGACGCCCGTGGTCAGATGGCGTTTGGATTGCAGCACCTGCGCCCAAAGGCCGAAGGCCCCATCGACATGCACCCACGCGCCTTTCTCCTTGGCGACCGGAATGATTGCCGCGAAGTCGTCGAATGCACCCGTATTGATCTGTCCGGCCTGCAGTATGACGATGGCGGGACCCTCGACGTTCTGGACGATACGCTGGAACTCGGCAACGATCATCCGGCCCTGTGCGTCGGCCGGAACCCGCAGGACGCGATCATGCCCCAGACCGAGAAACTGCAGGGCGGAGAACACGGTGGCATGGGCGTCATTCCCGATAATGACGGTAATGGGCGGAGCACCGAAAATTCCCTGCCTGTCCGCGTCCCAGCCGACAGACTGCAGGACTGCCCGGCGAGCCGCTGCAAGGCTGGTGAAATTCGCCATCGTGGCGCCTGTGACGAAACCGACCGAAGCGGTTGCGGGCAGGCCGAGCAATTCGTTTATCCAGCGCCCGGCAATCAGTTCCGCCGCCGCCGCAGAAGGCGCCGCCATATGGTTGCCGGCATTCTGTCCCCATGCCGAGGTCAGCATGTCGGCGGCGACGCCAACAGGGTGGGAACCGCCAATCACCCAGCCATGGAACCGGGGACCCGTCATCGCGTGAAGCCCGGGCTCGGCGCGCAAGGCCAGGTCGTCGATCACCTTTTGCGGCGCCATGGCGTGGATAGGCAAATCCTCGGAGAATGCTGCGACAGAGCCGGCATAGTCGCGTTCGGGACGATGCCGGCGGTCGGCTGCCCCTTGCCTGAACAGGGCCGCTTTCTGGGCAGCCATCGAAAACAATGCAGCAATATCCATTCATCACCTCCCCGCGATGCGTTGGATTGCAAGCCACCTGCGCTTTTCGTGCGTGGGCTGTCGACTTTTGACCGCTACCCGTTAAAAGGCAACCCGAAAAAATCAGGCAGGGACCCTTGCCACCATCTTCTCCCTTGCCGCCCGCAACCGGGCGAAATCATCGCCGGCGTGATGTGACGAGCGCGTCAACGGGCTCGACGACACCATCAGGAAACCCTTGGTATAGGCGACCGTCTCATAGGACTTGAACTCGTCAGGCGTGACGAAACTCACCACCCGGTGATGTTTGCGGCTCGGCTGCAGATACTGGCCGATCGTCAGGAAATCGACATCGGCAATGCGCAGGTCGTCCATTAGCTGCAGCACTTCGTTGCGCTGTTCGCCGAGGCCCACCATGATGCCCGACTTGGTAAACATAGTCGGATCGAGTTCCTTGACCTGCTGCAACAGCCGGATCGAGTGGAAATAGCGGGCACCGGGACGTACCGTCAAATAGTTGGACGGCACGGTTTCAAGATTGTGATTGAAGACATCGGGCTTGGCCCTGACGACACGCTCCAGCGCACCCGGCTTGCGCAGGAAATCCGGCGTCAGGATTTCGATCGTCGTCAGAGGCGAGGTTTCGCGGATCGCCCGGATCACCTCCTCGAAATGCTGCGCACCGCCGTCGTCGAGGTCGTCGCGGTCGACCGAGGTGATGACGACATGGCTGAGGCCCATCTTCCTGACGGCCTTGGCAACGTTGCCGGGCTCCTGGCGGTCGAGCGCCAAAGGCTTGCCGGTGGCGACATTGCAGAAGGCGCAGGCGCGGGTGCAGATCTCGCCCATGATCATGAAAGTCGCGTGCTTCTTGTCCCAGCACTCGCCGATATTCGGGCAACCGGCTTCCTCGCAAACGGTCACCAGATTATGCGATTTGACGATTTCGCGGGTTTCCTGGTAACCCTTGGAGACTGGCGCGCGCACGCGGATCCAGTCCGGCTTGCGCAGCACTTCGGTATCGGGCCGATGCGCCTTTTCCGGATGCCGCACGCGCTTGTCCGGGCTCATTGTATCGAGGATCGTGACCATGGATTACCGCCAACGCAAAAAATCAGGCCGTCGCGCAACAGCGACGGCCTGATTGCAAATAAGTCTGGTATCGGTTGAAATCAACCGCGCCTGAGCATTCGCCCCAGCGCGATCAGGATGCAGGCGCCCACGAAGCCGACGATCAGATAGACGATCCAGCCGCTGCCCGTGTAAAAGCCCAGAATGCTGAGCACGAAGTTCAGAAGTGCCGCGCCGATGATGCCGAGGATGATGTTCATGACCAATCCCATATTGGACTTCATGAACGTCTCGGCCAGCCAGCCGGCCAGACCTCCGATGATGATTGCTCCCAGAAACCCAACGCCGTTCAAATCCATCGAAATTATCCCCGTCTTGTGTGATTGACGCGGAAATAACGATTCGACGGCGCAAAAGTTCCATGATTTCGGCCATTATGCGTTCAAAGCCCGTCCATAGGCGTCGAGCACGCTTTCCTTCAGCGTTTCCGAGATCGTCGGATGCGGGAAGATCGTGTGCATCAACTCTTCCTCGGTGGTCTCGAGATTCATGGCGACCACGAAACCCTGGATCAGTTCGGTGACTTCGGCGCCGACCATATGTGCGCCCAAAAGTTCGCCGGTCTTCTTGTCGAAGATCGTCTTGACCATGCCCTGGTCCTCGCCGAGCGCAATCGCCTTGCCGTTGGCGACGAACGGGAAGCGGCCAACGCGGATGTCGCGGCCCAGTTCCTTGGCTTTGGCTTCCGTCAGGCCGACAGAGGCGACCTGCGGATGGCAATAGGTGCAGCCGGGGACCTTGAGCTTGTCCATCGGGTGCACATTCGGAAGGCCGGCGAGTTTCTCGATGCAGATCACCGCCTCGTGCTCGGCCTTGTGGGCCAGCAGCGGCGGGCCCGCGACGTCGCCGATCGCATAAACGCCGGGAACATTGGTCTTGCCGTAGCCGTCGATGGCGATGAAGCCGCGATCGGTCTTTACGCCCAGTGCCTCAAGCCCGATATTCTCGACATTGGCCTGCACGCCGACGGCAGAAATCATCCGGTCGGCAGTGATCGTCTCAGTCTTGCCGTCCTTGAGCTCGATCGTCGCAGTTACCGAATTTGCGGCCTTTTCGACCTTCGTCACCTTGGCCTCGAGCAGGATCTTCATACCCTGCTTGTCGAACTGCTTCTTGGCGAGCGCCGAGATTTCCGTATCTTCGACCGGCATCACCTGGCTCATGATTTCGACGACCGTCACATCGACGCCCATCGTGCGATAGAAGGAGGCGAATTCAATGCCGATCGCCCCCGAGCCCATCACCAGCAGCGATTTCGGCATTTCGTCGGGCTTCATCGCCTCGAAATAGGTCCAGATCAATTTGCCGTCCGGTTCGATGCCCGGCAGGGCACGCGGACGGGCGCCGGTGGCGATGACGATATGCTTTGCTGTATAGGTGCCCTCGCCCAGCGTGTTTTTCGGCAGCGGCGCCTGCGGCTCCATCGGTTTCTTGGTGGTCTTGGAGACAAGAATCTCGCCGGGCTTGGTGAGCTTGGCCTCGCCCCAGATGACGTCGACCTTGTTCTTCTTCATCAGGAAGCCGACGCCACCATTCATGCGTTGAGCAATGCCGCGCGAACGGGCGACGATCGCCGTGAGATCGGGCGATACCGTGCCTTCGATCTTCAGGCCGTAATCGCCGGCATGCTTGGCGTAGTGAAAAATCTCCGCCGAGCGCAACAGCGCCTTGGTCGGGATGCAGCCCCAGTTGGAGCAGATGCCGGCGAGATGCTCGCGCTCGACAATCGCCGTTTTCAGCCCGAGCTGGGCCGCGCGGATCGCCGCGATATAGCCGCCTGGGCCGGAACCGATGATGATGACGTCGTAAGCGTTCGACATGGGCGTCTCGCCTCCTTGGCAAATTTCACACTGCAGCCGCCCGGCGGCCGCGACCCGAAGGGCCTCACATTCCCAGCATCATCCGGACGATTGGCTCCAGACCCCGGCCGACCGCGCGCGTGTTCTCCGCATCCATATGCACGCCATCGATGGGCGTCGTCCTGGCCACCGAACCGGCATCGAAGAAACCGCAGCCGAGTTCATCGGCGAGGTCGCGATAGACGGACGCCAGGTTCTGCGCCTCGCCCAGCCGGCCCGCGAACATCGGGCCCAGAAGCGGATCCTCGGTTTCGCAGAGCGGCGGCGGCGCGACGATCAGGATCTCGGGCGTTGCTTCCATGCCCATCGGCCAGGGATGATGCTTGACGATCTCGACAAGCCGCTGGATGCCGTGGCCGACGATCACCGCATTGTTGGCGAAGACCGGCTTCAGGTCGTTGGTACCGAGCAGGATGATGATCAGGTCGAGCGGCGCATGCGTCTCAAGGATTGTCGGCAGGATGCGCGCGCCATTGCGGTCACAATCGGCCGTGTGATCGTCATAGACGGTGGTGCGGCCATTCAGACCTTCGGGGATGACGCGAACGCCATGGCCGAGCCCTTTTTGCAGCACCGACGGCCAGCGATCCTCATAGGCGTGGCGGGTCTCATTGTCCGCATCCACGCCCCATGTCAGGCTGTCGCCATAGCAGAGAACTGTTTTCATGCTCACTCCCCGGGCTTAAACCAGCATCGCCATCGGATGCTCGATATAGCGCTTGAAGGCTCCGAGCAGTTCCGCGCCGAGCGCACCATCGACGGCGCGATGATCGGTCGACAGCGTCACGGTCATCACCTGGGCGATCACCATCTGCTTGTTCTTGACGATCACCCGCTCCTGGCCCGCGCCGACCGCGAGGATCGTCGCATGCGGCGGGTTGATGACGGCGGCGAAGTTCGACACGCCCATCATGCCCATGTTGGAGACGGAGGTCGTGCCGCCCTGATATTCCTCAGGCTTCAGCTTGCGTTCCTTGGCGCGCTTGCCGAGGTCCTTCATCTCGTTGGAGATTGCCGACAGGCTTTTCAATTCGGCCTTGCGGATGATCGGGGTGATCAGGCCACCGGGGATCGACACAGCGACGCCGACGTCCGAATGCTTGTGCTTGACCATGTTGCTGTCGGTCCAGGAGGCATTGGCATCCGGCACGTCGCGCAAAGCGAGCGCCATGGCCTTGATGATCATGTCGTTGACCGAGAGCTTGTAGGCCGCGCGGTCGTCCTTGCGCGGTGCCGCATCGTTCAATTGCGCGCGCAGGGCCATCAGCGCATCGAGTTCGCAATCGACCGAGACGTAGAAATGCGGGATGGTCTGCTTGGACTCGGTCAGCCGCTTGGCGATCGTCTTGCGCATGCCGTCATGCGGCACGAGTTCGTAGCTGCCCGGCTCGAACAGTTTGAGCACAGCCTCTTCGGAAGCGCCCTTGGCGAGCGGCGCGGCAGCTGCGGCAGGCGCCGGACCAGCGCCCGTTGCCGGGGCCGGTTTGCCGGTGCCGGATGCGGACGCCTTTTCGACGTCGGACTTCACCACGCGGCCATGCGGACCCGATCCGGAAATGATCGAGATATCCAGCCCGGCTTCCTTGGCGAGGCGTCGGGCCAGCGGCGAGGAGAAGGTGCGATTGCCATTTAAGGCCTGTGCGGCGGCAGGCTGAGCGACAGGAGCCGCCGGGGTCTGGGAGGCGGCGGGTGTCGGCGCTGTGGCCGGGGCAACCTCTGCTTTCGGTGCGGGTGCCGAGCCGGCGCCCGAAGCCGCAGCCTTGGCATCCTCGCCTTCGGCGGCCAGGATGGCGATGACCGCATTGACCTTGACACCTTCTGTGCCGGCCGGAATCACCAGCTTGGCGATCGTGCCTTCATCGACGGCTTCGACTTCCATCGTCGCCTTGTCGGTCTCGATCTCGGCGATCACATCGCCGGACTTGACCGTGTCGCCTTCCTTGACCAGCCATTTGGCAAGATTGCCCTCTTCCATGGTCGGAGAGAGCGCAGGCATGGTGATATTGATGGGCATGACCTTCCCTCCCCGTTACTTGTAGCAGACGGCTTTGACGGCATCGATGACTTCGCCGACATTCGGCAGAGCCAGTTTTTCCAGATTGGCCGCATAGGGCATCGGCACGTCCTTGCCGGCAATGGTGATCACGGGCGCATCGAGATAGTCGAAGGCTTCGCGGTTGACCCGGTTGGCAATGAAATCGCCGACCGAATTCTGCGGATAGCCTTCTTCGACAACGACCAAGCGGCCGGTTTTCTTGACCGATTCGATCACGGCCGGCAGGTCCATCGGGCGGATGGTGCGCAAATCGATCAGTTCGACATCGATGCCAAGCTTTTCGAGCTCCGCGATCGCCTTCAGCGCGTAGGTCATGCCGATGCCGAACGACACCATGGTGACATCCTTGCCGGCGCGATGAATGCGCGCCTTGCCGATCGGCAGCACGAAATCGTCCATCTTCGGCACGTCGAACGACTGACCGTAGAGGATTTCGTTTTCAAGGAAGATCACCGGATTGGGATCGCGGATCGCCGCCTTCAGCAGGCCCTTGGCGTCGGCGGCCGTGTAAGGCATCACGACCTTGAGGCCCGGAATGTGGCTGTACCAGGCGGCGTAACATTGCGAATGCTGGGCACCGACACGGGCGGCAGCACCGTTCGGGCCACGGAACACCATCGGCGCACCCATCTGGCCACCGGACATATAGAGCGTCTTGGCGGCCGAATTGATGATCTGGTCGATCGCCTGCATGGCGAAGTTGAAAGTCATGAATTCGACGATCGGGCGAAGGCCGGTCATCGCCGCACCGACGCCAAGACCGGCAAAGCCATGCTCGGTGATCGGCGTGTCTACGACGCGCTTGGCGCCGAATTCCTGCAGCAGGCCCTGGGTCACCTTGTAGGCGCCCTGATATTCGGCGACTTCCTCGCCCATGACGAAGACGTCGGGATTGGCGCGCATTTCCTCGGCCATGGCATCACGCAACGCCTCGCGGACCGTGGTCGAGACCATTTCGGTGCCGGCCGGAATGGACGGGTCGGCCAGGGCCTTGGCAACGGGTGCAGCCGGAACGGGCGCGGCGGCCGCAGCAACCGGCGCAGGCGCTTCGGCAGGGGCCGCAGCCGGCGCGGCCTCTGCGGTCGAGGCGGCCGGTGCCTTGGCATCCGATGCGCTCTCGCCGTCCTGCAGCAACATCGCGATCGGCGTGTTGACCTTGACTCCTTCGGTGCCGGCGGCGATCAGCAGTTTGCCAATCACGCCTTCATCGACGGCTTCGACTTCCATCGTCGCCTTGTCGGTTTCGATCTCGGCGATCACGTCGCCGGATTTCACGGCATCGCCCTCGTTTTTCAGCCATTTCGAAAGCGTGCCTTCCTCCATGGTCGGCGACAGCGCTGGCATGAGAATATTGATCGGCATTTTCGTCCTCACCCGAGTTCTCGGAGCGTCAGGCGCTCCTGAATTTGGTCCAAACCAGCGCGGCGGCACCCGCGATGACGATTAAAATCATGAGCCTCTGCACAAGGCGATACCAGAGCGGCGGCCTTCCGTGGATCGCTTCGTATTCCAGCTTTTGCCGAAGCCGTTCCGAACGCGTATCCAGGTAGTCCGAAACGGATTTTCCATAGCGAAGCATCGAAACCGCCGTATGCCAGAAATACCAGGCGAACATGGCGACAACGGCGATGCCAAGGGCAATCCAGCCGATGTCGGACCCATCAGCCATTCCATCACGCCTCGAGCAGGATGTCCGTGTAGAGTTCGGACACATCCGGCTCCTTGTCCGCCTGGGCGAAGTCGGCAGCATCGGCGACCACGTCGCGCACATCCTTGTCGACAGCCTTCAGATCCTCTTCGGTCGCCCAATTCTTCTCCAGAAGCCGCAGCCGGACCTGCTCGATCGGATCATGCTCGGAGCGCATCTTCTGCACTTCGTCCTTGGATCGGTACTTGGCCGGATCCGACATCGAATGACCGCGATAGCGATAGGTCATCATTTCCAAGATGATCGGGCCCTTGCCCGAACGAGCGTGATCAGCCGCTTCGTCGGTCGCCGCCTTGACCGCGCGCACATCCATGCCATCGACCTGGATGCCGGGAATATTGAACGACGCGCCGCGCTGGGAAAAGTCGGTCTGGGCCGATGCGCGGTTGACGGATGTGCCCATGGCGTAGCGGTTGTTTTCGACCACATAGACGACCGGCAGCTTCCAGAGAGCGGCCATGTTGAAGCTCTCGTAGACCTGGCCCTGGTTGGCAGCGCCATCGCCGAAGAAGGCGCAGGAGATATTGTTGTTGCCGCGATAGGCATTGGCAAAGGCCAAGCCCGTGCCGAGCGACACCTGACCGCCGACGATGCCGTGGCCGCCGTAGAAATTCTTCTCTTTCGAGAACATGTGCATCGAGCCGCCCTTGCCGTGCGACAGACCGCCGCGACGTCCGGTCAGTTCGGCCATGACGCCACGGGCGCTCATGCCGCAGGCCAGCATGTGGCCATGGTCCCGATAACCGGTGATCATCTGGTCGCCTTCGGTCAGCGACATTTGCATGCCGACCACCACCGCTTCCTGACCGATGTAGAGATGACAGAAACCACCGATGAAACCCATGCCGTAAAGCTGGCCGGCCTTTTCCTCGAAACGCCGGATCAGCAGCATCCCGCGATAGGCCTTCATTTCCGCCTCGCGATCGAATTCTGCAATGGCAGCTGGCCTGGCGTCAGTCTTCTGAGTTTTGGTGCTCGCGGTTTTGCGAGCCGGAAGTGTCGCTGTTTTTCGCGTTGCCATTCCAATCCTCCCTTTCGGCGTTCGATTTGGAGGGAGGATACGGAATAATTCGGGCCCTAGCAATGCCATAAATGCATGGCTAGCATTCGTCTCATATGTATGATTTTATTATACAATTCTAGTGTTAACAAGATTTGAGTTAATTATGGCGTGCGACGCAATATGGCAAATGTTGCGACGCAATAAGAAAACTGCCTTATCACTTGAATATGACGATTTCATCACTGCGGGAGACATTGAGAGAATAGCGCGCCTTCTCGTCCAGCATATCTTTCTCGAGCGAACCGTCGCTCATCAGCGCGACCTGGCGTTCCAGCTCTTTGCGTGCCTTTACGAGGTCGTCCAGCTGGGCTACGCGCTCGATCCGGCGCACCTCGAATTCGCTGGTGGCATTCAGACCGAGATCCCCATGGATCGCATGATATCCGAAATAGCTACAGAACGCAGTTGCGAGAAGAGGCGTTACGAAACGGCCTAAATACCGCTTCTTATGCTGTTTAGTCCACATGGCAGGCCCTGGTACGGTTACGCAATACGACAGGACCAAAATGAATCAAATTGCTTAACCGAGTGTTGACTCTCTTCAAATCGCCCTAAAAAGGTCAGTGAATCCTGGTGGTTATAGCGACTCAGATTCCTAGCACTTCGCCGCCGTCATAGACCTCGCCGGAGCGTGCCGAGCGGAAGAGAATGAAAACATTGCCCGGCAGGCCGAGCGCCTGTTCCAGATAGCGCCCGGTGATCTGCAACAGTTTGCGGATTTTCTCGGGATCCTCGGTCTCGAAGGCCGCAAGATCGACGATGACGGGATGCGTGGAGCGCGGCTGGGTCATCACCGTCTCGCCGCCGACGGCGTAGCGGCCCGGAGCGATCGTCTGCCATGTCGCGGAAACATAGTCGGCCGGAATTTCGAAGCCTTCTGCGACGGCAAGACAGAGCCGCGCCAGCAATTGCGGAATGTCCGGCTCCGGCTGCTGCGGCAGCGCCTGGATTTGAATGACAGGCATGGAAGTCCTTCAATGCAATGCCGCAGGATGAGCGTGGCAGCACGTGTGTCATTCGCCCGGATGAAGAGGAGGATGCTTGTCACCACCGCGACCGTAGAAAAAGGCGATCGCAGCGCCGATGGCCGCAATGATCAACGGCAGGATGAATAGAAAGAAGAAGGACGCATCACTCATTGACTAAGCTTCCCAAGCACAACTCTTGCTGAGAAATGTAATATAACCGCAGTGAAAAGCCAAGCACCTGTCGAGACAACCGCTTCCCACGGCAAATGCAATATCGATCCTTGGCTGGAATAAGATGCGGATGGCGCAATTATGCCAACAACGATACAGGCCGTAGACGCCCTATCCAAGGCGTTGGCGAGCAGCTTGGTGCGCTCGTTATGAACCAGTGACATGCGCGTCTCCCCCAAAACGGCGCAATCCGCGCACTTGCGCGCGCGGATCCTTGTCGTCGGATAGATCAGCCCCGCAGGACCGAGCGGCCGGCATAATGAGCGGCCGAGCCCAATTCCTGTTCGATGCGGATCAACTGGTTGTATTTCGCCGTCCGATCGGATCGGGCCAGCGAGCCGGTCTTGATCTGGCCGCAGTTGGTGGCGACCGCGAGGTCGGAAATCGTCGAATCCTCGGTCTCGCCGGAACGGTGCGACATGACGGCGGTGTAGCCTGCCTTGTGCGCGGTTTCCACCGCATCCAGCGTTTCGGAAAGCGAGCCGATCTGGTTGACCTTGACGAGGATCGAGTTGGCTACGCCCTTCTTGATGCCGTCGCGCAGGCGCGTCGTGTTGGTGACGAACAGATCGTCGCCGACAACCTGGCATTTCCTGCCGATCAGGTCGGTGAGCTGCTTCCAGCCATCCCAGTCGTCCTCCGACATGCCGTCCTCGACCGAAATGATCGGATATTTGTTGACGAGGTCGGCGAGATACTGGGCCATTTCGCCCGGCTCGCGGATCTTGCCTTCGCCTTCCATATTGTACTTGCCGTCCTTGAAGAATTCGGTCGCCGCGCAGTCCATCGCGAGATAGATGTCTTCGCCTGGGCGGTAGCCGGCCTTCTCAATCGACTTCATGATGAAATCGAGTGCTGCAGGAGCGCTGGCGAGGTTCGGCGCGAAGCCGCCTTCGTCGCCGACATTGGTGTTGTGGCCCTGCGAGGAGAGTTCCTTCTTCAGCGTGTGGAACACTTCCGAACCCATGCGCACGGCATCCTTCAGCGTTTCGGCGCCGACCGGCATGATCATGAATTCCTGGAAATCGATCGGATTGTCGGCATGCGCGCCGCCATTGATGATGTTCATCATCGGCACCGGCAGGGTGCGCGAGTTGACGCCGCCGACATAGCGATAAAGCGGCAGTCCGGAGGCGATCGCGGCGGCCTTGGCGACGGCGAGCGAAACGCCGAGGATCGCGTTGGCGCCGATGCGACCCTTGTTCGGCGTGCCGTCGAGTTCGATCATCGCATGGTCGATATCGAGTTGGTCTTCGGCATCCATGCCGGTGATCGCATCGAAAATCTCGCCGTTGACGGCATCGACGGCTTTTTCGACACCCTTGCCAAGATAGCGCGTGCCGCCATCGCGCAGTTCGACCGCTTCGTGCGCGCCAGTCGATGCACCGGATGGCACGGCCGCGCGGCCCAGGCTGCCGTCTTCGAGCAGAACATCGACTTCAACAGTCGGATTGCCGCGGCTATCGAGTATTTCCCGGCCCAAAATGTCAATGATTGCGGTCATGATTCCATCCTTCGCGTTTCGCGGGTTCCTGGGTGCGTCCGTTGCATTCCATTATCCCGTTTCTGCAAAATTACAATGGCGGCGGGTAAATTCGCAACTTCGCAAACTCGGCAATCAATCCCTCGACACATGCGCGGCACTTCTGCTAATTTAGGGTTTTCAACCGTGCGATTCCTTGCAACCTGCCGTTAACCATACAGTAGTGTTCTGGTGCAATTGTGATCGGACACCCGGTCGAGTACATGCGTTTATGGGCATAAAACGTGGATCGATGACCGTCGGACAGAGGGATTCGAATGACTTTTACCATTGCCAGAAGTCTGGTTGTGTTCGGCGTTGCCGTGTCCGCGGGGCTTTTTGTGGCGATCGGCCTGCAGCAAGCCGCGCTCGAACGGCTGAAGGTGAATGGCCCGGTGTATGAACAGGTGGTCTACGGCAAGGATCTGATTGCCGACATTCTGCCGCCGCCGCTGTTCGTGGTCGAATCCTATATGCTCTCCTTTGAAGCCAGCAAGTTTCCCGAGCTGACCGACACCAATCTTGCGAAAATCGCGACGCTCAAGACGGCCTACGACGATCGTCGCGCCTACTGGAAGACGACGCGATTACCCCCGGCCCTCAAGGATGAACTCGACCAGGACGTGGTCGCCAAGGGCGACGTATTCTGGCAGGTGATGGACGACAAGATCATTCCCGCACTGAATGCAAAGGATGGAGACAGGGCCCATAGCGCGATCGGTCAGCTGCGCATCGCATTCCATACCCATCAGGACGCCGTGGAAAAGCTCGTGGCCAATTCCGACGCCTTCCTGAAGGGCGAGGAGAAGAATGCCGCCTCCGAAATCGTCACCTGGACGATCTGCGCCGGTGCCGCCGGCCTCGGCTCCTTCTCGCTGCTGTTTGCCGGTCTCTATCTACTCCGCCGTCGGGCAATCGTGCCGCTGGACGGCATGAAAGCCTATATGGGCAACCTGGCGGCTGGCGACTTTTCCTCGGAGGTGCCTTTTGCCAGCCGGTCCGACGAGATCGGCGCAATGTCGAAAGCCGTTGCGGTGTTTCGAGACAATGCGCTTGAGCGGCAGGAAGCGCGCGCTCGAACCGAGGCACTGAAGGATGCGGAGATCGAGCGCGAGCGTCGCCAGATCGCCGAAAAGGCGCTGGAAGACCGGATGCGCGAAGAGGTGATCAGGCAATTGAGCGATGGGCTGACCCAGTTGTCGCGCGGCGATCTCGGCTATCGGATCGAGAACGGGTTTGCCAGCGCTTACGAAGCGTTGCGCACCCAGTTCAATGGCAGTCTGGACGCGCTGCGGGGATCGATGAGTGAGATATGGCTTACAACCGGCCGCGTCCGCGATTCTGCATCCGGCATCACCGACGCGACGGAAAACCTGGCCCGGCGCACCGAGCAACAGGCTGCAACGATCGAAGAGACCGCGGCCGCGCTTGATGAAATGAACGCCAGCGCCGGCAATGCGGCAGAGCGCGCGCGCCGCGCCAGCGAGATGATCAACAAGACCCGGACCGGGGCGGAATATTCTGCCGCCGTCGTCCGTGATGCGATCCAGGCTATGGAGAAAATAGAGAGTTCATCGGCCGAAATCGGCCAGATCATCAACCTGATCGACAACATCGCCTTCCAGACCAATCTTCTGGCACTGAACGCCGGTGTGGAAGCGGCGCGCGCCGGCGAGGCTGGCAAGGGCTTCGCGGTGGTGGCGCAGGAAGTGCGTGACCTCGCGTCACGTTCCGCCAAGGCTGCGAGCGAGATCAAGTCGCTTGTTTCTGCCTCATCCGTACAGGTGGCGAGCGGTGTCTCGCTCGTCAACCGCACCGGAGAAGTCATCTCGGAGATCGATGAACAGGTGCAATCCGTGTCCGCGTTGATTGGTGACATCGTGTCCGCGTCGATCGGACAGGCCGCCGCGATCGGCGAGATCAGTGCGTCGGTCAATTCACTGGATCAGGCGACGCAACAGAATGCGGCAATGGCGACGGAAACTACCTCCGCCTGCCGAACGCTGGGCGTCCAGACGCAGGCGCTCGAAAGCGTGGTCCGCCGGTTCCGGCTCGACCACGCCTCCGGCGAGCCATTCAGGAATGTTGCCTAGGCTTTGGCGAGGTTGTCGAAGGCGAGCAGCTTTTCGAGCAGCGCTGGCATGTCTTTCAGATGCACCATGTTCGGTCCATCGGATGGAGCGTTGTCCGGATCCTCATGCGTCTCGATGAAGACGCCGGCAACGCCGACGGCGATTGCCGCGCGCGCCAGCACCGCCACGAACTCGCGCTGGCCGCCAGAGGACGTGCCCTGCCCGCCCGGCTGCTGCACCGAATGCGTGGCGTCAAAAATCACCGGCGCACCCATCGAAGCCATGATCGGCAGCGAGCGCATATCCGACACCAGCGTGTTGTAACCGAACGAGGCTCCGCGTTCGCAAAGCAGCACATTCGGGTTGCCGGTGTCGTTGAGCTTGGCAAGCACGTTCTTCATGTCCCACGGCGCAAGGAACTGGCCCTTCTTGACGTTGATCACCCGGCCTGTCCTGGCCGCAGCCACCAGCAGATCGGTCTGGCGCGACAGGAATGCCGGGATCTGCAGCACATCAACAACGGGTGACACCGCGGCACATTGCTCTTCGGTGTGGATGTCGGTCAGCACCGGAAAGCCGTACTCCTTCTTGAGATCGGCGAACACTTCCATCGCGGTCTCGAGGCCGATGCCCCGTTGGGCCGACAGGGAAGTGCGGTTGGCCTTGTCGAATGACGACTTGTAGACCAGTCCGATGCCAAGCTTTTCACACATCTCGACCAGCTTTCCCGCAACCATGAACGCATGCTCGCGGCTCTCCATCTGGCACGGCCCGGCGATCAGCGAGAATCGGCCGGCATTGGAGAATGTAACCTGTCTCTTACCTTCTCCGGCCACGACATTCGCATTGGTGTTCGACATGACCTTACTCCGCAAAAGCCAGCGGAACGCCCTGCCCCGGCTGATGCGGGACAAGCAGCATTCCATTATGTTTGTTGAAAGTCACGCCATTGCCGGCAAGAAACGTCTCCGTCGCCGTTAGATCCTCGACCTGGAAAACCAAGGATCGGCCAACCAGGCCGCGCGATTCCGGTATTTGCAGACCGAAGAATTCATGCGCGCCATCGGCATTCAACAGCTGGATTTCGGCGTTGGCGGTGGCGATCGTCAGACCGTCCCGGCCGCCGGAAGCAGCCGGCTGGCCAACGACCGCCTTGAGGAAAGCCTCGAAATCAGCGGGGTGGGATTCGGTTAGTACCACTTTCTTGATTCCGGTGACACCATTGGCATGCTTTTCCAGCGCGGAACGGTCGGCCGGAGGCACGTTGATGCGCTGGCAAGTGATGCCATGAAAATCCGGTGACCGCAGATCGGCGGCGAATGCAAGTTTGAAGGTCGGGGTGATCTCTGAGCCGTCGGGCAGTTTCATGACACGCGAGAACTGCAGGATATCGCCGCCCGAAATCCCTTCGGCGCGGAAGCCGGCGTGGTCGCTATCGGCGTCTTCGGAACCCATGACGATAGCTGAAAGCCCTTCCGGTCCGTTGCGGAAACGGAACGCATTGTTGCGCGCCGTGAACTGGTTGCCGGCTTTGGCCGTGGCGAGGCATTCTTCTTCACTCGCGATACCAAGCGGTTCGAGGTAGCTCTTGTCGGCGAAAAACACGCAGGCATTCTCCGTGCCGAACGGATGGCGCGCATCGGCCGCGACAGTGAAACCGAGCGTGGTCAGTCGCTCCCGAGAGGTCCGGATATCGGTGACAGGCATGACAAGATGATCGAGCGGGCGTGGCGGCATTGGTATTCCCTTCGGAAAAATCTGGTCGTTTGAGATTGATCGCTGCCCTTTCGCATGTTTGGGGGGATGGGATCAAGTGTGAAGCACTTTTCCGGACTCGCCGGCACTCGGGACAAGAAGATCGCAAACGTCTGGACTGAACATTTTTGTGCATTATCCTCAACGAACGCGGGCGATGGCGCCGACGGTTTCGCAAAATTCCGCACAAGCCTATGACCCCGAATATTTTTTGTCATATAGTCGCCGAAACCCGGCAGCAATGTTGACGCGAAGTCATTGGAAAGGCATGCTTATCTGAAACAGATTCAAGGAGTTCCCGCAATGTCGGCCAATACCGCATCCGTCCATCGCCTGGACAATATGCCCTACTATCAAGAACGCGTCGATCTTGCCGCCGCATTCCGCTGGACGGCGCGGCTCAATATGCACGAAGCCGTTGCCAATCACTTCTCGCTTGCGGTCAACGACGACGGCAGCCAGTTTTTGATGAATCCCAACCAGGTGCATTTCTCCCTGCTGAAGGCATCGAGCCTGCTGCTGCTCGATGCCAACGACCCGAAGACGATGGACCGCCCGGATGCACCCGATCCGACAGCCTGGGGCCTGCACGGAGCGATCCACCGGCACTTGCCGCGCGCGCGCTGCCTGATGCATGTGCATTCGATCCATGCGACCGTGCTTGCCTCGCTCGCCGACAGCCGCCTCCTGCCGATCGACCAGAACTGCGCAACCTTCTTCAACCGTTATGTGATCGACGAGAACTACGGCGGCCTGGCCTTCGAGGACGAGGGCGCGCGTTGCGCACGCCTGCTGAGCAATCCCCTGCACAAGGTGATGATCATGGGCAGCCACGGCGTCCTGGTGATCGGCAAGAATGTCGCCGACACGTTCAACCGGATGTATTATTTCGAGCGCGCCGCCGAGACCTATATCAAGGCCCTGATGACCGGCCAAAAGCTGCGGGTGCTTTCCGACGAGATCGCCGACAAGGTCGCACAGGAGATCGAGGACTATCCCGGCCAGGCGGAGCGCCACCTGTCGGATCTGAAAACCCTGCTCGAGCGGCAGGAACCGGACTTCATGCATTGATTTTCATGTATTGACGAGAGCGGTCGTTCTCAGTCACCGCAAGTGATCGGGAACGACTTCTTCAGCTCCGACATGCGTTTGTCGCCATCCATGACATAGGCTTCGAGATCGAAACCGTTGCAGTCGTGAGTGACGATCACGGAGCGGACGAGGGGTTTCTTTTCCAGGAAGGCAATCGGGAATTCAGCATTGACGGCAGGCGCGGCGTTGGGCTCGTCCAGCGACGTCCGGGCGATGACATGCTATACCGGCGTATTTTCATAGAGCTGGTTGGCTTTTCCGCCTGGATGCCGGGACTTGCGACTGCTAGACTTGGCGCTCCTTGGCGCCGTCGCCGAACAGGCCCTGACCATGTTGCTCGATGATCTGCTTGGCCTTGCGGAAAGTCGTCTCGACCGTGTCGGTTTCGCTGGAAAACAGGTCGGCGCGCACGAAATTGCGAACCAGCGTCTCGCCATTCGCCTCATGCTCGATGCGGCCGGCAAGGCGATATTGCGCGCCTTCCTTCCGTGGCGAAGCATAAACGGTATACTCGCCGATCTTCTGCATATGCTCTTTCGAGGACGAAGGCTTGTCGCCACCGCCACCGGAAAAAGCGCCCAGTATTTTTGAAAGGAATCCAGCCATGGAACCTCGTCTAGCACAGCGGAATTGTGCTTGAAAGGGCCATTCTGGCCTGTGCAGTCGTCTAGGGACTTTCCTAATGTTTCAGGTCTATGATCCAAGGGGCGTTTCGGGAAGCTGGGATATGGCATGACGCTGTGGTGGTCGAACAGGAAAAATCAGATCAGGATCAGTTTTGACAAATCTGTTCTTGGCGATGACATCGATGCCTACCTGACGGCCGCCGAAAGCAGGATTGCGGAGATAAGGCCGGGGCTGCAGAAGCAGGTCATCTGGGTCGATCCGGCCAGAAAACTGCGGACGCCCTATTCGCTCATCTATCTGCACGGCTTCTCCGCCTCCTCCGGGGAGATACGACCGGTACCGGATCTGGTGGCAGGACACCTTAAGGCCAACCTCTATTTTACCCGGTTGAATGGGCATGGCGCGGATGGCGACGCTCTGGGCAATGCGACGATCGAGGCCTGGGTCGATGACGTCGCGGAAGCGATCGCAATTGGCGAGCGCATCGGCGAGCGCGTGATCGTCATGGCGACGTCGACCGGAGCGGCACTTATCACCTGGGCGCTCGCACAACCGGCATTGGCCGCAAACATTACCGCAGCCGTGCTGTTCTCCCCGAACTACGCCTTGCAGGCCCGCGGCGCATCTCTGCTCTCGGCCCCGTTCGCGCGGCAGATCGTCCGCGCCGTGATCGGCCGAACGCGGGGGTTTGAACCAGTCAATGCCGAACATGCGAGGATCTGGACCCACCATTATCCGACGGATGCGCTGCTGCCGATGGCGGCTGCCATGCAACTCGCCAACAGCGCCGAGATCGAAGCGACCACGGTTCCCGCACTCTTTCTCTATTCGCCGAATGATCGGACGGTCGATCCGCAGAAGATCGTGGCTGTCGCCCAACGATGGGGCGCGACACACCGCCTTATCGCGATCGAGAAGACAGAGGATCCATCCTCGCATGTCATTGCCGGCGATGTCCTCGCGCCGTCCAACACCTCAGCCATCACGCGCGACATCTGCGATTGGCTCGATACGACGCTGCACGCTTGCCGATGACAGTGCGTTATACAGTTCTCCTAATCTTGACCGAATCGGAGGATACGGCGTTAAATTAATCGATTGCGTACAGATCTGATTTCAACGAGAGGAATGGTTTTGGCAGAGATGCAGATGTCCCGACGGATGATCGGAAGAACCCTCCTCGGGGTTATGGTCGCCGCTGTTCCCTATGTTGCAACCGCGGGAGATCTGGTCGATCGCGCCACCGAAGCGGAAGGGCTGCTGGACAAGGGCGATGGCATGGCCGCTTATGAAAAGCTGCGGCAAACGATGAGCGTCGCGTCCGAAAAGATCCCGCTCGATATTCGAAAGGCTTTCTTCGTCTCCGAGAAGCCGGTGATCTTCGGCAACTATTCCCGGGTCAAGGTCAATGAATTTCCCGTCGGTTCGTCGCTGATCACCTATGCCGAACCCGTGGGACTTGCCTGGAGACCGGCCGATGATGGCGAGGTGCAATCGCAGTTTACCGTCGATTTCGAGTTGCGTAATCCGGCGGGCGAGGTCCTGGCGGTTCAAAAGGCGTTCGGTAACTTCAAGATTGCCAGCCATGAACCGCTGTTCGAAATCTATACGCCGCTGACGCTCGATGTCTCGGCGGTACCGGCCGGCGAATATGTATTGAAATACACATTCAACGATCTCAATTCGAAAAAGTCGTCCGACATCGAACAGCGTTTCACGCTGAAATGATCGCTCAGACTTCGACGACCTTGCCGTCCTCAAGCGTGACACGCCGGTCCATGCGAGCGGCAAGTTCATGATTGTGCGTGGCGATCAGCGCCGCCAGGCCTGATTGGCGCACGAGCGCTTCGAGGGCATCAAACACATAATGTGCGGTGGCGGGATCGAGATTGCCGGTCGGTTCATCGGCCAGCAGGATGAGCGGTGCATTGGCCACGGCACGCGCGATCGCCACACGCTGCTGCTCGCCACCGGAAAGCTCGGACGGACGGTGTTCGCCACGATGGCCGACGCGCAGGTAATCGAGCAGTTGTGCTGCCCGCTCTCGCGCATCCTTGCGACCGAGGCCGGCAATCATCTGCGGCATCATCACATTCTCGATCGCCGAGAACTCCGGCAACAGGTGATGGAACTGGTAGACGAAGCCAATCTCGGAGCGGCGGATCGTCGTTCGTTCCGCATCCGGCAGGGCGCCGCAATCCTTGCCGTCGACATAGACATTGCCTTCGTCGGGCTTCTCCAAAAGGCCAGCCAGATGAAGAAGCGTCGATTTTCCCGTGCCCGAAGGGGCGACCAAGCCGATCATCTCGCCTTTGCGCATCGTCAGGTTCGCACCCTTGAGAATATCCAGCCGCCCCTCTCCGTCGCCGAAATAGCGCGAGACGTTCTCGATCTTCAGAATTTCATGGCCAGTCATCGGCACCCTATTCATATCGAAGCGCCTGAACCGGATCGATCCGGGATGCGCGCCAGGCCGGGAAAATCGTGGCGATGAAAGACAGAACCAGCGCCATGATGATCACGGAAAGCGTCTCACCGAAATTCATCTCGGCCGGCAACTGGCTGAGGAAATAAAGTTCCGGATTGAATATCGTCGTGCCCGAAAGCCAGGAGAAGAACTGCCTTATATTCTCGACATTGAGGCAGACCACGACGCCCAGTACAACGCCCGCCAGAGTACCGACAATGCCGATCGCCGCCCCGGTCATGAAGAAGATGCGCATCACCGCGCCGGATGTGGCGCCCATGGTTCGCAGAATGGCGATGTCGCGGCCCTTGTCCTTCACCAGCATGATCAGGCCGGAAATGATATTGAGCGCTGCAACGAGGACGATCAGCGTCAGGATCATGAACATCACGTTGCGCTCGACCGATAGTGCCGAGAAAAACGTCTTGTTGCGCTGCCGCCAGTCGGTAATGAAAATCTGCCTGTCGGCAGCCTTCTCGACCAGCGGCCGCATGTCATCGACGGTTTCCGGGTGGTCGAGAAAGATCTCGATCGATTGCGCGATGCCGTCGGCATTGAAGAACAGTTGCGCTTCCTCGAACGGCATGAAGATGATCGACGCATCATATTCCGACATGCCAACTTCGAAGACGGCCGCGACTTTGTAGGTCTTGACACGCGGATTGACGCCTATTGGCGTCACATCACCTTCCGGTGACAGAAGCGTGATCGAATCGCCCGCCGAAAGCCCGAGTTGCTCGGCCATGCGGCTGCCGATCGCCACGCCTTCACCGGAAGCGAAGGAAACCAGATCGCCCTGCTTGATGTTGTCGGACACCAGCTTGAGCTTGACGAGATCATCGGCGCGAATGCCGCGCACCAAGGCACCTGTGCTGGTGGACGCCTTGCCCTGCGCAAGGATCTGGCCATCGATAAAAGGAATTGCAAGCCTGATGCCGGGAATCTTCGACAACCGGTCACTGATGTCGGCGTAATCGGTGAGCGTGCCTTCGATCGGCTGGACGATCATGTGGCCGTTGATACCGAGGATGCGGCTGATGAGTTCCGTCCGGAAGCCGTTCATCACGGCCATGACGATGATGAGGGTTGCCACGCCGAGCATGATGCCAGCAAACGAGAATCCCGCGATCACCGAAATAAAGGCTTCCTTGCGGCGCGGACGGAGATAGCGGAACGCCACCATCCGCTCGAATGTCGAAAACGGCTTGGCGGCAGACACGCTGTTGGTGACCGCCACATCCGCATCCGCCACTGCTTCCGTCATTCCCGCCCCGCTCAGTTTGCCGCCGTCAATTTGTTGATTGCCGCTTCAATAGACACTGTCTCGCGTGCGCCAGACTTGCGGTCCTTGATCTCGACCTCGCCATTTGCCACGGAACGCGGCCCGACGATGATCTGGGTCGGCACGCCAATCAGATCGGCGGTCGCGAACTTGGCGCCGGCGCGGTCATCCGTATCGTCATAGAGCATGTCGAGACCGGCCCTGGCCAGCGAGGCATAAAGCTGCTCGCTCACCCCGTCGCACGCCTGGTCGCCGGCTTTCATATTGATGACCGAAACGTCGAACGGCGCCACGGATTTTGGCCAGATGATTCCATTCTCATCATGTGAAGCTTCAATGATGGCTGGAACAAGGCGTGTCGGACCGATGCCATAGGACCCCATGTGCACAAGATGCTGCTTGCCGTCCGGCCCCTGCACGGAAGCGCCCATCGGTTCGGAATATTTGGTGCCGAAATAGAAAATGTGACCGACCTCGATACCGCGCGCAGACAGCCGGTCGCCTTCCGGAATTGTTGCGAAGGCGGCCTCGTCATGCATTTCGGAAGTGGCGGCATAGACAGAAGTCCATTTATCGAAAATTGCCTGCAGGCCCGCGACATCGTCGAAATCGGTATCCACGGGCGGAATGTCGAAATTGACGAAATCCTTGTGGGAATAGACCTCCGACTCGCCGGTATCGGCAAGAATGATGAACTCATGGCTGAGATTGCCACCGATCGGGCCAGTATCGGCGCGCATGGGTATTGCCCTCAGACCGAGCCGGTCGAACGTCCGGAGGTAGGCGGCAAACATCTTGCGGTAGGAATGCTCCGCACCCTCGCGGTCGAGGTCGAACGAATAGGCGTCCTTCATCAGGAATTCGCGCGAACGCATCGTGCCGAAGCGCGGACGCACCTCGTCGCGGAATTTCAGCTGGATATGATAGAGGTTGATCGGCAGGTCCTTGTAGGACTTCACCGATGCCCGGAAAATATCGGTTATCATTTCCTCGTTTGTCGGACCGTAGAGCATCTCGCGCTCCTGCCGGTCCTTGATGCGCAGCATTTCCTTGCCGTAAGCATCGTATCGTCCGCTTTCACGCCAGAGTTCGGCAGGTTGCAAGGTCGGCATAAGAAGTTCGACCGCGCCTGAACGGTTCTGCTCTTCGCGGATGATGTTGTTCACCTTGTCGAGAACGCGCTTGCCGAGCGGCAACCAGGAGTAAATGCCCTGGCTCTGCTGGCGGATCATGCCTGCCCGCAGCATCAGCCGGTGTGAGACGATCTCCGCCTCCTTGGGATTTTCCTTGAGAATGGGCAAAAAATAACGGCTGAGACGCATGGCTGATATCCGGAACTGTAGGCGATCGTCAGAATCGCGAAGAAATTGGATTTTCACCCGCGTTCTTAACGGCTTCCGTGGCGGATGAAAACCCGCCCCGACGTGATTCAGTCGATTGTGCCTTGACTGGAGCCGCCGCTGCGGCGCTCTGAACCCGTGCCCATTTCTTGGGCAAATGATCGCGAGGCTCTTCACAGGTAAAAGCCAGATGCATGGAAAAATCACGAGTATAATTTACCGAAAATTCCGCTTGTTTGAACGATTTACGACGCTATTGCTGCCGATCTCGATATTTTTTGTCAACGAAATTTTTTTTCGATAGTGTCTCATTTTTGCAAAAAAGCGGATGACAACGATTATTCTTTAGGCTACGGTCCGGTCATAAAAGAGGCAAGGAGAGCAAATCCTTGCCAGCCTTCGCGGTCAAGTCTTGGGAGGATGGGATCTTAGGCGCGCTTACCCGCTGCCCCCGAATAGGGAATAGGATCACGCGAAAATACTTAAGAAACAAGGCTTTATGCCTTGTTTTTTTT
>JAQGJP010000062.1 GCA_028290545.1 Rhizobium sp. | reverse complement strand
ACGCCGCCACGGTGATGGCTTGCATCCTGGAGCGGGGAGGGCACATCAATTCGGCCGGCGGCTATCTCCGAAATCTCACCGATCGAGCCCGGAAAGGCGAATTTGGCCTTGGACCGATGCTGATGGCTCTTTTGAGAACCAACGGCCATTCTGTGCGAGAGGCAGGATAGTCCACGACGCCGGACAACGGGGTTTGCCGCAGGCTGCGAGCATGTACTTTTGCCTCCTGCCTTGTATAGATTTCGGAAAGGCTTCATTGTGGCGCCGCCGGCGTGCTGTTCTAGACGTCGCCGGAAAATTTCAATTTTTCGGAGAAGAGACTATGGCTACGGGTACCGTCAAATGGTTCAACGCAACGAAGGGCTTTGGTTTCATCCAGCCGGATGATGGCAGCGCCGATGTTTTTGTCCATATATCGGCGGTGGAACGCGCCGGGATGCGTGACTTGAACGACGGGCAAAAGATCTCCTTTGAGATGGTCAAGGATCGTAAGTCCGGCAAGATGTCTGCCGACAATCTTCAGGCCTAGGGCGTGGTAATCTGAAATGACCTGCGGCGGCGACACTTGTATCGCCGCCGTAGTTGAAAGCCGGACCGGGCGCGTTCCGGCAACGGTGCTCAACCGTCTTTGGTGATGCCCGTTTCGTGCATTCCTTCTCTCTGCATTCCCCTTGCATCAGACGGAGGCTTGTTGCTCGGAATATCAGACGGATCTGGTCCAATTTCGGGATTGCCTTGACCCAAAGTCGGCTTGTCGAATTCAGAAGGCCCGAAACCGGGCTGTGCTCTTGCGGAGCGGAGTTCTTCGGCAACGTGTAAGCGGTATGGCGGCGCTTCCGCACCTTGACCACCTGGAACAAGTTCGTCGATCGGATCAGGGTCGGGGCCTCGCAATTCCGACGAGATGTGTTCATGACCACCGTGAGGATCGTTCGGGCTGCCGCCGCTTCGCCGCAGATTGTTGTCTGGATCTGAGCCGGCATTGTTGGTTCTGCCATCTAAAGGAAATGATCTGTCCAGAGGATGACCACTCGTTTCCGGTTGGTCCACATGAATCCCCGTCGGGCTGATTTTCTTGCCGGCTGGGGCTGTCACCGGGTTCAAGTTCGACGCGGAAGTTTCGCAATCGATTTGGGTCCGGCGTCGGTCATCGAAATTTCCCATAGTTTCCTCCTAAGTCACGGGATGCATGTGAAAGCAACTTCAGCTCTCCGATAATGTTCCCTGCGACACCAGGCAAAGGCTCGGGGCGGCCGGCCAAGACAGTCCTGGAGCGGCCACACCACCGACAACCTTTCATGCAATCGATTTGGAACGGTTTGAAGTGGCCGTAAAGTCGGTGGCCCAAGCAGGAGACAGCGCAGATGGTTTCTGACCAGCCCATGAACTGGCTCGATGATGATCAGATCTCGTCCACCCGTCCACGTTATGCCGTCCGTGGCGAAGAGGATGGCACCTGGTCGGTCTATGACACCAAGACCGATCTGCCAGCGGTCCTTGACGAATGGATGATGGTCCAGCTGGTCTTCGAGGTCGCAGACGACATGGTCGAGATGCTCAACAATATGGACGCCGATGCGAACGGCCAGCGCTCATCCTGAGGTCCTCGCCAGAGCGGTGCGCCTGCGTAAGACAGACTGCGCCGCTTGCTTGGCATCGGCGATCGTCGGCTGCTGGTGGAGATGGTTTGACTGGGAAAGCCGTCTGCAAGTCAATATCGACGGCGCGAGGACGCGCAGGCTGCGGACGTGGCTGAATGTCGGATGTGCCGTGAGACGGCCCGCATTAAGGGCCCAGTGGGGCCTCATTCGTCTTCCGCGGGCAGCGGTTCTTCCGGGAATGCAATGGCAACGGCCAACATCGACAGGGCGACCAGCGTATTTCTCTCCAAAATATTATTAAATACTAAATTTAAGTTTTCTAATGTTTAGAAATGTGATCTTTGGACTCCTTCGTAGCATCCCTTCATCAACGGCCTGGCTCGGGAGGCTAGAAATGGCCACTTTTCATATCACCAACGCAAACAACAACGTACCCGTAGATTTTTCCGGCGATGGCGACATCTACATCGTTAACACATCAGTCACCATGAGCGTCAGTGGCGACAACGCATTTTTCGGGGCGACAGCGTTCACCGAGAATACGATACAGATCCTAGGCACGGTTAAGACGACAACCAGAGAACCCACTATTTTCATTCGCGGCAGCGAGGCATTTGTCCAACTCGGGGACGCCGGACGTGTCGCGTCGCAGTCAACCGCCATTTGGCTCACGGGCCCAAAGGGGGGCGTCTTCAATAATGGCAGGATTGATGCGAAGGATTTCGGCATCAAGATCGAGAATATCGAGAGCTTCGTGAAGAATATCGATAAGATCACGAGCGACGGCACCGGAATACGAATCGAGGGAACCGGCGGCGAAATCGAAAACTACGGCACCATCACGGCGGTCGTCGGCGTCAAGGGGCTGTCCGGGGCCGGCGATACGCTTTCGCTCTTCAATCAGGGTACAATCACCGGCTCGCAATATTCGTTCAATGGTTCCGGCGCAAACGATACCCTGCTCAACCAAGGCAGCATGGTCGGCGACATCTACCTTCTCGGCGGAAACGACATTTTCAACAACACGGGCGGCACGGTCAACGGCACTGTTTTCGGTGGTTTCGGCAATGACACCTACACGGTTGGTGACACAAGCGTCGTGGTAGAGGAAGTTGCCGGCGAAGGAGACGACAAAGTCGTCGCGCGCATCTCTTACATACTCAAGACGAACATCGAGACGCTCAGTCTGTCCGGTAACGCCGACATCAACGGCACCGGTAACGGCCTCTCCAACAAGCTGGCCGGCAATGGCGGAGCAAACACGCTCAAAGGAGCTGCCGGCGACGACATCCTCGCGGGCGGCCAAGGCAATGATAAGCTCGTGGGCGGTGGCGGTATCGACATATTCGTGTTCGCGAACCGCATGGGGAAGGACAGGGTTACGGATTTCGTCCCCGAGGGCGCCAATCACGACATAATCGATCTCGGGAATGTCAGCGCGATCACCGATTTTGCAGATCTCAAGGCAAACCACCTGGAAAAGTCTGGGTCAGATGTCGTGATCTTCATTAACAACGGGGACACCATCACCATTGAGGGTGTCAAGATCAACGACCTGCATGCGAATGATTTCCTGTTCTAGGTTCACGTAAAGTCGGGCTTGGGACGTTAGCGCCGACCCACCCGTCCCCCGCGACCCGATGAAGGTCAGGCTTGATGGAATAGTTTGTTTTCCATCAGACCGCTTTCACCTGTGTAGCTTAAAATGGTCGCAAATCCATGACAGGAGACGTTGCCCAAGCGGGCGCCGGGCGGCTTGTCACCCACACCAATTTCTGCCTGGGGATGGTGTCGGAGTCGCCCGGCATCCCCAGTTTGGGACTGGTCGGAAGCAAAACTGCAATATACGTTTACTCGGCTCATGGTATGAGCGACGGGCGTGATGGACTTTCCCTGTTCATCAGACGGATCTCCACGAGGACTCCATCCGCCGTTCGGTCAATTATAAACCGAGCCGCCTGTCCCCTTAACCAATAGCCGCCGGAATCACTGACCATTCTCCGGAGCGATAGGCGGCAAAGTCGGGAGGAAGCCGGAACACGGCACACGCGAGAGTCAATCGTGGTGCTCCCACGCCGCTAGGACACCGACACCGGTTCTTCAGGCAGTGGCAAATGCAGCTTTACCTCGATCTCATCCAGATGGCGGCAGCGCGCAGCCAGGCCTGCCTGCATTCTTGCCATAAGCTTGTCAGCCAGCTTTGTGGACTGGCCCGTCTCGCGGAGGCGATCGACTATTCGTTGATGGTTCGCTATCAGGCCTTCGGCATGCCGGATCTGCTGCTTTGCCAGTTCGAGATCTTCATGGGTATAAAACATTCCCGCCCCCGGTTCCCCAAAACCAAGTCAACAACGGGTTCGAGCGTGATTTGTTCCGCGGTAGATCCGGCCGTGCTGTCACATAGGTGTCAGACGAATGTGGTTAAGCGGGGCATCGTTATTCAATTCAATAGGATGGTCCCATGAAGACGCTTCTATCAGTCCTTACCACTCTCGTTGCATACGGTTTCATCGCCGGTGCTGTACAGGCCGCCGACCTGGTTCTCTACACCAGCCAGCCGAACGAGGATGCGCAGGCCACCGTCGATGGCTTCAAGGCCGCTCATCCCGAAGTCGACGTCCAGTGGGTGCGTGATGGAACGCCGAAGATCATGGCCAAGCTGATGGCGGAGATCGAGGCGGGAAATCCGGTAGCCGACGTTCTCCTGATCGCCGACACGGTGACGCTCGAACGGATGAAGCAGGCAGGTCAGTTGCTCGCCTACAAATCACCGGAGGCCGCCAACTTTGATGCGGCCCTCTATGATGCGGACGGCTACTACCATTCCACAAAGCTGATCACCACCGGCATCGTGTACAACACGCAGGCGGCAATGAAGCCGAAGAGCTGGGCCGATCTTGCCAAGCCCGAAGCCAAGGGCCTGGTCGCCATGCCCAGCCCGCTCACTTCGGGGGCGGCACTCATCCACGCGCAAACACTTGCCGCCGTGAAGAGCCTTGGCTGGGACTATTACAGGCAGCTGAAGGACAACGGAGCGGTTGCCGCCGGCGGCAATGGCGCGGTGCTGAAGGCGGTCGCTTCGGGCGAAAAGGCCTACGGAGTGGTCGTCGACTACTTGCCGCTCCGCGAAAAGGCCAAGGGTGCCCCAGTGGAATTCGTATTCCCCGAGGAAGGCGTCTCGGCTGTCACCGAACCGGCGGCCATCCTCTCCTCCACCAAACATGCCGAGGTCGCCAAAAAGTTCATCGACTACCTGCTGTCCGAGGAAGGACAGAAGGTCGCCGTCAAGCTCGGCTACATTCCTGCCCGCAACGGCATGGAGCTGCCGGCAGGCTTTCCGGCCCGCGACCTGATCAAGGTTCTGCCGCTCAATGCGGCAGAAGCGCTCAAGAACTCGGAGCAGGATCTAAAAACCTTCTCGGGAATCTTCGGCACAGGCGGCTGAGCTATCGCCAGCATGCAGCGAGCATATCATTCGGGAAACAGCCAGCCGCGTTGGCTGTTTCCATTTGTTGCGGTGATTATCCTCGTCCTCAGTGTAGTGCCCCTCGCGAGACTGGCGGTAGCGGGCGTGGCTTCGGCCTTCCGGGGAAACGCTCAGCAACTGCTGTCTGATCCGGCGCTCTGGCAAGCCACTTTCAACACCCTCACGACATCACTTCTGGGTATGATCGCCGCAGTCATCCTGGGTGGGAGCTTTGCCATTCTCCTCACGCTTTTCGACGTCAGGGGCAAGGCGTCGCTTGGCTTCCTTTTCATGCTACCCATGATGATCCCGCCGCAGGTTACCGCGCTTTCCTGGATCGGGCTGACCGGCCCGTCGAGCACTTTGCTCAAGGCGATCGGGCTGGCGCCACCGCTCGGCAGCCCTCAGCCGCTCTATTCGATTGGTGGCATTGCGCTGCTCTACGGCGTGCAGAACGCGCCGCTCGTCTATCTTTCGTTGCGCGCTGGTCTTCTTGCCCTGCCGCGGGATGCTGTCGAAGCCGCCCGGCTTTCCGGCGCTTCGTCGAGGCAGGTGCTTTGCGACATCGTCCTGCCGATGGCCATGCCGGGGCTTGTGGCTGGCGCCGCTATCGCCTTTGTCTCGGGGGTCGGCAACTTCGGCATTCCGGCTATCCTTGGAATTCCGGCTTCGATCTATACGCTGCCGACCCTCATCTACTCGAAGTTCGCGAGCTTCGGATCCAGCACTTTTGCGGATATTTCGGTTTTATCCGCAATCATAGCGTTGCTGTCGGTAGCCGGATTGGCGCTCGAGGCCCGGGTCCTGCAGGGACGGGATTACCGTGTCATCGGCCTCTCGGGTCAGGCGGCGGTCTTTCGTCTCGGAGGATGGCGGACAATGGTCGAACCGATGCTCTGGCTGACGATGGTGACGATCCTGCTTCTTCCGTTCCTGGCGCTGCTCGCCAGTTCGCTGACACCCGCCTACGGGGTTCCGCTCAACGCGCGGACCATAACACTCGACGCCTATGTCGAAATTCTGTTCCGGCAAGCCGTTACCCGAACAGCCTTTTCGAATTCGATTTTCCTCGCCTCCGTCACTGCGCTTGGTCTTCTCGCAATCGCGGTCCCTCTCGGCTACTACGTCGTCAACACGCGCAGCCGGCTTGCCGGTCTCGTCTCCGCGCTGGCTGAAATTCCCTACGCCTTGCCTGGCGTCGTATTGGCTGTTGCTTTCATTCTGCTGCTGGCTGCACCGATCCCGATCATCGGCATTTCCATCTATGGGACGATCTGGATCATCCTCATCGCGTACTTCTCCAGTTTTCTTGCCGTTAGCCTGAAACCCGTGGTCAGCGCCTTTCGGCAACTCGATCCGTCGCTCGAAGAGGCGGCACGCTTGGCCGGGGCTGGATTCTACAGAAGGATGCGCGACGTGATGGTGCCGTTGATTGCGCCGGCGGCTGGAGCGTCTGTCATCCTCGTCTTCCTGATTACCTGCAATGAGTTGACAGTATCAGCCCTGCTATGGTCGGCAGGTACGCAGACGCTCGGGGTCGCGATCTACAATCTTGACGACAGCGGCAGCTTTGACCTGGCGTCGGCGCTCTCGGTTCTGGTCGTCGTGATGGTGGTGGGCCTGATGCTGGCGCTGGATTTGATGGTGAAGAAACTGCCCAGGGGAGTGGTGCCGTGGCGAAGCTGATCCTGAACCACCTCTCCAAGGATTTTGGCACCGGGCGCTTGGCAGTCGACGCTCTTTCGCTGACGGTCAGGGAAGGGGGATTCCTTGCGTTGCTGGGACCGTCCGGATGCGGCAAGACGACGGTGCTCAGGATGATTGCCGGATTCGAGCAACCGAGCGACGGGTCCATCCTGCTGGGGGAACGGGTCCTTGCCGATGCAGCGTCCATGGTGCCGCCTGAAAGGCGTAACATGGCAATGGTCTTCCAGTCCTATGCACTTTGGCCGCACATGAGCGTCGCCGAGAATGTCGGCTATCCGCTGAAGGTTCGCGGTACGACCCGTGAACGGATGACGCGCAAGGTGCAAGATGCGCTTGTCGCCGTCCGGCTTGAGACACTCGCCGACCGCCGGCCAGCGGACCTCTCAGGTGGTCAGCGCCAGCGCGTGGCGCTTGCCCGCTGCCTCGTCACCGAGCCGGATGTCGTGCTCCTTGATGAGCCACTCGCCAATCTGGACCGGCATCTGCGGCAGGAAATGGAGGAGACTTTCCGCGAATTCCATGCACAGTCCGGCGCGACGATGATCTATGTCACGCATGACCAGAGTGAAGCTATGGCGCTTGCCACCGATGTTGCCGTAATGGCCGAGGGCAGGCTTCTACAGGTGGCTCCACCAGCGGAAATCTATGCAAGGCCGGAGGGGCGGATCGTCGGCGGCCTGGTGGGGCAGGGGGCTGTCCTAAGAATATCACTTCCGGCGGGCTCAGATCGACAGCTGGATTGGCAGGCGCTGCGCGGGCCGCTTCTGGTGTCATGTCAGGGAACACCCGATGTCGATGTCCTCGTGAGGCCGCAGGATGTGGTCTTGCAGCCAGGCGGCGTCGAGGCGCGTGTCACATCCTCCCTGTTCGAGGGCGAACGCTATGCGTTGCGGCTTGAGCTGGCGGATGGCCAGTCGTTGCGCGCGTTTTCCCGGCAGCCCGTGGGCATAGGCGAGAAGGTTCCCGTGTTCATTCAGGCGGCCTGGCGGTTGTAGGCAATCCGCGTTCCTGACGACGATGGCCGCATCCAAGTGCAGCGACTCCAATTCGCCCTTTCGAGTGCTTCACCAGACTCAATCTACCTGTTGTTGATTTCCACCGGAGATCGGGTCCTCTTCCGAGTACGAGTGATGCCGCGCAGACCTGGAGGATGTTTCAGTTTGTTTGAATTGTTCCGCCGACGGCAGACGGCAAAGTTCTCCAGTCCGAGGGACGGGGCGGCAACTATTGGTGGACTTTCTGCTTCTACATAGGTGCAAGCGCATGTTCCATGCGAGGGAGCAGCGTTATTCGGAGGGCCGTTTTCGGGGGTTCTGATCGACGATTTGGGTGCCTTTCTAAATAGGGGTCAGAACAAGATCCGCTCCGTAGTCACGCTTCGAAGACAACCGGCAAGGTGGCAAGCACCCCGAATCGGCCTTGGTCCCGCTCATTCCGCAGCGGCTGTGATACATCCGTCGATGATCCCCGTGATTTCAGCGCGGCAGGAGCCGCAATTGGTGCCGGCAGTGGTCGCTTTACCCACTGCTTCGACACTGTGGCAGCCGTCGCGAATCGCTGCTACGATCTGGTTGACGCCGATCGAATTGCAGGAACACACGGTCGCGCCCGGGTCCGGGCGTCCGGCACCAGGGCGACCGGCGATGATGGCGAAGCGCTTCCTCAGCTCAGAATGTCTTTCCGTCAACTGTGCCACAGCCCAGTTTCTGGCAACGGCGACCGGCTGACTTGCCAGAAACAACGCGGCAACCAGCCTGTCGCCATCGAAGAAGGCAAGCCGCAGATCGCCGGTTTGCGCGTCGGCGTAGCCGAGCGGCTCGATGCCGTCAGGTATGCGAAGGGCCGTGCGGCACCATGCGGTCCAATCCGTGACGGGCATGTCGAATGCGATCTCCATTCGCCATCCACCGACAGCCTTCGCCTTGGCCCAATAGGCCGCGCCATGCGCATCTGGCGATGCCGCCGACACCGCAAAGCCATAGTGGGTCGCCTTGAAGCCCTTGACTGCCACCGCCACGTTCTTGGATGCCGGCTGGCCGGAGAGCGGATCGGTCAAAGGCGGGATGACGGCACCGATGCGCGCCTCTGCCGCGAACTGGTCGTTCCAATGCATCGGTGCAAAAATGCTGCCGCGAGCCTGCCGTTCGGTGACCAGCGTCCGCACAAGGGCCTTACCAAACGGGCTCCGGATCACGACCAGCCCGGCACCGGCAACCCCCAGTTCCATTGCATCGTGCGGGTGGATTTCCGCAAACGGCTCGGCAATATGAGCCGAAAGCCGGGCACTCCTGCCGGTGCGGGTCATGGTGTGCCATTGGTCGCGGATGCGGCCGGTATTCAGCGTGAACGGGAAGTCCGGACTGGTGCGATCGGTCGACGGCACAGCCATGGCGATGAAGCGGGCCTTGCCATCCGGATGATAAAACCGGCCGTGCGCGAAGAAGCGATGTGTCTCGGAGGATGATCCCGTCGGCTGCGGCCACTGGATCGGCTTAAGCCCATTATAGGCCTCATCCGTAATTCCGGCGCAGCCACCAATGTCGAAATCGCGACATCCGTCATTCTCGTAGGCGGATAGCGCGGCATGTTCGGCAAAGATCTCGCTTTGCGATCGATGCGCGAATGCAGCCGCAAACCCCATGCGGCGTCCGACCTCGGCCATCTGCCACCAATCGGCCCGTGCCTCGCCTGGTGTCGGCAGAAATTGCCGCTGGCGGGAAATCCGCCGTTCGGAATTGGTCACCGTGCCATCTTTCTCGCCCCAGCCCAGCGATGGCAGCAACACATGTGCATGCCGAACCGTATCGGTCTCCCCGAAAACGTCGGAGATCACAACGAAGGGACAGGCCCCGATCGCGGCCTCCACCGCGTCGGCGTCCGGCATCGAGACCACCGGGTTGGTGGCCATAATCCACAGCGCCTTGATCCGGCCATCGGCAACCGCCTTGAACATGTCCACCGCCTTCAAGCCGGGCTTTGCGGCGATCGTCGGCGATTGCCAGAATCGCTGGACGCGATCGCGATCGTCGGGGTTTTCGATCGCCATATGCGCCGCAAGCATATTGGCGAGTCCGCCAACCTCGCGGCCGCCCATGGCATTCGGCTGGCCGGTCAGCGAGAACGGCCCCATGCCCGGCCGGCCAATACGACCGGTGGCCAGATGACAGTTGATGATCGCATTGACCTTGTCGGTGCCGGAAGAGGACTGGTTGACGCCCTGGCTGTAGCAGGTCACCACCCGCTCGGTGGTCTCGAACATCCTGAAGAACATCCGCAGATGCATCGCCGGAAGGCCGGTGCGATCGAGCATGTCCTCGAATGTCAGCGCCGATGCCGAACCAAAGGCTTCGGCGAAACCCTGTGTGTGTTCACCGATGAAGTTCTGGTTGATTGCCGGGCTGGAAGCGAGATGGGCCAAGAGCCCCATGAACAGGGCCACGTCGCCATCGGGCCGGATTGCCAGATGCAGATCGGCGATATCGGATGTCATCGTCCGGCGCGGATCGATGACCACGATCTTCATGCCGGGCCGGGCGGCCTTGGCCGCCGAAAGACGCTGGTAAAGCACCGGGTGACACCAGGCCATGTTGGAGCCGGTGAGGATGACGAGATCGGCCAGTTCCAGATCTTCGTAGACGCCCGGGACGGTATCCGATCCGAAGGCGCGGCGATGGCCGGCAACCGATGACGACATGCACAGCCGCGAATTGGTGTCGATATTGGCCGAACCGATGAAGCCCTTCATCAGCTTGTTGGCGATATAATAGTCCTCGGTCAGCAACTGGCCGGAGATATAGAAGGCCACCGAGTCCGGTCCATGCTCGGAGATTGCCGCGCTGAAATTCCCGGCCACGAGATCGAGCGCCGCATCCCAGCCGCCGCGCCTGCCGCCGATCTCGGGATAAAGAACGCGGCCCGCGAGATCGATGGTCTCTGCCAGTGCCGATCCCTTGGAGCACAACCGGCCGAAATTGGCCGGATGCTCAGGGTCGCCCCTGATGGAAACCGCGCCGTCGTCATCCACCATGGCGATGACGCCGCAGCCGACGCCGCAATAGGGACAGGTGGTCTTGACCTCTTCCGCCATCTATTCCGCCGCCACCAGCATCAGGCTCTCAAGCAGGATAAACAGGGCGCCGTTGTCATTGCGCACCGGTATGGTCCGCACCGCGCCTTCATCGGCGCCGAGCGCCTTGCCGGTTTCAAGCGAAATTACCCAAGTATGCAGCGGGCAGGTGACGGCCGCGCCGTGCACGATGCCCTGAGACAGCGGCCCCCCCTTGTGCGGGCAATGGTCCTCGATCGCGAAGACCTGGTTTTCCGCCGTGCGGAACACCGCGATCTTGCCTTGCGGTGTCCTGATGCAGCGGGCGCCGCGCAAGGGAATGTCGGAAATATCGCCGATCGCGATCCAGTTCATATTAATGATCCTCACTCTGCTGCTTCGGAAAAACCAACCGTCGCCATCGGCTGGAACTCATGCTTGTCCTTGCCGGAAACGCGCTCCGACCAGGGATCGACCTGGGCGAATGTCTGGCTGAAGATGAAGCGGTCGTAATAGGCCCGGCGCTTGTCGTGATCGGCCATGATCTGCCGGCGGATTTCGTCCAGCCCGATGCGCTTGGCCCATTTGTAGATGCGCTCGAGATAGCGGCCCTGCTCGCGGTACATCTGGGTCAGCGCGACGATATGCTCGAGCGCCTCGTCCTCGGTCCTGACCAGGCCGAGCACTTCGGTACCCTTGATATCGAGACCAGCGGCCCCGGCGAAATGGATCTCGTAGCCGGAATCGACGCAGATCACGCCGATGTCCTTGCAGGTGGCCTCGGCACAATTGCGTGGACAGCCGGAAACGGCCATTTTGAGCTTGGCGGGCGTCCAGGAGCCCCACATGAATTTCTCGATGCGGATGCCGAATCCGGTCGAATCCTGCGTTCCGAAGCGGCACCAGTCCGAGCCGACGCAGGTCTTCACGGTCCGCAGGCCCTTGGCATAGGCCTGGCCGGAGATGAAGCCGGCTTTGCCGAGATCGGCCCAGACGGCCGGCAGGTCTTCTTTGGCAATGCCGAGCATATCGATGCGCTGGCCGCCGGTGACTTTGACCATCGGGATTTCGAACTTGTCGACCACATCGGCAATGGCGCGGAGTTCTTGGGAAGAGGTGACGCCGCCCCACATGCGCGGCACGACCGAATAGGTGCCATCCTTCTGGATATTGGCATGGACGCGCTCGTTGATGAAGCGCGACTGGTAATCGTCGGCATATTCATCCGGCCAGTCGCAAACGAGGTAGTAATTGAGCGCCGGCCGGCATTTGGCGCAGCCGCAGGAGGAGTTCCATTCCAGTTCCTGCATCACGGCGGGAATGGTCTTCAAGTGCTTCGCCTTGATAAGCCTGCGAACGTCGTCATGGCCGAGTTCGGTGCAGGTGCACATCGGCAGCACGGCCTTGGGATTGTAACTGTCGCCGAGCGTCAGCGCCATCAACTGCTCGACGAGACCGGTGCAGGTCCCGCAGGACGCGGATGCCTTGGTGTGCGCGCGGACATCGTCGAGCGAGCTCAATCCCTTGGACGTGATCGTCGAGGTGATCTTGCCCTTGCATATGCCGTTGCAGCCGCAGATTTCCGCATCATCCGGCAAGGCTGCAACGGCCGCCATAGGGTCCAGCGGGGATCCTCCCTGGTAGGCCGCACCGAAGATTAGAGTTTCCCGCATCTCCGATATGTCGGTGGCTTTCTTCTTGAGATCGTTGAACCAGGCGCCATCGGACGTCTCACCATAGAGCACCGTACCGATGATCCGGTTGTCCCGGAGCACCAGCCGCTTGTAGACGCCGGCGCTCGCATCGCGCAGCACGATTTCTTCCCGGTCGTCTCCGTCGGCGAAATCGCCGATCGAATAGAGGTCGATGCCGGTCACCTTGAGCTTGGTTGGCGTGTCGGAATGGACGAAGCCCGCCGACTTGTCGTTCGCGAGATGGGCAGCGGCGACGCGAGCCATCTCGTAGAGCGGCGCAACAAGGCCGTAGACTTGGCCGCCGACTTCGGCACACTCGCCGACCGCCATAATGCTGCCGTCCGAGGTCGACATGCCGTCATCGACGACGATGCCGCGATTGACCGCGAGACCGGCCTCCTTGGCAAGGGCAGAACTCGGCCGGATACCGACCGCCATGACCACCAGCGATGACGGGATGATCGTACCATCGGCAAGCTCGACGCCTTCAACCCTGCGATTGCCGACGATCGCCTTGGTATTGGCCTTGGTGATGACCTTGATGCCGCGCTCCTCGACGGTTTTCTGCAGCAGATAGCCGGCGGCGGGATCGAGCTGCCGTTCCATCAGGGTCGGCATGACATGCAGAAGCGTCACATCCATGCCGCGGGCGTTCAGACCGGCAGCTGCTTCGAGACCGAGCAGGCCGCCGCCGATGACCACGGCCTTGGCACGCGATTGAGCGGCAAGCAGCATGGCGTTGACGTCGTCGAGATCGCGATAGGTGAGGACGCCGGGCAAGTCGTTGCCCGGAACCGGAATGATGAACGGCACCGAACCGGTGGCGATCACCAGCCGGTCATAATTCTCGGTGACACCGTGGTCCGAGGTGACGGTCTTCGCCGCGCGGTCGATGGCGACGATCCTGTGGCCCTTGTAGAGCGTGATATTGTTCTTGATGTACCAGCCGTCGCCGTGGATGACGATTTCCTCGTAGTCCTTTTCGCCGGAAAGCACCGGCGAGAGCATGATGCGGTCGTAATTGACACGCGGTTCCGCGTTGAAGATGGTGACGGTGTAGGCGTCCGGCGCACGTTCGAGGAGGTGCTCAAGCATGCGCCCGGGAGCCATGCCATTGCCGATGATGACGAGTTTCTGAGACATGATCTGCTCCCTCAGCCGGCTGCGATGGTGGCAAGCGTCGTCGACTGGCGGCGCTGGATCCTGCGGATCGAGACATGCATCCAGACGAGCGAGATAGAGGCGACGGCGAACAGCAGAAGAAAGCAGCTCGACCACATCCCGGTCGCATCCTTGAGAGCGCCGAAGGCGATCGGCAGGACGAAACCGCCAAGGCCGCCCATCATGCCGACGACACCGCCGACCGAGCCGACATTGTCGGGGTAGTAAGCCGGGATGTGCTTGTAGACAGCCGCCTTGCCGAGGCTCATGAAGAAGCCGAGCACAAAGATGATGACGATGAAGGCCGGCGGCGAGATCACCGAACCTGCCGGCAGCGCAAGGATCAGCGTTGCGACGGCGGACACGACAAGCACGGCATACATGACGCTTCGTGCACCCTTGCGGTCAGAGAGCACCCCGCCATAGGCGCGGAAAATGCTGCCGGGGATCGAATAGGCGGCTGCGATCATGCCGGCAGTTTCCAGCTGGAACCCATAGGCGCCGACCAGATAGCGCGGCAGCCAGAGCGAAAGGGCCACGAAGCCGCCGAAGGCGAAGAAATAGTATAGCGAGAAGCGCCACACCTGCAGGTTCTTGAGCGGCGCGAATTCCTCGGCGAGGCTTTTGGTGGCACCGGGTCTGCCCTTGCACGCCGCGAATGCCGGATCATCCGATGTCGAGAACCAGAAGACGACCGCCGTTATCACCAGTCCCAGCGCCCAGATCTGCGCGACCGCCTGCCAGCCCCAGGCAATCAGCACGAAGGGCGCCAGGAACTTGGTGACCGCCGCGCCGACATTGCCGGCACCGAAAATGCCGAGCGCCGTGCCTTGTTTTTCTGCTGGGAAGAACGGCGAGACATAGGCGACGCCGACGGCGAACGAGCCGCCGGCCAAGCCAACGCCGAGGCCGGCGACCAGCATCTGCGGATAGGTGTGGGCATAGCTCAGCAGGAATGTCGCCAGTGCCGCCAGCACCATGGTCAGCGTGTAGACGAGGCGGCCGCCGTATCGGCTCGTCCAGATGCCGAGAACGACACGGACGATCGAGCCGGTCAGGATCGGCGAGCCGATCAACAGGCCGAATTCACTCTCGGTCAGGCCGAGTTCCTGCTTGATGCGGATGCCGATGATCGAAAAAATCGTCCAGACGGCGAAACAGATGGTGAAGGCACCGGTCGAGAACCAGAGCGCGCGATTGGACTGAGCGGTGGAAGGCCGTGATGCTTGATAGTGTCCGGTCATGGTTGCCTGGCGCGGCATCCCGCGCCACCTCTTCACGGGGTGAACGAAAAAAGCCGCTGAACAGGGTCAACACGCGCCGAAGCAAGTGTATTGAATCCTGGTCAGCGGCTTTGCTGTGAATAGCGCCCGTCGTTGGACGCCGAAAATTCTTGGCCTGTTCGGCCTGCAGATGTAATGAAGCAATTGGCATGCCAGTTTGGAACTAGCCGCCGATCTCGGGAAAGTCAGCAAGCTGAAGCACGGGCTACATTTCCCTGGATCGCCGATCTGGCGAATTTTTAAGCGGCCAGCCGTAATCTGCGCAAGAAAGCAGCAATCTAGGCCGGCAGCTTTTGCTGCTGGGCAATATAGTCATCCAGCCGGTCGGGGTCGAAAAGGTTGCCATCGAAAAAGCCGTCCGGGCCGAGCATCAGGGTTCCGGTCGAACCGACAGGCGTCTGCCGCACCAGTGATCCCTCGACCTTGGAACTGGCACTTGGCAGCGCCACGCCGAGTGATTTCAGCGCCGTGCGGTAGATGTCGGGCCGATAGGTGTTTTCCGCGACACTGGCATTCTGCGGTCCGTGGGTGACCTGCCCCCAGCGAACCATCTGGCTGTAGAACCACAATGCGTGGCTCTTCCACGGAAACGTCGCAGCCCTCGTGTGGGGCAGCCAGAAATCGGGCTCGTTCAAGGAAACGCCATCTGCGACCAGCAGATTGCCGCTGATGGCCGGCAGCAGCCACTCGACTGATTTGCCGACATAGGCGGGCGCTGAGAGCAGTTGCGCCAGAGCCATCGCATTCGCAGCCTCGGCACACCACAGCGCGGATTTATAGAGCGCCCGCAGCAGGGCGATCAGGGCCTCCGGCTCACGATCGGCCCAGCGGGCGTTGACGCCAAGCACCTTTTCGGGGCTGGACCGCCATATCGCCGCCTTGGTCGTGACTATATGGCCGCGTCCATTGAGGACACCGGCGGTATTCCAGGGCTCGCCGACACAATAGCCATCGAGAGCCCCCATAAGCAGCGCATTCGGCATTTCCGGCGGCGGCAGAACCATCATCTCGATATCGCGATCAGGATCGATACCACTGGCTGCGAGCCAATAGCGCAACTCATAATTATGGCCCGAGAAAGGATGAACGACCGCAAACCGCAGCGGCTCGCCGCTGCGGCCGGCGACAACCTTTTCCAGCGCTGCGCCATTCTTGCCGGGATCGAGATCGGCCGTCGCGCCGTGATCGGACATGCTTTGCCAGAGATCCGCGGAGACCGTTACCGCGTTGCCGCCAAGGCCGAGCGCCATAGGCGCGATCATGCGGGGCGCAAGCGGCGTAAGACCCAGATTGCAGGCGATCGGCATCGGGGCGAGAATATGAGCGACGTTGAACTGGCTAACCGCTAACCGGTCCCGAATGGTGGCCCAGGAGACTTCTCGGACAAGAGAGAGCGCGACGGATTCGGTTTCGGCAAAGCCCATTTCCTTGGCGACCACCAACAGGGCGCTGTCGAGAAGCGGAACGAAGCCGGCCGTGACTTCAAATCGGGTCGTCATGGCTTGCCTCCCTGATCGAACATCTCGGCGACGGATATCAGACTCTGGGCGATATCGATGATCTTACGGTTCTGGTCCATCGCCGTCCTTCGCATCAGCGCATAAGCCGCGTCCTCCGAAAGCCCCCGCGATTTCATCAGCAGGGTCTTGGCACGGTCGATCACCTTGCGGTTTTCCAGCGCACCCTTGGCTTCCTCGAGCTCGCGGCTGAGACGATCGAAGGCGTTGAAGCGGCTGATCGCCATTTTCAGAATAGGTCGCACCCTCTCCTGTTTCAGGCCATCGACGATATAGGCAGACACGCCAGCCTCCACCGCGGCCTCGATCGAGGCTTCGTCCGACTTGTCGACGAACATCGCCACGGGTCTTTTGACCGCTCGCGACAGCTGGAACATGTTCTCGAGCATGTCACGATTGGGGTTTTCCAGATCTATGACGATGACATCGGGATTGGTCTCCGCAATGCGCCTGGCGATCCCGTCGATGTTCTGGATGACGGTCACCTGATGATAGCCGGCTTCCCGCAGCCCTGCCTCGATGATCGACGCACGGATCCTGTTCTCATCAATGACGAGGACAGCCAGTGACGATGTCTTGGGTGGGATGGCGTTGGTCATGCCGAATATCAATTGCTTTTCGCCTGGTTCGTCAAGAAATGAGTGAAATTTGACGCAAGCAAAGTTGGCGAGGAAAAACATATCGCATTCCGCTGCTGCCGCTCGTGGGATGGCGAAAATTCCCCAAGGAGGTTGGATCTCTTTCTCGGAAAAGCACGACTTAGGTTCTTGCGATCATAACCCTCGTGCTTTTGCAACCTCGTCGCCCATTCCCGGTGCGCGTGAGAACCCACCTCTGTGCAGGTCGCTGAAATAGACAGGCAAAGCCGGCGACGTGGCAGAAGTCAACGGCCTGTGTAACGGACGGTTGCGCAGCCCTTCCCGACGATGATTTTCGCTGGCTGGGCGATGATTTGGGCCATTCTCTACATAAAGAGCAAAACCAACGATAAGCCAACATTATCGTTGGTTTGATAGGGACGACAGGCTGTGCGGTTGTGGTGATTGCTGATGGTAATAACCGCTCCGATCGATTATGCTGGCCAGCATGGATTCGCCGCTCGCGTCAAAACCTGCCCCACCCCTACAGCCGTCCGTCGTGCCGGGCTGGGCGCTTGCGCGCGGATCCGTGACAGGCGAATCGGATGCCGCCTTCATAGCCGG
>JAQGJP010000009.1 GCA_028290545.1 Rhizobium sp. | reverse complement strand
GGCCTTGAGCGCATCGAGCGGCTTTTTCTGGCCGTCTTCCTGCTGCTCCTTGGTGGGCTTTGCCTCCTGCTCGCTTTCCTCGACGCCCTTGGGAGCGCGCGTTTCGGCCGCACCCGGACGCTTGGCTATGCCGTGCGAGATATAGTTGACCGCGTCGTAGCGGGTCATGTCCTGCTCCTGCAGGAAGTAGGCGGCGTGGCTTTCGCGCTCGGCGAAGATGGCCACCAGGACATTGGCGCCGGTCACTTCCTCGCGCCCGGAAGACTGCACGTGGATCACGGCGCGCTGTATGACGCGCTGGAAGCCGGATGTCGGCTTGGAATCCTCGTCGTAACCGGTGGCGAGATTGGCAAGGTCGTTATCGACATAGTCGCTGACCGCCTTCTTCAGCTTATCGAGATCGACGTTGCAGGCGCGCATCACGGCGGCCGCATCATTGTCATCGATCAATGACAAAAGCAGGTGTTCCAGGGTTGCATATTCGTGACGGCGTTCATTCGCGAGAGTCAGTGCCCGATGAAGGGCCTTCTCCAGGCTTGATGAGAATGTGGGCACGATCAGGACCTCATTTCTTTTCCATAACGCATTGAAGCGGATGTTGATTCTCGCGGGCGAAGTCCATGACCTGCATGACCTTCGTCTCCGCGACCTCATAAGTATAGGTGCCGCATTCACCCACACCGTGGTTGTGGACTTGCAGCATGATCCTCGTTGCGGCCTCGCGATCCTTCTGGAAAAAACGCTCCAGTATATGGATGACGAATTCCATCGGGGTATAATCGTCATTCAACAGCAAGACGCGGTAAAGGCTCGGTTTCTTCACTTTCGGCTGAACACGCGTGATCACGGACGTGCCACGGTTGCCGGAAGACCCGCGCCGTTCCTCGTCGCCCTGCATGCGGAATGCGTAGTCAGTCATCTTGTTTTTCAATCCGAATTCCATGATTGCCCGACGGCATCACCAGCCAATGTCCACTGAGCGTTATGTGGTATCGCGAACCACCATTTTAAGACCCTTTTCCAAGCCTGCAATATTATTCCACCAAACTTATCCGGAAATGGAGAACTAAATGATCTTGTTCCAAAACGCCGCGCAATCACAGAAAGAAAAAGCCGACCACCTTCTCAGGCAGCCGGCTTTCCGTAAAAAACGACGAATTTCTTCAGGCTGCGACGGATGCCGCCGTACTGGCCTTCTCGACCTTTGACTTTACAACTTCGGTCGCAGCAGCGACAGCTTGCTCGGCGGGCTTATAGGCTTCCTTGGCAAGATCGGAATACATTTCGCCGAGCTTGCTCATCTCGGTCATGTAGCCTTCAAGGGCTGCCTTTGCATAGGAGGTCTGCAGTTCAATCACGGATTCGAAGCTTTTGACGCCCATCAGCGTCTGGAAATGCGAAACATTGGCTTCGAAACTCTTTTTCGCATAATCGGAGGTCTCGGCGGCAATTGCCTGCAGACCCTTGGAGGTGGAGGAATAGCTCTTCAGAGCCTTGTCCATGGCGTCTTTGCCATACAGGCTAGTTTCATCAAATTTGAACATTGCATTGGTATCCCTTTGCCATAATGCGGTCCAATTGATGTATGTGCGCCGCACAAAAAAGTCAAGCTCCCTGTGCGTCGCAACAAAAAAACCTCGCGCATGAGGCGAGGTTTTTGAAAATGCAACAGCGCAGCCGATCAAAGATCGACTTCGAGGATAGCCATGGAGAAATTATAGGACAGGTCGCCGTCCTCATCATCGCGATAGATGACGCCAAGGAACTCGTCGCCCAGATAGACCTCGCCGGAATCATCCTTGCGCGGCCGCGCCTTGACGACAATGTTCGGATTGAGCGTCTTCTTGAGATAGGCGTCGAGTTTTTTCAATTCTTCGGGTTTCAAAACATTCACTCCATGATCGGGTTCCGGTTGGCGCCGCTTCTGCCATGGCAAGCCCGAGCCTGTAAACCCCGGAATGGCGAACGGCGGCGCATCCTGCGATTGATTATTCGAACGCCGAGAGGATCTGATCCATGGAGCGCGAAGGCTCCGAACATCCCGCTGCGCCGACGATCCGGGCGGGAACACCGGCAACGGTTGTCTTCGGCGGCACGGGTTTCAGCACCACCGAACCGGCGGCAATCCGCGAGCAATGACCGATCTCGATATTGCCGAGCACTTTCGCGCCTGCGCCAATCAGCACACCGTCGGCGACCTTGGGATGGCGGTCGCCGGTTTCCTTGCCGGTACCACCCAGCGTCACGCCCTGAAGAATGGAGACATTGTCGCCGACCACAGCCGTTTCGCCGATGACCAGGCCGGTGGCATGGTCGAGGAAGAAACCCTTGCCAATTCGCGCCGCCGGGTTGATATCGACCTGGAAGACATTTGATGAGCGGCTCTGGAGGTAGAGCGCGAAGTCCTTGCGGCCCTTCTTCAACAGCCAATGCGCCAGCCTATAGGTCTGGATCGCATGAAAACCCTTAAAATACAAAACAGGCTCTAGGTACCGGGTGCAGACCGGATCGCGATCATAATAGGCCTGGATATCGACCCGGATGACCGCGCCCCATTCCGCCCAGTCGCTCAGCATTTCCTCGAATGCCTGCCGCAGGATGACGGACGGGATATCGGGATGGTCAAGCCGCTCGCTGATCCTATAGCTGACGCAGTCTTCGAGCGTCTTGTGATTGATAACGGTCGAATACAGGAAGGTCGCAAGCACCGGATCACTATCAGCGGCGACCTGCGCCTCATGCTTGAGCGTGTCCCAGATCGGATCGACGCTTGTGATCGCGTCCGTGGATCGAATATCAGGCTTCAGGGCCATTGCGGCTCTCCTTGGTGTCCTCAGTCCGGCAATATAAGTCATTTCTCCATATTTAGAAATGGGCGAACCTGTCAAATCAGCTTGATGATGCCGCAGCAAGGCAAGAACAAACACAACCTAGGATATATGTCTAATTTGTAGAAATACACGCGAACCCAGCGTAAAGGTGAAATTGCAACAACCACCGGGGGGTTACTATGAGCTGGATCAGTGAGACTGATGATCTTGAGAATAGAGACAGGCTGAACAAGGATCTATTGCCGCTTACCAACAAGCTTATGTTTCAAGTATTGGGCAATCCTCGTGGCAACTATAGTCAGGATTGCCAAGCGGTTACAAATCTAGCCATCAGGAAGCTGATCGTCACGGAAGACGTCGGGCCATTTCGGGTCACGGGGCTTGCGCCGGCAGTCGACGGTCTGAGACGGGTATTCGGGGATATCCAGAACGAACTCCCGGACATCTATAAGGCGCTGGGCAATGCGGGCATGCTGTGCTGCCGCTTCGTAAGAGGCAGCAACAGCGCCATTAGCAATCACTCCTGGGGATGCGCGATAGATCTCACTCTCGAGGGAAAGCTCGATTTTCGAGGCGACAGAAAAGCACAGGCCGGGCTGAAAGCCATCCACCCCATCTTCAACAGACACGAATTTTATTGGGGGGCTGCCTTTGGCACCGAGGACGCCATGCACTTCGAAGTCAGCCGGCAGCTGCTCACGAAATGGCACGACGATGGCGTTCTGGGTGGCAGTGGATTGATCAAAGACGTCGTCGACACGATCGATTTCGGCGACCGCGGGCCTGAGGTAGGGTGGCTGCAGGAGAGGCTCAACATCGTCATGGGTGCCGATCTCACGCAGGACGGTGTCTTCGGCGCAGGAACCCGCGCAGCCGTCATCGCTTTCCAGAATAAGCACCAGCTCAAGCCCGATGGCATTGTCGGCGCGACGACGCGTGAGGCAATCAAAACTGCGCAGGTGGTTTAATCGGCATCAGATCTCTGCGTAAAAATCGAGCACGGCTTTCTTGAACACGGTGTCCCCGACCGCCAGCATATGGTCCCGGTTGGGGATATCAATGACGCGCGCATCGGGCAGCAGATCTGCGAGCTCACGGGGATCGCCGGCGATATCGTCCTTTGTTCCCACGCAGATCAGCACCGGTTGCACGAGATGCGCCGCTTCCGCCTCGGTCACCAGCACACGGTTCGATGCGATGCAGGCGGCCAGCGCCAACCGGTCGCTGCCAGTCTTGTCGGCGAAGCTGCGGAACATTAGTCCGCGAGGGTGTGTGACAGTCGCAATCGAGGGTGCGAGCAGCGCCTTGGCGATCGGATCCCAATCCTCCACGCCCCGCACCAGCCGGATGCCGAGCCCGCCCAAGACGAGCGACCGGACATGGTCTGAATGCTCCAGCGCGAGGAAAGCCGAAATCCGCGCGCCCATGGAATAACCGATGACGTCCGCCGTGGTGATTCCAAGATGATCCAGCAGGGCCGCCGAATCGCCCGCCATCATTGCCGGATGATAAAAGCCGGCGTCATGCGGCTTGGCGCTTCCTCCATGGCCACGATTGTCGATCGCGATCACCCTTCGTCCGGCTTTTACAAGAGTCTGAAGCCAGCCCGGGTGAACCCAGTTGACCATGGCCGAAGACGCGAACCCGTGGATCAGCAGGGTCGGAGCGCCATTCGGATCACCTTCGTCGAAATAGGAAAACTCCATTCCGGCATGTGAGAAGCGCGAGAAATTCGGGGCGTTGAGATGCACAGTGGGCCTCAGGAGGATCGCGAAAATGAAATGGCTGGCATGTGTGAATAGCGGCGATTTGACCCTACACATTTGTTTCGAGACACATTATGTTGCAACACAAAATAATGGTTCGGAGACTTGCATGGCTGGTCACAGCATCCCGCACTTCCAGAATGATGGCGGATACAAGACGATCAATATCGGGGTCAAGGAATTCATGTGCACAGGCGCGTCGGTTCCCTATGATCACCCGCATATCTTCATCGATATGGGCGACGACAATGAGAAGATCTGCTCTTATTGCTCGACGCTCTATCGCTATGAGCCCTTGCTCAAGGCCAATCAGTCGGACCCTGCCGGCTGCGTGTTCGTCGACCAGGCTGCCTGACGAACGTTTTTCCGCCCCGACGCAGGGGTGAGGACTGGAACAAATGAATTCTGTTGCTATTGTCGGTGCCGGCGTTGCCGGTCTTGTGAGCGCGCTCGCCTTTGCACGCAAGGGCGTCGCCTCGACCGTGTTTGAACGAACGGCCACACTGCTGGAAACCGGTGCCGGTCTGCAGTTGTCACCAAACGCCACCTATGTGCTCGACCGTCTGGGCGTTGCCGACCGGTTGAAGGACCTGTGGCGCGAGCCGGACAATATCTGCCTCGTCTCGGGCCAGACTCTGGCGCCGATCACGTCGATCTCCACGAAGAAGATCGCGATCGAGCGCTGGGGCTCCCCCTATGCATCGCTGCACCGGGCGACATTGCAGAAAGTTCTTCTGCAGGTGATCGAGGCCGAGCCACTGATCACCCTCAAGCTTGACGCCGGCATCAAGGACGATGCGGATGTCGAGGCGCTGACCGGTGTCGAACCGGATCTGACGATCGGTGCCGATGGCGTGTGGTCGAAATTCCGCAGCCGCATCCCGCATGCCGGCAAGCCGGAATTTTCGGGCATGGTGGCCTGGCGCTTCATCATCCCGGAAAGGGACGCGCCGTCATTCCTCAATCCGCGGAATGTCACCGCCTTCGTCGGGCCGAGGGCGCATATCGTCGCCTATCCCCTGAAGGATGCAGGGGCGTTTAACGTCGTGGCGCTGTCGATGGGCAAGAATCCGGGCGAGACCTGGGCCGCTGAATGTAATCCGGGACATCGATCGGAAATGACGGCGCAGTTTGCAAGCTGGCACCGCGATATCCGCACACTGCTCGCCTATGCGCCTAAGCCCACCTGGTGGCCACTGTTCGGCGTGACTGACGGCCGCTGGACGGATGGCCAGAGCAATGTGCTGATCGGCGATGCCGCACACGCGATGACGCCGTTTGCCGCGCAGGGTGCTGCCATGGCGATCGAGGACGCCTATGAGCTTGCCGGTATCGTCACCTCGGGTGTCGCACTCCCCGATGCATTGGCCTTCTTCGAGCATCACCGCCAGACGCGCGTTTCGCGCGTCCGCTCACGCGGATCCTTCAACAAATTTGCCTATCACGCGCGCGGCCCGATCCGTCTGGCACGCGATTTGGTGCTGAAGATGCGCAGCGCAAACCAGGTCGCGGCCGATCTTGACTGGCTATACGGCTATAAAGCGCCGGGCTGACCCGGCGCTTCTCCACTCAGGCTGCCTCGCTGGCAGCCCTGAATCCGGCCTCCAGATCACGGATGAGGTCCGGCACGTCCTCCAGGCCGATCTGCAGCCGGATGACCGGCCCCCCGCTCGGTGCTTTCGCAACCTTGCGGTCGGCGAGACTGCACATCACTGCAAGACTCTCGTAGCCACCCCAGGAATAACCGAGGCCGAACAGCCTCAGTGCATCGAGGAAAGCGAAAGCGCGCGCTTTGTATTTCGCGGGATCGCTTTCGGAGAGCACGAAAGAGAAAATCCCCGAGGCGCCCTTGAAGTCGCGCTTCCAGATGTCGTGCCCAGGAAATGATTCCAGGCCGGGATGCAGCACGCGGGCGACATCATGACGACTCTCGAGCCAGCGGGCAATTTCGAACGTGCTTTTCTGGTGATGTTCCAGACGAATGCCCATGGTCCGCAGTCCACGCAGGATCTGGTAGGCGTCGTCAGGCGCACCGCAGGTGCCGAGCGTGATCTGCGCCTCGTGCAGCTTCGGCCAGTGTTTCGCATTGGCCGACACCGTCCCCATGAGGATATCTGAATGTCCGGACGGATATTTCGTGGCCGCGTGGATGGAAACATCGACGCCGAAATCAAGCGGCTTGAAAAAAAGTGGCGTCGCCCAGGTATTGTCCATGGTAACGATCGCGCCGCCCGCATGGGCCGCATCGGCGATCGCCCTTATATCCTGCATTTCGAACGTATTGGACCCGGGTGCCTCCGTGTGGACGAGCATGGTATTGGGCCTCATCAGCGCTGAAATTCCAGATCCGATCGCCGGGTCATAATACTCCGTCTCGACACCCAGCCTCTTCAGCATCGTGTCGCAAAAATTGCGCGTGGGATAATAGACCGAATCAACCACCAGAATGTGATCACCCGAAGACACGAATGCCAGGAACGGTACCGTCACCGCCGCCAGTCCCGACGGCACGAGAATCGTGCCTGCCGATCCTTCCAGCGCATCGATCGCCTCGCAGAGAGCATCGGTGGTCGGCGTTCCCCTGGTACCATAGGTATATTTCTGCGCCCGCTGATCCATCGTCTTTGCGTCGGGAAACAACACTGTGGAAGCGTGCACCACCGGTGGATTGACGAAGCCGTGATAATCGCGTGGCCTGTAGCCGCCATGCGTAAGCTTTGTGTTGGGGCCGTATTCGTGATTTCCGCTGTTATCGTCTGTCATCGCCATTTCCATTCAACCATGTTCATTCGGCTTTTCCATATGCGGAAACACGGGTCAAGGCTGAAGCAGGGAATGATGCAATTTGGCGTTTGAACGCAAAATTATTCGCCGAAACGCCTAAATTAACAGCGCATTATTGCACATTTTCTACCGTTGCTGATATTTTGCGCATATTTTTTCACAAAGTGGTTTGATGGTCTTGACTATCGCAACGTTTAAGATTGTCTTAATGGGACGTCCATCCGGAAGGGAAAACGGGGGACGCCAGATATCTCCGTTTGGGGGATCCGGCGGGGAACAACAACAACAAACAAGAAGGTTGGAAAAATGTCCAAAAAGCTTTTGACCGGTGCGATTGGCGCGGCGATCCTCGCCCTCGGCGCTGACTACGCGCAAGCCGCCGGTACACTGGATTCCGTCAAGGCCAAGGGTTTCGTCCAGTGCGGAGTCAATGCAAATCTCGCGGGCTTTGGTTCGCAGGATTCGGCCGGCGGCTTCAGTGGCCTCGACATCGATCTTTGTAAGGCTGTTGCCGCCGCCGTCTTCGGTGACGCAACCAAGGTCAAGTTCACGCCGCTTTCCGCCAAGGATCGCTTCCCGGCGCTGCAGTCAGGTGAAATCGACCTGCTTGCCCGTAACACCACATGGACCGCAAGCCGCGATTCGCAGCTGGGCTTCGATTTCCGCGTCGTCAACTATTATGACGGCCAGGGCTTCATGGTCCGCAAGGATATTGGCGTAAAATCCGCGCTCGAGCTATCCGGCGCGGCCGTCTGCGTACAGACCGGCACCACGACCGAACTCAACCTCGCCGACTATTTCAAGGCCAACAAGCTTGAATACAAGCCGGTCGTGTTCGAAAAGCAGGAAGAAGTCGATGCCGCTTACAATGCCGGCCGTTGCGACGTCTACACCACCGACCAGTCGGGCCTTTATTCGATCCGCCTGTCGCTCGCCAATCCCGAAGACCATATCATTCTGCCGGAAATCATTTCCAAGGAGCCACTCGGACCGGCTGTACGCCAGGGCGACTCCAAATGGTTCGACATCGTTTCCTATGCACACTACGCAATGGTGACCGCCGAAGAATTCGGCATTACCCAGGCCAATGTCGAGGAAATGAAGAAGTCCGAAAATCCGGACATCAAGCGCTTCCTCGGTGAGGAAGAAGGCTCGACGATCGGTGCGGACCTTGGCCTGCCCAAGGATTGGGCCGTGCAAATCATCAAGGCGGTCGGCAATTACGGCGAAGCCTTTGAGCGCAATGTCGGCGAAGGTTCGCCGTTGAAGATCAAGCGTGGCCTCAATGCTCTGTGGAGCAAGGGCGGCTTGCAATACGCGCCTCCGATCCGCTAAGCGGCATCGTCCATGACTACCGGAGGGCGGGTAACCGCCTTCCATTTCCGGAAATAACACCCGGCAAAAAGGGTGAACGGAACAGGGGAATTTGAATGGCAACAGTTGACGCCCAGGGCGGGCAAAGCCGTCCGGCAGTATCAATTTTCAACAATCCGCAAATCCGTGGCTATTTCTACCAGGCCGTCACGGTCCTCATCCTCGCCTGGCTGATCTATCAAGCCTGGACCAACGCCGCGGAAAACCTCGCACGGGCAAACATGACCGCGGGTTTCGGCTTTCTGAACGGCCGCGCGGGGTTCGACCTCGGGCAATCCCTGATTTCCTATTCATCGGACTCCTCCTATTTGAGGGCGCTCGGCGTCGGCTTCCTCAACACGCTCCTCGTCGCATTCTTCGGCATCATCACGGCAACGATCGTCGGCCTTCTCGTCGGTATCGGCAGGCTGTCGAACAACTGGCTGATCGCCCGGCTGTCGACGATTTATGTCGAGATCTTCCGCAACATCCCGCCGCTGCTCGTCATCTTCTTCTGGTACAAGGGCGTTCTCGCCGTGCTGCCGGACTTCAAGCTTATCCGGCAGGCGGCCGAGGAAGCCAGGAAGGCCGACCCGACGGTCACCGATCCGGCGTTCATCATCAGCAACCGCGGCATCAATTTCCCGAGCCCGATCTTCGGTGAAAACTTCGGTTTGGTCTGGATTGCCCTGCTGGTCGGCGTGGTGGGATCGATCGCCTTTGCGCTCTGGGCGCGGCGCAAGCAGATGGCGACCGGCAAACAGTCGCCGGTGCTTCTCACGACCCTCGGCCTCGTCATCCTCCTGCCGATCGTCGTCTTCGTCCTCGCCGGTTCTCCGCTGACCTTCGACTATCCCAAGCTCGGGCGGTTCAACCTGAGCGGCGGCAGCCTGATCAGCCCCGAATTCCTTTCGCTTTACCTGGCACTGTCTCTCTATACGGCGGCCTTCATCGCCGAAATCGTCCGCGCCGGCATTCGCGGCGTCTCGAAGGGCCAGTCCGAAGCGGCCCAGGCCCTCGGCGTCCGCCCGAGCCGCGCCACCCGGCTGGTGATCCTGCCGCAGGCGCTTCGCATCATCATTCCGCCTCTGACGTCGCAATATCTCAACTTGACGAAGAATTCCTCGCTTGCGGTGGCGGCCGGCTATGCCGACCTCGTTCAGGTGGGCAATACCATCCTCAACCAGAGCGGCCACTCCATCGAGATCATCGCGATCTGGATGATGGTCTATGTGTCGATCAGTCTCGTGACGTCTATGTTCATGAACTGGTTCAACGCCAAGATGGCATTGGTGGAGCGCTGATATGGCTGAAAGTCTTGTCTATGTCCGCGATACCTTCATCGCCCCGGCAAAAGCGCCGCTGAGCGACGCCACGGTGATCGGCTGGATGCGGAAAAACCTCTTCGCATCCTGGAGCGACGGCATCATGACGGCCATCGCGGCCGCCGTCGTCATCTGGTATCTGCCGGGCCTCATCAACTGGCTGTTCATCTCGGCGGCCTGGACCGGCGGCGATCGCAAGGTCTGTGCCACACTCGTCCAGGGCGGCATCCAGCCGGATGGCTGGACCGGCGCCTGCTGGGCCTATGTCGGCGACAAGTTCCAGCAGTTCATGATCGGCTCCTATCCGCGCCCCCAGGCCTGGCGGGTCTACCTGCTGGCAGCACTGTTCGTCGCCTTGCTGGTGCCGTTCCTGATTCCGTCGGTGCCGCGCAAGGGCCTCAACGCGCTGCTTTTGCTGATCGGCCTTCCGGTCGTCGGCTTCTTCCTGCTGCTCGGCGGGGGCTGGACCGGGCTTGTGCCTGTCGAAACCTCTCTCTGGGGCGGGCTGATGGTCACGCTGATCATCTCCTTCATCGGCATCGCGATCTCCCTGCCCTTCGGCATCCTCTTGGCGCTCGGGCGGCGGTCCAGCATGCCGATCCTCAAGACCTTCTGCGTCGTGTTCATCGAGGTCATTCGCGGCGTGCCGCTGATCACCGTTCTGTTCATGGCGAGCGTGCTTCTGCCGTTCTTCATGGAACCGGGCGAAACGATCGACAAGTTCCTCCGGGCACTGGTCGGCGTCTCGATTTTCGCCTCCGCCTACATGGCGGAGGTCATCCGAGGTGGCCTGCAGGCGATCCCCAAGGGACAGTATGAAGGGGCCGATTCGCTCGGCCTCAACTATTTCCAGAAGATGACCTTCATCGTGCTGCCGCAGGCGATCAAGCTTGTCATTCCCGGCATCGTCAACACGTTCATCGGCATGTTCAAGGATACCTCGCTGGTTTCGATCATTTCCATGTTCGACCTGCTTGGCGTCGTCAAGAACAGCTTCGCCGACGCAAACTGGGCCACGCCGATGACGCCACTGACGGGCCTCATCTTCGCGGGGTTCGTATTCTGGATCTTCTGCTTCGGGATGTCGCGCTATTCGGCCTTTGTTGAACGGCGCCTCGATACCGGTCATAAGCGATAATCAAAAAGGGAGACAAAGATGGCTGAAGCCGTTGCTCAGAAAATGACAGTGTCAAAGACCGATGTCGCGGTCGAAATGATCAATATGAACAAGTGGTATGGCGACTTCCACGTGCTCCGCGATATCAACCTCAAGGTTATGAAAGGCGAGCGCATCGTCATTGCCGGTCCGTCAGGCTCCGGAAAATCGACCATGATCCGCTGCATTAATCGTCTCGAGGAGCACCAGAAGGGCTCGATCCTTGTGGATGGCATCGAACTCACTAATGACCTCAGGAAGATCGACGAAGTGCGCCGCGAAGTCGGCATGGTGTTCCAGCATTTCAACCTCTTCCCGCACCTGACGATCCTGGAGAATTGCACGCTCGCGCCGATCTGGGTGCGAAAGATGCCGAAGAAGCAGGCCGAGGAAGTCGCCATGCATTTCCTCACCCGGGTCAAGATCCCGGAACAGGCCCACAAATATCCGGGCCAGCTCTCCGGCGGCCAGCAGCAGCGTGTGGCGATCGCCCGGGCCCTCTGCATGCGCCCGAAGATCATGCTGTTCGACGAACCGACCTCGGCGCTCGATCCGGAAATGGTCAAGGAAGTCCTCGACACGATGGTGGGTCTTGCCGAAGAGGGAATGACCATGCTGTGCGTCACCCATGAAATGGGCTTCGCTCGCCAGGTTGCCAACCGTGTCATCTTCATGGACCAGGGACAGATCGTCGAAGAGAACGAGCCGGGCCAATTCTTCGACAATCCGCAGCATGAGCGGACCAAGCTGTTCCTCAGCCAGATCCTGCATTAAGATTGATCTGGGAATTGACACAAAAATGCCCCGGCGGGATCCGCCGGGGCCTTATGCTTATTCGAAGCATATTTCTAAGGATCGCTTCTTACTCGAAGCTGCCGAGATCGCGCACGGCGCCGCGATCGGCGCTGGTGGCGAAGGCGGCATAGGCCTTCAGCGCGGTCGTGACATTGCGCTTGCGCGGTGCTGCCGGCTTCCAGCCCAAGGCATTCTGCTCGGCACGGCGTTCAGCAAGCGTCGCATCATCGACTGCGAGATTGATCGTCCGGTTGGGGATGTCGATTTCGATCATATCGCCCTCCCGCACCAGACCGATGGCGCCGCCGGTGGCCGCTTCAGGAGAAACGTGGCCGATCGACAGGCCCGATGTGCCGCCCGAAAAGCGACCATCGGTGATCAGCGCGCAGGCCTTGCCCAGGCCCTTGGACTTCAGGTAGCTGGTCGGATAGAGCATTTCCTGCATGCCCGGCCCGCCGCGCGGACCTTCGTAGCGGATCACCAGCACATCTCCGGCCTTGACCTCATTGGACAGCAGCGCCTTGACGGTCGCATCCTGGCTTTCGAATACGCGGGCCGGACCGGTGAACTTGAGGATCGATTCATCGACGCCGGCCGTCTTGACGATGCAGCCGTCCACGGCGATGTTGCCCTTCAGCACGGCCAGGCCGCCGTCTTTCGAAAAGGCGTTCTCAGGCGCGCGGATCGCACCGCTCTTGCGGTCGAGGTCGAGTTCGGCCCAGCGGTTGGACTGGCTGAAAGCCTTGGTGGTGCGCACGCCGCCCGGAGCCGCCATGAAGAAATTGCGAACGCTATCGGAGTTGGTCCGGCTGATATCCCATTTATTGAGCGCATCGCGCATTGTCGAGCTGTGCACGGTCGGTTCTTCGGCATTGATAAGGCCAGCGCGGTCGAGCTGACCGAGAATCGACATGATGCCGCCGGCGCGATGCACATCCTCCATGTGAACGTCGCTTTTGGCGGGCGCCACCTTGCAGAGAACCGGCACGCGGCGGCTCAACTGATCGATGTCATCCATGGTGAAATCGATCTCGCCTTCGTGGGCGGCGGCCAGGATGTGGAGCACGGTGTTGGTGGAGCCGCCCATGGCGATGTCCAGCGCCATGGCGTTTTCGAACGCGGCCTTTGTGGCGATCGAGCGCGGCAATGCCGTGTGGTCTTCCTGCTCGTAATAGCGGCGGGCAAGATCGACGATCAGATGGCCGGCTTCGACAAATAGACGTTCGCGGTCGGAATGGGTGGCAAGCGTCGAGCCATTGCCGGGCAGCGACAGACCGAGCGCTTCCGTCAGACAGTTCATCGAATTGGCCGTGAACATGCCGGAGCACGAACCACATGTCGGGCAGGCCGCTTCCTCGATCGTCTGGATTTCAGTATCCGTATAAGAATCATCGGCGGCCGCGACCATGGCATCGACCAGATCCAGCGCCTGCAGCTTGCCCTTGATCGTGGCCTTGCCGGCTTCCATCGGCCCTCCGGAGACAAAGACCACGGGAATATTGATCCGCATCGCGGCCATCAGCATGCCCGGGGTGATCTTGTCGCAGTTGGAGATGCAGACCATCGCGTCGGCGCAATGGGCGTTGACCATGTATTCGACGCTGTCGGCGATGATTTCGCGCGAGGGCAGCGAATAGAGCATGCCGTCGTGGCCCATGGCGATTCCGTCATCGACAGCGATTGTGTTGAATTCCTTGGCGACGCCGCCGGCGGCCTCGATCTCGCGCGCGACAAGCTGGCCGAGGTCCTTGAGGTGCACATGACCCGGTACGAACTGCGTGAACGAATTGACAACCGCGATGATCGGCTTGCCGAAATCGCCGTCCTTCATGCCGGTGGCGCGCCAGAGCCCGCGGGCCCCCGCCATGTTGCGTCCATGGGTAGTCGTTCTCGAACGGTATACGGGCATGGTACTATCCTCAGATTTCCGGCGACGATTATGGTCCTTGCCCTTATAAGGGCGTGTCGCGCTCCGATTTTCAGCTGAAGTCCTAATCCAAATGACAAAAGCTGTCACTATCGATGACAGCAATTCCGGTACGGTAGCATTCAACTGAATGATATTGAAATTACACCATCACCACCAGAGGACATGCCGTCAATTCAGTCATCGCCCTTGCGGATGTTGGCTGAAAGCGTAATCGCATTGCGGCGCTCGTCCTCGTTGACCAGCGAGAAGGCCTGTTCCTGCATCGATTGCAGCCAGTCGCGGTCGCGTGGCTCGCAGATGTCGAGCGCGGCGGTCATATAGGCAAGCCCGCGCACGGTCTGGCCTTCCTGGAAGATCACATTGCCGAAAATGCCCATGGCACCGGCATGACCACCCTTGCGGGCATGGTTCAGCCATTTCTTGGCTTGCTTGATATTTGCCTCACCGCCCTCTCCCGACAGCAGCATCTTGGCAAGCCGGAACTGTGCCTCGGCATCGCCGAAAGCAGAGGCCGCCTGGAAATAAAGCTGGCGTGCCTGGCTGAGGTCAGGTTGGATGGGGCTGGAGGGAATGCCCCTCTGGTAATATTCCGCAAGCGCCATCAGCGCATTGACGAAAAAACTCGTGTCGTTGGAACCCGGTTCCACGCCCTGGTTGGCGATTTCCGAATAGATCTTGAAGGCTTCGAAATCGTTCTTCACGACGCCGTCGCCATCGGCATACATGGTGGCGAGCGCCCAGCGCGAACCCGTATGGCCCTTTTCGGCGGCATAGCGGTAGGCTTCGACCGCTTCCTGCTTGTTGCCTTCGCGATACGCCTTGAAACCGAGGCGGAAAAGATCAAACGGTCCTGATTCCTTGGAAACGGAAGCGTTGGGATCGAGGGCGAATGCGTGGCCCGCCGCCCCCAATACCATCAAGGCGGCTCCGACGACCAACCCATTCAGTCTTTTCAATGCATAGTTCGGCATTTTTACTCAAACTCTCTCGGGGCTGGTAGCGAACGGCTTTCCAGCAAGGATAGTCGAAGAGTTGGGCTCAAATAGGTACGCCGGGACCGAAACAAAAAAATCCAAACCACTCTCTGCGACAAAACAGAAACATGAAGCGGCGGAACAGTGATCATCCGGTCTAATCGTATTCATTCTGGCCTTGTCACGGCAGCCTTTCAGGCCTCCGCGCATCTCGTTGCATACTCGCTGCGCTCGGTTTGTGGCAGGAAATGGACAAGCTTTCCATAGCCCCGCCGCGTGCCCGAGAATAACGCCAAATGTGTTGCGAAATCGTCACAAAGAACTTGCGGCAGAACGTATTTCCACCCACCTGATTTTCACGGTCGTAAACCCAGAACAGAACGGCATTTGCATTCGGTTGCTGGGTTTACGACCTGGATCAGGTGGGCGTTGATAAAATCCAGAGGCCTTGCGCTGATGCTCAGCTGCTGTCAGTCCAATGGCCGGACGGTGGCAAGAGGCTGGCGCGCTCAGGCCTCCGTGATCCTCTGAAGCGCGATTTTCAGGCTGATCTTCTGCTGATCAAGCTCCGCCAGCCTTTCCCGCTCCGCCTCCACGACTTCCGGCTTGGCGTTGGCAACGAACTTCTCGTTGCCGAGCTTGCCCATGATCCGGTCTATCTCGACCTGGGTCTTGTCGAGCGTCTTCTCAAGCCGGGCCTTTTCCGCGACCAGATCGATCAAGGCGCCCAATGGCAGGCAGGCAACCGCCTCACCCACGACGATCTGCGCCGCCCCTTTCGGTGCCTGTTCAGCAAACGAGATCGCCTCGATTCGTGCCAGCCGCTTGATCGCCGCATCGTGACGTTCGGCGCGTTCACGGCTGACGGGATTGGCACCGACCAAAATCAATGGCGCGGTCGCGCCCGGCGGCACGTTCATTTCGGAGCGGGCCGAACGGATGCCGGTAACGAGGTCGATGAGCCAGTTGATTTCACCGGCAGCCGCTTCGTCGGCAAATACCGGCTTTGGCCAATCCGCATGGCAGAGCAGGCCTGCGCGGGTCTCGGTATGCTCCCAGAGTTCCTCGGTCATGAACGGCATGAACGGATGCAGGAGCTTGTAGATTTCTTCGAGTACATAGGCCGCGCATGCCTGGGCTTCGGCCTTGGCATCCTCGTCGTCGCCCATGAACACCGGCTTCAACAGCTCCAGATACCAGTCACAGACCTGATTCCAGACAAACCGGTACAGAGCACTCGCCGACTCGTTGAACCTGTACTGCTCGATACCGGTCGTGACCTCGGCAACGGTCTTGTCGAGTTCCGTCAGAATCCAGCGGTTGATCGTCTGCCTGGCATGAGCCGGACGGAAGTTCGGGTCGGCCTTGACGCCGTTCATCTCCGCAAAGCGTGTGGCATTCCAGAGTTTAGTGCCGAAATTTCGGTACCCGGCGATGCGGGCGGGATCGAGTTTCACGTCCCTGCCCTGCGCTGCCATGATCGCCAGCGTGAAACGCAGCGCGTCGGCGCCATATTCGTCGATCAGTTCGAGCGGATCGATGACATTGCCCTTCGACTTCGACATCTTCTGGCCGTTCTTGTCACGGACCAGCGCATGCACATAGACCGTATGGAACGGCTCGACGGCGTTGCCTTCCTCATCCTTCATGAAGTGCAGGCCCATCATCATCATCCGGGCAACCCAGAAGAAAATGATGTCGAAACCGGTGACCAGCACATCGGTCTGGTAATAGCGGGCGAGTTCCTTCGTTTGGTCCGGCCAGCCGAGTGTCGAGAACGGCCAGAGCGCCGACGAGAACCAGGTGTCGAGCACGTCCTCGTCGCGTGTCAGGATCTCGCCGGGCCTCATGTTTTCGAGCAGGTCCTCGACATAGGCCTTCATCGGCCCTTCATGCGAGAGATAATGCTGGATGGCGGCGTGCAGCGCCTCTTCCTCGCTCTTCTCGACAAAGACCTGGCCGTCCGGGCCGTACCAGGCAGGAATCTGGTGTCCCCACCAAAGCTGGCGCGACACGCACCACGGCTGTATGTTCTCCATCCAGTCGAAATAGGTCTTTTCCCAGTTTTTCGGGACGAAATTCGTCCGGCCTTCGCGAACCGAGGCAATTGCCGGCTTGGCGAGCGTCGAAGCATCGACATACCATTGTTCGGTCAAACGCGGCTCGATCGGCACGCCGCCGCGGTCGCCATGCGGCACGGAATTGGTGTGCGGCTCGACTTTGTCGAGCAGTCCCCACCCTTCGAACAGCGCGACGATCTGCTTTCGCGCGGCAAAACGTTCGACACCCTCGAGGCTGGCGACGAATGCGTCCAGCATCTCGCCTGTCGGCAGCCCTTCAAGAAAGTCCTCATTGTCGGCAAGGGTAATCCGCCCATCGACCGTCATGATGTTGACCATGCGCAAGCCGGCACGCTTTCCGACCTCGAAGTCGTTGAAATCATGAGCCGGCGTCATCTTGACGGCGCCCGTGCCGGCTTCCGGATCAGGATATTCATCGGCGACGATCGGGATCTGCCGGCCGACACCGGGCAGGACGACATGCCTGCCGATCAGCGACTGATAGCGCGTATCGGACGGATGCACGGCAACGCCGGTGTCACCGAGATAGGTTTCCGGACGTGTGGTGGCGACGACCAGATAGTCGCGGGTCTCGACGATCGAAGTCTGGGTATCCTCATTATAACCGACAGGGTGCTCGTAGGTGACGCCCGGCTCCAGCGGATAGCGCAGATACCAGAGATTACCCTTCATTTCGACCTGCTCGACCTCCAGATCGGAGATGGCCGTCAGCAGCTTCGGATCCCAGTTGACGAGACGCTTGTCCTTGTAGATCAGGCCTTCCTTGAACAGCCGGACGAAGACCTCGAGCACAGCCTCGGAAAGCCCCTCATCCATGGTGAAGCGCTCGCGCGACCAATCGCAGGAGGCTCCAAGACGCTTGAGCTGATTGAAGATGATGCCGCCCGATTCGTCCTTCCACTGCCAGACACGCTCGACGAAGGCATCGCGACCCATGTCGCGGCGCGACGGCTCCTGTCGCTCCTTCAACTGACGCTCGACCACCATTTGCGTGGCGATGCCGGCATGGTCCATGCCCGGCTGCCAAAGCACGTCCTTGCCCCGCATCCGCTCGAAACGGATCATGATATCCTGCAGCGTATTGTTGAGCGCATGGCCCATATGCAGCGAGCCGGTAACATTCGGCGGCGGGATCACGATGCAGAAGCTGTCCTCGCCCGGCTTGGCGTTGGCGCCCGCGGCGAAGGCATCCGCATCTTCCCATTTCCTGGCGATCTTCGGTTCAACGGACGCTGAATCATAGGTTTTTTCGAGCATGATGGTACCGTGCGGTTTGAATTTCGTCGCATTCCGTAAAGGCAACAGCGTGGGCAAGTCAATTATCGTTCAATGAAAAAGCCGCCTCTACGGCTAATACCGTTCACTTAGTGATTTGCAGGCAAGGTTGACGATGCAGGATGGGGATTCGTTTCCATCCTGTTTTTGTTTACGATGTCGCGCACGATTGGTCATTCTGCCGATTTATCGGCTCTTTCGC
>JAQGJP010000059.1 GCA_028290545.1 Rhizobium sp. | reverse complement strand
CTTGCCAGCCTTCGCGGTCAAGTCTTGGGAGGATGGGATCTTAGGCGCGCTTACCCGCTGCCCCCGAATAGGGAATAGGATCACGCGAAAATACTTAAGAAACAAGGCTTTATGCCTTGTTTTTTTTTGCCCGGTTGTCGGCCACACCGGCGTCGATGCACCGACTTTTCTGTTCGCGCCGTTATCAGCCGCGCAGAGGACATCGCCGGCTTTCCAGATTCCTGCACCAAAGCTTATGTAAGCATTTGGTAACAAAGCACAAGATTTTGCCCCATCGCACGTAAAGCTGGATAGCCGATGGAGAATTTGTGCGAAAGCAGACCGTCACGAGCGTCGCTGCTTTTTACTTCCAGGAGTTCTGAGATCGTTCTGAAAGCGCGTGATTACTTGCCGATTATTCAGTTGAATTCCGGCACGATGCGCGGAATCGAAAGCGCATTGAGCCCCATGACCTCAGTGGCGACGTACCAGATGGCGTAGATGATTGCCGCGATTACCGTCGTCAAAAGAAAAACGCGCCATGGCCGGAAGCGCGCCGGGGCGCTCGCGACCGTGCCATTGACCACGAATTTCTCTTCGCTCTGCGTTCGAAGACCAATCGGCAACACCATGAAGAGGGTGATCCACCAGCAGATGAAATATTCGGCGACGATCGTGATCCAGGGCATGGCGATAAGATTCCGTTTCTGACGTCTATGATACGCGCGTGACGAAGACGGTCACAATAGGTTTTTTACCCCAGCTGTTATTTGCCGCAGCCCGCACCGAGCGGCGCACCGCCTCCTTGACCATATCGAGGTCCTTGCGCTTGGAGCGCGGAATGCTCTCGACCGCGCCAAGCACCGCATCATAAATCAGATCCTCCATGTCCTCGCCTTCGTCATCGAAGACGGGCAGGCCGAAGGCCGTGACGTCGGGATCGGCGACGAAATCATAGCGGTTGTCGAGAATGACATTGACCGAGACATGGCCGACATAGGCGAGCTTTTTGCGATCGCCGATACCCATCTCATCGAAGTCACCGATCAGTTTGCCGTCCTTGAAGATGCGGCCGTGTGGCGCCTGCTCGATGATCTGGGCAGGCCCCGGCGCCAGCCGCAGCATTCCGCCGTTGCGCACCTCCGCGACTTCAGGAATGCCGGCCTTGCGGCCAAGCTCGGCATGCGCATGCAAATGCGCCGCCTCGCCATGCACCGGCACCAGGATCTTCGGCTTGATCCAGTCGTACATGCGCAGCAATTCGGCACGGCGCGGATGGCCGGACACGTGAACCAGCGCATCGGTATCGGAGATAACGATCATGCCCTTGTCGATCAGCGCATTCTTGATATCGAGAATCGCCTTCTCATTTCCCGGAATGGTGCGCGATGAAAACACGAACGTATCGCCCTTGGTGAAACCGATATTGCGCATCTCGTCACGAGCGATCTTGGCGAGAGCCGCACGCGGTTCGCCCTGACTGCCGGTCAGCACCACCACGGCATTCTCGCGCGGCAGGTAGCCGAACTCATCCTCGGCGATAAAGGGCTGCATGCCTTCGAGCATCTGCAGCTGGTTGGCGACATCCGTCGTCCGGCGCATGGAAGAACCGAGGAGCAGCACCTCGCGCCCGGCCTGTTCGGCGGCCAGAGCGATCGACTTGATGCGGCCGACATTGGACGAGAAGGTGGTGATCGCCACCCTGCCCTTGGCGTTGCGGATGATCTCCGTCAGGCTCTGCGACACTTCCATCTCGGACGGCGACTCGCCTTCGCGCAGCGCATTGGTGGAATCGCAGATCAGCGCGAGAACGCCCTCCTCGCCGATTTCCCGGAATCGAGCCTCATCTGTCCCCTTGCCCAACGACGGCGCCGGATCGATCTTCCAGTCGCCCGTATGAACGACGGTGCCGAGCGGCGTGCGGATGACCAGTGACATCGCCTCGGGTATCGAATGAGCCACGGTGACCGGTTCGATCGTGAACGGCCCGACTTCGATCCGCATGCCCGGCATCAGCGTCTTGACCGCAATCTCGTCGCGCGTGCCATCGTAATCGCCCTTGGCCTCCAGCAGGCCTTCGGTGAAGGGCGAGGCATAAAGCGGCACTTTCAGGCGCGGCCAGAGATCTTTGACTGCGCCATAATGATCCTCATGCGCATGGGTGAGGAAGACAGCCTTGAGATTCTGCTTCTGTTCCTCGATGAAGCGGATGTCCGGCAGGATCAGTTCGGCGCCCGGCAGGTCCAGCCCTGCGAAGGACACGCCGCAATCGACCATGATCCACTGCCGCTTATGCGGCGGGCCGAAACCATAGAGCGCGAGATTCATGCCGATCTCGCCAACCCCGCCCAGGGGCAGGAATACCAGTTCGTCGTTGCCGGCCATCAATTCAACTTTCAAGAAAAAAACACATCGCCCGAAGCGATGCGCATGAGTTCGCCCGTCGGCAATCGGAGCTGCAGCAGCCCGTCATCCTCTATAGCGGAAAAAATTCCGGATATCGACCGCTCCGGCAGATTGACGGTAATCGGACTGCCGATGCCCTTCACATGCCGCTTCCAGGCCTGCACGACCGCGACCACGCCGCGTCCTTCGTCCCAGAGCGAAAGAACCTCGGCAAGCTCCTGCATCAAATGCGCAAACAGTTTTTCCGGCGATGTCGCTGCACCTGCCTCACTCAAGGTGATGGATGGATAGAGCGGATTGTCTGGACGGTGGGCGATGTTGATCCCGCAGCCGATCACCACGGCATGCCGGCCGTCAGGCAGGTTTTCCGCCTCGATCAGAATGCCGGAAAGCTTCTTGCCGTCGATCAGGATATCGTTCGGCCATTTGATCGCGAGACGATCGCCGGCAAACGGCATTTCCGCGGACACGGCACGATAGAGCGCCAATGCCACTGCAATCGGCAACGAGCCCAAGGCAGAAATCGGCGCGGGATCGATCAGCAGCAGCGAGGCATAGAGATTTCCCGCCTCGGAAATCCACGCCCTGCCGCGGCGCCCACGCCCGCCGAGCTGGCGACGCGCGGTAATCCAAAGTCGGCCCGGATCACCGGCCCGGGCCCGCTCCATGCAAACCGTGTTGGTGGAGCCGACATCGCCGAGCGATTCATGTCTGAACTGCTCTACGGCGTTTCGGCTCCGCGCAGAGGCCATCAAAAGAGTGCGGCCGCCGCTGCTTCAGCCGCCGTTCCGATCTGGCCGCCAAACACGATATAGCCGAGGACGAATATGCCGGAGAGGCAGTAGACGATCTTCAGGTTGGCGGGAACGCGTGCGATCTGCCTGGCCGGTGCATCGAACCACATCAGCTTGATGATCCGGAGATAATAATATGCGCCAACCACCGATGCCAGAACGCCGATCACCGACAGCCAGTAAAGGCCGGCCTTGATGGCAGCGATAAAGACGAAATACTTGGCAAAGAATCCGGCGAGCGGCGGAATGCCGGCCAGCGAAAACATCAGCGCCGTCAGGACGGTCGCCATCAGCGGATTTGTCGTCGACAGGCCGGCGAGATCATCGACCCGCTCCAGTGCCTGGCCGTCGGTGCCGCGCATCGAAAGGATGATCGCGAACGTGCCCATGGTCATGACGACATAGACTGCCATGTAAATGGCGACGCCGCTGACGCCTTCCTGATTGCCGGCGGCGAGACCCACCAGAGCATAACCCATGTGACCGATCGAGGAATAGGCCATCAGGCGCTTGATGTTGCTCTGGCCGATCGCGGCGAAAGAACCGAGCACCATCGAGGCGATCGAGATGAAGACGACGATCTGCTGCCAGTCCGAATGGATCGGCTGGAACGCTTCGATCACCACGCGAACGAAGATCGACATGGCGGCGATCTTCGGTGCACCGGCGAAGAAGGCGGTGACCGGGGTCGGTGCGCCCTCGTAGACGTCCGGCGTCCACATGTGGAAGGGAACGGCGGAAATCTTGAACGCGACGCCGGCAAGCACGAAAACCAGGCCGAAGACCAGGCCGAGCGAGCGGGTCTCGCCGCCAAGGATCTGGGCGATCTCGGTGAAGTTCGTGTGGCCGGTGAAGCCGTAGACCAGCGACATGCCGTAGAGCATCATGCCGGAGGACAGCGCGCCAAGCACGAAATATTTCAGGCCGGCCTCGGTGGACTTCGACGATTCCCGGTTCATGGCCGCGACGACGTAGAGCGCCAGCGACTGCAGTTCCAGCGACATATAGAGCGAGATCAGGTCATGCGCCGAGATCATCAGCAGCATGCCGAGCGTAGCCAGCACCACCAGCACCGGATATTCGAACTTGTCGATCTTCTCTGCCTCCTGCAGGCCGACCGACAGGAACAGCGCCACCGCCGAACCGATCAGCGCCAGCACCTTCATGAAGCGCGAGAAGCCATCCGACAGGAAGGCACCGTTATAGGCGACGCCGTCGGTGTGATAGAACACGACACATACCGCGGCGGCGAGCATCAGCAGGATTGCAAGATAGGTTATCGGGCGAACGGATTTCTCCCCGACGAACACACCGATCATCAGCAGCACCAGGGCGCCGATCGCAAGGATCAGCTCCGGCGCCGAGAGTGTCAGACTTGCGAGAATGGTATCAGCAGTCATTTTGCAAAGTCCTGTGATCAGTGCGCCGAAGACGCGACATCATGCGCGGCCTGAACGGCAGCGGTATAATTATTGACGAGAAGATCGACCGATGCAGCCGTCGCATCGAACACCGGCGCCGGATAGACACCGAAGAAGATCGTCAGGGCAATCAGGGGATAAAGGATCAACTGTTCGCGCGGTGAAAGGTCAAGCAGCTTCTTGAGGCTATCCTTCTCGAGCGCACCGAAGATCACCCGGCGATAGAGCCAGAGCGCATAGGCGGCCGACAGGATCACCCCGGTCGTGGCGAAGAACGCAACCCATGTATTGGCGCGGAAAGCGCCGAGCAGCGTCAGGAATTCGCCGACGAAGCCGGAGGTTCCCGGAAGGCCGACATTGGCCATGGTGAACACCATGAAGGCCACGGCATATTTCGGCATGTTGTTGACCAATCCGCCATAGGCGGTGATCTCGCGGGTATGCATGCGATCGTAGACCACGCCGACGCAGAGGAACAATGCGCCGGAGACGATGCCATGCGACAGCATCTGGAAGATCGCACCCTGCACGCCCTGAACGTTGGCGGCGAAGATGCCCATGGTCACATAGCCCATGTGAGCGACCGATGAATAGGCAATCAGCTTCTTGATATCGTCCTGCATCATCGCCACCAGCGAAGTGTAGATGATGGCGATGACCGAGAGCGAGAACACGAACGGCGCGAAATATTCCGAAGCCAGGGGAAACATCGGCAGCGAGAAGCGCAGGAAACCATAGCCGCCGAGCTTCAACAGGATACCGGCCAGGATCACCGAGCCCGCCGTCGGCGCCTGCACGTGTGCGTCGGGCAACCAGGTATGGACCGGCCACATCGGCATCTTCACCGCAAACGATGCGAAGAAGGCCAGCCACAGGTAGGTCTGCATATGCGGCGGGAACTTGTGCGCCAGCAACTGGGTGATGTCGGTCGTGCCGGCATCCCAGTACATCGCCATGATCGCCAGCAGCATCAGCACCGAGCCAAGCAGCGTGTACAGGAAGAACTTATAGGATGCGTAGACCCGATCCTTGCCGCCCCAGACGCCGATGATGATGAACATCGGAATCAGGCCCGCCTCGAAGAACGTGTAGAACAGCACGATATCCAGCGACACGAACACGCCGACCATCAGGGTCTCGAGCAGCAGGAAGGCGATCATGTATTCGCGAATGCGCTTTTCGACCGAATACCAGCTTGCAAGCACGCAGAACGGCATGAGGAAAGTCGAAAGGATGACGAACAGCATGGAAATGCCATCGACGCCGACATGATAGGAAATGCCGGTGTTCAGCCAGCCAACCTTCTCGACGAACTGGAAGCCGGCGTTCGAATTGTCGAAGCCCCACCAGATCAGCAGCGAAAGCACGAAGGTGACGACCGTCGTGGCAAGCGAAATATACAGGACATTGTGGCGTCCGTCCTCGCTGTCGCTTTTCATCAGCAACAGCAGTCCGGCGCCAACCAGCGGCAGGAACGTGACCAGCGATAGGATAGGCCAACCGGACATCAGAATGAACTCCCGAGCATCATCCAGGTTACAAGGGCAGCAATGCCGATCAGCATCACGAAGGCATAGTGATAGAGGTAACCGGTCTGCAGGCGAACCACGCGGTCGGTCACATCGACGACCCGGGCGGCGACACCATTGGGGCCAAGTCCATCGATGACCGTGCCGTCACCCTGCTTCCACAGGAACCGGCCGAGCCATTTCGCCGAGCGGACGAAGATGATGTCGTAGAGTTCGTCGAAATACCACTTGTTGAGCAGGAACCTGTAGAGTCCCGACTGCTGATTGGCGAAGTAGGCCGGCATCCAGGGCGAGCGGATATAGAACACCCAGGCGACGAACAGGCCGACGATCATGGCGATGAACGAACTCCATTTCACCAGCAGCGGCACGTGATGGTAATGTTCGAGGATCTCGTTGCCGGGCGAGGTGAACAGCGCGCCCTTCCAGAATTCGGCATAGTGTTCGCCGAAGAAGTTTTCGTGGAAGATCACGCCGGCAAGGACCGCACCGATGGCCAGCAGATAAAGCGGGATCAGCATCACATTCGGCGATTCATGCACATGATGCATGACATCGTGCGGAGCGCGGGGCCGGCCGTAGAACGTCATGAACATCAGGCGCCACGAATAGAAGCTCGTAAATGTCGCGGCGAGCACCAGCATCGCGAACGAGAAGCCGGCCAGCGGGCTATGCGCCGCATAGGCTGCTTCGATGATCGTGTCCTTGGAGAAGAAGCCGGCAGTGCCGATCAGCGTGCCGGGAATGCCGACGCCGGTGATGGCGATCGTGCCGATAAACATCATCCAGAAGGTTTTGGGGATATGGGTGCGGAGGCCGCCCATATTGCGCATGTCCTGTTCGTCGGAGACGGCGTGGATCACCGAGCCGGCGCACAGGAACAACAAAGCCTTGAAAAAGGCGTGCGTGAACAGATGGAAGATCGCTGCACCATAGGCGCCCATGCCGAGCGCCACGAACATATAGCCGAGCTGCGAGCAGGTCGAATAGGCAATGACCCGCTTGATGTCATTCTGCACGAGCCCGACCGAGGCCGCGAAGAAGGCGGTGATCGTGCCCACCAGCGTCACGACGATGAGAGCGGTGTGCGAGAGATCGAACAGCGGCGACATGCGGGCAACGAGGAAGACGCCGGCGGTGACCATGGTCGCCGCATGGATGAGCGCAGACACCGGTGTCGGGCCTTCCATCGCGTCCGGCAGCCAGGTGTGCAGCAGGAACTGCGCCGACTTGCCCATGGCGCCCATGAACAGCAGCAGGCAGATGGCGGTGATCGCGCCGGCCTTGTCGAGCTGCAAGCCGAAGAGGTTGATGACCACATCGGTAGCCGTGGCGGCATGTTCCGTCGTCGCCGCTGCAGCGGCTTCAGTCGCGTGCTCGGCGGCAGCCGGCAGATAGGTCGCGGCAGCGGCAAAGATCGATTCCAGATTGACCGAGCCGAACAGCACGAAAATGCCGAAGATCCCGAGCGCAAAGCCGAAGTCGCCGACGCGATTGACGATGAACGCCTTCATGGCGGCAGCATTCGCAGACGGCTTCTTGTACCAGAATCCGATCAGCAGATAGGATGCCAGGCCCACGCCTTCCCAGCCGAAGAACATCTGGATCAGGTTGTCGGAGGTGACCAGCATCAGCATGGCGAAGGTGAACAGCGACAGATAGGCGAAAAAGCGCGGCCGATGCGGATCATGGTGCATGTAGCCGATCGAATAGACATGCACGAGGCTGGAGACGCTGTTGACGACGACGAACATCACCGCCGTCAGCGTATCGATGCGGAACGCCCATTCGACATCGACGCCGCCGGACTGAATCCAGCGCATGACCGGAACGGTGATATGTTCCTGGCTGCCAAGCGCCACGTTGAAGAACACGATCCAGGACAGAACGGCGACGATCAGCATCAGGCCGGTGGTCACGTATTCCGACGCCTTGGCGCCGATCTGGCCGCCGCCGAGCCCGGCGATGATCGCACCAAGCAGCGGGAGGAAGACGATGAGTTTGTAGATGATCATAGCCTTCTCAGCCCTTCATCATGTTGACGTCTTCAACCGCGATCGTGCCCCGGTTACGATAGAAGACGACGAGTATTGCAAGACCGATGGCGGCTTCGGCCGCGGCGACGGTCAGAATGAACAGGGCGAAAACCTGACCGGTGATGTCGTTCAGGAAGGCCGAGAACGCCACCATGTTGATGTTGACCGCGAGCAGGATCAGTTCCACCGACATCAGGATGACGATGATGTTCTTGCGGTTCAGGAAGATCCCGAAGACGCCGAGCATGAACAGGATGGCGCTGACGGTGAGGTAATGGCCGATTGTGATTTCCATGGTCCTGCCCTCAGAGCCCTTGGCCGGGTTTCGGATTGACGATCGAGATTGCGGTTTCCGGCGTGCGCGCCACCTGGCGACCGATGTCCTGCCGCTTGATGTCAGTGCGGTGCTTGAGCGTCAGCACGATCGCGCCGATCATGGCGACCAGAAGCACGAGGCCGGCGATCTGGAAGAAGTAGACATAGTGCGTATAGAGCACATCGCCGAGAACGGCGGTGTTGGTCCGGGTTCCCACCGGCGGGATCGGCATCGAAATGCTTTTTGCGACTTCAGGAGTGAACACAGTACCGCCGATGACAATCACCAGTTCCGCCGCCAGGATCAGGCCGATCAGCACGCCGATCGGCGTATATTCGAGCGCAGTCGAGCGCAGTTTGGTGAAGTCGATGTCGAGCATCATGACCACGAACAGGAAGAGCACTGCAACTGCGCCGACATAGACGACGAGCAGGATCATCGCCAGGAACTCGGCGCCCGTCAGCAGGAACAGGCCCGCCGCGTTGACGAATGTCAGGATCAGGAAGAGCACGGAATGAACCGGATTCTTCGCCCAGATGACCATGAACGCCGACGCGACAGCGACGAAGGCGAACAGATAGAAAAACAGAGCCTGCAGAACCATATTGGCGCCTTTTTCATCCCCGCGGGCGGAAGCCGTGACAGCTCTGCCCGATCGTTGCCCGGCTCTTCTCGGCCAGGACGTTTTGAACGGAACTCCGGTTGCCCGGAGGAATGCTTGTTCGGATCAGCGGTAAGGCGAATCCATTGCGATGTTGCGCGCGATCTCACGCTCCCACCGGTCACCGTTCTCGAGGAGCTTGTCCTTGTCGTAGTAGAGCTCTTCGCGGGTTTCCGTGGCAAATTCGAAATTCGGGCCTTCGACGATCGCATCGACCGGGCAGGCTTCCTGGCAGAAGCCGCAATAGATGCATTTGACCATATCGATGTCGTAACGCACCGTGCGGCGCGTGCCGTCGTTGCGGCGCGGGCCGGCCTCGATGGTGATCGCCTGAGCAGGACAGATCGCCTCGCACAGCTTGCAGGCAATGCAGCGCTCCTCGCCGTTCGGATAGCGGCGCAATGCGTGTTCGCCACGGAAGCGCGGGCTGATCGGCCCCTTCTCGAACGGATAGTTGATGGTCGCTTTCTGCTTGAAGAAATACCGCATCGTCAGGAAGAACGCGGAAACGAACTCCCGGAGGAACAGCGAACGGACGGTTTGTGCAATGGCTGACATCGCAATTATTCCTTAATTCCGGTCAAATGAGCCGTCATATCACGCCATTCCCGTTAGTTTCAGGACAAAGGCGGTGATGACGACCATGGCGAGCGAGATTGGCAGGAAGACTTTCCAGCCCAGGCGCATCAGTTGGTCGTAGCGGTAGCGCGGCACGAAAGCCTTGACCATGGCGAACATGAAAAACACCATGCAGACCTTGAGCAGGAACCAGACGATACCCGGCACCCAGTTGATCAGCCAGAAATCGACCGGCGGCAGCCAGCCTCCGAGGAAGAGCACGGTCGTCAGGCAGCACATCAGCACGATCGCCGCATATTCGCCGAGCATGAACATCATGTACGGCGTCGAGCCATATTCGACCATGAACCCGGCCACGAGTTCGGATTCCGCTTCCGGAAGGTCGAAGGGCGGGCGGTTCGTCTCGGCGAGCGCCGAGATGAAGAACACGATGAACATCGGAAACAGCGCCAGCCAATGCCAGTCGAGGAACGAGCTCGGCAGTCCGAGACGCGTGCCGATGCCGTCTTTCTGGGCCAGCACGATATCGGTCAGGTTCAGCGAGCCGACGCAGAGCAGCACGGTGACGATCACGAAGCCGATCGAGACTTCGTAGGACACCATCTGCGCCGCCGAGCGAAGCGCGCCAAGGAATGGATATTTGGAGTTTGATGCCCAGCCGCCCATGATGACGCCGTAGACTTCCAGCGAGGAGATGGCGAACACATAGAGGATGCCGACATTGATGTTGGCGATTACCCAATGGTCGTTGAGCGGGATCACAGCGTAGGTCGCCAACGCCAGCGTTACGGCGACAAGCGGCGCCAGCAGGAACACGCCCTTGCTGGCTCCGGCGGGAATCACCGGCTCCTTGAGCACGAACTTGATAAGATCGGCGAAGGACTGGAAAAGTCCGAACGGACCCACCACATTGGGTCCACGGCGCAATTGCACCGCTGCCCAGATCTTGCGATCTGCGAGCAGAATGAAGGCGATGAATATCAGCAGCGTGACCAGCAGCAGCAGCGACTGCGCGATCATGATCAGTGCCGGCCAGGCATAGGTCGTGAGAAATGCGTCCATGATCCCTTGTCCCTTCGCGCCTATTCGGCCGCAGCCTTGAAGTTGTTGCGGGCCAATGCCGAACATTCGGCCATCACGGCCGAAGCGCGCGCTATCGGGTTCGTCAAATAGAAGTCTTTAACCGGAGAAGCAAACCCCGATTTGCCCATTTTCCTGGGTATTTTTGCAATTGCGGCAATTTGGTCGATACTGCCCGGCAGGATCTCGTCCTCGGCGGCGAAATGCGGGAAGGCGGCATACAGTTTGGCGCGCAATTGCTGAAGCGAATCAAAGGGCAAACGCTTGCCGAGCACGTCTGAGAGCGCGCGGATCACCGCCCAGTCCTCACGCGCCTCGCCCGGTGCGAAATTGGCGCGGTTGCCGATCTGCACCCGGCCTTCGGTATTGACCCAGGTACCGGACTTCTCGGTATAGGCCGCAGCGGGCAGGATGACGTCGGCATTGGCGGCACCATTGTCGCCATGCGAGCCGATATAGACCAGCAGATTGGTGCTTTTCCTGGAGAGATCCAGTTCATCGGCGCCCAGCAGGAAGACCACATCCATGGTCGCGAGCTGAGTCGCGGCATCGACACCGTTTTCCCCCGGCACGAAGCCGAGGTCGAGGCCGCCGACGCGGGACGCAGCCGTATGCAGGACGGCAACCCCGTTCCAGTCGCCCTTGATGGCGCCGACCGCGTCAGCGATCGCCGCAATGTTGGCCAGCACTGCGCGGCCGTCGGCGAGGGTCAAGGCGCCCTGCCCGATGATGATCATCGGCTTCTTGGCTTTCTTGAGCTTCGCCAAGAACTTGTGGGTGCCATCAACCAGTTCGGTCAGCGTGTCCGTGCCGGCACCCAGATATTCGTAGTCATAGCGCAGGTCGTTGGCTTCGCCGATCAGGCCGATCGGGAATTCGCCACGACGCCAGCGCTTGCGAATGCGCGCATTCAGCACGGCGGCTTCGGCGCGCGGATTGGCGCCGATGATCAGCAGTGCATCGGCTTCGTCGATGCCGGCGATGGTTGGATTGAAGATGTAGCTTGCGCGGCCGAGCGAAGGATCGAGGGCTGCGCCATCCTGGCGGCAATCAAGGTTCTCCGAACCGAGCGCCTTCATCAGTTCCGAAAGCGCATACATTTCCTCGACGGTCGCCATATCGCCGGCAATCGCGCCGATCTTTTCGCCGGTGGTGGCGGCGACAGCCGACTTGATCGCGGCAAAGGCTTCCTGCCAGCTCGCCGGCACAAGACGGCCGTCCCGGCGGATATAGGGCTTGTCGAGACGCTGCGTGCGCAGGCCATCCCAGATGTGGCGCGTCTTGTCGGAAATCCACTCCTCGTTGATGTCCTCGTTGACGCGCGGCAGGATACGCATGACTTCGCGGCCGCGCGTATCGACGCGGATCGCCGATCCGAGCGCGTCCATGACGTCGATCGATTCGGTCTTGTTGAGTTCCCACGGCCGAGCCGTAAACGCGAACGGCTTGGATGTCAGGGCACCGACCGGGCAGAGATCGACGATGTTGCCCTGAAGCTCGGACGTCATTGCCTGTTCGAGATAGGTGGTGATCTCGGCATCCTCGCCACGGCCGATCAGACCGAGTTCGGTGATCCCGGCCACTTCCGTCGTGAAGCGGACGCAACGCGTGCAATGGATACAGCGGTTCATCACCGTCTTGACGAGCGGTCCGATATACTTGTCTTCAACCGCGCGTTTGTTCTCGGAATAGCGCGACGCATCGACGCCGAACGTCATCGCCTGGTCCTGCAGGTCGCATTCGCCACCCTGGTCGCAGATCGGACAATCCAGCGGATGGTTGATCAGCAGGAATTCCATCACGCCCTCGCGGGCCTTCTTGACCATCGGCGTGTTGGTGAAAACCTCGGGCAATTCGCCATTCGGGCCACCGCGAACGTCGCGCACGCCCATGGCGCAGGACGCGGCCGGCTTCGGTGGTCCACCCTTCACCTCGATCAGGCACATCCGGCAATTGCCGGCAACCGACAGCCGTTCGTGAAAACAGAAGCGCGGAACTTCGGCGCCGGCCTCCTCGCACGCCTGCAACAGCGTGAAATGATCCGGGACCTCGATCTCTTTTCCGTCAACTTTCAGCTTCGCCATTTCAGCCTTCCAACAGCGCTTTCGCTTGTTTCACCCAATCGTCCCGGATGATCCGGTTATCGAGGCCAAGCTTTTCATCAACACTCAGCATCTCGGCTTCATCCCAACTTGCGATGTCCGCAAATGAACTGATGCCCATGCCATGCAGCACTTTTTCAACTTTCGGGCCGATGCCCGAAATTCTCTTCAGATCGTCCACCTTCGGGGGATCGGTCTTCCTGACCACCCGAAGCGGCACGACTTTCGGCTTTTCCACCACGTCCTGAGTGCGAGTGTCACCCCGTTTTTCAAGAGCGGTGGCCATCGCCCCCATGAAAATTCCCGCCATCTGTGTCGCCAGATTGACATTCATGGCCGTCATCATCGTCATCGCCGCCGTCTGACCGGCGATGAATTTGGCGGACGCTTCGGCAAAGGTCGGCCCGGCTGCGGTGTCCCGCGCCTCTGGCTCTTCCTTGCCGGTTGGCGTTTCGCCCATCTCGTTACTCAGCCGCCTCCAGAACCGCGCCATGCGAGGTCGAATTGTAGGTATATTCGTCGATACGCTTTTCGATTTCCGGACGGAAATTGCGGATCAGGCCCTGGATCGGCCAGGCGGCCGCGTCGCCGAGCGCGCAGATCGTGTGTCCTTCCACCTGCTTGGTGACTTCGAAAAGCATGTCGATTTCGCGCTTCTGAGCGTTGCCCCGCACCATGCGCTCCATCACCCGCATCATCCAGCCGGTGCCTTCGCGGCATGGCGTGCACTGGCCGCAGCTCTCATGCTTGTAGAAAGCCGAGAGGCGCCAGATCGCCTTGATGACGTCGGTCGACTTGTCCATGACGATGGCGGCCGCCGTGCCGAACGACGATTTGACATCGCGCATGCCGTCGAAATCCATCGGCGCATCCATGATGTCGGCGCCCTTGACGATCGGGCAGGATGCGCCGCCGGGAATGACACCGAGCAGATTGTCCCACCCGCCGCGAATGCCGCCGCAATGCTTGTCGATCAGTTCGCGGAACGGAATGCCCATGGCATCCTCGACCGTGCAGGGCTTGTTGACATGACCGGAGACCATGAACAGCTTGGTGCCGACATTGTTCGGGCGGCCGATGGCCGAGAACCAGCCCGCGCCACGGCGCAGGATGGTCGGGGCAACCGCGATCGATTCGACATTGTTGACGGTCGTCGGGCAGCCATAGAGTCCCATATTGGCCGGGAATGGCGGCTTCAGGCGCGGCTGGCCCTTCTTGCCTTCGAGGCTTTCGAGAAGCGCCGTTTCCTCGCCGCAGATGTATGCACCGGCGCCATGGTGAACGAAGATCTCCATGTCCCAGCCGAGCTTGTTGTTCTTGCCCAGCAGGCCGGCATCATAGCATTCGTCGATCGCAGCCTGCAGCGCTTCGCGCTCGCGGACATATTCGCCGCGCACGTAGATATAGGCGACATTGGCGGCCATCGCGAATGAGGCCACTACGCAGCCTTCGATCAGCGTATGCGGATCGTGGCGCATGATATCGCGATCCTTGCAGGTGCCGGGTTCGGACTCATCGGCATTGACCACCAGGTAATGCGGGCGACCGTCGTTTTCCTTCGGCATGAAGGACCATTTCAGACCAGTCGGGAAACCGGCGCCGCCACGGCCGCGCAGGCCCGACGCCTTCATCTCGTTGATGATCCAGTCACGGCCCTTTTCGAGGATTTGCTTGGTGCCGTCCCAATGTCCACGCGACATGGCGCCCTGCAAGGACTTGTCCTTGTGGCCATAGATATTGGTGAATATGCGATCCTTGTCGTCCAGCATCACTTCTCATCCTTATCGGGGCTTCCGGCCGCTTCGGCGGATTTGGCTGCCTCACCGTTTGGATTGGCGCTCTTGCCATCAGCCGGGGACTTGATCGCCGGCGCGGTTTCGATCGCGTCGGTGCTCGGCCTGCCGGCATTCGAGGGTGGAACGCTGACCGCTTCCTCCGGCGTCTTGGCATCCGGTTCCGGCTTGCGCTCCGCAACGGTATCCTCGCTGGTCAAAGTCGTCATACCGCCGAAGGGTGCGGAATAGACCCGATCGATCTGCGTGCCGACCTTGACATCGCCAGGCTTGCCGGCCTCGAACCGCTCGATGATATATTCGAGCTGGCGCGGCGTCAGGTCTTCGTATGTGTCCTTGAAAATCATCACCATCGGCGCGTTGACGCAGGCCCCGAGACATTCGACCTCTTCCCAGGACAGCGTGCCATCGGCATTCAGGTGATGCGGTTCATGGTGGATCTTCGACTTGCAGACAGCCATCAGGTCTTCCGAGCCGCGCAGCATGCATGGCGTCGTGCCACAGACCTGGATATGGGCACGGGTGCCGACCGGTCCGAGCTGGAACTGGGTGTAGAATGTCGCAACTTCGAGAACGCGGATATAGGCCATGCCGAGCATGTCGGCGACGGATTCGATCGCTGCCTTGGTGACCCAGCCGTCCTGTTCCTGCGCACGCATCAATAGCGGAATGACTGCGGACTGTTCGCGGCCCTTGGGATATTTCTTGATGGCCGCCTTCGCCCACACAGCGTTGTCCTTGCTGAACGCAAAGGCCGGTGGCTGGACGTTATCTTCGGCTAGTCGACGTACGGACATTCTACTCGCGCCCTATCAATTGATCTTGCCACATTGCGAACTGCTCAGATTGGCCAACTCGCATGCGTAACCTGTTGTATCCTTCTGGAGGAAGACGACGAAGCGCTTGCCGTTTGGAACGGCGGCCTTGATCTCGTATCCATCCGCTATCAGCTGACCCATCGTGGCGCCCTGGGCGGCCGGCTTTTCTTCCTGCGCCGATGCGGCGGAGGCGTAGAAAAGCACCGACAATAAAAGCGCCAGTCTGGCCATCAGCGGTCGACCTCTCCAAAGACGATATCCAATGAACCAAGCACCGCCGAGACATCGGCAAGCTGGTGGCCCTTGCAGAGAAAGTCCATCGCCTGCAGATGCGCATAGCCCGGAGCCCGGATCTTGCAGCGATAGGGCTTGTTGGTGCCGTCGGAGACCACATAGACGCCGAATTCGCCCTTCGGCGCTTCGACCGCCGCATAGGACTCGCCTGCCGGCACGTGATAACCCTCGGTATAAAGCTTGAAATGATGGATCAGCGCTTCCATCGACCGCTTCATCTCGCCACGCTTGGGCGGCACGACCTTGCCGTCGATCGATGACACCGGACCGTATTTTTCTTTGCCGAGCAGACGGTTGACGCATTGCTTCATGATGCGGTTGGCCTGGCGCATCTCGAACATGCGAATGAGGTAACGATCGAAGCAGTCACCGTTCTTGCCGACGGCGATCTCGAAATCGAGTTCGGAATAGCATTCATAGGGCTGCGAACGACGCAGGTCCCACGCAGCGCCCGAACCGCGCACCATGACGCCGGAGAACCCCCAGGCCCAGGCATCGGCCAGCGTGACGACGCCAATATCGACATTGCGCTGTTTGAAAATGCGATTGCCTGTCAGCAGACCTTCGATATCGTCGCACTTGCTGTCGAACTGGTCGCACCACTTGCCGATATCCTCGACCAGTTCGGGCGGCAGATCCTGATGCACCCCACCCGGGCGGAAATAGGCCGAGTGCATGCGCGCGCCACAGGCCCGCTCGTAAAACACCATCAGCTTTTCGCGCTCTTCGAAACCCCAGAGCGGTGGCGTCAGCGCACCGACATCCATGGCCTGCGTCGTGACGTTCATCAGATGCGAAAGAATGCGGCCGATCTCGGAATAGAGAACGCGGATCAACTGGCCACGGATCGGAATTTCCATGCCCAGCAGTTTTTCGACCGCGAGCGCGAACGCATGCTCCTGATTCATCGGCGCGACGTAATCGAGCCGATCAAAATAGGGCACGGCCTGCAGATAGGTCTTGGATTCGATCAGCTTTTCCGTGCCGCGATGCAAGAGACCGATATGCGGATCGACGCGCTCGACAATTTCGCCGTCGAGCTCCAGCACAAGGCGAAGCACGCCGTGAGCCGAGGGATGTTCCGGCCCAAAGTTGATCGTGAAATTTCTAACGTTGTGTTCAGTCATTCTGCTTGCTCCGGATGGAAGCGAATAGTTCGGCAGCGGGCCAAAGCCCGTTACTGGCTCTTTTTCTCGTCACCGGGCAGGACATAATCGGTCCCTTCCCATGGCGACAGGAAATCGAAATTGCGGAACTCCTGGCGAAGCTGTACCGGCTCATACACCACACGCTTGACGGTATCGTCATAGCGCACTTCGACATAGCCGGTGACCGGGAAATCCTTGCGCAGCGGATAGCCTTCAAAGCCATAGTCCGTCAGCAGACGACGCAGGTCCGGATGGCCGGAGAACAGGATTCCATAGAGATCATAGGCTTCGCGCTCAAACCAGTCGGCGCCGATGAACACCGGTGTCGCGGAGGCGATCGTCTCATCCTCGCCGATCATCGTCTTGACGCGAATGCGGGTGTTGTGGACCGGCGACAGCAGATGCACGACGACATCGAAACGCTTCTCGCGCGCCGGATAATCCACGCCGCAGAGATCGATGAAGCTGATGAACTTGCAGCGCTCGTCATCGCGCAGGAACGTCAGCAATTCGATGAAATTGTCAGCCGAAACCTCGACATTCAGCTCGCCGAAGGAGATCGCCGATGACGCGACAATCGCGCCTCGGGTCTCAAGCAGGTATATGGAAAGCTCTTCCAGAGAAGTCGACATGCCCTGTCCCTCAGCGCTCGATCGTGCCGGTGCGGCGGATTTTCTTTTGCAGCAGCAGCACGCCGTAAAGCAGCGCTTCCGCAGTGGGGGGACAGCCCGGCACATAGATATCGACCGGCACGACCCGGTCGCAACCGCGAACCACCGAATAGGAATAGTGGTAATAGCCGCCGCCATTGGCACAGGAGCCCATGGAAATCACATAACGCGGCTCCGGCATCTGGTCGTAGACCTTGCGGAGCGCGGGCGCCATCTTATTGGTCAGTGTGCCGGCAACGATCATGACGTCCGACTGGCGCGGCGAGGCGCGCGGGGCAACACCAAAACGCTCCATGTCGTAGCGAGGACCGGAAACTTGCATCAGGCCCTCGACGGCGCAGCAGGCCAGACCGAACTGCATCCACATCAGCGAACCCGTGCGAGCCCACGTGATCAGCTCGGCAGCCGTGGTCGTCAGAAAGCCCTTGTCGGCGAGTTCATTGTTGATCTCGCCGAAAAATGCGTCATTCGCCCCGACAGGCTTGCCGGTGGACGGGTCGATAACGCCCGTCGCCTGCGGTGCCACCAGGGTGGAATTCGCGGATGTCACTCCCATTCGAGCGCTCCCTTCTTCCATTCATAGATAAAGCCAATGGTCAGCACGGCGAGGAACACCATCATGGACCAGAAGCCGAACCAGCCGACCGCACTGAACGATACAGCCCAGGGAAACAGGAAGGCGACTTCGAGATCGAAGATGATGAAGAGGATCGACACCAGGTAGAACCGGATATCGAACTTCATGCGTGCGTCGTCGAATGCGTTGAAGCCGCATTCGAAAGCCGACAGCTTCTCCGAATCGGGAGCCTTGAACGCCACCACGAACGGCGCGACCAGAAGCGATATACCGATGACAAGAGCGATGCCGATAAAGATGGCGATTGGCAGATAAGAGCCAAGAAGTGCAGTCATTTCAATCCAACCCCGCCTACCGCGCAACACGAAACTGCGACCAGCGATCGTGCGCTCCGGCAATGCCGAAATTTGTTGCAACGCGATCGTGGTTAGCGCAGCTATCAGGCATAAGCAAGTGTTGGAATCTATTTTAAGCGCATTGTCGCCATATTTGGCCGGCGCTGTCACGGAACCGTCAGGAAACAGCTGAGAATTCCGTCAGTTAAACCAGTCGATCGCACCCGGTTCAGGCGTTTATGCCGCAGCATTTTTGGTAAAATATACAGCCCTACCACAGACGCAATCCAGCATCCGCAAAAACGCTTGGGCTTAAGCACTTTCGCCTTCGGACAGATGATTGCTGACGGAGGCTTTAACCAGACTCATATCGTCCAGCAGCACCTTGATGGCCGCCGGCTCGACATCGGCCATCATATCCCGAAGCCAGCCTTCATGTGCCTTGGCCATGGCGCTGAACGAATCCTCGCCCTTCCTCGTCAGCTTGGCGACGGTCACGCGCCGATCCCCATGCGGGGTTTCCCGGACGATCAGACCATCGCCCTCGAGACGCTCGACAAGACCGGTGACGTTGCCGTTGGTGACCATCGTACGCTTGGAAAGTTCTCCGAGACGCAGGCCGTCTTTCTCGCGATAGAGCTGCGCAAGGAGATCGAATTGCGGCAGCGTTGCGCCGAACTCCGTGCGCAGACGGCGGCGGATTTCCTGGCTGATCAGCTTGGTGGTCGACAACATGCGCAGCCAGAGCCTCAGTTCGGGCTTCTTGCCCTCCTGGGTATCCTGGACAATGATCTCCAGATCGATCGTTTCGTTGTCTGCCTGTGCCATGTCGGTGCCCGGCGTCGGTTGGAATCTCCGTCCGCTCTATGCCGCGATAGTTTAGTTGTCAAATGTTAGCTTTTCTACACAAGCATTTGCGCCAGCATAAAGCCCGAACCGGCACCTGTCCCCGCTCCGGGCCAAGTCGAGGCACCGCAAAGATAAAGCCCCTTTACGGGCGTCTTGTAGCGCGAATAGCCCGCGACCGGGCGGAAAAGAAAATTCTGGTCGAGATGGTGGCTGCCGGACAGATTGTCGCCGCCGATCAGGTTGGGGTTCTCCCGTTCGAGGTCGATCGGCGAAAATATGGAGCGGCCAAGAATCTGCGAGCGAATTCCCGGCGCATGGATGTCGAGGATATCGAGCACGCGTTCGGCATAGGCATCCTTGATCCCATCCCAGGTCCGGCCCTCGATCTCGCCCTTGGCGTCACCACGGATCTCCGCCGGCAGCACGCGCACCTGCACCCAGAGCACATGCTTGCCATCAGGGGCGCGTGACGGGTCGAGCGCGGTCGGCTGTCCCACGACCAGGGCGGGTTCGACCGGCAGCAATCCGCCAACGGCCTCCGCATAGGCTTTGGACATCATTTCCATGTCCGGCGCGATGTGGACATAGGCGAAATGCTTGAGCGCTTCGCCGGCCCGCCAATCGGGCAGGCCGTCAAGCGCCAGATGGATCATCATCGTGCCGGGTCCGGCCCGGAATTTCTCCAGCTTGGCATCGAAACCGGCGCGGGAGGGATCCCTGCCAAGCAATTTGCCGAATATCAGCTTCGGATGGGCATTGGAGATGACCGCCCGATTGGCCGTCAACACCCGGCCATCCGCAAGGCGGACACCGGATGCCCGACCGTTTTCCAGCTCGATCTTCTCGACTGCGGTTCCGAGCAGAAGGTCGCCACCCCTGGTCTTCAGCAGCGCGGTCATTGCGTTGATAATTGTGTCGGCTCCGCCCTGGCCGATCACCATGCCGAACGACTGGTTGGCCATGGATTCGAGATAGGGAAACAGCGCCCCGCCCGCGACTTCGGGGGCGAAATCCAGATGCAGGCCCCATGCGGCCATCATCGCCTTCAGCTTGGGATTTTCGAAACGGGAATCGAGGAAATCGCGTGGCGATGCCAGCAACAGCTTCGCCGTCTCATAGAGCCAGCCGGTGCCCTTCTGCCGCCACGCCTTCCACACCAACTTGGCCGCAGCAAACGATGGCATCGGCGAACCAAGCAATCCGAAGATGTACGGCGCATCCGAGCCGAATTCCGCGACCATCTCGCGCCAGGCCCGCGCATCCCCGGGAGAGAGCGCCGCGATACCGGCCACGGTCTTTTCGATATCGGTGCTGACGCCGAGATAGCTATGGTCCCGGAATACGCTGGCAAAGCAATGGACCGCCGGGACGAAGCCAAGCCCATGGGCGACGAGCTCATCCTTATTGCTGTTGAAAAATGCCGAGCCGGCGAACATCGAAAGGTTCATGGCGCAGAGATCGTGCCGAAAGCCAGGAAGCGTCGCTTCGCGCGTCTTGACCGCGCCGCCGGCTTCGGCACTGGCTTCGGCCACCGCGACGGACCAGCCATTTTTTGCCAGTTCCACCGCCGCAGCCAACCCGTTGTGCCCCGCCCCGATGATCACGGCATCATATTTCATCGCTATTTCCCTCGCTGCCGAGCTTCGCCGGACTTGATCTCATATGCATACATCTTGACCGGAGGCCCGCAAGCGAAAAATATTTTAAGCATAAAGGTTTTAATGAAGGTCTCACCCGAAACCCGGAAAGTGACCTTATTTTGCAACGACTTGCGAGCCTGAGCTCACAGTCTGAATCCGCTTTTGGCTGGTGCCCGGATACTTGCATTTTCATATTTGCTGGCATAGCCTTCGATGATGGGGCGTAGACGACGGCCGATCCGAAAGCCGCGCAAGACCCTGATCAATAGGGAACAAGACCATGACAACCACCACTCTTGCCGACATCGCATCAGCACTTCTTTCCGGTTCGGTGAAGGTCGTCGACCTGACCGCACCACTCGGCCCCGACACACCTGTTCTCTACCTGCCGCCGCAGTTCGGCAAGAATACGCCGAAGGTCACGGTTCACGAGATCTCCCATTATGACGAGAACGGCCCGTTCTGGGCTTGGAACTGGCTGGAACTAGGCGAGCATACCGGCACGCATTTCGATGCGCCGTCGCATTGGATCACCGGCAAGGACCACAACGGCAATACGACTGACACCATCCCTCCGCAGAGCTTCGTCGCGCCGGTCAATGTCATCGACCGCTCCAAGGAAGCCGCGGCCAATCCAGATTACCTGCTGACAGTCGACAGCATCAAGGAGTGGGAATCCGAGCACGGCGATATCGAAGCCAACACCTGGGTACTGTTGCGCACCGACTGGTACAAGCGAAACGGCTCGACCGAGACCTTCCTGAACGCCGACGAGAACGGCCCGCATTCGCCGGGACCGACTGCCGAGGCGATCGAATATCTCGTCTCCAAGAACATCATGGGCTGGGGTCAGGAAACCATCGGCACGGACGCCGGATCGGCCGGCGGCATGAACCCGCCCTTCCCCGCCCACAACCTGATGCATAAGGCCAACCGCTACGGCCTGGCCAGCCTCTGCTACCTCGACCAGCTGCCGGCCAAGGGCGCGATCCTGATCGCCGCGCCGTTGAAATTCGTCAAGGGCACCGGTTCTCCGGTCCGCGCGCTGGCGCTGGTTTCGAAGTAAACGAATAACAAACCGGCGCGGCGCTTCGCGCCGGTTTTTCCTTTCCAGTGCAGGTGAGCCGCAGATGTCCACTTATGACTACATCATCATCGGAAGCGGCATCAATGCTCTGGTGGCGGCATCGCTGCTTGGCAAAAAGGGCAAGAAGGTCCTGGTGGTGGAGCGCAACGACCGCATCGGCGGCTGCCTGCGCACCGAGGAAATCACCGAGCCCGGTTTCAAGCACGACGTCATGGCGACGACGATGGTGCTTTTCCTGACCTCGCCAGCCTACGGCGCCCTGGGCAAGGAGCTCGAGGCGCGCGGCCTTGAATTTGCCCATGCCGCCCTGCCAACCGGCGTATTGCGGCCGGACGGTTCGCATGTGGTCTTGTCTATGGACCGGGCAAAAAATGTCGCGACATTCGAAGCGCTCGCGGCCGGTGATGGCCATGCATTCGCACGCGAAATGGACAGGCTCGCCGCCGATGCGCCATTCCTGTTCTCATTGCTCGGCGGCTCGCTTTGGTCGGGAACCATGCTCAAGATCATCGCCCGGGAAGCCTGGAAGCGCGGGCTTCGGGGCCTTGCCGCCTGGTTCGGCGAGGCGCTGGTACCAGCACGCGGACATCTTGAAACCACCTATCAGTCCGAACTCACGCGTGCGCTCTGGGCGCCCTGGGTGCTGCATTGCGGCCTTGGTCCCGAAGGGGCCTATTCGGCTGCCATGGTCAAGGTCATCGGCTTTGCAATCGAACTCGCGGGCTGCCCGGTCGCCAAGGGCGGGGCGCAGACATTGCTCAACGCGTTCGAACGGCTGATCACCGACAATGGCGGCGCGATCCGGACGGGAGCGGATGTCGATGTTATCCTCGACGGTGCGGGCGGCAAGGCGAGTGGCGTCAAGCTGGTGAATGGCGAAGTCCTGCAGGCAAGCCAGGGCATCATCGCTTCGGTCACTCCGGACCAGCTGTATGGCCGCCTGTTGAAAAACACCTCTTCCAGGTTGCCGCCGGACGTCTCTGAAGGATTGAAGTCCTATCGCTACGGCAAGGGCGACATGCAGATTCATTACGCGCTGAAATCACCGCCGCGCTGGAAAGGCGGGGATGAACTGGGCAAGGTCGCGCTGCTGCATCTGACGCCCGGTCTCGATGGCGTGTCGCGCGCCGCCAATGAATGCGACCGCGGGCTGCTGCCGGCCGTGCCGACGATCTGCGTCGGCCAGCCGGTCTCCTTCGATCCGAGCCGCGCGCCGGAAGGCAAATCCATCCTGTGGATTCAATTGCCGGAAGCGCCGCGCTTCATCAAGGGCGACGCCGCCGCCGAACTGCCGATCCCCGTCGATGGTCAATGGACCGAGGAATTGCGCGAACGTTTTGCCGATCGCGTCGAGCGCATCCTCGAGAGCCATATCGAAGGATGGTCGGAGAACATCATCGCCCGCAAGGCCTATTCGCCCGCGGATCTGGAAAAAATGAACATGAACCTTGTCGGTGGCGATCCCTATGGCGGCTTCAGCGGCCTCGACCAGATGTTCCTCTGGCGTCCGTTCAAGTCGTCGGTCAACCACCGCACGCATGTTCCGGGCCTCTATCACATCGGCGCCTCGACACATGCGGGATCGGGCCTCGGCGGCGGCTCGGGCTTCCTGCTCGCCTCCTCGCTCAAATGAGACAAAAGACAGGTCATCATCAATGAAGGAACGGTTTTCAGGCACTGTGCTCAGAAACGTCGAAGGCGCTGACACAAAGCGCCCGACCATGGGCGAGATCGGCCTCAACCATTTTGCGCCTTATCTGATGAACCGGGTAATGTCGCGATGGAACGCCAATCTCGCCGACGAACTGAAGGCGCTGGACATCACCACTGCCAAGATGCGGACGCTGGCGATCCTGTCGATCACCCCATCGGTGACAATCAACGAACTGTCGGTATTCGCGGTGACCGAACAGTCCACGATGAGCCGGACGCTCGATTCGCTTGAGGAACAGGGCTATATCCGACGCCAGCCGCGAAGCGGAGACATGCGCGTCCGCGACGTGACGATCACCGAGGAAGGTCGCGCGGCCTTCGAGAAACTCTGGCCGACCATGTATGACTCGCTGCTGCAGATGTTTCATGGCATCGAGGAAGCGGAATACAGGGCGTTCATATCGGTGCTGCACCGGATCATGCACAATATCCGCAAGCATGACATCTGATCGACCGCTGGTCCCGAATGGGGGCCACGCGGTTGCACAACCGCACTTCAAACAATTATTTTGCAGAGCAAGGTAAAATTGTGCATTGCAAAAAGTTAATATTATGCCAATGTGACGGCAATGTTTGAGACTATAATTCAGCAGCAATCAGGGAGTTGTGTGATTGACATACGACCTGCTGCGAGCTGCAGGGTATGACAGGTGTCGGATATCAAGAATGCAGCGAGTGCCCATTCAATCTCGCTTGATATCTTCTGTCGCATATAATGCGGATACACAGACATTGCATGTCTGGTTTAGAAACCGGAAGCATGTCAGCCATGATAATGTTTCGGAAGCCATCTATCTAAACCTCGTAAGCGCGGATTCGGCCGGCTTCTACTATTCGTGCTATCTCTCGCGAAAACGCGAGCCGGCTCGACCCTATGCAGCCGTAATAGCGGCAAAATTGATGGCCGCCTGCATCTTGTCGCTCTTGCTCGTCGGCGCTTCAGCCACCGACACCGCCATGGCAAGTCACATCCCGTTCTGGTCGTAATAACTTCCGCCTTTCTGATGCAAGGGCCGCGCCGTTTCCGGCGCGAGCCCCTTCGTCAGGATTCATATCGTCAGCACAGCAGCCCGTCTGCGCTCTTCCCTGCGGCGATGCCATGGTGCGTTCTGCTGCCAGTCGCCGGCCATGATGCAGCCGTAGGGGATCACTTCGTCGACGACCTCGGCCAGACCGTAATGCTCGATCTGGGATCGGACATTGGCAGCGCTCTTGTAGGCGCTCGGCAATTCGGAAATGTCCGTCACGCCGGAGAAAAACCGGGCATCGACGCCTTGGATTTCCCGAGCCATGATCGCGGCGATATCGCGCGGCGACAGCCCGCGAGTATCCGCATTGAATTCCTGCTTCAAGGTCCTGATATGCCCCGTACGCGAGATGTTCCGACCTGCACCATGCGGCGAGAAACCGAGGCCGTTTGCCGCGTTCGAGCCGCGCACGATCAGGATCGGCTCCGCCATGTTGAGCGGGATGATCGTCAGATCGGTCGCGTCGTCGGCCCAGCCATCGAAGGCGGGCGTTGCACCCTTGCCGTGGTAGAACAGGCCGTCGGACTTCCGGAACACGAAATTGTGCTCGTTCCAGAAGCGATCGGCGACTTTGGCCGAAAGCTTCTCCGCCGTCATGTCGTGAATCTTCGCATGGTTTTCCTTCGTCCACTGGCGGATGGTCTGCAGCGCCGACCAGTAGAGGTCGCCATCCTCGGTGTCGGCCGGAATCCAGGCATTGTCCTTCAGCGTCCCGGGCGAGAGCTGCTCACGGTAACGGTTGGCCACCCTCATTCCACGGTCATAGAGCCGTGCTCCCGGGGCACGCGATCCATGATGGGTCACAAGCGCGGTCTCGCCTGATGATTTCATCTGGCCGACATAGGCGAAATGGTTGCCATCGCCCTGGGTGGCAAAATGCTCGATACCGGCACTGATGACATCCTTCAGAAGCGGGTTCTCCTGGAATGCGGCGAGCGTTGCCTCCGAAGGCTTTGTCTGATTGCCGCGCGGACGACCGCCGGGACCGAAATGCGTCACCGCATGAACGGCATCCAAAAGATCCTTCGGATCGACACCGGGGAAGAGGGAGATCGCCATCGAGCAACAGATGTCGGCCGAATGCATGCCCGGATGGATCGCTTCGGAGGCTACGACGCCGCCGACCGGAATCGTGCCGACCGGACCTGCGGGGCAGGCGTCGGGCATGATCGCGGCGGAGCGCACCACGGGCGTGCGGGCCAGTTCGCGTACGGTCGCAATGACCTTCTCGATATTGTCTTGCTCATAGGCGTTTTCAGCGCGAATATTCATATGAATTTTCACGTCATTTGCCGCCTGCAGCGGAATGGTCGGCGCTGGCTGGAACGAACGCGCCACGGCGAGTGCCTCATCTGTCGAGCCACCCTCGCCCAGGATCCGGTTGGCCGCATCCAGTGCCGGGCGAAACCACTTGCCCTGGCTCATGCCGGCATTGATCAAATCCTGTCCGCTCATGATCTCGGTCATTTTCTTTTCTGCTGTCTTGCAGTCCTTCTGTTTGCTTCACTTTTCATCGACCCGGCGACGAGGTTGGCAGGACAGTCTAATCTGAGCTACGCATTTCTTGCGAAACACGGGATGATTTGAACATCCGACACACCACGCCTAAAACCTGACGGGTTGCTCTACCCTGTAGTCCTGTCGGCATTCGCCGGGTATTCCATTGGCAGCGGCGACAAGAGCGGCGAAACCGGGATGGCCCCGCTCATGCCAGAGAGCGTGTGCCCAGGAGGAGTCGAACCTTACCAGGCCATCCCAACTTTGGAGGCTGTAGTTCCGTCCGGCATTCGCCGCTGCATTTCAGGCCATGACGACAAGGATTTATGGAAACATGTGCCCGCTGCTCTACCAACTGAGCTACGAGGTTTATCAAACCCCGGCGGGGTTCGAACCCGCGACCTGTGGATGATGTAGTTCCCAATGCATTCGTCATGCAGTCTCGTTGTTGTCTTTCTTTCAATTGGCCACGGCGACGAGATTTCTATGGAAACGTCTTGCTCTACCCGTTGAGCTACAGGATTTGCGTCCTGACGGGACTCGAACCCGCTACCCAGATGTAGTTCCCTTATGCATTCGCCATGTATCAAGCTTGCCGTGACGACAAGATTTGGAGAAACGTCCCGCTCTGTCCACTGAGCTACGGGTCCATAGATGGAGAACCCGGCGGGATTCGAACCCGCGACCTGGAGGGGTGTAGCCTGTAGTTTCATCCGGCATTCGTCACGGCCTCCCCGCGCCGTTCACGGCGGCGCGAGGGTTAACTTTCACAATTCAATCTCCTCGATCGTCTGCACCCAGTCTTTCGCACCCTTGTTACCGGGCGCGAACGCTGTGATCACCTCATAGACCGCATCGGAGAAACCACCGATGTTCAGCACATCCGCCGACGTCACGACCTGCGATGTCGCATAGGGCTGGATATCGAGGCAGACCAGCTTTGCAGCCGGGTTCTGCTTCTTGATCCGCGCCCATTCCACCATCATCGACGAGGCCTGTCCGTTCGGACGTGCATCGACCCAGGACTGGTTGTCCGAGATGAACACGACGAGATCGACCTTTGCCTTTTCGTTGGCCAGTTGACGGAGCGGAGCAGAACAATTCGTTCCGCCGCCGCCGATCGCCGCAAGCTTGTCGGCATTGGTCATCACCGAATCCCGCCGGTTGAGATCGATGCGCACGACATCGTTCTCGAACGGCAGCACGCGCGCCTTCGGATTGCGCTGCAGCAAGGCCGCCGCCATCAGGCCGGCAACGTCGATGCATCGCACCGCCGAGGTCGCACCCTTCCGGTAGCCGGTCGCCGGGGAAACCATGGAGCCGGACACATCGGGGCAGAGCACAACGTTGCCCGAAATCACCGGCACATTGCCGATGGCGATTTCCATCGCATCCTGCAAAGCATCCTTCACCACGTCCGGCACGGCGCGATCGGCCATCTTCCATGCCATCATCAGCTGATAGGGGAAGACCCTGGCCTTGCGGATTTCGGCCGGATCGCTGAGCCGCCCGGCAATTTCCTCGGCAAATCCCTTCACCTCGAACACGCCATGGCGCGCGAAGGTGTTGAGATTTTGCCGCACCATCTGCCAGCCGCCCGTGCGGGCGATCTTCACCCAATGCTCCCGCGTCAGCGGCAGCGAGGTCAGCATCTGGAACGGCACGTCGGGCATCGGGTCTGCCTGATTGCGCCGGAAGGCCTCCAGAGCCTTCACGCCACCCGGCAGCGCCTCGTAATCATATGGCTTGCCGATCGCCCAGGCATAGAGCGCCTTCCGCTCTTCGGTTAAGGGCTTCGGATGCACCATCCTGATCACATCGGCGAGCGACGGATCATTGCCGACCATGGCGCGCAGGATCTGATCGGTGCTTGCGCTCTCGAGCCATGCCTGCACCACCTTCTTCGGGCGCGTCCCAAGCGACTTCCGGCCCGTGGCACCCGAGCGCATGACCTGCACGAAGCCGCGCAGCATCTTGCCGCTCTTGACTACGCGCGGAAACGCACGCGCAAACGCGTCGCTCTGAAGGCTGGAAAGCATTGCCAGCATCGTGACCGGCATATCCTGCATATAGCCCTTCTCGCTCGCATAGATCGCCACCTTCGCCAGGAATTCCGGCTCCACCTGCAGCGCGAGTGCCTTGATGGCCTCGAGCTGATCGGCGCCGTCGGCATAGAAAGTGTTGTTGAAGGTTCCGGTGACCGCATATTGCGCCAGCGCCTCACGCGCCGTCAGCCGATAGGCAGGTGCGCCTTCAAGGTTTTTGGTATTCGTACCCGGAAGCAATTTTCCGAGATAGGATTTGAAGATAGCCTTGTTCGCCATGGCAACACCTCTTGGTTTGTCTTGCCAATTACGTTTCAAGCAGCGTGCCAAATTCGAGGTCGCATGCCCAGAAACCCGATTTATTTTCTAAGGTATTAATTTTGTTGATATTAATTTATGCGCCGAGAATGTTGCTGCCGCACCTTTTCCTGTCTCAGTTTTTTGATACTATCCAACAGTCTACAGTCTTATAATTTTGGATAATTCATGAAACGTCGCGTCGCCATCAGCATTCTGGGAACCACGCTCGACATGGGCAAGCGGGAGGATCGCTGGAACCGCTGGCGACCGAATGTCGGCCTTTGCCAACAGCCGGGACTGTTCATCGACCGGATGGAAATGATCCATGATTCTCATGCGGATGCGCTGGCGCAACGTGTCGTCACCGACATCGAGACGGTCTCGCCCGCAACCGAGGTGCGGCGAAACATCATCAATTTTCGGGATCCCTGGGATTTTTCCGAGGTCTATACCAAGCTCCGCGATTTTGCCCGTGGATATGCCTTCGACCCGGACAGCGAAGACTACATCGTCAACATCACCACCGGCACGCATGTGGCGCAGATCTGCTGGTTCCTGCTGACGGAGACGCGGATCATTCCGGCGCGGTTGCTGCAACTGTCACCACCGCGCGATCGCGAAGCCGGCGGCGACCTTGCCGGCACCCACAGGATCATCGATCTTGATCTTTCCCGCTACGATGAGATCGCCAAGCGCTTCGCCGTCGAGCGAGCCGATGCTGCATCCTTTCTCAAATCAGGCATTTCGACCCGCAATGCCGCCTTCAACCGGATGATCGACGAGATCGAGCGCGTGGTGATCCGCTCCACGGCCCCGGTTCTGCTGACTGGCCCGACGGGTGCCGGCAAATCGCAGCTCGCCAGACGCATCTATGAGCTCAAGAAAAGCCAGCGCAAGGTCAGCGGCGAGTTTGTCGAGGTCAATTGCGCGACACTGCGCGGCGACCAGGCAATGTCGGCGCTGTTCGGTCACGTGAAGGGTGCGTTCACGGGGGCAGCCGCGGAACGTGCCGGATTGCTCAAATCCGCTGACAAGGGTGTCTTGTTTCTCGACGAGATCGGCGAGCTTGGACCCGATGAGCAGGCAATGTGCCTGCGGGCGATCGAGGAGAAGCGCTTTCTGCCGGTAGGCGCCGACAAGGAGGCATCGGCGGATTTCCAGCTTCTGGCCGGCACCAACCGCGACCTTGGACAAGACGTGCGCAAAGGACGATTCCGCGAGGATCTGTACGCTCGCCTCAATCTCTGGACTTTCCGGCTGCCCGCGCTCCGCGACCGCAAGGAGGATATCGAACCCAATCTGGACTTCGAACTCCGGCGCTATCTCGACAATGAGGGCGAGAGCGTCACATTCAACAAGGAGGCTCGCGACCGCTATCTCTCCTTTTGCATGGGACCCGAAGCTGCCTGGAGCGCCAATTTCCGCGATCTGTCCGCCTCGGTCACCCGCATGGCGACGCTTGCGCCGCAGGGGCGAATTACGGTCGAGGTCGTTGGTGACGAGATCCAAAGGCTGAAGGCTTTCTGGCATCCGATCGGGGATCCAACCGATACGGTTGTCGAACAGGCGCTCGGCAAGGACGCGACAAATCGGCTCGACCGGTTCGATGCCATACAGCTTGCCGACGTGTTGCACGTTTGCCGACAGCACACGACGGCAAGTGCTGCGGGACGCGCACTCTTCGCCCAGTCCCGCCTGGAAAAGAAAAGCAGCAACGACGCCGATCGGCTGGTGAAATACCTGGCGCGTTTCAACCTGAAGTTTGAGGATACCGGACGTTCCCGCTGATACGCTGTCGCCTGATCGTCAGATGCCCTTGCTGACCAGATCCGGCATGATCACGACGCCGTCGATCTTGTAGGCACCATCCGGTTGTCGTGCCAGCTTGTACATGGCCTTCCAGTTCTTGCCGTCCTTCCCCGAGATCATCAACTCGTGGACGACCACTGCGCCATCGGCCATCAGCCGGTTGCGCCCGAACGCATAATTGCCGGGATGATAGACTGGAGCGTAACTCTTCTTCACCATGGCGAAGAAAACATCCTTGTCAGGGAATTTGGCCTTGATGGCCGGCGCTGCGAAGGAATAGGCCCTATCCGCATCGTCTTGCAGGAATGCCTTGATCTGTTCCTCGATCACACGCCGTGACATATCGACAGGATCTTCAGCGTAAGCTGGAACCGTGTGAGCGAGGAAAACAACAAAAGCCGCAAGGATGGCAGGGACTGTGCGCATGGCGAACCTCCGTAGATAGCCGGCAGAGGTTAAACCGAATCCTGCAGATTCAAAGGGAAATATTAGACATGCCTGTTGGAGTCTGCTTGCATAGCGTACTATCACCCTGCTTACAGGGAAAGTCTGGCGAGGACGGACTCGACCCGCCGACATCTTCGATGGTCCGGTGTCTGCATTCCACCGACCGCATCGATGCAAACGGCCGTTCCAGCGTGATCGACTGCCTCCACTGCCGAACCAGGCGGTTACCGATCCGGACGCAGGGGCGATTGGATCACGGTAGTTTCATCCCAAGACATTCAGGAAGCGGCAGATCATGCGACCGGCCTATGTCTGGACGATCGGTTCTTTATGGAAGTATTTGAAATAAGCCTTCACCTTGGCAACCGCGTTAGTCGAGGGTTCAAATTCGACCCCAAGCCGGCCTTTATTGTACCATCGTACCTTACCTTCCAGAAAGGATATTTCGGTACTCTCGACGCGCACGGCACTGCCGACAACTCCGGAAAACGGCCCCATCAGATCTATTGCCGCCCCGCTTGTCGATATGTCGTATATGCGCGCGGGAGTCATCATACCGAGGTATTTAATCGTTACGAACAGACATGATCGCCGGCGCTGACCGTTCCTTGATTTCTTTTGCGGCGGCTTTTTAGGCTTCCCTGGTGCAATATGCATAGCTTTGTCTCAATGGGTTTGAGCGAAAAAGCTTGCGCGAAAAATCTTAAAGCTCGTTCAGATTTGTACGGAAAATTTGACATATCTTAAATTCAGCTTGGAATCGCCGGTCCACATACGTGCCCGGTAGGGGCGATCGCTAGCTCGTATCACCATCATGCGACCCGCAGTCACCAGAGTGGCCGCAGTCGACTGAAAGCAAACGGCATTCGCGCAAAATTTTGAATTCAGGGGAAAAATGGTGGGCGATGACGGACTCGAACCGCCGACATCTTCGGTGTAAACGAAGCGC
>JAQGJP010000042.1 GCA_028290545.1 Rhizobium sp. | reverse complement strand
ACATGCGCTTTCATCGGTTCCAGGACGCAAGGGACGGATGCGAGGCCCATGCGGAAAATGGTTCCCCTCCGGCCTGAAAAAGGGCCGGGCGTGCGCGTGACGCATAGGAGAACCGAGTGTGTCCCGGGGCGAAAGCCCAAGGGTTCGAAGCACTCGGGAAGCAGAGGAGCCGGAGTTGCATGGGAAAAACAGCATAACGGGGCGCCTGGCGGCGCCATATTTTTATACCTTTACGAGGCACTGCCAGACGCCCCGGCCGAATTTCACCGACACACCACGGACGGAAACCCGCCGCGTGATCGCGCGTTGACGCCCCCGCTATGGTGGCATCACCCCTGATTGAGGATATTGGCCGCCTTCACCGCCGCCGAAGCACGATTTTCGACCCCGAGCTTCACATAGATCTGTTCGAGGTGCTTGTTGACCGTGCGGGCCGACAGTCCGAGGATCTCGCCGATGTCGCGGTTGGATTTGCCCTTGGCGATCCAGACAAGCACTTCCGATTCCCGCGATGTCAGCGAGAAATGCTGCTTCAGCCGCTCGCCGTCGCTGGCCTGCGTCTGGCTGGTCAGGCGGAAGAGATGCTCGTCCTGGCCGATCGAGCCGAGGAAGGACAGCGACAGGGCGGCAGCACCTCCCGTCTCGACGGTGAAGCTCGGATCTTTTGGGACGGAAGACGCTTTACGCTCTTCCAGCCAGATCAGGATGCGGGCGGAGACCATGTCCAGCCCTTCGTCGCTGCCGGTGGCGGCATTGACCAGACGGGTTGCCTGGGGCGTCGACCAGAGGATCTTGCCATTGCCGCGCACGGCGAGCAGATGTCGGCCGGCGGCATCGAGCGCCACCCGCGCGCTCTGCGCCGAACGGGCATTGGACAGATGCACCCGGATGCGGGCTCGAAGCTCGTCGATATTGATCGGCTTGGTGAGGTAATCGACCCCGCCGGCCTCGAGCGCCCGCACCACATGTTCGGTCTCGGTCAGACCGGTCATGAAGATCACCGGCACCTGCGCCACGCTGCCGAGCGATTTCAACCGGATGCAGGTCTCGAACCCGTCCAGGCCGGGCATGACCGCGTCGAGCAGGATCAGATCGGGGGTGATGCGATCGACGATCGACAGCCCGGACGCGCCCGAGGTGGCGATCAGCACGGAGTAACCCGATTGCTCCAGCGCATCGGTGAGAAAGGAAAGCGATTCCGGACTGTCGTCGACCAGCAGGATGATGTCGCGTGGCGCCTCGATCGCATTCATGGCAGCGTCTCCTCACGTTCGAGTTTCCTCAGATCCGCAAGGTAGGCGTCGATATTGAAGGCCTTGATATGCGCGGTCATCACTTCCGCGAAGTGCCGGTTTTCCGTGCGCGATGCAAGGTCGTTCAGCTTCGCCTCGATGCCGCGGACATAGCCGATCTCGCCGAGCCGGATCAGCTCCTGCACGTGGCTTGCGCCGGGGCTCTTCATCTCGGCGTCCGGCCTCGATCCATTTTCCGGGATCGTGATCGCATAGACCCATTCCAGCCCCAGCCAGGAGGCGAGCCTGTCATGCAGTTGCCGGAAATCGACGGGCTTTGCCAGCGTGTCGTCGTGATCGCCGCCTACGGGAATACCTGCCGCCCCGTCGCCGATATTGGCCGACAGCATGACGACTGGCGCAGTCTGGGCAAGCGCGCGCAGCCTCGATGCCAGTTCCCAACCATTCATGCCCGGCATGGAGATGTCGATCAGATAGATATCGGGCCTGACACCCTCGATCAGCGCGAGGCATTCCGGCCCGGAGGCTGCCGTCAGCACGACGAAATCCAGTGGCGTCAGCGCCTCGCGCATCAGTTCGCGATGCTCCTCGTTGTCGTCGACGACCATGATCGTCCGGCGCGGCCCGGTATAGGTGAGGATCTTGCGGTCGGCAGCGGCGGCAACACGATTGAGGCCATAGAGCATCAGCCGCACCTTGAATTCGGTGCCTTCGCCCAGCCGGCTTTCGACCGTGATCTCGCCGCCGAGCGTCTGGGTCAGCAGCCGGGTGATCGTCAGGCCAAGCCCGAGGCCCGGCGCCAGCTTCGATTGATCGCCGGAACCGCGCTGGAAGGGCTCGAAAATCACTGGCAGATCCTGCTCCGGAATACCGGAACCGGTATCGCTGACGGTGAATGTCGCGACCTGGTTGCGGTAGTGGATATCGAGCGTCACCGTGCCTTGCGAGGTGTACTTGACCGCATTCGAGAGCAGGTTGACGAGGATCTGCCGCAGGCGCCGTTCATCGGTTCGCACATATTGCGGCAGCGCCGGATCGCGGACCAGCTGGAAATCCAGCCCCTTGGCTTCCGCCTGCGGCCGTATCATGCCGGTGATCTGGTCGAGGAAATCGAACAGGCTGATCTCGTTGGAATAGACCTGCAGCCGGCCCGCCTCGATCTTGGAAATATCCAGCAGCCCGTCGATCAGGCCGGACAGGTGATCGGCGCTGCGCTTGATGACGCGGATGGCCGCGCGCTTGGAATCCGGCACCCCCTCGTCGCGTTCCAGCAGTTGCGCGTAGCCGAGCACGGCGTTGAGCGGCGTCCTGAGTTCATGCGTCAGGCCGACGACATAACGGCTCTTGGCGCGGTTGGCGGCCTCGGCGGTGTCCTTGGCATGCTGGAGTGCAGCATCGGTCTTCTTGTGGGCAGCAATTTCCTTGAGCAGCAGCGTGTTCTGGCGCGAGGATTCCTCCTCAGCCACCACCCGGCTGTCATGGGCAAGCACGAAGAACCACACGGCAATGCCGGTCATCACGGCGAAGACCACGAACACCAGCGAGACCGTCGCATTGACCACCAGCGCCGTCTCGGGCGACGCCATGCCGGCCCGGACGGCAATCATCCACAGGATGGCGCCGATGCCGAGCAGCACCACGACCATGGTGACGCTGTACCGCCCGATGCGCGTGCCGAGCTTCTCGATCACCGTTTCGGGCAGGAATGTGCGGGCAACCTCGGTCGCCTGATATTGCAGCCGTGCCTTGGGCTTGCAGAGGTCGTGGCAGCGGCTGTCGAGCGAGCAGCACAACGAGCAGATCGGCGCCGCATAGGCCGGGCACCATGCCATGTCCTCAGGCTCGAACGGATGCTCGCAGATCGAACAGGTGATCGAGGCGAGATCCTTCCACTGATGGCGCGGCTTGCGGGCAAGATAATATTTGCCCTTCGTCGCCCAGGCGATCGCCGGCACCGTGGTGAACGCCAGGATCGGCACGAGGTAGATCGCCAGCGACGCGGCATAATCGCCGAACAGGCCGAAATGCGTCGCCAGCGCCACCGCCGCCGTGATCGTCATGCCGCCGAAGCCGACCGGATTGATGTCATAGAGGTGGGCGCGCTTGAACTCGATGCCCGGCGGGGCCAGTCCCAGTGGCTTGTTGATGCAGAGATCGGCGGAGATCGCGCAGAGCCAGGCGGCGGAAATGATCGAGAACACGCCGAGCGTCTCTTCGAGCAGCTTGTAGATGCCGAGTTCCATCAACAGCAACGCGATCGCCACGTTAAAGAACAGCCAGACGACGCGGCCCGGATGGCTATGGGTCAGCCGCGAAAAGAAATTCGACCATGCCAGCGATCCCGCATAGGCGTTCATCACATTGATCTTGAGCTGGGAGACGACCACGAAGGCGGCCGTCAGGATCAGCGCCAGCGTGTGGTTGGGCACCATGTAGCCGAAAGCGGTGACATACATATGCGCGGGATCGGCGGCCTGGCTGGCCGGAATGCCGGAACTCAACGCCAGCACGACGAGGAACGAGCCGGCGAGCAGTTTCGGCGCGCCGACCACCACCCAGCCGGGACCGGCGAGAAACCGCATGATCCGCTGGGTGAGCGATTGCGGCTTGTTGTCGGCCGGCAGGAAGCGCAGGAAGTCCACCTGTTCGCCGATCTGCGCCATCAAGGCGAGGATCACGGCGGATGCCGCGCCGAACATGGCAAGATCGAACGGCGCGATCGTGCCGAGTTCGCCCGACTGATGCCCCTTGCCGGCATAACTCAGCCAGAAATCGAATTTCTCCCAGTCGGAGAAGGCGATGAAGATGAACGGCAGGATATTGAGGACAATCCAGACCGGCTGCGTCAGCAGCTGGAAGCGCGAAATCAGCCGCACGCCATGGGTCACCAGCGGAATGACGGCGACCGCGCTGATGATATAGCCGAGCCACAGCGGGATTCCGAAAGCCAGTTCGAGCGCACCGGTCATGATCGAGGCTTCGATGGCAAACAGGATGAAGGTGAAGCTCGCATAGATCAGCGACGTCACCGTCGAGCCGAGATAGCCGAAGCCGGCGCCGCGCGTCAGCAGGTCGATATCGACGCCGTGCCGGATGGCGTAGCGGCTGATGGGAATGCCGATCAGCAGCAAGAGGATCGAGGCCGCGATGATGGCGAAGATCGCATTCGTCGTGCCGTAAGACAGCGTGATCGCCCCGCCGACCGCCTCGAGCGCCAGAAACGAGATCGCCCCGATCGCCGTCTGCGAGATCCGCGACGGCGAATATTGCCGGGCGCTCTTGGCGGTGAACCTCAGCGCATAGTCTTCCAGCGTCTGGTTGGCCACCCAGCGGTTATAGTCGCGCCGGACGGGAATGATACGCTGGCGTGCGGTCATGCGGGAAATCCGGACGGTTCCGGATGTCCCGTGCAAATGCACAGTCCGCAATGCTCAACATTCATGGAGATATTAGAACCATGCAGCAGATCGAACCGCAAGCCATTTTGCTGCGGGTGCGAACATTGAATATACGCCGAATAACGTAGGTCAGGCTGGAATCCTGCGTTCAGGCATCGGTGGCGCGTCGAAGCGACCAACCATGGCATTCCAGTACGACCACGAACGGGGATCGAATACGCCGGGAGGCGCGGCATCAAGTGCGTCCCTGATCTCGTCGATCGACAGATGACGCCTGAGCACAGCGACATCCTCGGGTGTCCCATATGTGAGAACATGGGCAATGAAATTGAGCGTATCGGCGATGGCGTCCGGCGGTGATTTATACCACATCGTCCGTTCGGCCACGCCTTGCAGTTCTTCGGTGTTAGGGAGCATCTTCATGCTTCAAAATGCCGTGTTGTCATTAAGGGTACAGATGAAAAATCGACTGCGGTTGCGGCTTTTTTGAGACGGAGCTGCAGGTCCGGAAGAAGTTGGCAGAATCGATGCCCCAACTGCAAAGCCACGGCGGTGCCGCCGTATAGAATGAATTCCTTTGGCGTCGCTGACAGTTCAGGCCAAAGGAGCATTTGGGATTCTGGCAATATATCGATGCGCGGTTTGAACATAACGCATTCTATCGAAAAAGGCTTGTCATGCAACGCTTGGCCTCGGTACCACTTGAGACCAACACAACAATCTCTTCCCCATTTCCCCCCACCCCATACGTCAAACGACGTATACCGCATTGCACAATCCAGCCTGATAGTTCCCCCAGACAACGGATTTTAACCAATTCTTAAACCGTTGCGCCACGCTCAGAAGAGGGGAAATAACAATGAAGCTCAAGAATCTGGTGACCAGTGCCTTGCTTGCCGGCGTCATGTCGGTCGCAGCACTGCATGCCCATGCCGCCGACACGATCAAGGTCGGTATTCTGCACTCCCTGTCGGGAACCATGGCTATTTCCGAGACGACGCTCAAGGACGCCATGCTGATGCTCATCGACGAGCAGAACAAAAAGGGCGGCCTGCTCGGCAAGCAGCTCGAAGCCGTCGTCGTCGATCCCGCTTCCGATTGGCCGCTGTTTGCTGAAAAGGCTCGCGAACTGATCGAAAAGGACAAGGTTGCCGCTGTGTTCGGCTGCTGGACGTCCTCGTCGCGCAAGTCGGTCCTGCCGGTCTTTGAAGAACTCAACTCTCTGCTGTTCTACCCGGTCCAGTACGAAGGCGAAGAATCCTCGCGCAACATCTTCTACACCGGTGCCGCTCCCAACCAGCAGGCTATCCCGGCCGTCGATTACCTGATGAACACCGAAGGCGTGAAGCGCTTCGTGCTCGAAGGCACCGACTATGTCTATCCGCGCACGACCAACAAGATCCTCGAAGCCTATTTGCTCGCCAAGGGCATTCCCAAGGAAGACATCCTGATCAATTACACACCGTTCGGTTTCGCCGACTGGCAGACGGAAGTGGCCAAGATCAAGGAATTCGGCTCCGCCGGCAAGAAGACCGCCGTGGTGTCCACGATCAACGGCGATGCGAACGTGCCGTTCTACAAGGAACTCGGCAACAAGGGCATCAAGGCGACCGATATCCCGGTCATCGCCTTCTCGGTCGGCGAAGAGGAACTTGCCGGTCTCGACACCAAGCCGCTGGTCGGCCATCTCGCTGCCTGGAACTACTTCCAGTCCGTCGATGCTCCGGTCAATGCCGAATTCATCAAGCAGTGGCACGCCTTCACGAAAAACGACAAGCGCGTGACAAATGACCCGATGGAAGCCGCCTATATCGGCTTCAACGCCTGGGTGAAGGCCGTCGAGGCCGCCGGCACCACCGATACCGACGCCGTGCTCGACACCATCATCGGTACAAGCGTTCCGAACCTTTCGGGCGGCTACGCGACCGTCATGCCGAACCACCACATCACCAAGCCGGTGCTGATCGGTGAAATCCAGGCCGACGGACAGTTCGAAATCGTCCAGCAGACGCCGGCCGTCGTCGGCGACGAATGGTCCGACTACCTGCCCGACTCAAAGGACCTGATCTCCGATTGGCGCAAGCCGATGAATTGCGGCAACTTCAATGTCGCGACCGGCAAGTGCGGCGGCAAGGGTTCCTGACCTGGTGTAGTTAACCCCGACACCAAGCTCGACTTCCGTCCGGATGCCCTGTCCGGACGGAGCCCCACTTGAACCGATGCCGCCAAGGCGGCAGGTTGATCATCCCCAAGCGACAATTCTGGCATATCCTTGGGTGGTCAACGGTAAGCGAGGCGAGAAAGCCTATGTATCGCGCCATCCAGATTATCCTCATTGCTTTATGTCTTTCAATTTCAGGCTTTGCGTCGGGCCTTCGCGCCCAGGAAAATTTCCATGCCCTCGTCGATGCACTCGGAACCGGCGGTTTCCCGGAGCGGGAAGCGGCGATCAAGGCACTGGTCGCATCCGGCGATCCCAAGGTCAGCCAGATTCTCCAGCAATTGAGCGACGGACTGTTGTTTGCGCCAAAGACCGGCGGCAGGGTCCTGTTGCTCGGCGGCACCGACGGTGCACCCACCTATTCCGATCCGCTGACCGGCGAAGTGGTCTCCGATGCCGGCGCCCTGACCAAGATCCGCGTCAACAATGCCTTGCGCGGCGTCATCAGCGCCGCCACCAGCCATCTGACCCTGTTGTCGCCCGATCGCGCCGCTCGGCTCACCGCGGCCCAAGGCATTCTCAAGGAAGCAGACCCGGCCAATCTCGATCTCCTGAACTCGGCGTTGGCGCAGGAAAAGGACGTCGAGGTCAGAAAGATCATCGAAGCCGCCCGCGCCGTCATCCTGCTCAAGACCGATGCCAGCGTCGAAGACAAGAAAGCCGCCATCGACACGATCGCGGCACGCGGCAATCGCGATGCGCTGACAATCCTGACGACTGCGATGCAAACCGCCTCCGATGACCTCAAGCCCGCCATTCAATCGGATATCAATTCGATCAATCGCAGCCTGGCGCTCTGGGATGTGGCGCAGAACGTGTCCTACGGCATATCGCTGGGTTCGGTTCTGTTGCTGGCCGCGATCGGCCTTGCCATCACATTCGGCGTCATGGGCGTCATCAACATGGCACATGGCGAAATGGTCATGCTAGGCGCCTACACGACCTTCGTCGTGCAGGAAGCCATCGTCGCTTGGGCGCCGGAATTCCAGACCTATTCGCTGGCGATCGCCGTTCCCGTCGCCTTCGCCTTTACCGCGCTGGTCGGCCTGGTGATCGAACGCTTGGTTATCCGCTTCCTCTATGGACGGCCGCTCGAAACCCTGCTTGCCACCTGGGGGATATCACTGATCCTGCAGCAGGCGATCCGTTCGATTTTCGGGCCGACCAATCGCGAAGTTCGCAACCCTTCCTGGATGTCAGGCTCCTTCGATCTCGGCGGCCTGACCTTCACCTGGAACCGGACGTGGATCATCCTGTTTGCGCTCGCGGTGTTCGCGGCCCTGCTGTTCATTCTCAAGCGGACGCCGATGGGCCTGCAGATGCGCGCCGTCACCCAGAACCGCCGCATGGCGTCCTCGATGGGTATCCGCACGCCCTGGGTGGACGCGGCGACCTTCGCGCTGGGATCGGGCATTGCCGGCATCGCCGGCGTGGCGCTCAGCCAGATCGACAATGTCTCGCCCAACCTCGGCCAGGGCTACATCATCGACAGCTTCATGGTCGTGGTGTTCGGCGGCGTCGGCAATCTCTGGGGCACGCTGGTCGGCGCCTTCTCGCTCGGCATTCTCAACAAATTCCTTGAGCCCTATGCCGGCGCGGTGCTCGGCAAGATCCTCGTCCTCGTTCTCATCATTCTCTTCATCCAGAAACGTCCACGCGGACTGTTCGCACTCAAAGGAAGGTCGGTGGAAGCATGATCACGGCCTTTCTCCTTCGCTCGCTCGACCGCAAGATCGTCATCGCCGTCGCCATTCTTTTGGCGCTGGCCCTGCTGATCCCAGCGCTCAATCTGCTGACCAGCCCGGACAATCCGCTGCACGTGCCGACCTACATCATGTCGCTGTTCGGCAAGTACCTGACCTATGCGATGCTGGCGCTGGCGCTCGATCTGGTCTGGGGCTATTGCGGCATTCTTTCGCTCGGCCACGCCGCGTTCTTCGCGCTCGGTGGCTATGCGATGGGCATGTACCTGATGCGGCAGATCGGCCCGCGCGGCAGCTATGGCGACCCGATCCTGCCGGATTTCATGGTGTTCCTGAACTACAAGGCGCTGCCGTGGTTCTGGCACGGCTTCGACATGTTCTGGTTCGCCGCGCTGATGGTGATCGTGGTGCCCGGCCTGCTGGCCTTCATCTTCGGCTGGTTCGCCTTCCGCTCCCGCGTCAACGGCGTCTACCTGTCGATCATCACCCAGGCGATGACCTATGCCCTGCTGCTCGCCTTCTTCCGCAACGACATGGGCTTCGGCGGCAATAACGGCCTCACGGATTTCAAGGACATACTCGGCTTCAACATCCAGGCAGACGGCACCCGCGCAGCCCTGTTTGCGGTAACGGCGATCATGCTGGCGCTGGTGCTGCTGCTGGCCTCGGCGATCGTGCGGTCCAAATACGGCAAGGTGCTGATCGGCGTTCGTGACGCGGAAAGCCGCGTGCGCTTCCTGGGCTTCCGGGTCGAGCACATGAAGCTGTTCACCTTCGTGGTCTCCGCCATGATCGCGGGCATTGCCGGCGCGCTCTACGTGCCGCAGGTGGGCATCATCAATCCCGGTGAATTCGCGCCCGCCAACTCGATCGAAGTGGTCATCTGGACGGCGGTCGGCGGCCGCTCGACGCTGATCGGGCCGATCATCGGCGCCATCCTCGTCAATGGCGGCAAGACCATCTTTACCGGATTGTTCCCGGAATTCTGGCTCTTCGCGCTTGGCGGACTGTTCGTTGCCGTTACCCTGTTCCTGCCAAAGGGCATTGTCGGCACGATCCAGCAGAGTTTTGCCAGCCGGAAATCCTATCGCGATGCAGCCGTCCGGGAAAAAGTCCGCTCGGATTCTGCGCTCGTCAATGCCAAACCTGAAGCTGCGGAGTAGAAAACATGGCCAGTCCCAAACCCCGCAGCATCCTCTATCTCAACGGCGTCTCCGTCTCTTTCGACGGCTTCAAGGCGCTGAACTCGCTCTCCATGGTGATCGAACCGGGCGAACTGCGCGCCATTATCGGTCCGAACGGCGCCGGCAAGACGACGATGATGGACATCATCACCGGCAAGACCCGGCCGAACGAGGGCGAGGTGTTCTTTAACGGCGATATCGATCTGACCAAGCTGGATGAAGCCGAGATCGCCCAGCTCGGCATCGGCCGCAAGTTCCAGAAGCCGACGGTGTTCGAAAGCCACACGGTCTGGGACAATCTGGAACTGGCGCTCAACCGCAATCGTGGCGTCTTCGGTACGCTGTTCTACACGCTGACGCCGGGCGACAAGGCGCGCATCGAGGAAATCCTCGAGACCGTGCGCATGACGGCGCGAAAAAACGATTACGCCGCCAATCTCAGCCATGGCCAGAAACAATGGCTGGAGATCGGCATGCTGCTCGCCCAGGAGCCCAAGCTCCTGCTGGTCGACGAACCCGTTGCCGGAATGACCGATGCCGAGACATCCGAGACCGCGATCCTGTTGAAAGAGATCGCCAAGACCCGCTCGGTGGTGGTGGTCGAGCACGACATGGGTTTCATCCGCGACCTCGGCGTCAAGGTGACGTGTCTGGCGGAGGGCTCGGTGCTGGCCGAAGGCTCGATCGATTTCGTCAGTTCGGATCCGAAGGTGATCGAAAACTATCTGGGACGATGAGAATGAATGTTTCGCATTGACCGTTTACCTGATGTCAGGCGTTAAACGCCATCGGTTCGGTAAACGGAGGATGTGATGCCCGTATTGGCTTTCATAGTGGTCGTGGCAGGTGCGGCAGCGGTCTGGTGGTGGCGATTGAAGATGCCGAAGGAAGCAGGCAGCGAAGTGATCGATTCCGTCGAGCGGATGCGCGGCGCCTACAAGCGCAAGCAATTCCGCAAGGCGGCGGAAGCGGCGCCGCTCGCCTCGATCAAGGATCCGGCCATCGCTGCCGTCACCTTCTTCCTGTGCCTCGCCAATGAAAAGCCGGGCCACAAGGATATTGCCAAGGATCTCATTCGCACGCGAATGAAGGGCATTGTCGAGGACAAGGATATCGAGGAAGTCATCGTCTTCGCAGACTGGACGGCCAAGGGCGTGATCAATGCCGGGGATCCGGTCCGCCGCTTCCGCGATATCTGGCTCACGCATCTGAACGCCGACGAGCGCCAGGAACTGATCGGCATCGCCGAAGACATATGCAAGATCGGCGGCGACACCACGATCGAACAGACCAATGCCTTGCAGGACCTGAAAAAAGCCCTGCTCAACTAGGGACGAACCGATGCTGACAGTCGAGAACGCAAATCTTCATTACGGCGCCGCACAGGCACTGCGCGGCATTTCAATAAAGGCCGAGATGGGCAAGATCACCTGCGTTCTCGGTCGCAACGGCGTCGGCAAGTCCTCGCTGCTGCGCGCCATCACCGGCCAGCATCCGCTCAGCGGTGGCAAGGCGAGTTTCAACGGCAAGGTGCTGAACGGCATGGCGCCCTATGCCCGCGCCAAGCTCGGGATCGGCTACGTGCCGCAGGGTCGCGAGGTCTTTCCGCTGCTGACGGTCAAGGAAAATCTCGAAACCGGCTATGCGCCGTTGAAGCGCGCCGACCGCTCCATTCCAGATGATATTTTCAGCCTGTTTCCGATCCTGCAATCCATGCTCGGCCGTCGCGGCGGCGACCTCTCCGGCGGCCAGCAGCAGCAGCTCGCCATCGGCCGCGCACTGGTAACGCGGCCAAAAATCCTCGTGCTCGACGAACCGACGGAAGGCATCCAGCCCTCGATCATCAAGGATATCGGCCGGGCCATCCAGTATCTGCGCGACTCCACCGGCATGGCAATTCTGCTTGTGGAACAATATCTTGATTTCTGCCGCGAACTCGCCGACCATGTCTACATCATGGATCGCGGCGAGATCGTCCATGAGGGCGCGGCCGAAACGCTGGACACGCCGGAAGCCCGCCGCCATTTGACGGTGTAACGGAAATTCATGCTTGCTCCTAACCCCGACATCCTGCCCCAGCGCACAAAAGCCGCAGCACGTCTGGTCACCAAATCTGTTGCCGGCAAGACCAGGCTGGACGTCTTCTATCAGGAGAGTGCCGCCAAGATCCGCATCCCGGAATCCTATGACGGCCGGATGGAAGCGGTGTTGATCAACACCTCGGGCGGACTGACGGGCGGTGACCGGATCGCCTGGCAGATCGAGGCCGGCGAGAACACCAATGTCACCGTCACCACCCAGGCCTGCGAGCGGGTCTACAAATCCTCCGGCGGCCATGCCGAGGTCAACACGGTGTTGAAAGCCGCCGCCCACTCGACGCTGCACTGGTTGCCGCAGGAGACTATCCTGTTCGATCAGGGCGCGTTGCGCCGCACGCTCGATGTCGAGCTGGATGCATCAGCGGAGTTCATAGGGCTGGAAGCGGTGCTGATGGGCCGCAAGGCGATGGGCGAGATCGTCGAGACCGGGCTCTTCCGCGACCGCTGGCGCATCCGGAAGGACGGCCGGCTGATCCACGCCGAAGATGTCTGCCTGTCCGGCGACCTCAAGGCGCTTGTTGCCAAGTCACCCGTGCTCGGCGGCAACCAGGCCTTCGCCACGCTGGTCTATTGTGGTCCGCGCGCAGAAGCTCTGCTTCCGAAACTGCGCGCCTTTCTCGATGGCCACTCCGCCGGCGTCAGCCACTGGAACGGCAAGTTGGTCATACGACTCGTCGCGCCCGAAGGCTACGATCTGAGAAAAATCCTGATGCCGGCAATTTCGCTCTTGCGAAATGGCCAGCCCGCACCGAAAGTGTGGAACCTGTAAAACTCTCCCTACCGTCATTTGCCGTATTGCGGCGGCCGGCCGGCTGGGTTGATAGTCCTGGAGATATTCGTTGCGGAGCATTTGATGAACCTCACTCCCCGTGAAAAAGACAAGCTGCTGATCTCGATGGCAGCCATAGTGGCGCGCCGGCGGCTGGAGCGCGGCGTCAAGCTGAACTATCCGGAAGCGATCGCGCTGATCTCGGATTTTGTTGTCGAAGGCGCCCGCGATGGCCGCTCGGTCGCCGATCTCATGGAAGCTGGCGCCCATGTCATCACTCGTGATCAGGTGATGGAAGGCATTTCGGAAATGATCCACGACGTTCAGGTGGAAGCCACTTTCCCCGACGGTACCAAGCTGGTCACCGTCCACGAACCGATCCGCTGAGGAGGCCAAGATGATCCCCGGTGAACTCATTCCCGCCCAAGGCGACATCGAACTCAATGTCGGGCTTCCCACATTGACGGTCGAGGTCGCCAATACCGGCGACCGGCCGATCCAGGTCGGCTCGCACTATCACTTCTATGAGACGAACAAGGGGCTCGCCTTCGACCGCGAAAAGACGCGCGGCATGCGGCTGGATATCCCATCGGGCACCGCAGTCCGCTTTGAGCCCGGCCAGAAGCGTTCGGTGCAACTCATCCCGCTTTCCGGCAAGCGTGAAGTCTACGGATTCCGCCAGCAGGTGATGGGCAAGCTGTGAGCCAGGAGCATATCAGGAGGAAATATATGAGGAGCGTGGCGTTTGCAGCATTGCTGGCAATCGTCGGGACCTCGGCTGCCCTTGCACAGGAGCTTGATCTCGATTGCACCAGTCCACAAGATCAGCCGAGCACAACCGCATGCGCGGTAGATGACCTCGGCAAGGCGGACGACGAACTGAACGCCGTCTACCAGCGCGCCATGAAATACCAGGCGGATCTGGACAAGGATATGACAGAGATAAACCCGGCCAATATCGGTGCCGTGAAAGCCCTGAAGAAGGCTGAGCGCGCCTGGATCGAGTATCGCGACGCGCATTGCGAAGCGGTGGGATTCGCAAATCTCGGGGGCACGGCATATGCCACATTTGTGGTCGGTTGCGAGGCCGAACTGACGCGCAACCGCACCAGGGAACTGAAGCAACTGATGAACGAGAGCAACTGATGGTGACCGCGACCGGGATCATCGAAAGGTCCTTCACCGACATGAGTCCGATCGACATTTCGATCATCCAGAAGCAAGAAAATGATGCCGGGAGGAAAATATGAGAACCAGCGGACTGGCGCTTTGCTTGATCGTGGCGATGGCGGTGCCTGTCGGCACGGCTCATGCACAGGAGGACCCACCGGTCGATTGCGCCAACGCGCAGACGCAGATGGATATGAATCAATGCGCCTACCAGGATTTCGAAAAGGCCGACAGTGAGCTGAACGCGGTCTACAAAAAGGCCATGGAGAGCCAGGTGGAGCTCGACAAGCAATCGGCTGAAATGAGCCCGGAATATGTCGGCGCGGTCAAGGCGCTGAAAAAGGCGCAGCGTGCCTGGATCGATTATCGCGACGGCCATTGCGAAGGCGCGGGCTATCAGGCCGCAGGCGGCTCGATGCAAGGCATGCTGATCGATGGCTGCAAGGCGGGTCTTACCCAAGCTCGCACAAAGGAGCTCAGGGAATTGACGCAAGGCCTGGGGAACTGACCTGATGGCGCGCACGATCATGATCATCGGCAATGGGGAGATCGACGCCGGGCTTGCCGGTACGATCGACGCCGCCGATCTCGTGATGCGGTTCAACGATTGCCGCTCGGTCGGGAATGGCGGAAGCAAGACCGATATCATCGCCGTCTGCAACACCGGCCGCCCCGGCAAGAAGATGCTCGAAGAGCCGGGCTGGAAGGACAATCCCGCCGTGCTCGCCGCTTCTTCGATCTGGTGCGTGCGCGATCCGGAGCGCTTCAATGCGATGCGGGTGCCTTTGTCGGTCAGCCATCCGGAGCTTGACGACTTCTGCGACGATTATACAGCGGGCTTTGCCGGTTTCGCCGATCAGACGGATAAGACCTTTCATGTCATTTCCGCCGCGACCCACGACCGGCTCGATCGCGAAATCGCCGCTTTTGCGCCCCCGCCCTATGTCGTGCCGTCCACAGGCCTCGTCGCTATCGCCGAGGTCCTCGGCGCTTTTCAACGGAAGGGTGACCGGGTGTTTGTTGTCGGCTTCAGCCATCACGGATGGGAATGGCACCCTTGGGACGCCGAGCGGCAATGGATGGAAAGTCTCACCAGGCAGGGAAAATTGCAAAAGTTGGAATTTTCTGATAGGTATGGAGACTTGATAAAAGCGGGGAATCGAGATGGGCAGATTCGAAGCCAAAACATCTAGCAAAGGCCAGGCAACAATCCCGATCGAGGTAAGGAAAGCCTTGGGGTTACCACCGGGCGGGTCTGTACAGTTCGTGGTGGACGACAATGGCAAGGTCTCGATCGTCGCGAAAAAGAGCGGGCTTCAACATCTCCGGGGGATCTTTGGAAAGCCGAGTGAACCGGTGGATATTGAAGAAGCGATCATGGAAACGATCGCAGAGAAGACTGACCTGTCACGCAGCGGTCGCGAATGATAGGAATAGACACCAATATTTTGATACGCTTTGTTCTTGACGACGACCCGGTATGGTCGCCGGCGGCCGCGAAATTCATCAACGAAACACTTTCAAACGACAACCCCGGCTATATCAATGTCGTGACTTTGGCGGAATTTGTGTGGTCGATTAAAAAGCAAAGCAACGTCGATCGAGAGAAGTTAGCCTTCATTGTCGAGTCTCTTCTTCAGTCGGATAAAATAGTTATCGGCAGCGCCGAAATCGTGGAACGCGCATTGCGACGGTTTCGCACTGGCAATGCCGGTTTTGCGGATTATCTGATCGCCGAACTAAACAACGCCAAGGGCGCGCAGCCCACGATGACGATCGACAAAAGGGCCGCGCGAAATGAAACTTTTCTCCAACTTGAGCCTGGAGCCTGACCCATGTCCTACAAGATGTCCCGCGCCGCCTATGCCTCGATGTTCGGACCGACCACGGGCGACAAGCTGCGTCTGGCCGACACCGAACTGTTCGTGGAAGTCGAGAAGGATTTCACCACCTATGGCGAAGAGGTGAAGTTCGGCGGCGGCAAGGTCATCCGCGACGGCATGGGCCAGAGCCAGGCAACGCGCGCTGAGGGCGCCGTCGACACCGTCATCACCAATGTGCTGATCATCGATCACTGGGGTATCGTCAAGGCTGATGTCGGCTTGAAGGACGGTCGCATCGCGGCGATCGGCAAGGCCGGCAATCCCGACACCCAGCCGGGCGTCACCATCATCGTCGGCCCGTCGACCGAGGCGATTGCCGGCGAAGGCAAGATCCTCACCGCAGGCGGCATGGATGCGCATATCCACTTCATCTGCCCGCAGCAGATCGAGGAAGCGCTGATGAGCGGCGTCACCTGCATGCTGGGCGGCGGCACGGGACCTGCGCATGGCACGCTTGCCACCACCTGCACCGGCGCCTGGCACATCGAGCGGATGATCGAAAGCTTCGACGCGTTCCCGATGAACCTTGCGCTTGCCGGCAAGGGCAATGCCTCGCTGCCCGCCGCAATCGAAGAAATGGTGCTCGCCGGCGCCTCGTCGCTGAAGCTGCACGAGGACTGGGGCACGACGCCTGCGGCGATCGACTGCTGCCTGTCGGTCGCCGATGAATACGACATCCAGGTGATGATCCACACCGATACGCTGAACGAGAGCGGTTTCGTGGAAGACACGATCGACGCGATCAAGGGCCGCACCATCCACGCCTTCCATACCGAGGGCGCCGGCGGCGGCCATGCGCCCGACATCATCAAGGTCTGCGGCTCGCTGAACGTCATCCCGTCCTCGACCAATCCGACCCGGCCCTACACGGTCAATACGCTGGCCGAACATCTCGACATGCTGATGGTCTGCCATCATTTGTCGCCGTCGATCCCGGAAGATATCGCCTTCGCCGAAAGCCGCATCCGCAAGGAAACCATCGCCGCCGAGGACATCCTCCACGATCTCGGTGCTTTCTCGATCATCTCGTCCGACAGCCAGGCCATGGGCCGGGTTGGCGAAGTGGCGATCCGCACCTGGCAGACCGCCGACAAGATGAAGCGCCAGCGTGGGGCCCTGAAGGAAGAAACTGGCGACAACGACAATTTCCGCGTCAAGCGCTACATCGCCAAATACACCATCAATCCGGCGATCGCCCAAGGCCTCAGCCATGAGATCGGCTCGGTGGAAGTCGGCAAGCGCGCCGACCTGGTGCTCTGGTCGCCGGCCTTCTTCGGCGTCAAGCCGGAGATGGTCCTGCTTGGCGGGTCGATTGCGGCGGCCCCGATGGGCGATCCGAACGCCTCGATCCCGACGCCGCAGCCGATGCATTACCGGCCGATGTTTGCAGCGTTCGGCAAGCTGCGCACCAATTCCTCCGTTACCTTCGTGTCGCAGGCTTCGCTCGATGCTGGTCTGCAGAACAGGCTCGGCGTCGCCAAGAGGCTGATGGCAGTGAAGAACACCCGTGGCGGCATCAACAAGAAGTCGATGATCCACAACGACCTGACGCCGCATGTCGAGGTCGATCCGGAAACCTATGAAGTCCGCGCCGATGGCGTGCTGCTGACCTGCGAACCGGCGACGGTTCTGCCGATGGCACAGCGGTATTTTTTGTTCTGAGTTGCAAATTGGCGTAACAGCACTATTCTATTTGCATGGCGTTGGAGCGTTAAGCAAATGGCCGAAGAACCGATAAATCTCGTACTGGAACATCTGCGGGCAATCCGTTCGCAGCTCAACGAGCATGATGAACGTTTCAACGAGATCATACTGCGATTGACTCGAGTGGAGTTAGCAACCGCCGGCCTGCGTCGCGAACAGGCGGGTGATGCGGAAAATGTGGCATATCTTGGAGCCCGGCTGGATAAGCTCAGCGGAGAGATTGACCGCATCAAGCGTCGACTGGAACTCATCGACTGAAGACAGAAAATTCCACAGTCATATCTGCCCGGTTTGCGACGGCGTGAACCGGGCGATCAACTCATGGCTGCTGCCGAGATAGGTGAGCCGCACATGCGTGACGAAGACCCCGTTCATCGAGGTGCGCCGTTCGACCACCAGGCAGGCGGCTCCAGCCGGAATATCGAGTGCCAGCGCCACGTCTTCATCAGCCTCGACCGCCTTGATCCTGTGCTCGGCGGCACTCCACGGCACCTGCTGCAATAGCCATGTGCCCGGCGCGATCCGGTCGAATTTTTCCTCGGCCGCCTCAGGCACGGCGGAGAGGTTGATCACACGGTCTTCGAGACAAAAGACGCGGTCGCCCGCATGATGCAGGCCGGTGATCGCGACGACCTGTCCCACAGCGCTAAGCCCCAACAGGTCCCGATCCTCCGGATTGGCCTTGCGCCGGTGGCGCTCTGAGAGTTCATATCGATAGGGCTTGCCGAGGCTTTCGACCTCCAGCTTGATATCGCGGATTTCGAGCACTGCCGATTGCGCATGCGGCTGGATGACGAAGGAGCCTGATTTTTTGCGCCGCTCCACCAGCCCGGAGCGGGCAAGCTGGGTCATCGCCTTGTTCACGGTCATCCGCGAGCAGTTGTACTGCGCGGCCAGTTCCAGCTCGAAGGGGATGCGCTGGCCCGGCGTCCACTCGCCGGAAAGGATCTTGCCCTCGATATCGTTGACGATGCGCTGGTGCAACGAGAGCTCGGGGTCCGACTGAAGCGCCGCCGATGTGTTCATGCGCTGATTCCCTTGCCGCCCTGCATCCAGTTTGCTTTCCGCATCAAAGACCTTCGACGAGCTCGGCCATCACGCGCTGAAAGCGCTGGCTGACGCGCGCGCGCTCGCTGTGCCGCCCCGCCGAGACGCGCTTGACGCCGCGGACCCACACGCAATCGATATCGGCTCCCCGCGCGAAAAGCCAGCGATCAAGCAACCGGTCGTCGCCAAATTCCACATCGCGCGGCTTGAGGCTGATGAAATCGGCCGGATTGCCGGTCTTGAGGCCGCTGGCAGAGCCCAGCGCGCGCGCGCCGCCGGCAATGGCCATATCAAACAGTCGCCGGCCCGTCGAGCCGTTGGGCCGGGCGATGACGTTGCGGGCGCGATGTGCAAGCCGCTGGGAATATTCCAGTTGGCGAAGTTCATCCGGCAAGCCGATCAGCACATTGGAATCCGAGCCTATGCCCCAGTGGCCTCCGGCTTCGGTAAAGGTCAGCGCCGAAAAAGTGCCGTCGCCCAGATTGGCCTCGGTGACCGGGCAGAGACCTGCAACCGCACCGCTCCGGCCCAAACGCCGCGCCTCATCGCCGGTCATATGCGTCGCATGGATCAGACACCAACGCTGATCGACCTGCGCATTGTCGAGCAGCCATTCGACCGGCCGGGCACCGGACCAGGCGATGCAGTCCTCGACTTCCAGCACCTGTTCGGCGACATGGACATGAATGGGCGCATCGGGCGCCAGTCCGGCCACGACCTCAAGTTCATCCGGCGTGACGGCGCGCAGGCTGTGCGGCGCCACACCGACCACCGCGCC
>JAQGJP010000026.1 GCA_028290545.1 Rhizobium sp. | reverse complement strand
TCTTGTGGCGCTGGAGCCTCAACGGTCGCGCCGGCCTCGTCAATGCAACCCTCATGGACCTGCACGTGATTTCGGCGCCGATCGAATGGCTGGCGACCGCGCCTCTGGCCTTCACCGTCGAAATCCTTGTCGGCATCCTGGTCTCGATCCCGTTCACGACGACGATCTTCCTCGGCGGGCTGTCGTCGCTGCCTCAGGATTCCTATGAGGCGGCAGTGGTGGATGGCGCGACGCCCTGGGAACTTTTCCGGCACATCACGCTGCCGCTGATGAAGCCGTTCATCAATATCGCGATCGTTCTGAATGTGATCTACGTCTTCAATTCGCTGCCGATCATCTGGGTCATGACCGAGGGCGGACCGGCGAATGGCACCGATATCCTTGTGACTTATCTTTACAAGCTCGCTTTCCGCTTCGGGCAACTGGGAAAGGCGTCGGCCATCTCCCTAATCATGTTCTCCGTGCTCCTGATCTTTACCATCGCCTACGTGCTGATGGTGATGCGGCAGGAAAATGACAATCTAGTGGAAGAGGAGATCACCCATGACGCCTAAGGTAAAGAAGAGCATTCTGTACTGGCTTTTGCTGTCGCCGCTTTGCGTCGTGATCCTGTTGCCCTTCGGCATCATGTTTGTGACCGCAGTCAGGCCGCGCGACGAACTGTTCGTCTACCCGCCGACCTGGACCTTCAGCGAGTTTCGCTGGGAGAATTTCGCCGAAATGTGGGTCAAGACGAATTTCGGCGGAGCGCTGGTCAACAGCCTCTATGTCAGCGTCGCCTCGACGGTGATTGCCATCCTCCTGTCCATTCCGGCTGCTTATGCATTGTCGCGTTACCGCTTCCGGGGCAAAGGGCTCTACAGGAACTTCCTGCTGATGACTCAGATGATGTCGCCCATCGTGCTTGTGCTGGGTCTCTTCCGGCTGATGGTGCACCTCAATCTGGTCAACAGCCTCAATTCGCTGGTCATCACCTATGTCGCCTTCAACATGGCGTTCACCATCTGGATGCTGCAGAGCTATTTCAACACGATCCCCCGGGATCTTGAGGAAGCGTCATGGATGGATGGTGCGACCCAGTTTACCAGCCTGGTGCGGATATTCCTGCCTCTGGCGGTCCCGGCCATGGTGGTGACGGCCATATTTACCTTCATTAACAGCTGGAATGAGTTCGTCCTGGCACTCACCCTGATCCGCAATCAAAGCGACTACACCCTGCCGGTCCAGATCTTCTCCCAGGTGGCCGGACGTTACCAGGTGGAGTGGCACCACGTCATGGCCGGCACGGTGCTGGCCACGGTACCGGTAGCGATCGTGTTCTCGTGGCTGCAGCGCTACCTCATCCGGGGAATGGCTCTCGGGGCCGTCAAATAGGCGCAAGCGACACCTTCTATCAAAAGGAACCTACAATATGGCATCGGTCACCGTTCGCGGCATCGAAAAATGGTACGGAAACGTGCAGATCATTCATGGCGTCGACATCGACATCGAGGATGAGGAATTCGTGGTGCTTGTCGGCCCCTCCGGATGCGGCAAGTCGACCCTTCTTCGCATGATCGCCGGTCTCGAAACCATCACCAAAGGCGAGATCTCCATTGGTTCGCGCATCATCAATGATGTTCCGCCGCGCAATCGCGACATTGCGATGGTCTTCCAGAACTACGCGCTCTACCCGCACATGACGGTCTCCGAGAATATCGGATTCAGCCTAAAGCTCCGCAAGAAACCGAAGGATGAGATCGCCAGAAAGATCGGCGAAGCTGCCGAGATTCTCAACCTCGGTCCTTATCTGCAGCGATCGCCAAGGCAACTTTCGGGCGGCCAGCGCCAGCGCGTCGCAATGGGCCGGGCGCTGGTCCGCGATGCCCAGGTCTTTCTCTACGACGAGCCGCTGTCGAATCTCGACGCCAAGCTGCGTGTGGTCATGCGTACGGAAATCAAGGCGCTGCACCAACGGCTCAAGACGACGTCCGTCTATGTGACGCATGACCAGATCGAAGCCATGACCATGGCCGATCGCATCGTGGTGATGAACAAAGGCCGGGTCGAGCAGGTCGGCACACCGATGGATCTTTATGATTTTCCGGCCAATCTGTTCGTAGCCGACTTCATCGGCTCGCCCTCGATGAATTTCATCGAGGCAACGGTGCAGCAGGACGGCGTCCTGCCGATGGCGGTAGCCGGTGACGGCGCAAAACTGCTGTTGCCGGAAGGTCACCGCGCCAAGCCAAACCAGAAGATCATCTATGGCGCCCGGCCCGAACATCTTGTCCTGACCGGGGGCGAAGGGGATATCGTCGCGACGGTGGAAGTGGTGGAGCCGACTGGCGCCAATATCCAGGTGTTCGCCACCGTGGCGGGCAAGCGCATCTGTGCTCTGTTCACCGAGCGTCGCAATTTCGTGCCGGGAGAGACGATCCATCTCGCCTGCCCCGCCGACAAGATCCATCTGTTTGACGCATCCACGGGCATGAGGATCTGAACCAGCCCGCCAACCCCTCCCCCCAAGGCCGCGCCGCCCCTGCGACGCAGTCCACTTAAGCCTCGTTGGTCATCGCCAGCGAGGTTTTTTTTCGGCAAATACGGCGGTCGATCTGGCGCTTGCTGGACTCAGGTCAAAAAGAAGGCCGCCAACAGGGGCGGCCGATAGTCGTATGCGATGCAACGTCGCCTGAAAATATTGCGCTGGCGCCGCAAAAGGCTACCAGCCATTGACCCGTGGCCAGAATTCGATTCCGCTGTCATCGGCGCCGCTGACGACGTTGTAGCCATCATACATCGCCGCGGTCAAGCAGGCATGGTTGGGCAGGATCCGGATGCGGGACCCTACAGGCAGGGCGTCAAATGGGAACGGGCCGCTCGAGACCAGCATTCCGTGCTCCTGGTAGACGTGACCCACCTTGACGTCGCCAATCCGGCGCTCGCAGTGCATGTCCATCACCAGTCCGTAGCCGATATCCTCGGCAAGCCCAGGCGCCCCGGTGCTGCGGTCCTTGGACAATGCCAGTGCGCCGGCATCGATCAGCGCCATATTAAGGGCCGGTCGATGCCCGATGACCGTGGCCAGCACCGAAAGAGCAATGTCGTCCCGGCTGCATGAATATATCTGCGACTGCATCATATCGCCGAACATATAGACACCGCAACGGACTTCGGTGAGGCCCTCGAAATTCGTTCCATGCGTCACCGTCGGGGTCGATCCGACACTGACGACATCGACACGCAGGCCGGCTGCGCGAAGGCGTTCGGCGGCGGTCACCACAGACAATCGCTCCTGTTCGGCAATGCGTTCGATGTCGGCGATTGTCCGGCATTGATAGGACTGACCGGCATGGGTGAGAACACCCTGAAGGCGCGTCCCCGGCAGGCGCTCGAGGACATGTCCTATCTCGATCAGCTCGGCTGAATCGGCGGTCACTCCCGACCGTCTCTCGCCGGAATCAAGTTCGATCAGGACGTCGAGGGTTATGCCAAACCTTACCGCCTCGCGGCTGATTTGCTCGGCCACAGCGCACTGATCGAGAATGACGCCGACCTTGACGCCGCGCCGCACGAGTGCCGCGATCCTGGGAAGCTTGTCGGGAAGCACGCTGACACCATAGGTGATGTCCGAAATGCCGTGATCGGCGAAATACTCCGCCTCCCTGATGGTCGAGACGATCACGCCTCCGAAATTGCCGGCAATTGCCATCCGCGCCACATCGATCGACTTGGCGGTCTTCATATGCGGGCGGAAGCGGATTGCTTGATCTTTCAAATGCGACGTCATGCGCTCTGCATTGGCAGCCAGCACGGCCTTGTCGAGGACTAGGCTTGGCGTGCTCAGGGTAGCTAGTCCCATCTTCGGGTTCATAAGCATCAATGTCATTTCAGTTTCAGTCACGCGGCCAGGAAACATTGCGATCGACCGGGAACATCGGACGTTGCAGGTACTTGAAATCGAACCGTGAGAGGATCGGTGACGACAGCCCTGGCGCATCCACTTCGATGACCTGTTCATGACTGAAGAATTCATCGAACCCCGCGCGGAAATGGCCCCGTGATTTGACCACGACCGATCGCTGCTTTGCGATGTCTATGCCCATCATTTCGAGGAAGACCGGATCGGCGCACTGGGTGCGGATCGAAATGACCACGACCTTGACGCCACCGAGATCGAGCAGCACCGTGGTGCCGAGGTCCAGGCGTCGATTGGCATAGAAGCCGCGCCGGCCGACACAATCGCCGTCGCGGATTTTCAATACCGTCGCGTCGGCCTCGAAGCGCCGGGAAAAGCGGTCTGGCTCCACGCGATTGAAAACCGCACGGAAGCGCGCGCCTTCGCCGAGTTGCATCGCCTCCTGCGCCAGCGCCGCATCATTGAAGATGCCGAGCACAGCGCCCTTGGCGCCCGCCTTGACCAGTCCTTCCAAGATCCACGTGGTGTTGCCGTTCGCCCCGCCGCCGGGATTGTCCGCGACGTCGGCCAGGGCAACCGGCTGCGCGTCCGGATTTTCGCCGGCATGGACCGCTTGCGCAATCGCATCTTCGAGCGATGTCAAATTCGGGTCATAGCGCTTGTGGTCGCGCCAGGCGAAATCGGCGATATCACGCGCAGTCGCATCGGCGCGGGCCTGGTCGGAGCGTGCAGTCACGATGATCGCGAGGCCGTTTTTCGGTGTATCCGCATAGGCAAAGCCGCCAAGGACGGAGATGTTGACGATCTCCGCGTCTTTCTTCGACTGGCTGTAGTTCATGAGGTCGGCATAGGGGCCTATTTCCGTCAGCAGGGTCACGGTCGGCGGGGTCACCGGCAGACGGATGATGCTCGCGACGGGCCGAAGACCGTCGAGAATCTCGAGCATGGCAAGCGCGGCCTCGTTGCCTCTCGCCACCATATCCACATGCGGATTGGTCTGGTAGGCAATGATCAGGTTGACGGTATCAACCATCCGGTCGGAAACATTGCCATGCAGGTCAAGGGTCGCGACAATGGGGGTATCGGCACCCACGACCGCCCGCGTCATGGCAAAGATCTCGCCATCCGGATCCCGGTTCTCCGTCGTGATCATGGCGCCGTGGTTGCAGATGTAGACCGCGTCCAACGGCATGGCCGCTTCCAGACGACTCTTCATATCCGCAAGCGTCTGAAGGAAAAATTCGGAGTCTATCGGGCCGCCGGCCTCCACCAGTCCGATGAGGATCGGCACAGGTTCCCAGTCGATGGAAACGTCCATGGTGGCGCAGAAACTGCGCATTTCCGGCGGCAGCTTGGATTCATCCTTGCGCAATTCTTCGGCGAATTCGATTCCCGCCAGATAGAGCCTGCTCAGGAAGTCGTCCTTGCCCGTCACTGGCGCAAAGCTGTTGCTTTCCAGCATGAGGCCGAGGATGGCGATACGTTTTTTCTGGAACATGACGGCACTCTCTTTGCATCTGGCAAAAAGATAGCCCGCAAAGGCCGCGTTCACCAATGCAAGCTTGGCCTCATCCAATGCATCAAAAGTATCGGTGGTTTTGATGATTTATTGCGTGTCGGGCTCTGGCTCGCCTTCCAGCATCGACCACAATTCCTCCGCCACGGAGGGCAGGGGGTCTCTGGAGCGAAATATCCGGATCTCGACCGGAATGAACCATTTCTCGTCCCCGGCCAGCACCAGGGCGCCGGCCGACAGTTCCTCGCCGATGCTGCTCTCGGGCAGCCAGGCCATGCCTTTGCCTTCGCGGCTCAGCATCTTGAGGACCGCAGCAAGCTGCGAAACGAAGACGCGGTTGAGATAGACCGGCTCCTCGACGTGATTGATCATATGTTCGACGGCCCGCCCGATCGCCGACGTCTCGGTATAGGCGAGATAATGAAGAGGTTCATCCTCGGTACCGGGCAGGCGGTCGATGGGAGCGCCGGCCGAGTCGGGGAGCGTGACCGGCAGCAGCCTGTCGGTGCCCACCATTTTCGAGGTGAAATGCATCGGCGGCAGGTTCATCTCGATTTGCGGATGAGCGTGGCTGATGGCGAAATGGCACTCGCCCTTGATGAGGGACTGTATGCAGTCGGAAAACTGGTAGGAGTCCAGGCGGATGTTAAGCGTGTGACTTTTCGATTCGAGCGACTTTATCCAGGCTGGAAAAAATGTCAGCGACAGGCTGTGGGTGGCGGCAAAACGGATGAGATTGGCTGATGTCTCGTTGACCCGACGCGCGTCCTCCCGCCCCTGCAGCAGCCGACGCAGGACTTCCTCGGCGACCGGGCGGAAGCGCTCGCCCGATGGCGTCAGGCTGATCGGCTGGGTCGTGCGGTCAAACAGCTTGGCGCCGACCCAATCCTCAAGGCTTTTGATGCGACGGCTGAAGGCTGGTTGCGTTGTATAGCGCCCCTCGGCGGAGCGCGAAAAGTTTCGCGTGTCCACGAGACTGAGGAAATCTTCAAGCCAGCGACTTTCCATAGCGTGTCGGGATATCCTCGATTGCTAGTCCCGCCAGTATGGACAATTCGGCGGTCCTGTCCAGCGGCGGACCTTCCCGATGGAGATTTAAATTCCCATTGCCTGCCGAATCCGAAAATGCAGCGGGCTGCAACGCCTTCGGATACCGGCTTGCCGGCTCGTCAAAGCCGGATGCCGACATTCTTCGTCTGCACATAACCCAGCAGCGCTTCCTGACCCTTCTCCCGACCGTAGCCGGACCGCTTCGCTCCACCGAAGGGTGTCTCGACGCCGCCGACCCACCAATCATTGATGTAGACCTGGCCGGCAACCAGACGATCGGCGCTCCAGAGCGCCAGTTTCAGGTCGCGGGTGAATACGCCGGCCGCCAGGCCATAATCCGTGTCATTGGCAATCTGTATCGCTTCTTCGGGCGTATCGAACGGAATGACCACGAGTACAGGGCCGAAAAACTCTTCCTGGGCAATACGCATGCCCGGCTGGACACCGGTAAAAATAGTCGGCGGCATGAAATAACCATCCCGCTCAAGCCTCTGGCCGCCCATGGCAAGTTCCGCACCTTCAGCGATGCCCGCCTGGCAGAGCGCTTCGATCCGTGTGAGCTGCTTTTCGGAAATAACCGGTCCCATGTGGTAGTTCTCGATGCCCGGACCGACCGATCTTGCCGCCGCCTCCCGCCTGACCCGATCCACAAGCTCATCGACGATGGACCTGTGGACCAGCAGGCGCGAGGCCGCAGAACAGATCTGACCCGAATGATGAAAGATGCCGCGCGCGACATTCCTGGCCGTGCGATCGAGGTCGGCATCGGCATAGACAATGCCCGCCGACTTGCCACCGAGTTCCATGACGCAGGGTATGACGCGCTCGGCCGCTGCGCGCAGCACGCTCTTGCCGGTTTCCACCGATCCCGTAAACACGATGTGGTCGATATCGGCATGGGAGACGAGGGCCGCACCTGCTTCATGGCCGTAGCCGCAGACGATGTTGACCGCACCTTTCGGCACACCCGCCTTCTGGCACGCCTCGGCCAGCAGGAAAAGACTGAGGGGGGAATCCTCAGGTGATTTCAACACGACAGTGTTTCCGGTAATCAGCGCGCAGGCAATGGAGCGGGCGCCGACCGGCAGCGGGCCGTTCCAGGGGACGATCTGCGCCGAAACGCCATACGGCATGTGCAATGTGTAATCGACGATGCCGTCGCCGAGCGGAATCTGGCGGCCTTCCAACTTGTCCGACATGCCGCCATAATAGCGCAGGTATCTCTGGGTCAGCTTGACTTCGCCGTAGCCGGCGGCAAGTGTCTTGCCGTTGTCATGGACCTCGACCTTGGCGATCTCGTCGGCAAGCTTTTCCAGCTCGTCGGCGATGGCAAACATCAATTCGCCGCGTGCGGCCGGGGTCATATCCAGCAGCCGGCGCTCTGCAAAGCAACGTCGGGCTGCTGCTACGGCCAGGTCGATATCCGCTTTGCCGCCGCGCGGCACGGAGCAGATTGTCTGTCCGTTCGCCGGATCGATGATGGCGATCCGGCGCCCGTCAACCGCCTCGATCCATTCATCATCGATGAAGTTCTGCCAAAGGTCCCGAATTCCGGTTTCCATGATGTACCTTCGCTTGCAAACTGTAGAGCCTTGCTCGACCTAGTCCCGAAATCGACCAAACACCAATGTCATTATCGGATATCGCCATGAGAATGTTGAATAGCGGGAAATGGGCTCGCGTGCCAGGGCAGGGGATCGCGGCGTGACCGTCCGATCAAACCTGTCGCAAAACATTGGACGGATTCAGGGCTGACAATCGCCATGATGGCACCCAAATCATCGCTTTCCGGTAACAGGCAGATGAGCCTTCTTCTGTAGGCGTTCAGCCTACTCCCACTCGACCGTGCCGCCGCTCGATAACCAGCTGAATTTTCAAGCGAAAATATTTTCGCGCCGATAAACTATCGTCAGCAGGACCGTCAAAAAACTACGCATTTAATTTCGCTGCAGAATTTTCATCGGCATGCCTGGTTCATCGATCGACTATTATCGGCGTTTTTTGGCATCGGCAGGCGACACGAACTTCGGCTTACCGTGCCGCTCGCTGACAGCACAACCTGCGAGATGGAGAAGCGCGGCGACCCTCCTCGTCGCTTCAACCTTACGCCGCAGTGCGTTGTCTGGAATCTGGACGAGGCCGAAGCATGGGTCGCGCAGCGGCGGCAGGCGTGCTTGGAGGGGGCGCCAAGATTGCGGCTGGCTGACTGCGGTCTCCCCCTTGCATGCGGCCAATCCCTGCGTTATATACTGAACCAAATGGTTCAGTATTTTAGACCTCATCTCGATGCCTCATTCGCCGCGCTCTCGGACGCCACCCGACGCGGCGTGCTGGAGCAGCTCGGACGTGCAGACGCTTCGATCACGGAGCTTGCCGAGAAGTTCCACATGACCCTCACGGGTATGAAGAAGCACGTCGGCGTCTTGGAGCAGGCGGGGCTGGTCACTACGGAGAAGGTCGGGCGCGTGCGGACCTGCAAGCTCGGCCTGCGCGGACTGGAGGAAGAGGCGGCATGGATCGAGAGGTACCGCCAACTCTGGGATACACGCTTCGATGCGTTGGACAAGGTTGTCGAGGAATTGAAACGGAAGGAGAAAGTCGATGGACCAAAGAAGAGATAGTGAATCCAGTCCCTTGAATAACCGCACCACGATCGAACGGAAGTCCGAGCGTGAGCTGGTTGTTACGCGGACCTTCAACGGCCCGGTGCACATCGTGTTCGAGGCGTGGACCAAGCCAGCACTATTCATGCGGTGGTGGGCACCGAAGTCGATGGGCGTGCCCATACTATCCTGCGAGATGGATGTTCGTACCGGAGGCGGGTACCGTGTTGAGTTTGGCCACGATCCCTCAGAGGCTTGGGCATTCTTCGGCAAGTATATCGAAGTGATACCAAACTCGCGCCTCGTCTGGACGAATGAGGAAAGTGAGGACGCTGCCGTGACCACAGTGACCTTCGAGGAAAAAGGCGACAAGACGTTGCTGGTCCTGCACGAACTCTATCCCTCGAAGGAAGCTCTCGACGACGCCTGCGCCGGGATGGAGGGTGGGATGCCCGAGCAGTTCGAGCAGCTGGACGAGCTTCTCGTCACCCTGGGCGCAAGCGCGGGAGGGTCATGAAGTCGTCGATCTCGCGGTCGGCCGCCTGACTCGTCACTACTCCGCCCTTCTGCAGGCCACGCTACGGAAGGGCACAGCGGTTCGTTGAAGCGACTTTACATCATTCCGAAAGCAGGCGCAGAACGGACCTGACGATCGGAAATGAAGAGCGTTAGAAATCGGGAGACGGACGGGGACGACGTTCGAACGGCAGCGAAAATTGCCGCCGAAACCGCGCTGTTGCCCCCGTTTGTATCCGTCACTCCCACTCGATCGTGCCGGGCGGCTTGCTGGTCACGTCATAGACGACGCGGTTGATGCCGCGCACTTCGTTGATGATGCGGGTGGCGGCGCGACCGAGGAAATTCATGTCGTAGGGATAGAAATCCGCCGTCATGCCATCCACCGATGTCACGGCGCGCAGCGCGCATACGAACTCATAAGTGCGGTAGTCGCCCATGACGCCGACGGTCTGCACCGGCAGCAGCACGGCGAACGCCTGCCAGATGCTGTCGTACAGCCCGGCCTTGCGGATCTCGTCGAGATAGATCGCATCGGCCTTGCGCAGGATGTCGAGCTTGTCGCGCGTGACGCCGCCGGGGCAACGGATCGCAAGGCCGGGACCGGGGAATGGATGCCGGCCGACGAAATGATCGGGCAAGCCCAGTTCGCGGCCAAGTGCGCGCACCTCGTCCTTGAAGAGTTCGCGCAGCGGCTCGACCAGCTTCATGTTCATACGTTCGGGCAGGCCGCCGACATTGTGGTGCGACTTGATGGTCACGGAAGGGCCGCCCGAGAAGGAGACGCTTTCGATCACATCGGGATAGAGCGTGCCCTGCGCGAGGAAGGCCGGTGCACCCTTGCCATCCTCGGCGATCTTCCTGGCCTCGCCATCGAACACTTCGATGAACAGCCGGCCGATGGTCTTGCGCTTGATTTCGGGATCGGAAACGCCCGCGAGTTCGTTGAGGAAGAGATCGGACGCATCCACATGCACGAGCGGGATGTTGTAGTGGTCGCGGAACATCTTGACCACTTCGTCGGCCTCGTTCTGCCGCATCAGACCATGGTCAACGAATACGCAAGTCAGCTGGTCGCCGATCGCTTCGTGGATCAGTACCGCGGCGACGGAGGAATCGACGCCGCCGGACAAGCCGCACAAGACACGCTCGGAGCCGACCTGCGTGCGGATCTTGCGGATCATCTCGGAGCGGTAGGCGGCCATTGTCCAGTCGGACTTCAACCCGACGATCTTGTGCACGAAGTTGGAGAGCAGCCTGGCGCCATCGGGCGTATGGACCACTTCCGGGTGAAACATGGTTGTATAGTAATGCCGGCTCTCGTCGGCCGCGATCGCAAAGGGCGCGTTCTCCGAAGTCGCGATCACCGAAAAACCTTCCGGCAGCCTGGTGACCCGGTCGCCATGGCTCATCCACACCGGATAGCGGTGGCCGACCTCCCAGACTCCATCGAACAGCGGGCTGGCCGCCTTGATTTCCACATCGGCGCGGCCGAATTCGGCGGCATGTCCGCCCTCGACGACGCCGCCGAGCTGGGTGCAGAGCGTTTGCTGGCCATAACAGATTCCGAGGATCGGAATGCCTGCATCGAACACTGCCTGCGGAGCCCTCGGGCTTCCTTCAGTCGTCACCGACGCAGGGCCGCCGGAGAAAATAACGCCCTTGGGCTGAAGTTTTTCAAAAGCCGTGGCCGCGTTCTGGAATGGATGGATCTCGCAATAGACACCCGCCTCACGGATGCGGCGCGCGATCAGCTGCGTCACCTGGCTGCCGAAATCGATGATGAGAATGCTGTCGGGATGGGCTGTCTGGGTCATGGCGAGCCTTTAGAGAAAATGCATCGCGGGCGCAAGGCGGTTTGCGCATGGCTGATCTTCAAAATACGATTGCGCCGGTTTCTATTCCGGTTTCCAGCTTTTTGACCGCTGCCGCCAGCTTCTCGTCGATCACATGCAGATACTCGGTCCAGTCGCTGATGTGGCTGACCTCGACCTTGCCGTCGGAAATGCCGCGCAGGCCAACCAGCGGGATGTCGAAAGCCATGCAGGCGCGCAGGATGGCATAAGTCTCCATTTCGACCATGTCGGCGTCGATCGTACTGTACATCTCGCCGGAGACGACATTGGCGCCGGTCGACAGCGTTGCTTCCGCGACTCCGGGAATGCGGACCGGCAGCGGCAGCAGGGCCGGCAGGCCCAGAAACGGTGTCGTGCCCTTTTCAAAACCGAAGGGCGAAGCATCCATGTCGCGATAGCCGACAGAGATCGCCTGGTAGACTTCCGCCTGTTGCAGCTTTGCGGCGCCGGCCGAGCCGAGCGAGACGACGAGATCCGGCCTGCGGCCATCAAAAACGAGCTGCGCCAGCACTTTCGTCAGTGCGACCGCAGCCTCCACCGGGCCGACGCCAGTCATCACGGGCGTGAAAAGCGCTTTGAGATGGGGCCCATACTCAGCTTCCGCAGCCATAACGTAGAGGATGGACTTGCCGCCCACGGTCTTCAGACGGTCGCTCATCCCCTGATATCCTCGCGGCCGCGCAAGGCCATTTTCGTGCCGGTCATCGATGCAATGAGCTTCGCCGGCCCATCGCCGATCGCATAGGCGCGGCCATCGGCGACGATGATGTTGGAGCCTGGCTTGGTGATCTCGCCGCGGAACAGGAACCGGTGCCCCTTTCCCGGGGAGAGCAGGTTGACCTTGAATTCGATGGTCAGGATCGAAACATCGGGCTCGATCATCGTATAGGCGGCATAAGTGCAGGCGGAATCGAGCGCCGCCGCAATAACGCCTGCATGAAGAAAGCCATGCTGCTGGGTCAGTTCGGGCCGATAGCCGAGTTCTATTTCCACGGTACCCTGCTGGATTAGGGTCAATTCCGCGCCGATCAGCGCCATCGCCCCCTGATTGGCGAAGGACGCCTTGATTCTATCGCGGAAATCGCCGCTTGGCTCGTCTTGCATGAGGTTTCCTTTCGCAGATGCGAAATTGCCATTTGAAACGGGCGGGCACAAGGCACATTTCCGTTGATCCCTCAAAGAATTCCAAACGGAACCAATTCGGACGCAGCTACCCTTGCCAAGTGTTCCGAACGGCGTATGAGCAAAAAAGAACAATGCTCGGAAACACAATGCCTGCCACCGTTGAAAACGTCCTTCCGGTCTTCCTGCTGATTTTTGCCGGTTGGCTGATCGTCGCTTCGGGCTATCTGCAGGCCAAGGCGGGCGACGCCTTGTCGGACTTCGTTTTCAAGGTCGCGGTGCCGGTGCTGTTGTTCAAGACGATCGCCGAAGCGGATTTCCACGGTGCGTTTCCTGTCCGGCTCTGGATCGCCTATTTCTCCGGTGTCGCCGTTACCTGGACGATCGCCTATGTCATGGCCAACAAGCTGTTCCGGACCGATCATCGCACGGCGACGGTCACCGGCGTTTCCTCGGCATTTGCCAATACCATCTTCATCGGCATACCCGTGGTCGATCGCACGATCGGCCCCGAGGGATTGGTGGCGCTGTCGATCCTGATCGCCGTGCATCTGCCGGTGATGATGATCGCCAGCACGGTGCTGATCGAACGCGCCGAACAGCGTGACACCGGCAAGGCGCCGGGAAACTTCTTCGGCCTGCTGAAATCGATGGGCCGCAACCTTCGCCGCAACCCGCTTGTCTACGGCATCATCGGCGGAAGTCTTTATCACCTGAGCGGACTGCCACTCTCGGGTATTCCGAAGATCCTGACGGACCAGCTCTCGGCGGTCGCCAGCCCCGCAGCCCTTCTGTCGCTTGGCATGGCGATGCGGCGTTATGGGTTCTCCGGCAACGGCACGATCGCGCTGGGCGCAACAGGGCTGAAGTTGCTGATCATGCCCGCCATTGTCTTCGGCTTCGCCACGCTTCTGTCCCTGAGCCCTGAATGGCGCGCGGCCCTGGTGCTGATCGCTGCGGTTCCCACGGGCGTCAATGCATGGCTGATCGCGGTACAGTTCAAAACCGGCGAAGCCCTGGCCGCCTCGGCAATTACCCTGACCACGGGCCTCGGTGTGCTGAGTGTCACTTTCTGGGCCTGGATGGTCAGTTGATCACGGCTGATAGAAACGGGCGCTCAGCTTTTCCCTGTAGGGATAGTATTGGAAATAGGGCCGGGCTTCCTCAAGTGTACGGATCACCGCGGGCCTTGCCAGCAGGCGCTCGAAATAAGCCGTCAGATTCGGGTATGACGGCGTAAAGGGCGAGAGCGTCTCGGCAAAGAACAGCGCCGGCAGCGCCGCGCAATCGGCAATGCTGAAGTCCTCGCCATTCGCCCAGGTCCTGCCGGCCAGATGCCGTTCAACCATGCTATAGGCAGTCTTCAGGGTCTCATAGGCCTCAGAGACCCCGGCGGGATCCATCTGATATTCCGGGCGCAGCCGGTCGAGTACGATCTTTTGCATGGGAACGCTGACATAGAGATCGAAGAAGCGATCCCAGAGGCGTGCACTCAGCGCCGCGTCCAAATCGTCGGGGATAAGTTTCAGCGCGCCCGGATGATTAGCCTGCAGATATTCGATGATGATGCTGGTCTCGGGAACAGTCCGGTCGCGCGCCGTGTCCATCAGAACCGGAATCTTGCCGACCGGCCAATTCTCCAGCAGATCCGCGCTCGATACGGTGTCGGCGAGATCGACGATTCTCGCCTCGAACCGTGTCTCGTTCTCATAAAGGGCGATCAGCACCTTATGGCAGAAGGAAGCGAGCGGATGAAAATAGAGAATAAGCGACATGGTTCCCCCCGGAAACAGGATGGCTAAGGAGCCGCACCACCATTTTGTCAGGCGGCGTTGGACGTCTGCTCCTGGTTGAGGCAGGCGTTCAGTGCCGAAACCGTATCGGAGGACCGCAGCCGCGCCACAAGATCCTGGTCCCGCAGCACCCGAGCGATCCTCGACAGCGCTTTCAAATGGTCCGCACCGGCGCCTTCCGGCGCGAGCAGCATGAAGACGATATCCACGGGCTGGTCATCGAGCGCTTCAAAATCGACCGGTGTTTCCAGCCGCGCAAACACGCCAGTGATTTTCGCGAGATTCTTGAGCTTGCCATGCGGAATGGCGATGCCGCTGCCGACACCCGTAGAGCCAAGCTTTTCACGCTGAAGCACGACGTCGAATATTTCCCGTTCCGACATGCCGGTCAGCCTCGCCGCGTTGGTCGCAAGTTCCATCAGGAGTTGCTTCTTAGACTGCACGCGGAGAGCCGCAATAATACCTTCCGGATGCAATATATCCGCCAAAGCCATGCATGTTATCCTTTTTTGGCCCGATACTGACGAGTTGGCGTCGTCGCCAACCCGTCATCATTATCCTGGCGAGCTTGCTTAGCCCTTGAGATTGGCAGAATCGATCCAGCCGATATTGCCATCGTTGCGGCGGTAAACGATGTTCAATTCGGCTGATCCTGGCTTGCGGAACATTAGCACCGGCTCATCTGTCATGTCGAGCGCCATCACGGCGGTCGCAACGGACATGGTCGAGAGCTTTTTCGTGGTTTCGGCGACAATGACAGGCGCGAAATCGTCTGCTACTTCGCTTTCTTCGTCCTGTGGCGAATCAATGACGGTATAGGCGATCTCGCTTGCTGCGCGGTTTTCGCCATGATGATGGTCACGCAGCTTGCGCTTATAGCGGCGAAGACGTTTTTCGATACGATCAAAGGCAGTGTCAAAGGCGACTTGGGGATCGTTGGCGTCACCCGCGGCATGAAGATTGGCACCGGAATCGAGATGGATTTTGCAATCGGCGTTGAATCTGGCGCCGGTCTTTTCGACCAGAACCTGGCTCGAAAAGCCGCCATCGAAATACTTTAACACGGCGTCGTTGATCGCACCCGTAATCTTGGTCCGAAACGCGTCGCCAATATCCATCTGCTTGCCGGTCACACGCACACTCATGGTGTTATCCTTCCTGCATTCGAAGTTTTCGAAGTCCGCATGGATTTAACTTCCCCGAGACGGACTCCTGCCCCCGGAAAAGCATCTGCGGCCATATCGGGAATATCGATCGGGGCCATAAGGCTATCAATTGCCGGCCGAGCCCGTTGTTCCCTGACACAATCGCAAACCAATCGAATGCAGTCTATTCCAACCCGGTCCCTGATCCAAGCATTTCTAGCGCCACCGCGCCGAATGTGGCGGTAACCACTATAAATAGCCTGTTTCGTGACCTCCACTAAGCGGCGGGCTTCTATCTGCGAGCGATTTTCGAGTCAAGGGAGGCTCGAAAGCGAAGTTGTGCAAAACCCAAATAACACAAACAGGGATTGTTCCCTGTTGCCCGAAATACACGCGTCTCAGTAGGCGGCGACCTTGGCCATGGCACGCTTTTCGCGTCGTCGTTGCACCGACGAGGGAATGTTCATGGCTTCGCGGTATTTGGCGACCGTGCGTCGTGCGATGTCGATGCCGCCGCCCTTGAGATGCTCGACGATGTCGTCATCCGAAAGCACGTTGTCCGCGCGCTCGTCCGAGATCATCGACCTGATACGGTGACGCACCGATTCAGCCGAATGCGCATCGCCGCCCTGCGCCGAGGCAATGGAGACGGTAAAAAAGTATTTCAGCTCGAACAGTCCGCGCGGCGTCAGCATGTATTTGTTGGACGTGACGCGACTGACGGTGGATTCGTGCATCTTGATCGCTTCCGCCACGGTCTTGAGATTGAGCGGGCGCAGATGCTCGATGCCCTGGGCGAAGAACCCATCCTGCTGGCGGACGATTTCGCTCGCCACTTTCATGATCGTCTTGGCCCGCTGGTCGAGGCTGCGCGTCAGCCAGCTGGCATTCTGCATGCACTCGGTGAGAAAAACCTGATCATCGGATTGCTTGGCAACCGACCTCGAAATCTTCTCATAATATTGCTGATTGACGAGCACGCGCGGCAGCGTGTCCGGATTGAGTTCCACCATCCAGGCGCCATCAGGCGCCGCCTGGATGATGACATCCGGAATGATCGATTCCGAATGCGATGTCTCGAAGGTGCTGCCGGGCTTTGGGTCCAGGGTGCGGATTTCCGCAAGCATATCGATCAGGTCTTCCTCATCTACGCCGCATAGCTTCCTGAGCGTGGAGAAATCACGCCGGGCGAGCAGATCGAGATGGGCAAGCAGGGCCTGCATTGCGGGGTCGAACCGGTTACGGGCCCGCAGCTGGATTGCCAGGCATTCACTGAGCGATCGGGCATAGATGCCGGGCGGGTCCAGATCCTGCAATTTCCTCAGCACGCGTTCGATCTGGTCGTTGTCCGCACCAAGACGCGCGGCGATATCCTCCACACCCTCGTGGATATAGCCGGCCGCGTCGAGAAGGTCGGTCAGCGCATTGGCAATCAGCCGCTCGATGCCATCGGTCACGGCGAAAGGAATCTGCTGGTTGAGATGGTCCCGAAGCGTCACCTGACCGGCGACGAAATCATCCAGATCGTAGGCCTCGCCGCTTTCGCCAAGGCTGCCCGGCATGGATTTCCATTGTTGCAGCAGTTCGGGTGCGTCGGCCTTGCGCGGCCCGCCATCATCCTGGAAGACATTGTCGAAGCCGGTATCGAGTGCCTCGTTCAGCCGCTCGGCACGACTTGGTTCGTGCGTCTCGAAATCCCGGCTATCGTGAGCGCTGTTGTCCATCACGCCGGAAGCTGTCTCCGGGCCATGGTCGACCGCGATGCCATTGGCCGCGGCGCGGCCGAAATCGAGATTGATCGGCTCCTCCGCGGAGGCGAGCTCCAGCAAGGGATTCTTCTCGACTTCCTGAGCGATAAACTGGTTGAGTTCCAGAAACGTCATCTGCAGCAACTGAATGGATTGCATCAGCTGCGGCGTCATCACCAGCGACTGGGATTGTCGTAAATTGAGGCTGGCAGACAGAGCCATGGCGGACGCTACACTCCCTCACAGACATCGATTCCAGCGGCGCTATCGTCGCTGGAACGTCATATTCCGGAACTGGCCCAAAAATTGCTTATTAATCTTTCCCGGTCAAGAGTTGATTGTTTGCAGTTTGAATTTTGCCAGCCGCGCGGCAATCTCACTGCGTTCTTGGTTAAATCAGCATCACAAGCTGAAATTATCACCAAGATAGAGCCGGCGCACATCGGCATTGTTGACGATGTCGGCGGCGCGGCCATGGGTCAGTACCTCGCCTGCATGGATGATATAGGCCCGGTCGATCAGGCCAAGCGTTTCGCGCACGTTGTGATCGGTGATCAGCACGCCGATGCCCCGTCTGGTCAGGTGCCGGACCAGGTTCTGGATATCGGCGACGGAGATCGGGTCGACGCCGGCGAAGGGCTCGTCAAGCAGCATGAACGCAGGGTCGGTCGCCAGCGCGCGGGCAATTTCCAGCCGCCGCCGTTCACCGCCCGAAAGTGCCACGGCGGACGACTTCTTGAGATGGGTGATGGCAAACTCGGCAAGCAGGGATTCGAGCTTCTCCTCGCGGGCTTTCTTGTCCCTGGTTCCGACCTCGATCACGGCGCGGAGATTCTCCTCGACGGTCAGGCCACGGAAGATTGATGCTTCCTGCGGCAGGTATCCGACGCCAAGGCGGGCGCGCTGATACATCGGCATCCATGTTACGTCATTGCCGTCGATCTCGATGCGTCCCTGGTCGACTGGCACGAGGCCGGTGATCATGTAGAAGCAGGTGGTCTTGCCGGCGCCATTGGGGCCGAGCAGGCCCACGGCTTCGCCGCGTCGCACGATCAGCGAGACACCATTGACGACGCGCCGCGCGCGATAGGATTTGGTGATCCCGCGCGCAATCAGCGTGCCTTCGTAGCGCGCCTTTTGCGCCGGATCCATGGGGTCGGCTGCGCCCTTGGCCTTGTCGCCGGCGGATGTCAGGAACGGTATTCTCAAAATATTGGATCAGTTCTGGTTGGACTTCGGATCAATCTGCATTTGTACCCGGCCGCCGCAACTTTCGAGCCTGGCGAGCCCGCTATTCATCTCCACCGTCAGCTTGCAGCCGGTGGAGATATTGTTGCCCGCCGTCAGCACGACCTGCTTGCCGGTCAGCACCAGGAGTTCGCGGCGCATGTCGAAAGAGCCTTTGTCGCCGCGCGCGCTCTGGTTGCCCGAAAAGACAGTGACTGAGCCAGTCACCTCGATGCGGTCGATATCGCCCTTGCCGGAGGTAACCGCGCTGCTGTCGCCCTTGTAGAAAACGATCATATGGGCGGCGTTGAGCGTCATCGTGCCCTGAACCACCTTGACGTTGCCGTCAAACAGCGCCTGCTTGTCCTGTTCGTGGATCTCCAGCTTGTCGGCCTCTATCTGGATCGGCTTGTTTTTGGAAAGAGCCAGGCCCTCGACTTTGTTGGAGCGGTCCTGGGCCAAGACCGGTGTCACCGCGGTTGCAAAAAGCGATGCCACTGCCATGCAGACGGTAATACGGAACAGCCCCATGGCCATCATTCCCCCAGATTGTCTTTGGATTTGAAGGCAGCGGGGTTGACCGTCACCCTGACACCGCCCACGAAGGCGATTACTCTGCCCTTATCGGTTATCTTGAGGCTCTTCGCAACTAGGATCGAGTCTTTTGCCTTGACTGTAACAGGCGTGTCCGATTGCAGCAGGCCGAGGTGCGGATCGAGATGGGCGGACTCGAAGTTGACGACCACGCCGGACGACAATGTCACGACGAACGGCGCCGTCATGTCGAGCTTGTCTGTGGCGCGATCGAATTTCGCCAGCTTGCCCTTGACGCGAGCCACGAGGTCGCCGCGGATCGGCACCGCCGCCTCGATGTCCTCCAGCAGGATATCATTGGGATTGAGGATCGCCTGCAGCGCCCGCCGGGCATTCATGAAATAGCTGATGCCTTCGTCATTGCGGCCGGATATCGCCGGCTTTTCCATGACGATGCGGCCGTTCTCGATCGTGGCTCCCCCAATCGACAGATTTTCGGGCAGCATCGTCCTGATCCAGGAAACCGCGAGAAAGCCCAGCGAGATGACAAGCGCGAGGACCGGCAGAAGAATCTTAAGGCGCCTGACCCGTCCGGAATGCGACAGCGCCCGCCGATAGGCAGCCGCCGAACTCGTTCCGGGAATATCGATCGTGGCGCGGATATCCATATGGTGCGCATTTTTCCTGTGGGTCTGAACAAGCGTCTGACAGATAGGAAAATCATGGCAGAAATACAATGCGTTGTTTGAGCGGTGGCTGAAATTGAATGCGGCAGTTCACGTTTTTACAAGCTGCTGTTTCTTTATTGAAACTCCCGCGCTATCTGTGCTGTCGCGAGACGCGAAAATGAATTGAAATCGAGAGTTCCGATCCGATGAGTGTCAATGATATTGCCGAGCGCCGACGCATCAGGCGCAAGCTGACTTTCTGGCGCATATTTTCCTTCCTGTTCATCGCGGCAACCATCGTGCTGCTATGGATTGCGGTCAATGGCGGCGAGCTGTCGAACGAGACTGCCAAGGACCATATCGCACGCATCAGCATCTCCGGCGTGATCCAGGACGACCGCGAATTGCTGGAGCGTCTCGATCGCATCGCCGAGAAGGATTCCGTCAAGGGTTTGATCGTCTCGATATCTTCGCCCGGCGGTACGACCTATGGCGGCGAGGTGATCTACAAGGCGATCCGTCGCGTCGCCGAAAAGAAGCCCGTCGTCTCAGATGTCAGGACGCTTGCGGCCTCCGCCGGCTACATGATTGCGGTGGCTGGCGACCAGATCGTTGCCGGAGACACGTCCATCACCGGATCGATCGGTGTGATCTTCCAGTATCCGCAGCTCAAGAACCTGCTCGACAAGATCGGCGTGTCGCTGGAGGAGATCAAATCCGCGCCGCTGAAGGCCGAGCCATCGCCGTTTCATGAAGCGAGCCAGGAGGCCAAGGACGTGATGCGCCAGATGGTGATGGATTCCTACGACTGGTTCGTGACCATCGTCGCCGAGCGGCGGAATCTTTCCAGGGCGGAGGCGCTGAAACTCGCCGATGGCCGGGTCTTTACGGGCCGTCAGGCGCTCAACCTCAAGCTGGTCGATGCGATCGGCGGCGAAAAGGAAATTCGCGCCTACCTCGAAAGCCACAAGGTCGCGAAGGGCTTGCCCATCGTCGACTGGCAGCCCCGGAGCAAGGGCTCGCCGTTCTTGCTTGGCGGCATGGCCCGGCAATTGCTCGAATGGAACGGGCTCGGCTGGCTGACGAAGTTCAATTCTCTCGGAAATCTGAGTGATGACAAGATGTTGCTTGACGGTCTTGTGTCTGTTTGGCAGTTTGAGGAAAAGTGATCGGTATCGATAAGACCGTCAGAGGGGGCCTTCGTGATCAAGTCTGAATTGGTGCAAATTGTCGCAGCCAAGAATCCGCATCTTTATCACCGCGACGTCGAAAATATCGTCAACGCGGTACTCGATGAGATAACCGATGCACTGGCAGGCGGCAATCGCGTCGAACTGCGCGGCTTCGGGGCATTTTCGGTCAAGAACCGTCCCTCGCGGTCGGGGCGCAACCCCCGCACCGGTGATGCAGTGTTCGTCGAGGAAAAATGGGTACCGTTCTTCAAGACCGGCAAGGAACTTCGAGAGCGGCTGAATCCCGATCTCGCCGATCAGGAAGATGACGACGACGAGGATTGAGATTCCGTTGGACAAGGCATAATGCCCAGTCTCGTTGAAAACAACCTGTCATCGAGACTTGGCGTTAGTCAGCTTTGTCTTGATTTCATGCCCCGGACCGTACAGAAAGGCGCGAACAAGGCCTATTGGTTCGCCGGCGTGCAAGGAGTTCGGTTGCAATGATCATGCGTTTCGTCAAACTCATCATTTTCGTGCCGATCGCGATTTTGCTCATTGTGCTTTCGGTCGCCAACCGCCATGCGGTCACCGTCGCGCTCAACCCTTTTCGCCCTGAAGACAATGTGATCGCGCTGACGCTGCCGCTCTTCGTGCTGCTGCTGGTGGTGCTGATGATCGGCGTGGTCCTCGGGTCCGTGGCGACATGGATTTCGCAAGGCAGGCATCGCAAGCGGGCGCGCGACGAGGCCCATGAGGCACGCAAGTGGCGTGACGAAGCCGGCCGCCAGCGCAGCCGGATCGAGGAAATGAATACACAGAAGCTGATTTCCGCCTCCAAATAGAGACGGCCGGGAATTCAGGCCTCGGACGGCTCCGCTCTCTTGGTCACGATCTTGTTGAGCTTTTGGAAGAATTGGCCGGCAAGCCTCTTCGACGAGGAATCGATCAGGCGTGACCCGAGCATGGCCAGCTTGCCGCCGATTTGTGCCTTGACGGTATAGGTCACCACTGTTTCTCCACCCTCTTCGCGAAGCAGGACATCCGTGCTGCCCTTCGCGAAACCGGCCATGCCGCCGGAGCCTTCGCCGATGATCGTATAGCTTTCCGGCGGATTGAGATTGGCGAGGGTGACGTTGCCCTTGAACGATGCCGAAACCGGCCCGACCTTGACCTTGACGGTCGCGGTCATTTCGGTCGCCGATTTCTTTTCCATGGTCTCGCAGCCTGGAATGCATTTCCTCAGGACGTTCGGATTGTTGAGCGCTGCCCAGACTGCTTCGCGGCTGGCCGGAATCCGCTCTTCCCCTGACATATCCATTGCTTTCTCCCTGATCGTCTCGCGATTGTTCCTCTTATTGACGCTCTCAAAGCGCTTTGCCAAGAGGCGATTGGATGCTATTTCACAGCGATGTCGCAGAATTGAAAAGAAGATAGAGTGAAGAGCAAGAATTATCCGCGCGGAACCAAGGCGGCGGGGCTACGGGCCGACGCTCGACCGAAGCTCAGGCAGGAGCGTACGGAGAGCAATAAGCCGAGCCCCAGGTCGGGTCCCAGGCCGTCCGTCTCCGATCGCGTCGAGCGCACACCGCCCGAGGCGCCAAAGCGCGAGCGGGCACAGGCAGCGACCGGACCGGTATTCATGCTGCGTCGCGGAGGCGCACGGCCTGCGGAGAAAACGCCGGTCATTCTCGAAACCTCCGGCGAGGACGGCTATCGATTGCTTGACAGTGGTGCAGGCGAAAAGCTCGAACAATATGGTTCGGTCAAGGTGGTCCGCCCGGAAGCCCAGGCGCTCTGGCCGAAGGCGCTGCCGGACAGCGAATGGCGGGAGGCGGATGCGATCTTCACCGGCGACACGGATGAAGAGGGCATGGGCCGCTGGCGGTTTCCAGGCGAAGTGTTTGAGGAAACCTGGCCGATGCAGTTGCTGGGCGTCGGTTTCTTTGGCCGATTCACTTCGTTTCGCCATACCGGCGTTTTCCCCGAGCAGATCGTTCACTGGTCGTGGATGCGCGACCAGATCAAGGCGCGTGGCGGAAAGGTCAAGGTCCTCAATCTCTTTGGCTACACAGGCGTCGCATCGCTGATCGCGGCCGACGCCGGCGCCGAAGTCACCCATGTCGATGCCTCGAAAAAGGCAATCAACTGGGCGAAGGAAAACCAGCAACACGCACGGCTGACCGACACGCCGATCCGCTGGATCGTCGATGACGCGATGAAGTTCATCGAGCGTGAACAGCGCCGCGGCAATCGTTACGACATCATTCTCACCGACCCGCCGAAATTCGGCCGCGGACCGGACGGCGAGGTCTGGCAGCTGTTCGACCATCTGCCGCAGATGCTCGATATCTGCCGCGAGCTGCTCGCGCCCAACGCCATCGGCCTGGTGCTGACGGCCTACTCGATCCGGGCCAGCTTCTATTCCATGCACGAATTGATGATGGAGACCATGCGCGGCATGGGTGGCCTGGTGGAATCGGGCGAACTGATCATCCGCGAGCATCCGACCACGCCCGATCAAGCGGCCCGCGCGCTTTCCACATCCCTTTTCAGCCGCTGGACGAAAATATGACAGACAGAGACGACAACGGCCCGCGCCGGCCAGGCCAGGTAAAGGAAATCACCTCGCTCGCCAATCCGATCATCAAGGATATCAAGGCGCTGAGCGTCAAGAAGAACCGCGAGGCCAGCGGCACCTTCATGGCCGAAGGCCTGAAACTGGTGCTCGATGCGCTGGAATCCGGCTGGAGGATCGAGACGCTGATCTATTCCAAGGCTGGCATCGGCAAACCGCTGGTCGAGAAGGCGGCGTCGCGCACGGTCGCTGCCGGTGGCCTTGTGCTCGAAGTCAGCGAGAAAGTCCTGTCCTCGGTCACCCGTCGCGACAATCCGCAAATGGTCGTCGGCATATTCGAGGCGCGCTGGCAAAACCTCTTCGATATCAAGCCCAAGGCCAATGAGACCTGGGTAGCACTCGACCGCGTCCGCGATCCCGGCAATCTCGGCACGATCATCCGCACGGCCGATGCGGCAGGCGCGTCGGGAGTGATCCTCATCGGTGAAACCACCGATCCGTTTTCGCTGGAGACGGTGCGGGCGACCATGGGTTCGATCTTCACGGTGCCGGTGGCGCGCGGCACGCAATACGAATTCACCAAGTGGCAGAAATCGTCCGGTACCAATGTCGTCGCCACCCATCTCAAGGGTGCGATCGACTATCGCAAGGCCGACTACCGGTCCAAGCCGGTGGTGCTGCTGATGGGCAACGAGCAGGCCGGCCTGCCTGACGATCTGGCCGCGAGCGCTGGCACCAAGGTACGCATCCCCCAGCAGGGCAAGGCCGATTCCCTCAATCTCGCCTGCGCCACCGCCGTGATGCTGTTTGAAGCGCGCCGGCACCTGCTGACGCTGGATCTCGCCTGATGACGGCGATGCGACCCCTGCTTGCGCGCCCTGTCCCGGCGGCGCTCTTCATCCTCGTTGCCGTGGTTCTCGATCAGGTCATCAAATATCTGGTGGAGATCTGGTTGCCGTTTCAGGAGGCGGTGCCGGTCATTCCCTATCTCGCTCTCTATCGCACATGGAACGAGGGGGTGGCGTTTTCATTCCTTTCGGGCATGAGCGGCTGGGCGATCGTCGGCATGCGGCTGCTGATCGTCGGCTTCATTCTCTGGTGGTGGAGGAGTGCCAGCCAGACCGGGGCCCTGATGCATCTCGGTTTTGCAATGATTGTTGCCGGCGCGATCGGAAATATTGTCGACCGGTTCATTTATGGACATGTGGTGGACTATGTGCTTTTTCACACTGAAACCTGGTCGTTTGCGGTCTTCAACCTCGCCGACAGCCTGATCACGGTCGGTGCAGTCATCGTGGGCTTTTCAGAACTTTTCCTGCAGCGAGGCGCCCCCAGGGACGCGAGTTGATGCTTTGTTAAGGACGATGAAAAAGCCTTCTGTAATTCCGCTTATGTTACTCTTCAGGCATGAGCGAACCACAAAAACTTCAGCATCGCGTCGCGGCGGCATTCCGGGAACCGGTCGTCCCGCCGGCTGAGGAGGCGCTCGACGATCTCCACCTGCGTTTCGGTCTTCCCGACACCCGCATGCCGCACCCGCTGGAGCCGGACCTGGACGCACTGGCGGTCGAGGAAGAATCCGATCGTCACGGCATGTTGGGCTACTGGATGGCCGGTGGGGCCCTCGTCGCCTCCGCGCTGGTATTGTCCATGGGCACGAGCTCCGGTTTCATCCTGCTTGCGCTGTGCCTCGGTGCCCTGGGCTTGGCCCCTATCCTCTATTCCTTTGCGACCAGGTCTGAAAACGTCCACGAGACGAAATCGCAAACCGATCCGGCAAAGGATCCGTCCACAAGGCGTCCTTTGGAATATGCGGCCAACAGCTATGCTGCTGCCGGCGCGATGATGGGAACCATCCACGACGTGCTAGGCGACATCACGCTCTGCCGCGGCCTTGGCGGCATGATTCTGTCGGCAAACAACACTTTCCGCAAAGTCACCGGCTGCGACGCGCCGGAGGGCCGCACTTGCGAGGACCTCGGCATCCGCTTCAGGCCCGGATCCATCGAACATTGCTACGATGTCGAATTTTGTTCAGCCGATGGCGCGAGGATCTATCTGTGGCACGATATCGTTACCCGCGATCCCATGCTGGGAGATCTCGTCATCCAGAGCATTGCCCGCGACGTGACCGCCGATCGGCTGAACGCCCGCTCGCATGAACAGGCCCGCGCCCGCGCGGAAGAAGACAGCGTTCTGAAATCCCGCCTGATCGCCACGGTCAGCCATGAAATCCGCACGCCGCTCAGTGGCCTGCTCGGCATGGGGCAGCTGCTCGCCGGTACCAGGCTTTCACCGGAGCAGAAGAACTATCTCGATGGCATCAGCCAGTCGGGCACTGCCCTGGTGCAACTTGTCGAGGACCTGCTCGACTATTCGACGCTTGCCGCCGGCCGTTTCCAGTTGAGAACCACGAAAGAGGCGATCCGTCCGCTGATCGAAAGCGCCGTCGAACTGCTGTCGAGCCGTGCGCATGCCAAGGGCATCGAGATAGGATCGACGATCTCACCGGATCTGCCTGAAAACCTGATCCTCGATCCGGCCCGCCTTCGCCAGGTGTTCTACAATGTCATCGGCAATGCGGTGAAATTCACCGAGGCCGGCGGCATTCTCGTTACCGCGAGCCTTGAGGGGTCTGCTCTTGTCGTTCGGGTCAGGGACAGCGGACCCGGCATGACCGAGGCGGAGATCCAGCGTGTCTTCGGCGAGTTCGAACAGGGTGAGCTGAGCCGCGCGCGCGAAGGCGGCGTTGGCCTGGGTCTGGCGATTTCCGCCCGGATCATGGCGGAAACGGGCGGCCGTCTTTCGGTCGAGAGCAAGGTCGATCAAGGCAGCACATTCATCATCCGGCTGCCGGCGTCGGTCGAATCGAGCGGCATGCGGCTCGGAGACGAACTCCGTGATGCCAAGGTCATGCTGTTTGCACCCGTCGGCCCGGCAGCGACGGCGCTTGAGACGACGCTCAGGAGCCTCGGGGCCGAGACCCATGCCGCCTCGGCCATCACCGATGCGGAATCTGTCCTGGATCTGCATGACGGCTTCTCCGGCATTATCGTCGACCATCGCCTGGATGCCGAATACACATCGGCGCTTGGCCGCAATCCGCGGCTTGCCGGGGCAAAGCGGATCTATCTCGTCAATCCGGAATCTCGTCCCGCGCAGATGTCCGGCGATGATTACGACAGCTGGTTGATCCGTCCGTTGCGAGAGCAATCGCTGATCGACGTGCTGACAGGCAGACTGAAGGGCCTCGAACATCGTGCCGCCGCCAGCGAGGAATTTCCGGTAATCTCCGCCGAGGCGATCCAGGAAGGTGCCTTGTCCACGGGTGTGGAAGGAGAAACCGGCCTGTCGATCCTGATCGGCGAAGACGACCCGGTCAATGCGATGATCTCGCAGGCGATCCTCGAAAAAGCCGGTCATCGCGTCAGGTTGGCCAGCAACTTTACCCGGCTTGCCGAGGCGATGGCAGGCGATGCGCCGGACATCGTGCTGACGGACTATTCCATGCCGGATGGCACTAGTGACGAGTTCATCAGCCGGCTCAGGGACATGGAGCGATCTCTCGGAGGCAGGCCCTTGCCGGTAATTGTACTGACGGCCGACGGCAGCGACGAGACACGCCGCAAGCTGTTGATCAACGGTGCCGACCTCGTGCTCATCAAGCCCGCAAGTCCGGAAATGATCAACAACGCCATCGCCCAGCTGAGTGAGCGGTTGATCGACGCGGCCTGATGCCCAGCACCGGTTTGAGTGTCGGTTGCCCTTGCTATTTGTCATCATCCTGTATCATAGATATGGTTAGAGACCCGTATGCCTGCCAGAAGGATGCCGGTCATGACACTAGAGCTTTTCGACCCGAAAGCGGAAATTGCGCCGCGCATGGATAGCCGCATAGCGACCTCGGAAAACAGACTGCCGGTGTTCGGACGTATCGGATCACTGGAGGTCAGGCTCGCCGTTTCCCGGCAGGAGATCGAAGCCGCACAGATCATACGATATCGCGTCTTCGCCGAGGAAATGGGCGCGGTGTTGTCTGCCGACGCAATGCGCGCCAAGCGTGATTTCGACGGGTTCGACGGCATCTGCGATCATTTGATCGTGCTCGACAATGCCATTGACGGTGATACCGCCGATCAGATCGTCGCGACATATCGTCTTCTGCGGCAGGAAGTGGCTGTGCGCCATTCCGGCTTCTATTCGGCGTCTGAGTTCGATATCGCGCCGCTGATTGCCCGGCATCCGGACAAGAAATTCATGGAGCTTGGTCGCTCCTGCGTGCTGCCTCCCTATCGCACCAAGCGGACGGTCGAGCTTCTGTGGCAAGGAAACTGGGCCTATGCCGTCAAGCATGGCCTGAATGTGATGTTCGGCTGTGCCTCGTTCCCTGGCAGCGTGCCGGAACTGCATGCGCTGGCCTTGTCCTTTCTGCATCACAATGTGAGGGCGAAAGATGAATGGGCGGTCAAGGCGGCCGGTCCCTATGCGCGCAACATGGACCTGATGCCGGAAGAGGCCGTGAACGCCAAGCACGCGTTGATGGCCATGCCGCCACTGGTCAAGGGCTATCTCAGGCTCGGCGCGATGATCGGCGAGGGTGCCGTGGTCGACCAGCCTTTCGGCACGACCGATGTGCTGATCGTTTTGCCGGTCGAAAGTATTTCCAGCCGTTACGTCAATTATTATGGCGCCGGCGTCCAGCGTTTTGCCTCCTGAGCATCCAGCGGCAATCCGGTTCGGATTGCCCACACCCCCTCATTCAGGAGGGCCGGAGCGGTCATCAGCGATAGCTCCGGATTTTTATCGAGGAAGCTGCGTCATTTCGGCTTTCTGCCATAGCAGACTGACAATGGCAGGTCGGCGAGCTCGCGCGGCGTCATCGAGCGGATGGACGGATGCGACAGCGGATCGTGCCATGCATCCGTGCCGTCGCAATCGGTTTCTGCCAGATGGCGAACGATATTTCTCAATTTGCTGATCATGAAAGCTAATCCTTTGCTTCTGTGGAAGATATTGACTGTGGACTTGGTGGGATTGGTCTTCGCGGTCGTTTCCATGGAGACAGACCTTTTCGGTTTCGCTGATCCAGAACGTTTCCATCTAATAATGAAGCGCTCTAATGTAGATGTCGTGCGAACTGCGCTCTTATTCAATTGAGAAAAGCAGGGCTTCGGTATAGAGAAGCTAAAGCACTTTCATCGCGAGGCGCGGTATGAAGAACCTGAACCTCGTCCACCTGAACGGCCTGCGCGCGCTGGAGGCGGTCGGCAGGCTGGGCTCCCTGCAGGCAGCGGCGGAGGAACTCGGCGTCTCCATCGGGGCCGTCAGCCAGCAGATCATCAAGGCGGAGGGCCAGCTCGGGCACCTGATCTTCGAACGACGCCCCAAGGGCCTTGTGCCGACCGATGTCGGCCGTCCTGTCCTGTCCAGGCTGACGGATAGTTTCGAGAAAATGTCGGAAGCCGTCACCCTCGCCCAGCGTCGCGACAACAACTGCTTGACGATTTCGGTCGCGCCGGTGTTCGCAGCGCGTTGGCTGGTGCGCCGGCTGGAGAGTTTCGCCCGGCAGTTCCCGGAAATCGTACTCAGGATCGATGCGTCGCTGAAGCTGATCGATCCCGCCACTTCCGATATCGATCTCGGCATCCGTGTCGGCAATGGCCAGTGGCAGGGGGTCAATTCCGAACTCATCCTGGCGCAGGAAGTGTTTCCGGTCGTCGCGCCACAGCTTCTGGGTTCATTGAGGTCGCCGCGCGACGTGCTGTCCGTGCCGGCAGTGATCGATGGCCACGCCATGTTCGACTGGAATGTGTGGTTGAATGAAGCGGGGCTCGAGGGCGAGAAGATCAATCCCCGCCATGTCTTTAACGAGGCATCGCTCGGTCTCGATGCGGCGATCGGCGGGCAGGGGGTCATGCTGGCCTGGCAGACGCTGGCGGGACATGCCATCATCGAAGGCCGGCTTGCCGTGCCCTTCAATATCCGCGCACGGACCGGCTTCGGCCATTATTTCATTACCGCGCGGAATCAGCGCGAGAGCCAGAAGGTCAAGGCCTTCAAATCCTGGCTGCGCAAGGAACTGGCGTCCAGCATGGAGATGCTCGACACCAAATTCCCGTTGCCGTGAGGATGTACCAAACAAAAAGTCGGCAGCCCCGGGCTCGATCCTACCTCAAAGATGGCGGAGCTGAGCCTCGATAGCGGCCCTATCTATCACCGACCACACTTGCTCGATTGTTTCCCTCCGAAATTGATAGAATACATTTTCGGTGAAGGAAACTTTCTTCCCGTTTACAGGGAGATCAAGAAACTTTCCCTTCGGCGAACAGTCGAAGCCCAACCGGCTCGCGATGTAAGGCGGATCGGAAATCAACAGCTGAATATTGAAATAGAGGTCGGGGATCTCATCATAGTCTCTTTCGAGCATCGCCCGATAACCTGCCAGCCCGATCCGTTGACCGTTGTGGTACACGTCATCATCAACGAACCGTTCCAGCTTCGGCCAGTCCTGCTCATTCAGGCAGGCAATATAGCCTCGGTAGATGGCGGAGAGGTCTGTCTTGTTCACGGCGATTGCTCCTGCTTTCAGCCAATGAAATTGAACATCAGGTCCCGGCATTATAGGCGGCAATCACCGCCATGTTGACGATATCGCTGTCCTTGGCGCCCATCGAGGCGATCTGCACCGGCTTGTCGAGGCCGACCAGCAGCGGCCCGATCACGGTCGAACCACCGAGTTCCTGCAGCATCTTGGTCGATATCGAGGCCGAGTGGAATGCCGGCATCACCAGCACGTTCGCGGGACCCTTGAGGCGGCAGAACGGATATTGTTCCATCATCCGCGGGTTGAGCGCCACATCGGCTGCCATCTCGCCATCATACCGGAAATCGACGCGGCGCTTGTCGAGGATCTTCACCGCCTCGCGCACCCGTTCCGACCGTTCACCTTCCGGATGGCCGAACGTTGAATAGGCAAGCATCGCGACACGCGGATCGTAACCCAGTTTGCGGGCAAGGCTTGCCGCCTCCTCGGCAATATCGGCGAGTTCTTCCGATGTCGGCATGTCGTGGACGGCGGTGTCTGCGACCAGCACGTTGCGGCCGCGGCACAGTGCCAGCGATACGCCGATCACCCGGTGTCCCGGCTTGGCGTCGATGCAGCGGCGCACGTCCTGGAGTGCAGTCGAATAGTTGCGCGTCGTGCCGGTCACCATCGCGTCCGCGTCACCCAGCGCCACCATGCAGGCCGCGAAGTGGTTGCGGTCGGTGTTGATCAGCCGCTGCGCATCGCGGTAGAGATAGCCCTTCCGCTGCAGGCGGGCATAAAGATAATCGACATAGGACTCGCGCCGTTTCGACGTCCTGGCGTTGATGAGTTCTATACCCGGCCGATTGAGATCGATGCCGGCCTTTTCCGCCGTCGTCTTGATGATGTCGTCGCGGCCCAGCAGGATCGCGGTGCCGAGCTGCTCGTTGACATAGGTGATCGCCGCCCGCATCACCTGTTCTTCCTCGGCTTCCGCAAAAACCACGCGCTTCGGCATGCGTCGAACACGATCGTAGATCCGCGCCAGCGTCGAGGCGATCGGATCGCGCCGGCCGCGCAACTCCCTCGCATAGGCATCGAGATTGGCGATCGGCTTGCGGGCAACGCCCGAATCCATCGCCGCCTTGGCGACCGCCACCGGAATCGAGGAAATCAGCCGGGGATCGAAAGGGACGGGGATAATGTAATTCGGCCCGAAACGCGGGCGGTTGCCCTGATAGGCCGCCGCGACATCATCCGGCACGTCCTCCTTGGCGAGGCTGGCAAGGGCCATCACCGCGGCGATCTTCATGTCGTCATTGATGGTCGAGGCGCGAACGTCGAGCGCGCCGCGGAAGATATAGGGAAAGCCCAGAACGTTGTTGACCTGGTTGGGATAGTCCGACCGGCCCGTGGCCATGATCGCGTCGTCACGGATGCGGGCCACCTCTTCAGGCGTGATTTCCGGATCCGGATTTGCCATCGCGAAGATGATCGGTTTGGGCGCCATCGATCGTATCATCTCGGCCGACAGCGTCCCCTTGGCCGATAGCCCGAGGACGACATCGGCTCCGTCCATCGCCTCGGTCAGCGTCCGCTTGTCGGTCTTGGCCGCATGCGCCGATTTCCACTGGTTCATCCCCTCGCTGCGACCCTGGAAAACCACGCCCTTGGTGTCGCAGAGAATGATATTCTCGGGGTTGAAGCCGATCGCCTTGATCAGTTCGATACAGGCAATGGCAGCCGCTCCCGCGCCGTTGCAAACAAGCCTGGTGGTCGCGTAATCCCGGCCGGTGAGATCGAGCGCATTGATCAGGCCGGCGGTGGCGATGATTGCCGTACCGTGCTGGTCGTCGTGGAAAACCGGGATATCCATCAGTTCGCGCAGTCGGCTTTCGATCACGAAACAGTCCGGCGCCTTGATATCCTCCAGGTTGATGCCGCCGAACGAGGGGCCGAGAAAGCGCACGCAATTGACGAATTCATCGACGTTTTCGGTGTCGATTTCGAGATCGATCGCATCGACATCGGCAAAGCGCTTGAACAGCACCGCCTTGCCCTCCATCACCGGCTTGGAGGCCAGCGCACCGAGATTGCCGAGGCCGAGAATGGCGGTGCCATTGGAGATCACCGCGACCATGTTTCCACGCGTGGTATAATCGTAAGCGGTCGAAGGATCGTCCGCGATCGCCTTCACCGGCTCGGCGACGCCGGGCGAATAGGCAAGCGACAGGTCGCGTTGCGTCGCCATCGGCTTGGTGGGCGTGATTTCGAGCTTTCCCGCGCGCCCTTGCGAGTGAAAATCCAGTGCTTCCTGGCGCGTGACAGTCGGTTGCGACCGGTTGCGCTTTTCAATCTCAGACATCGTTCCTCCCTGAGCCCGAACACATTTCCATTCGGTTTATGCGTTCAGGGCCTCATGCTTCTGTGGGCTCGCGTCGTTTCGGCCGGGCCTCTTATTGTCTTTGTTCCCAATACGGCTAGTGTCCGTAGTTATTGAGCAACAGCCAAACTTTGTCAAAAGAACAGTATGACTATTATCGATGCCCTCACCGTCGCCCAGCTTGCCTCCGAGGAGAGCCGCCTGACCGCAACGCCGATGATGGAACAATATATCGAAATCAAGGCCAACAATGCCGATAGCCTGCTGTTCTATCGCATGGGCGACTTCTATGAGCTGTTCTTCGAGGACGCGCTGGAGGCTTCCCGCGCGCTGGGCATCACGCTCACCCGCCGTGGCCAGCATCTCGGCCAGGATATCCCGATGTGCGGAGTGCCGGTGCATGCGGCCGACGACTATCTGCAGAAGCTGATCGGCTTCGGCTATCGAGTCGCCGTCTGCGAGCAGATGGAAGACCCCGCCGAGGCCAAGAAGCGTGGCGCGAAATCGGTCGTCAAGCGCGACGTCGTGCGGCTTGTGACGCCGGGCACGATCACCGAGGAGAAGCTTCTCAACCCCGGTGACAGCAATTACCTGATGGCGCTCGCCCGCATCAGGGGCAGCGACAGGCCGCATTATGCGCTGGCCTGGATCGATATTTCCACCGGCATTTTCCGGCTGGCCGAAACCGAGTTGCCGCGCCTGCTCGCCGATATCCTCAGGATCGATCCGAAGGAACTGATCGTCTCCGACGGGATTTTCCACGACATCGAATTGCGCGGCGTGTTCGACGTGCTGGGCCACGTGGTCAGTCCACAGCCGGCTGTTCTTTTCGATTCCGCCATCGCCGAAAATCGCATAGCGCGCTATTATAATGTTTCGACGCTGGATGGCTTCGGAGGATTTACCCGCGCGGAGCTGGCGGCGGGGGCTGCCGCGATCGCCTATGTCGAGAAGACCCAGATTGCCGAACGGCCGGCCCTGGGACGCCCGGAACGCGAAAGCACGGCCTCGACGCTGTTCATCGATCCCGCGACGCGGGCCAATCTCGAACTGGTCAGGACGCTGTCGGGCGACCGCAACGGTTCGCTGCTCAAGGCCCTTGACCGAACCGTCACCGGCGGCGGCACGCGGCTGCTGTCGGAGCGGCTGATGTCCCCCTTGACGGCTCCCGAAGAGATCAACAGGCGGCTGGATTCGATCGCGTTTTTTCTCGACGAGCCGCGTCTCACCGACGATATCCGGCGCGAGCTGAAACATGCGCCCGACATGCCCCGCGCCCTCTCCCGGCTGGCGCTCGATCGGGGCGGCCCGCGCGACCTCTCCGCCATCCTCAATGGATTGCAAGCCGGTAAAACCGTGGCGGCGATGCTCGGCCGGCAGCGTCTTCCGGACGAGCTGGAGAAGGCTTTCTCGGCGCTCGGCAATGTGCCGTTCGAGCTCGAGGATCACCTCGCCTCGCTGTTGGCCGACGATCTGCCGCTGCTGAAGCGGGATGGCGGCTTCGTCCGCGACGGCGCCATTACCGAACTCGACGAACTCCGGCAATTGCGCGATCAGTCGCGGCGGGTGATTGCCGGCCTGCAGGCTTCCTATTCCGACGAAACCGGCGTCAAATCGCTGAAGATCAAGCATAACAATGTGCTCGGCTACTTCATCGAACTGACGGCCGGCACATCCGGCGCGATGACCGAGACGCCGGAAATGCGCGCCCGCTTCATTCACCGGCAAACCATTGCCAACGCCATGCGGTTTACCACGGTCGAACTGTCCGACCTCGAGAGCCGTATTGCCAATGCCGCCGAAAAGGCGCTGGCCATCGAACTCGCGGCCTATGTCTCGATGTGCGAGGTGGTGGTCAGGGCGGCCGAGACGATCAAGGCGGCGGCAAGCGCGATTGCCGCTATCGACGTATCCACGGCGCTGGCAGCACTTGCCGACGAGCAGGCCTATTGCCGTCCGACGGTCGATGGTTCCATGGATTTCTGCATCCGCGGCGGCCGGCATCCGGTGGTCGAGCAGGCGCTGCGGAAATCCACCAGCAATCCCTTTGTGGCCAATCACTGCGATCTGTCGCCGCTGGAGGGCCAGAAGAACGGCGGCATCTGGCTGCTGACCGGCCCGAACATGGGTGGCAAGTCGACCTTCCTGCGGCAGAACGCGCTGATCGCCATCATGGCGCAGATGGGCTCCTATGTACCGGCGGCGGAGGCCACCATCGGCGTGGTCGATCGCCTGTTCAGCCGCGTCGGCGCCTCCGACGATCTGGCGCGGGGACGCTCGACCTTCATGGTGGAAATGGTCGAGACGGCGGCGATCCTCAATCAGGCGACGCCGCGCTCGCTGGTGATCCTCGACGAGATCGGCCGGGGCACTGCCACTTTCGACGGCCTGTCGATCGCCTGGGCGGCGGTCGAGCACCTGCACGAGGTCAATCGCTGCCGGTCGTTGTTCGCCACGCATTTCCACGAGCTGACCGTGCTGTCGGAAAAGCTCAAGCGGCTCGCCAACGTGACGATGCGCGTCAAGGAATGGGACAATGACGTCATCTTCCTGCACGAGGTCGGTCCGGGCGCCGCCGATCGCTCCTACGGCATACAGGTGGCGCGTCTCGCCGGCCTGCCGGCGTCCGTCGTGTCCCGCGCCCGCGAGGTTCTGTCGCTGCTCGAAGATGCCGACCGCAAGAACCCGGCGGCCAAGCTGATCGACGACCTGCCGCTGTTCCAGGCGGCAGTGCGGCGCGAAGAACCCAAGGCGTCGAAAACCTCCAAGGTGGAAGAGACGTTGAAGTCCTTCGATATCGACGACATGACGCCCCGCGATGCGCTGGAAGCGCTTTATGCGCTGAAGAAGCAACTGGGCTGAATTCAGGATGTGAAAGAGCGTTCACGCGGCGCGTATTTGCGCCCGTGCTGTGCGGCATCTGCTTGGCAGAGCCTGAGATCGGCCGGGGCGCTTCGGGTGCCTCGTAAAGGTATAGATATATGGCGCTCAAAGCGCCCCGATTCGGTAGTTTATCTCCGGCAACTCCGGTCCCTCTGCTTCCCGCACCCAGCATCGCCGCGTGCGGTTCTCCTATGCGTCACGCGCACGCCCGGCTCTCTTTCAAACCGGAGGGGAACCATTTTCTGCCGGAGCCCCGATCGGAGACTATGCGTCGTCTTCTCCAACCGGGCACCGGCCCCGCCTCGCCGCAACGCCTTGCGGTGTATCCGTGACGGGACAAGGAAATTGTAATGGAGGTTTGCAGGGCGGGGATGAAGTTTTGCGGAATTAAGTAGCATTTGCCACAGAGAAAGAGCTTTGCAGGCGACTACCGGGAGTTACTGCCCGTGGATGCGCGGCGGATGGAAAATCCTCCTAATGCCGGATGTTTGCCTAGCCCCTTGCCAGTTGTGAATCTGTCAACGTGCAGTTAATCACAGAGGATCTACCTTTGATTGTTGCGATGGATCGGCAGTCTTTGACCCTGCGGCAGGCACAAAATAAAACTAGACCTTGAAATAGTGCGCGTTGTGCACTATTAATATGACATGGAGCGGTGAATGCCGTTAATGGTGAGATTTGGAAATGTGAAGCTTCACATCTATGCAGACGACCACAATCCTCCACATTTTCACGTGTCAACTCCGGACCACGATGCACTGATCCAGATTTCTGATCTTAGCGTCCTTCAAGGGCAGATCACAAAACGAAATCTTGATACGGTTATCGATTGGGCGTCAGTCGATGAGAACAAGAAGGCGTTAGAAGATGAATGGAAACGACTTAATGAACGATGAAATCATCTCTGTAGGGTCTCCTCTTCCCCGGATCGCAAAGGCTGAGCCGCTCGACAAGAGACTTGTTCGTATCACTTGGAATTCAGGAAATGTTGAAGTGGTCGACCTGGCGCCCGCGTTGCTTAGCAGAAGGGTTTTCATTCCGCTTCGGGATGACGATGCGCTGTTCGGAAGGCTCCAGGTGAGTGAGTACGGAACAGCGATTGAATGGCCGGGAGAAATGGAGTTTTCAGCGCTTTGGCTGAGCAAACTGCCGTCCGTTGAGTTCGACAACCAGGCATTTCGTGAAGCAATGGATGATCTTGGTATGACGCTGGAGGGTATGGCGGCAGCATTGGAGATTTCGCGGCGACAGGTGGCTGATTACCGCAAAGAGAAGCCCATTCCGAAGTCGGTGGCTTTCGCGACACGATATCTTGTTGATTTCAGACGCAAGGATGATCACCAATCAATCAGCGACAACAAGATGAGTGCGTAACAGCATGAACGACGTGCGGAAATGCAGACGCTGGGGAAGCCTCAGGTCATGCCCGAGGATGACACGTGGAGGGGTCAAGCCGAGGATCATCCAAAAAATCTCAATCACCTGATTGACGCTTCGCTCGTTCTTCAATCAAGTGATTGATTGAAGAACGAGCGAAGCGTCATGACCCACCCTCCATCCAAATACCAACCGACCGATGACCGCAAGCGGGCGATTGCCGCCGCTGCCCGTTCGCTGATCGTCGAGAAGGGTTTCGAGGGACTGCGGACGCGCGAGATCGCCGATCGCGTCGGCATCAATATCGCCACGCTGCACTATCATATCCCAACGAAAGAGGCGCTGATCGAGCTTGTCGCGCAATCGATGAAGGATGACTTCATGGCCCAGAGCATGCGCCATCCGCGCACCGGGCTGCCGCCGCTCGAACAGTTGCAGATCAAGGTCGACCAGCATCGGGAGACCCGCCGCGACAATCCCGAACTGCTGCTGGTGATGGAAGAGATGGGCCGCCGCGCCCGCCATGACGAGAGCATTGCCCGCTACATCAATCCGATGCGCGCCTTCTGGCACCAGCAGGTCGCCGATATTCTCGAAGCCGGCGTGGCCGATGGCACGTTCAGGGCCGATCTCGATCCCTGGGCCGGAGCCTATATGGTCATCGGTGTCATGCTCGCCAGCTCTGTCTTCCGGCTCGATGATCCCGAGGCATTGGACAGGGCCGTCTCAGAGCTTCTTCGCGCAATCGTTTCCGACAGAACAAAAGAGCATTCCAATGTCTGACAATGCAGCTCCGCATCAGCCTTCCCAGGGTGAAACGCACGCCTTCGAACGCCGGTGGATCGCCATGTTCGTGCTCCTGATGGCCAGTTTCATGAACATGATCGACGTCACCATCGTCAATGTCGCGCTGCCCTCCATGCAGAAAAATCTCGGCGTCTCCGAAGCGGGTATCGAATGGGTGGTGGCCGGCTATATTCTGGCTTTCGCGCTCGGTCTGCTGCCGTTTGGCCGCTATGGCGACATCGTCGGCAAGAAGCGCATCTTCCTGATCGGGGTGACGGCCTTTTCCCTCGCCTCCTTGCTCTGCGGCCTGGCGGCGAATGTCGAAATGCTGATCGTCTCACGCGTTATCCAGGGGGTTGCAGGCGCGGTGATGACGCCGCAGGTGCTGGCGCTGGCCCAGATCATGTTTCCGCCCAAGGAGAGGGCGGTGGCCTTCTCGCTGTTCGGCCTGACCGCAGGGCTTGCCTCGGTCGCAGGTCCGGTGACCGGCGGCACGCTGATCCATCTCAATCTCTGGGGTCTCGACTGGCGGCCGATCTTTCTCATCAACGTGCCGATCGGCATTGCCTGCGTGATTGCCGGCCGCTACCTGATCCCGGATATCAAGGGCAATCCCAATCTCAGGAACGATTGGGTGGGCATCGGCATCGCCGCAATTTCGATCTTCTGCCTGATCTTCCCGTTGATCGAAGGCCGGGGTTTCGGTTGGCCGGCCTGGTGCTTTGCGATGATGGCGGCATTCGTGGTTTTCGCGCTTGTCTTCGTCTGGTGGGAGCGCCGGCAGAACGCCAGGGGAGCCGCCGAACTCGTGCCGCTCGGCCTGATGAAGAACGGCAATTTCGTCGCCGCGTCGCTGGGTGCCATGGTGTTCTTCTCGGCCATGCCGGGCTTCTTCCTGATCCTGGCGGTGTTCTTGCAATCCGGCTACCAGCTGAACCCGCTGGAATCCGGGCTGACGACGATTCCGTTTCCGGTCGGGGTGCTGATCGCCTCGGTGGTCACCGGCCGGCTCGGTGGCCGGTCGCCGCGTCTGCGCATCGTGCTCGGCGCGGCACTGCTGATCGTGGCGGCATTGATGCTGCGTTACATCGTTGCGGGGGTCGGCGACCAACTGCTCCGCTCGCATTTCATCCTGCCGCTGTTCCTAGGCGGCCTGGGCACCGGCATCACCATCTCGCCGCTGTTCCAGACGGCACTTGCCGGTGTGCCGCCGCGCGACGCGGGCTCGGGTTCGGGCGCGCTGCAGTCGATCCAGCAGATGGGCGGCGCCTTCGGCGTGGCGATCATCTCGCAGATCTTCTTCTCGCTGATTGCCGGATATGCCGCAAATGGCATGTCCCAGCACGAGACCTTCAAGGCCTCGTTCGAAACCGCCATGCTTTACAACATCGCCTGCTATGTCGTGGTCGCTTTGAGTACCCTGTTCCTCAGACCGGTGCCTGTCGCCCATCCGGGGCGGCACACAGCCGGCCCGCCGGTCGTCGAATGATAACGAATGGCCCGGTTTGCCGGGCCGTCCGACCGCGAAACAATCCCGCCGGCTGATCAGCGAACGATCAGCGTGCCCGCACCCATTTCGGTAAACAGTTCGAGCAGCACGGAGTGCGCCGTCTTGCCGTTGAGGATGACCACGCCTTCGACGCCGCCTTCGATCGCCTGGATACAGGTCTCGACCTTGGGAATCATGCCGCCGGAAATCGTGCCGTCCTTGATCAGCGCATGCGCCTGGGAGACGGAAAGTTCCTTGATCAGGTGGCCGTCACGATCGAGCACGCCCGGAACATCGGTAAGGAACAGCAGGCGCACGGCGTTCAGAGCGCCGGCGATCGCGCCGGCGAATGTGTCGGCATTGATATTGTAGGTGTGTCCGTCGCGTCCCGGCGCCACGGGGGCAATCACCGGGATCATCTCCGACCGCGCCAGAAGGTCGATAAGGGTGCGGTCGACTTCGACCACTTCGCCGACGAAACCGAGTTCGAGCACGCGTTCGATATTGGAGTCGGGGTCGATCACCGTCTTGCGGGCCTTTTCGGCAAACACCATGTTGCCGTCCTTGCCGCACAGGCCGATCGCCCATTCGCCGGTCTGGTTGATGAGGGTGACGATCTCCTTGTTGATCGAGCCCGCAAGCACCATTTCGACGATCTCGACCGTCTTCTGGTCGGTGACCCGAAGGCCGTTCTCGAAGCGTGATTCGATCCCCATCTTGGCGAGCATCGCGCCGATCTGCGGGCCGCCGCCGTGGACGACCACCGGGTTGACGCCCGACTGCTTCAGAAGCCCGATATCGCTGGCAAAAGCCTTGCCGAGTTCCGGATTGCCCATGGCATGGCCGCCGTATTTAACAACGATGGTTTTATTTTCGTAACGTTGCATGAAGGGCAGGGCCTGGGCTAGCAGGCGCGCCTGGATCTCGCTTTCGGACTGGGACATACCTTGCCTCGCAATTGAAAAGTCGAGGCCTCTTTAGCGTAACTTCCTGTCACATGGAATGATCCGGATGGCGTAAAGCCGCGTAAAATCGCCGGTGAGCAACGTTTCTCATTTCAGATGCAAGATGAGCGACTGAGAATGGTGGCAAGCCGATGGATAATCTGAACGCGCTGATGAGCCGTGTCGCGCTCAGGGATCGTGCGGCGTATGCGCGGCTGTATATTGCGACGTCGCCGAAACTTTTTGCGATCCTGGTCCGTATGTTGAAGAACCGGCAAGAGGCCGAGGATGCGCTGCAGGAGGTCTTCATAAAGGTCTGGCAACGCGCCGAACGCTATCTGCCGGAACAGGGAAAACCGGAAACCTGGCTCGCCGCGATCGCCCGCAATCATGCGATTGATCTGATGCGGGCGAGGAGGCCGCAGCCTTCCGTAATCGACGAAGCCTTTGATCTTGCAAGCGATGAGCCCGACCCCGAGGCAGTGGCCATCAACCGCAGCGAAGGAGGCAGGATTGACAGGTGCATGCAGGCCCTCGAATCTGATAAGGCAGATGCTGTAAAGCGCGCCTATATTGAAGGATTGAGCTACCAAGAACTGGCGGAATTCTATAATATACCCGTCAACACGATGCGAACGTGGCTGAGACGCAGCCTTTTGAAACTGAGAGAGTGCCTCGGGCAATGAGCGACAAGCCGCAGGATTGGGACCGGAGCCGGGACGAGATCGTCTCGGGCGAATATGTGCTGGGTATCCTCTCCGAGGAGGATCGCCGCCGCGTCGAGGCGCGCATGGCCTCCGATGCCAAATTTGCCAATCAGGTGCGCCGCTGGCAGACCAATCTCGCCGATTTCAACGATGAATATCGCGATGTCAGGCCATCGCCCGAACTCTACAACAAGATCGAGGCGCGGCTGTTCGGCATCGAGGAGCAGAGGGCCAAGCTCGGACTCCTGGGAGCGATCTGGAACTCCGTGCTGTTGTGGCGCGGCCTGACCGTCGCCGCGCTGGTCTTGGCCGTCGGCATCGGTCTCGCCGACCGCAGCGACCTGTTCGCGCCGGCGCCGCCGTCCAGGCCGCTGGTGGCGGAACTGACCGGCATGGATTCGCCGATCAGCCTGATTGCCAGCTACGACTTTGCCTCGGGCCGCCTGAGCATCACCCCGGCGGCACTGACGCAGGAGCAGCCGAAATCGCTGGAACTCTGGCTGATCGAGGATGGCAAGCCGCCGGCTTCGCTCGGTGTGCTGCCCGACAATGGCAAGGGCGACATCCTGATCACCGCCGGCATGCGCAAGAGCTTCGCGGAAGGCAAGACGATCGCCATCACCGTCGAACCGTTGGGCGGCTCGCCGGACGGCAAACCCACGGGGCCGGTGATTGCATTGGGCAAGACCAGGCTGCTTTGAGTATTTAGACACTGTGACGCCGAATGGGCGATTAGCTCCTCGCAAAATCTAAGGGTCAGAAAATGCGCTGTCCATCCTCGCAAGAGGCGGCCGCCATTTCGCATTTCCTAAACGATGGAAATTGCAGGCGAGAAGTGGATTTCACGGCCTCTGACAATTCTTTCCCACCACCTGAAACTTAATATCCAGCCCTCCCGTATTTGGTTTCATCCCTGGCAGATGGGGAGAGAGCACCGGCTTCGGATTGTCCACCGGTGAACCGTTTTTAAACAGGTAGGGAAATCAAATGTTCAAGACCGTAGCTCGCGCCACCGCAATCGTTTCCATCGTGCTTGCCTCCTCGTTCGCCGCCGAGGCGAAAAATCCGATGGTTGGCGGTGCGGAAATGTACAAGACCAAGAACATCGTCGAAAACGCGATGAATTCAAAGGACCACACGACGCTGGTCGCAGCCGTCAAGGCTGCCGGCCTGGTCGAGACGCTTCAGGGCAATGGCCCTTTCACCGTCTTCGCTCCGACCAATGAAGCCTTCTCGGAACTGCCGGCCGGTACGGTCGACACGCTGCTGAAGCCCGAGAACAAGGCACAACTCGTCAAAGTGCTGACCTGCCATGTGGTTGCCGCCGACGCGATGTCCACGATGATCAAGAAGATGATCAAGGACGATGGCGGCGAGCACAAGATCAACACTGTCGGCGGCTGTGTGCTGGTTGCCATGAGGAAGGGCAAGAAGATCATGCTCAAGGATGAGACGGGCGGCGTCGCAACCGTGACCATCGCCGACGTTCAGCAGTCGAACGGCGTTATCCACGTCGTCAACAAGGTCCTTCTACCCAAGGCATAATTGGGATCTTTCCCGCAGCAGGCCTGATGCGGCCGTCCGGACAATCCATGTCCGGGCGGTCTTTTTATTTTGTCACAGATTCAAGACGTGGACGATCGCGTCGCGCATCTCATCTATGCCCTCGGACTTTTCCGACGAGGTGGAGAGGATTTCCGGATAGGCGGCCGGGTTCTTGGCGATCCTGGCCAACGTCTCGACCTTCAGCCTCTCGAGTGCCGGCGGCTTGATCTTGTCGGCCTTGGTCAGGACCAGCTGGTAGGACACGGCGGCCTTGTCGAGCAACTTGAACACATCCTCGTCGTTCTTCTTGATGCCATGACGGCTGTCGACCAGCACATAGACGCGCTTCAACGTCGAGCGGCCCCTGAGATAATCGAAGACGAGATTGGTCCAGGCATCGACCTGCGCCTTGGGCGCCTCCGCATAGCCGTAGCCCGGCATGTCGACCAGCGCGCAGGGCGGCAGATCGCCGGCCTCGCCGGAATAGCCATCGGGCACGAAATAATTGAGTTCCTGGGTGCGGCCCGGCGTGTTGGATGTCCGGGCGAGGCCGTTCTGACCGGTCAGCGCATTGATGAGCGAGGACTTGCCGACATTCGAGCGGCCGGCAAAGGCGATCTCGGCCGGGCCTTCCGGAGGCAGAAAATTCATCGACGGAACGCCGCGGATGAATATCCATGGCCGCAGGAAGATGCGGGCCGTCAAGGTCGTTTCCTGGTCGTTCATTTTTTTCATCCCGGCAAAAGCGTCTGTCTGCCCGGCTTTCCGGTTTTCGGCCGCAATGTCAAGTCAGGCCGTCGCTGCCTGCCGGTTTAAGGCCATCAAGAGATAGCCGATCAGCGCCGCAAGCACGATCAAGCCACCGATAAGGGTTTCGATGCCAGGTATCTCATTGTGGAAGATCGCCACCCAGGCTGGCCCCAGCATCGTTTCGGCGGTTCCGAGAAGCGCCGCAAAGGCTGACGGGATCAATCGCGCGCCGGTGACGAACATTGCCATGCCGAGACCGAGATTGAGCGCGCCGAAGACAATGAGAATGCCGAATTCCGGCAGTGTCACCTGGAAGTAGGACGCCTGCGTCGCCGCAAAGATTGCCGCCACGAAACAGCCGGCGCTGGCCCCCGGTGTCTGTCGCACATCGGGAAAGCGCCGGGTGATCACCGTGGTCATGGCAAAGACGACGGCGATCAGCAGCGCCAGTCCGGTGCCGATCCAGGACGACCCCTCGCCGAGTGATCCGGACACCATGATGCCGACGCCGAGGATGACGGCGGCAATGGCAACCCAGGTGGATATACTGATCCGCTCGCGGTAGAGCATCCAGGCGATCAGGGCGGCAAACAGCGGCACGCCGGCCTGGATCAGCACCACATTGGCGACCGTCGTATAGCTGATGGCAATGATGAAGCATGTGGAGGCGACCGCGAAACCGAAGGCGACCAACAGGCCGGGAACACCCATGTTGCGATAGAGGCGCAGTGTCTCCCTCGGGCCGTCGCGAAGGACCAGGAAGCCGACCAGGAACAGACCGGCGAACAGGCAGCGCCAGAAGACCACGGTCCAGCTGTCGTCGATCGTCAGGAACCGGGAAATAGCCCCGCCGAAACTCCAGGCCACAGCCGAGGCGAAGACCAGCGTCGCGCCGAGGCGCTCCTGCATCGCGGTTTCCCGCGTCGTCACCTTCTGCATGCCGTTCTCCCAAAGAAAAGGGGCTTCCGGCATCAGCCGGAAACCCCTCGCACTCTAGATCCTATCGATGAGTGATTATGCGACCAAAAGCGACATCCTCAATTCATCAACTCTTTTCAAGACCCATTCACGCCGATGATGGTTTTCGCTTGAAGAGGCCCTTGAGGTTGTCGAACAGCTCGATCTTGGCGCCGTTGCGCTTCATGATGACGCCTTGCTGCAACACCGAAAGCGTGTTGTTCCAGGCCCAGTAGATCACCAGACCGGCAGGGAAGGATCCCAGCATGAAGGTGAACACCAGCGGCATCCAGTTGAAGATCATCGCCTGGGTCGCATCGGGCGGCGTCGGGTTCATGCGCATCTGCACGAACATGGTGATGCCCATGACGATCGGCCAGATGCCCAGCATCAGAGCATGCGGCGGCGTCCAGGGAATGAGGCCGAAAAGATTGAAGATCGTGGTCGGATCCGGCGCGGACAGATCCTGGATCCAGCCGAAGAACGGTGCATGCCGCATCTCGATCGTAATGTAGATGACCTTGTAAAGCGCGAAGAACACCGGCACCTGCAGCAGGATCGGCCAGCAGCCCGCCAGCGGATTGACCTTCTCCTCCTTGTAGAGCTGCATCATTGCCGTCTGCAGCGCCATCTTGTCGTCGCCGAGCTTGGCCTTCAGTTCCTCCATCTTCGGCTGCAGCTTCTTCATCTTCGCCATCGACGCATATTGACGGTTGGCGATCGGGAAGAACAGCAGCTTGACGATGACGGTGGTGCCGAGGATGGCGAGACCGAAATTGCCGAAATACTTGTAAAGGAAGTCCATCAGCTTGAACATCGGCCGGGTGATGATCTCGAACCAGCCCCAGTCGATCAGCTTGTAGAAATTCTTGATCTGGTATTCGGTCTCATAGCGGTCGATGACGGGCACTTCCTTGGCGCCGGCGAATATCTGCGTCTTGAAGGTCTGGGTCTCGCCTGTCTTCAGCGTGCCGGTCAACTGGCGGTAATCCGCCTGGAAAAGCTCCTGGCCGGTCTGCACATGCGTGAAGGCGGAATCGAAGGTGATACCCTTTGGCGGTGCGATCACCGCCGCCCAGTACTTGTCGGTGATGCCGAACCAGCCATCGGTATTGCCCGGATGCTTGACCGGCTCATTGTCCTTGGCGAACTTTGTTTCCTGCAGCGTGCCGTTCAGTACGCCGACATAACCTTCGTGCAGCACATAGGCCGGCGCGACGGCGGGGATCGTGTAGCGCACGATGCGGCCATAAGGCGTCAGCGGAATATCGGCCTTGGACCCGTTCTTCACCGCGTCGTTGACGGTGAACATGTAGTGTTCGTCCACAGCGATCTCGCGCACGAACGTGACGCCGGCCGGATTGGTATAGGTCAGTGTAACAGGCGTTTGGGGCGTGAGCTTGGCGTTGCCGGACACGGTCCATGTGGTGTTCATGCTGGGAACGGCGGCATTCTTGTCGCCGCCGGTATAGCCGAGCTCGACGAAATAGCCATCATGGGTGTTGCCGGGATTGAGGAGGGTAATGAGCGGGCTGCTGTCCTCGACGGTCTCATGGTACTTTTTCAGCTTCAGATCGTCGAAGCGGGCGCCGGTGAGATTGATGGAGCCGGACAAGGCGGGCGTGTCGATCTCGATGCGCTTGGCCTGGCCGAGCGCTTCCTGGCGGGTCACGACCGATACCTGCGTGCCTTCGATGCCGGGAACCGGCTGGCCATTCGCATCGACGATCGCGGGCTTCTGCGCGGTGTCTTTCTTCTGTTTGGCAAGTTCGGTCTGGCGGGCTTCCTCGATCTTCTGCTGGGCTTCCATCTTCGGACCCATGTAGAAGAACTGCCAGACGAAGACGATCAGGACGGACAGAACGATCGCAAGATAATAATTACGGTTTTTTTCCATCACTCTTTCCCGGTGTCCGGCCCTTGGAATTCTGCCGGCTGGCAATGCGCGTAACAAGCGCGTTTGTCAATTCGTCAAATGGGGCGCCAAGCGCCTCCCGGTGCGCGACGATCACATAGTCATGGCCGGGCTGCATTGCAAATTGCGCCGATAGCCGCACAGCTTCTTTCATGCGGCGGCGCATTCGGTTGCGTTCAACCGCATTGCCCTGTTTCTTGGTCACTGTGAAGCCGGCACGCGGCGCCTCGTCGGGCGCCTTGCGATCGAGCACTTCGAGCATGAAAAAGCGGCCTTTTCGCCGTTCGCCTTCACGCACACGCAAAAACTCCGGCCGGCTCTTGAGCCGACCGGCAATTCGGTCTGTTTTTTGGGTCGTCATCGGCCCTGATAGTCCAATGACTTAAGCGGAAAGCCGCTTGCGGCCACGATTGCGGCGGGCAGACAGGACCTTGCGGCCGCCCTTCGTCGAGAGGCGGGCACGAAAGCCGTGACGACGCTTGCGAACAAGCTTCGAAGGCTGGTAGGTACGCTTTGTGGACATTTATTTAATTACCGCGGAGTGCGGCCCTTCTTGATGAGCGCGTTTTGGATTTCGCACGGAAATGGCTTTGCCGCCGCTAAGCGGGACAAGCTTTCCCGAACGTGGCCGGGCTTATAGGGACGAAGCCTGTCAAAGTCAACAGATCGGGCGAATTTCAGCATTTTGAGTGCAAATGCGGATTTGCATCTCACATTCCTGTGATATGAGATGCGCTTGAATACGTATGAACCTCATCGGGTTCAAAACGGAGCAAGGCGTGGACAAGAGCGTGGGAACAAAGCCCGGACTTTCGCCTGCGGAAAGCCGAGAGTTGCCTTTTGCCGCGCGGCTCTCGACCAAGATCCTGTTGCTGACGATCGTCTTCGTGCTGCTTGCCGAAATCCTGATCTTCGTGCCGTCGGTCAACAACATGCGGCTCGCCTGGCTGCGCGACCGCCTGAACACCGCCGCCGCCGCCGCCATCGTCATCGACGGACTTCCCAAGGTGAACCTGCCGCGGCCGCTGCAGGATTCGACGCTGATGGCGACGGGCACAAAGGCGATCGTGCTGCACAAGGAAGACATTACGAGGATGATCGTGGTTTCCGAAGTGCCGCCGATGGTCAATGCCCAGTACGACCTCAGCGACATGAGCTTCCTGCCGAACGCGCGCGATGCGCTTTCGACGCTGATCTGGGGCGGCAACCAGGTCTTCAGCGTCCGGGGTCCGATCGGCGGCAGTTCGATGGAGATCGAGCTGGTGATGGAAGACAAGGCGCTGCGCGAGGCGATGCTGGTCTACTGCCAGGAAATCCTGCTGTTTTCGATCATCATTTCACTCTTCACCGCGTCTCTTATCTTCCTTGTCATCAATCGCATCCTGATCCGGCCCGTGGCGCGCATGACCGCCAGCATGCAGGGCTTCGCCATGGATCCGTCCAATCCCGCCTCCGTGCTCGTGCCGCCGGCCGGCACCGACGAACTGGCGCTCGCGGCGCGCCATCTCGCCTCGATGCAGGCGGACCTGCAGAAGACGATCCGCCAGCAGAAGAACCTCGCCGATCTCGGCCTTGCGGTCTCCAAGATCAATCATGACATGCGCAATATCCTGTCCTCGGCGCAATTGATGTCCGATCGCCTGACGGATGTCGGCGATCCCGTGGTCAAGGGCCTGTCTTCGAAGCTCGTCCGCACCCTCGGCCGGGCCATCGGCTATTCGTCGGAAGTGCTGGCCTATGGCCGCGCCAGCGAAACCGCGCCGCGCCTGCAAAGGATCAAGCTGCGGCCATTGGTGGAGGACGCCGGCGAAATTCTCGGCCTGAGCGCCGGTACCGATATCGCCTTCGTCAATGACGTGCCCCGGGAGCTCGAGGTCGATGCCGATCCGGAGCAGTTGTTCCGGGTCATCTACAATCTCTGCCGCAATGCGAGCCAGGCGCTGGAAAGCGATACGGTGGGAGAGAAGCGGGTCGCCATCTCGGCATTGCGGGAAGGAAATTGCGTGCGCGTCACCATAGACGACAACGGTCCGGGCATGCCGCAAAAGGCCAAGGACAATCTGTTCTCCGCCTTTCGCGGCTCGGTGCGTGCCGGTGGCACGGGTTTGGGGCTGACGATCGCCCGCGAGCTGATCGAGGCGCACAAGGGCTGGATCGTGCTGGAAGACAAGGCAGAGCGCGGAACGCGCTTCCGCTTCGAACTGCCGGACCGCGCCGCGGCCTGAGCTTTTCTCCGGTTTGGCGACGAGCCAGGCTGTTGTGAAAGCCCGACTATGCACAGCCATGACACCACGCCCTTGCCGCCGCCTGCATTTTTTTCAGAAATACGCTTGCATTCCGTCCAGCAATTCTTTAGGAGAGCGCCACGTCAGCGGACACAGTCTGCGGCGAGAAAGCACCCGTAGCTCAGCTGGATAGAGCATCAGACTACGAATCTGAGGGTCGGACGTTCGAATCGTTCCGGGTGCGCCATTTTCTCATAATAAAATCAATAGTTTGCAATATCAGTCTTCAAGGGTACGTTCCTACAGGTCCGTTGCCTGTCCGTTTTTGCGATCACGCATTGCGGTTCTCAAGTCAGCCACGGAACGCGTTTTTTCGAGCGTGTTGCGACTGTCCGCTCGTAGTTTCAACGTATTCGTGATTGGCGTGGTGCCGCAGAGATGCCTCAGGCCCCTGCGCTGAAGAACAACAGGCGGGTCAGGCTCGTATAGTTCGATTCCGATATCATCAGCGCGACAAAGACGAGCACCAGGATCGGCGGCAGCAGGATGGCGTAGACCAGCGCCAGCCGCTCCCATGCCATGTGCATGAAGACCGCGACGATGAGCCCTGCCTTCAGCATCATGAACAGAATGATCAGGGACCATCTCGGATAGCCCTGGACGCCGAGATAATCGACCATATAGGAGCAGGCGCTGAGGACGAAGAGCCAGCCCCATACCACGAGATAGAGCCTGATCGGATGCTGCTGGGTGGAATGCGTCGCTGTTTGTGTCATCACGTCACCTCACCAAAGATAGAAAAACGCGAAGATGAAAACCCAGACCAGATCGACGAAGTGCCAGTAGAGGCCCATGATCTCGACGATCTCGTAATTGCCTTTCCGGCTGGTGAAGAAGCCCCGCCTTTCCGTGTGGAAATCACCACGCCAGACCTTGCGGGCCATGATGAGCAGAAACACGACGCCGATCGAGACGTGGGTGCCGTGAAACCCGGTGATCATGAAGAAGGACGAACCGAATTGCGCCGCCCCCCACGGGTTTGCCCAGGGTCGCACCCCTTCCGAGATCAGCTTGGTCCACTCGAACGCCTGCATGCCGACGAAGGTGGCGCCAAGCGCCGCAGTGGCAAGCATCAGGACCGCTGTCTTGCGGCGATCCCGGCGGTACCCGAAATTGACGGCCATGGCCATCGTCCCGCTGCTGCTGATGAGCACAAAGGTCATGATGGCAATCAGGATCAGCGGGATTTCCTGCCCCCCGATCGTCAGGGCGAAGACCTCGCTCGGATTGGGCCAGGCGACCAGGGTCGACATGCGGGCCGTCATATAGGCCAGCAGAAAGCACCCGAAAATGAAAGTGTCGCTGAGGAGAAAGATCCACATCATGGCCTTGCCCCAGGAGACATTCTTGAACGCCCGCTGGTCGGACGACAGATCGGCCGCGACGCCGCGCAGCCCCGCAGGCCGCGCATGCGGCTCTATGGAGTGGGTTTCTGCGATCTGCTCCATCCTCGAAACTCCCTATGTCAGCAATTGCCGGCAAATATCGACGAGATCATTTGCCCAACCTGCAAGCAGCGCAAAGAGGATCAGCCAGACGACGAGCATGAAGTGCCAATAGATCGCGCACAGGTCCACGCTCAGGCTCATTTTCTCCGGGGCCAGACTGCTTCGGGCGCGGACAGTCGTTCGCCCGAGCACGACAAGCCCGCCCAGAATGTGCACGCCATGCAGCCCGGTGATCAGGTAGAAGAAGCTGTTTGCGGGATTGTCGGCAAGCACATAGCCCGCCGACACGAGCTGCCGCCACGCCAGAATCTGGCCCAGGAGAAACATGACAGCCGTCCCGACCGCCACCGCCAGGGCCGTGTTCAGGGCGTCGCTGCGGCCGGAAGAAGCCTCACGCTTTGCCCATTGCAGCGCCGCGCTGCTGGCGACAAGAGCTGCCGTATTCACCCATAGAATGCGTGGGAGCGGGATCCCCCACCAATCGGCTTCGCCCATGCGGGTGAGGTAGGCGCTGATGAAAAGCGCGAACAAGGCGCCGATGACGGCGAGGAAGATGCCGAGGCCGATTTTCGCGACCGCCACCGGCGATCCCTGCAGATGCGGCAGGTCGCCTGCGTGCCCGGTTTCCAGCCACGGCCGGGACGTCAGCCGCTGCTGCGCCATCCACCAGATGATGACTGCGGCGATGCCCGCCAGGAAGACCAGCATGACGCTCATGATGCCCCCTCGCGCGTCGCCGGGGTGAGCCCCGGCTGGTTCTGCGGGATGAAGTCTTCGGGTGCCCCCGGTACGCTGTAGTCATAGGCCCAGCGATAGACCACCGGCAGATCCTTGCCCCAGTTGCCATGAACGGGCGGCGTTTGCGGCGTCTGCCATTCCAGCGTCGTTGCGCGCCACGGATTGCCGCCGGACGCCTTGCCCCTGGTCAGGCTCCAGCCCAGATTGAACAGGAACAGCATCTGGGCGGCACCGACGATCAGCGCGACGACGGTGATGAACTCGTTCAGCGTCTGCGCCGAAGGCGGAATGAAGGCGGTCTCGCCCAGCTCGTAGTAGCGGCGCGGCACGCCCAGCAGGCCGATATAGTGCATGGGGAAGAAGATCGCGTAGGCGCCGACAAAGGTGACCCAGAAGTGGATATGGCCCATCGTCTCGTCGAGCATGCGCCCCGTGACTTTCGGATACCAGTGGTAGATCGCTCCCAAAACCACCATGATCGGCGCCACGCCCATCACCATGTGGAAATGCGCAACGACGAACATCGTGTCGGAAAGCGGCACATCGACGACAACATTGCCGAGAAACAGGCCGGTCAGCCCGCCGTTGAGGAAGGTGACGATGAAGGCGAGCGCAAAAAGCATCGGCAGGGTCAGATGGATATCGCCGCGCCAGAGCGTCAGCACCCAGTTGTAGACCTTGATCGCCGTGGGTACCGCGATGATCAGCGTCGTGGTGGCGAAAAAGAATCCGAAGTTCGGGTTCATGCCGCTCACATACATATGATGCGCCCAGACGACGAAGCTCAGCGCCGCGATGATCAGGATGGCCCAGACCATCATCCGGTACCCGAAGATGTTCTTGCGCGCATGCGTGCTGATCAGGTCCGAGACGATGCCGAAAGCGGGAAGCGCGACGATATAGACCTCAGGATGTCCGAAGAACCAGAAGAGATGTTGAAACATGATCGGGCTGCCGCCGCCATGCTGTAGCTGTTCCCCCATCTCGGCGATGGCGGGCATGAAGAAGCTCGTTCCCAGCAGCCGGTCGAACAGCATCATGACCGCAGCGACGAACAGGGCCGGAAAGGCAAGCAGCGCCATGACGGTGGCGGTGAAGATGCCCCACACGGTCAGGGGCATCCGCATCAGCGTCATGCCGCGCGCGCGGCCCTGCAGAACCGTCACGACATAATTCAGGCCGCCCATGGTAAACCCGATGATGAACAGGATCAGCGACGACAGCATCAGGATGATGCCCCAGTCGCGCCCGCCCGGCGTGCCGGAAAGAATGGCCTGAGGCGGATAGAGCGTCCAGCCGGCGCCGGTCGGCCCGCCGGGCGCGAAAAAGCCGGCGACCAGCACCAGCACGGCGAGCAGATAGAGCCAGTAGCTCAACATGTTCGCGTAGGGAAACACCATGTCGCGGGCGCCGACCATCAGGGGAATGAGATAATTGCCGAAACCGCCGAGAAACAGCGCGGTCAGCAGGTAGATCACCATGATCATGCCGTGCATGGTGATGAACTGGTAGTAGCGCTCGGCATCGATGAAGGAGAAATACCCTGGAAATCCGAGCTGCAGACGCATCAGCCAGGAAAGCACCAGCGCCACGACACCGATGGCGGTAGCGGTCAGTGTGTACTGGATGGCGATCACTTTGGCGTCCTGGCTGAAGACGTATTGTGTCCACCAGCTTTTCGGATGGTAGAGTTCCACATCCTCGACTTCGGCGGGCTGGATGACCTCCCCGGAACCGGATCTGATGTCGACCATGTCGCGTCCTCCACGCTTCCTTAATCCAATGTCTTCGTCCCCGGCGGCGTCGCCGGGTCTATTTCGGCTGATCGTTATCCGTCGATGCCGTCATCTGCGCAAAAGTCGGCTGCTCCCGCAGCCATGCCTGATAGGTGGCCTCGTCGTCGACGATGACCGTTCCACGCATCTGCGAATGCGCGACGCCGCACAATTCCGCGCACAGGACTTCGAAGCTTCCCGTGCGCGTCGGGGTGAACCAGAAATAGGTGACGCTGCCGGGGACCATGTCCATCTTCGCCCGGAATTCGGGCACATAGAAATCGTGCAGGACATCGATCGAGCGCAGCAGCATCTGGACCGGCTTGCCAATGGGCAGATGCAGTTCAGTACTCTGGACGATAACGTCGTCGAGGCCGGCGGCATCGCTCGCATTGACCCCGAGGGGATTGTCGGCACTGACGGCGCGGGTATCGGCTCGCCCCAGCCGTCCGTCTGCCCCCGGCAGCCGGTAATTCCACAACCATTGCTGGCCCACGACCTCCACGGTTGCTGCGTCCGGGGGCACGGTGACGAATTGTTTCCATACCATCAGGCCGGGCGCCAGCATTGCCGCCACGCCAATCGCGGTTCCGACCGCCAGCCACCATTCCAGCCGCTTGCTCTCGGGCTGGTAGGCCGCCACATTTCCCGGGCGATGGCGAAAGCGCCAGACGCAATAGGCCATGAAGGATACGACAAGCGTGAAAACGATGCCGGTGATCCAGAACGTGATGACGATCGTGTCGTCGATATAGCTCCAGTTCGAAGCGATCGGCGTCCACCACCACGGGCTCAGCAGGTGGAACACGATGGAAGCCACCACGACCAGAACGAGAAGCAGCACGATAGCCATTTTCGCCCCTGACCCAGCCGCGAGCCTGGCGCCCACGATCCGTCGAGAGAATTTTCAGCATTATCTCATAAACATGACATGCGAGCAATTAGTACAAATGGACGTTGTTCTTGACCTGCTATTTGGAAAATTGCTTCAGATATGCGACGACATTGGTGATGTCGGTATCATCCTTCAGGCCCGCAAAGATCATCTTCGTACCCTTCACCTTGCCCCTCGGATTATGCAGATAGTCGCGCAGCGTTGCTTCGTCCCAGACAAGTCCGCCTTCGCCTGCCGCATGCATCGCCGGAGAGTACCTGAAATCCGGATGCGTTCCCGCCGTTCTGCCGAACAGGCCGTTCAGCGACGGGCCGACCTTGTTCTTGTCCGTGTCCGCCACGTGACAGATTGCGCATTTCTTGAATACGATGGCACCTGCATCCGCATCGCCTTCCTGAGCGAGGGCGCCAGGCGCCGAAACAATGAAAAATGGCAGACTGAACAGAACAACACGATACCACATGGCAACCCTCGGTTTTAGGCACCGTTCCCGAACCGGAGACCGGCGCAAGCTGACATAAAGCGACGGCTCCAAGCGAAAATCCGAAATGGAGTTTCCCGAAACTTCAGAGCGTGCCATCCTGGCTGATGGGGGCGATCAATTTGCGATAGAAGTGCCAAGTCGAATGCCCGAGGATAGGTATGAAAACGGCAAGGCCAATAAAGATCGGAATCGTACCGACGACGAGCAAAGCGCCGACGATCAGGCCCCAGAGCGCCACCGGCCCCGGATTGGCAAGCGTAGCACGTATGCTTGCATTGATAGCCACCGCGGCGCGAACGTTGCGGTCGAGCAACAGCGGGAACGTTACCACCGTCGTCGCCAGGACAACGACCGCGAACACGAACCCGGCCAGATTTCCCCACAGGATAAGCGACCAGCCCTCAGGGGTGGTCAATACGTCCGACAGGAAAGAAGAGACCGACGCCGGAGCCGCGTCACCGAAGGCTGAGGTGTATATATTCTGGGCGACAATCAGCCAGGCGATGAAGAGCGCCAACAACATGACGCTTACCGCAATGATAGACGGCATTGCCGGCGAGTGGCGCACGTCAAGCGCGTGGTACCAGGAGCTGTCCTGCCCCTGCTCGCGGCGCCGGCTGATCTCGTAGAGGCCGAGGGCGGCAATCGGTCCCACCAGTGCAAAGCCCGACATCAAGGGGTAGAGCAGCGGCACCAGGTTCGCGCCGGAACTCCAGAAGGCCAGGAAGATGCCTGCTATCGGATACATCAGACAAAGAAAAACATAGTGCGATGGTTTCGCGCTGAAATCTTCGAGCCCCAACTTCAGCGCATCGATGATATCCGCGACGCCAACCTTTTGAACCACCGGGCGCGCAAATTCGCCGCGCGCATTGATCATGACATGAGATGCCGCCATAGCGCTTCTCCTTCGCAACCGTAAAATCCGGCTGGCGGTGTATGGACGCCCGGCAAATCATTCGCCGTCACGTTGAACCACAACCGGCAACCCTGACTTTAACAGGTTCTAACGGCTTTGTCGCCTGCTCACTTGTCTCCGGCATCCTCGCATCTCCCATCGGACCGAGCTGAAAGCTTCGGATGCAGAAACTCATTTTACCTGCCGGGCCTTGCGACAATGCTGCCTATTGGCACAGGACCTGGAGCAAGCATCCAAATCGTTTGCCGGCCCATGCAAAAACATCCGGGTCGATTGAAAGAGCGTGCTCGGGATATTCGTGATAGTATCCTTCCGGATCGGTTTTCCTGCCAAACAGAATTGATCTACGTCCATGCCGGGGATGGCTTTCGCACCGCGAGCCTCTGGCCCAAAGGACCCAGCAATGACATCTGTCACCCCTCTCTATACCGAAGGATCGCTCAGTCTTGCGCTCGCTGTCATTGCATCCTCCAGCGCGCCGGTCGTGCTTCTCGATGCCAATCTTTGCGTGATCTCGGCCAGCACCTCTTTCTACCAGGCATTTCTGATCGACTCCGGGACGGCGGTGACTAAACGGTTCACCGAACTCGGCAACGGCGAATGGAACGTCGCGCAGCTATCGGTTCTGCTTGAGGCAACGGCGGCCGGAATGGCCAATGTCCACGGCTACGAGATGGATTTGAAACGCCCCGGCCAGCATACCCGGCGTCTCATTCTCGAAGCTCAAAAGCTTGACTATGCGGATGCGTCGAAAGTCCGGCTGCTTTTGACGGTGGCCGATGTCACGGATGCGCGGGTCGCCGAGAAGGTGAAAGACGCCCTGCTGCGGGACAAGGCGATGCTCCTCCATGAGGTTCAGCATCGTGTGGCCAACAGCCTGCAGATTATCGCGAGCATTCTTTTGCAGAGCGCCCGAAAGGTCCAGTCTGAAGAGACCCGCACGCACCTGAAGTCCGCGCACAGCCGGGTGATGTCGATCGCTGCGGTCCAGCAGCAACTCGCGGAATCCAGCGTCGGTGACGTCGAACTGCGCGGCTATTTCGAGCAGCTTTGCAGGAGCCTCGGGGCTTCCATGATCCATGATCCCGAACAGATCACGATCGACGTCAACGTGGACAAAACCGTTATCGAAGCAAGCATTTCCGTAAGCCTTGGCCTCGTCGTCACCGAACTTGTGATCAATTCGGTCAAGCACGCGTTCCCGAACCAGCGCAAAGGGAAAATCACCGTCGATTTTCACGCCAAGGGAAAAGACTGGACCCTTCAGGTGACCGATGATGGCATAGGCATGCCAGCCAATTCGAATGACGCAAAGCCCGGCCTGGGTACAGGTATTGTGGAGGCGCTCAGCAATCAGCTGCAGGCCGAGATCACCGTTTCTGACGCGATGCCAGGAACCATGGTTTCAATTGCATACCGGGATGCGGACGTCGTAATCGACCGGCCGGCAGCCGCGTGACCTCCGGCAATGGGTTTGGCTTCCCGGCAGTTCGCTCTATCACCTCTGGTCGGGCGCGGCGGAGCTGGTCTGAACCGGCAAACAGCGTGGTTTCGGGTCGGACTATCCGCGCAGGAAAAGCCGGTAGGCATCGTTGGCGGTTTCGTCCTCATACGGATAGCCAAGGATCGCCATGCGATCGCTGAACCGTATCCGATCGTCCGGCGAAACCTGTACGCCGACAAGCACGCGGCCGTAATCGGCGCCATGGTTGCGGTAGTGAAACAGCGTGATGTTCCAGTCCGCACCAATTCCATCCAGAAACCGCAGCAAGGCCCCCGGTCTCTCCGGGAATTCGCAACGAAGGATCATTTCGTCGACCAGCGCAGGGGCCCTTCCGCCGACCATGTAGCGAATGTGCAGCTTGGCGGTCTCGTCGGCGCTGATGTCGATCAACCCGTAGCCGAGCCGCTCGAGCTGGCCGATGATCTCACGCTTTTCCCGCTTGGCATCGGCAAGCCTGAGACCGACGAAGACATGGGCCTGGCTGCCCCCGGCATAGCGGTAGTTGAACTCGGTGACCGTGCGGTTGCCCAGCAGCTGGATGAAGCGGCGGTAGCTGCCGGGTTCCTCGGGTATGGTGACCGCCAGCAGTACCTCGCGTTCCTCGCCGATTTCAGCCCGTTCGGCAACGTGCCGAAGCCGGTCGAAATTCATGTTTGCGCCGCTGTTGATCGCGATCAGCGCGCCGCGGCGTTGCGGATTGGCCGACGCATAGGCCTTCAGCCCGGCGAGAGAAAGCGCGCCTGCCGGTTCCGCGAGAACCCGGACGTCCTCGAAAACATCCTTGATGGCGGCACACATGGCATCGGTATCGGCAACCAGCACATCGTCCAGCAGTTCCCGGCAGAGCCTGAAGGTTTCCTCGCCCGCCTGACGCACCGCGACACCGTCGGCGAAAAGGCCGACACGGTCGAGGATCACACGCTCTCCGGCCGCAATCGCCGCTTTCATCGAAGCCGCATCGACGGGTTCAACGCCGATCACTTTTGTTTCCGGCCGCAGGAACTTGACGTAAGACGCGATGCCCGCGGCAAGTCCGCCCCCGCCGATCGGCACGAAGATGGCCTCGATCGGATCCGGATGCTGGTGCAGGAGTTCGACGCCGATCGTGCCCTGGCCGGCAATGACATCGGCGTCGTCATAGGGGTGGACGAAGGTGAGGCTGTTTTCACCTTCGAGCTGCCGCGCATGGGCGTAGGCCTCGTCGAACGTGTCGCCGTGCAGGACAACCTTTCCGCCCCAGTAGCGCACGGCCTCGATCTTGATCGCCGGCGTCGTCACCGGCATGACGATCGTCGCCGCGATGCCCAGCTTCTGCGCCGATAAGGCGACGCCCTGGGCATGGTTTCCGGCGGATGCGCAGATGATGCCGGCCGCCTTTGCCGCCTGCGAGAGGCGAACGATGCGATTGTAGGCGCCCCTGATCTTGAAGGAAAAGACCGGCTGAAGATCCTCGCGCTTGAGCAATACCGGGCAACCAAGACGGGCGCTGAGCCTGGCCATCGGATCGAGGGGCGTTTGTACCGCGACATCATAGACTCTGGCGTCAAGGATCCTGCGGACGTAGTCGCTCATGAAGCACCTGCCTGGAATGATAAACGGTCTGGAGGGTTGTCTATTCCCGGCGGACAGGACATGCAACGGCGACCGAAGCGCGGCAGGTGTGCGATCTCGGAAGATCTCCGTCCCTGCCCACGCACAGCTTCGGGTTCAAGACTATCTTTCCACGGATTTCTCGTGTGATAGAGAGCGTCGTAATCGATTTCACGGCGGCTCTACGATGCAACAACAAATCAGCGGACGGACGAAGCTTCTGCGATGGACCGGTCTTCTTGTCGTCTCGGCGATTCTTTTCGGAATATTGGAGCTCGCCCATCTGCCGGCAGCTTTGCTGCTGGGGCCAATGCTGGCGGCAATAGCCTTTGCCGCGACCGAGAAGACGGTGCATGTCTCCAACCGGCTGGTTTCGATTGCACAGGCCATGATAGGCTGCATGATCGCCAAGTCGATCCCGCTTTCGATCTTTGGAGAAATGGCCAGGGACTGGCCGATTTTCCTTGCAGGCGTGGTCTCGGTCATCGCCGCCGCGGTGACGCTCGGCTGGCTGCTCGCCAGATTCCACGTCCTGCCCGGAACGACGGCGATCTGGGGCGCGATGCCGGGCGGCGCGTCCGCCATGGTCATCATGTCGGAATCGTTCGGCGCCGATATGCGGCTTGTCGCCTTCATGCAATATCTGCGGATCGTCTGCGTGGCGATCGCCGCCTCCACCATCTCGCGCATCTGGGTCTCAAAGACGGGCGTGCCGCTGCCGCAGACGATCTGGTTTCCGTCGATCGAATGGCTGCCGATGGCCGAAACCGCGGCGCTGATAGCAGGTTGCATCCTGCTGACGAAATGGTTCAGGATTCCAGCCGGCATCTTTCTTCTGCCGTTGATCCTCGGCGTCATCCTGCAGAATACCGGGATTGTCCATATCGAACTGCCGCCCTGGCTGCTCGCCGCAAGTTATGCATTGGTCGGCTGGACGATCGGCGGGCGCTTCAGCCGCGATATTCTCGCCCATGCCATGCGGGCGCTGCCGCAAGTGATCGGCTCCATCCTGGCGCTGATTGCCATTTGCGGCGGGTTCGCGGTAATCCTCGTTTATGTTGCCGATGTCGATCCGCTCACCGCCTATCTGGCGACAAGCCCGGGCGGAGCCGATTCGGTCGCCATCATTTCGGCGTCGAGCCATGTCGACGTGCCGTTCGTGATGTCGATGCAGCTGGCGCGTCTGTTGATGATTCTGCTGACAGGTCCGGCGCTCGCGCGTCTCGTGGTCAAATGGTCCAGGTTGAGCGATGAACCGCGCGAATCCGGCAAACGATCAGCGGATTCGCCGCCCGTCGATGCAAAATAGCAGGGATATGCACGCGGAGTTCGGCATCGAGGTTGAAGTGCGGCTCGACCAAAACCACGAACTCGCCGGGACCTGATGTCGAGATCGACGCCCTTGATGACGTCAAGCGCGCCGAACGACTTGCGGATCTGCATGCGTGTGACATCGGCCATCCGCCATTCCCTTACGGTCCGACAGAAAATATCACTGTCTGCTCCGCGAAAGCGCCGCAGGCGACCTTCAGCGCCAGCATTCCCTCGCTCTCGCCGGCCTCGACCCAGAAGCCGGTCGCGCCGCCCTTAAAGCTGACAAGGCGTGGGCCGATGATCCGCCCGTCGCCTTCGAGCGTCAGCGCCACCGGTTCCTCGAAGAACGGCAATATGTTGCCGCACTGATCGAGAACACGCAGGACGACGCGGACGCTGTCCTTTTCGCCGGCCCTCAGTTCAGTCTCGTCCGGGGCGATCTCGAGCCGGGTCGGTACCGGATCGGAGGGCATCATCACGGTCTTGGCGACCTCGCCATCGACATAGCCGGTGATGAGGCCGTCGCTCCACATTCGGCCCCAGGCGCCGAATTCTTCCAGCGTCACGCTTCGGAGGTCGATGACAACGGGCGGATGGTCGAGATGCGGGTAGGTATCGCGGTCCGGATAGACGCGCTTGGGTTCGAATTCGCCGTACTTGAGTTCGACGTAATCGCAGTTGGTGAGGATGATCAGTGGCAGGACGCCGCCGATATTGCGTTCGCCGCGCGCCCAATAGGTGACGGGCTGCAGGACGACGCCCTCCTTCGGATCGACCTGCGAGGAATAGGCATAGGCGGCGAATTTCGGCTCGCGGAACATGTCGAGCACGCCGTGATAGCAGATGCGGTCGCCGGATCCGAAATCCTTGTGGGTGTTGTAGTCGAACATGCACCAGCCGGTGGAGCCGGAAATGGAGGGGTCGCCGGCGACGGCGTTCAGAACCATCAGATGCCGGGTGACATGCTCGGCCTGTCGCTGTTCCTGGTCGAAACGTTTGGTCGGATACATGTGACCGCTATATTCGGTGACCATATAGGGCACCTTTTTCGGCAATCCCGTGACTTCCATCTGGTCGCGCAACGCGGTTCGCGGACGGTTGGTGCCCGGCAGTTCCTCGTTGCCGAGGATGAAATCGTTCATCGTATAGACGTCTTCCAGCATCTCGCTGTTTGTGAGGTAACGCGCGCCGCCGGTCTGGCGCGTCGTGTCGAGTTCGCGCGCCACGCGATTGGTCTTGGCGTAGAAGTTCGGGGCATCGCGGGACTCGTTGATGCGCACGCCCCAGATGATGATCGAAGGATGATTCCAGTCGCGCATGATCATGCGGCGGACATTCTCGACCGATTCCTTCTTCCATTCCTCACCGCCGATATGCTGCCAGCCGGGGATTTCCTCGAACACCAGCAGGCCGATTTCATCGCAGCGGTCGATGAACCATGTCGACTGCGGGTAGTGCGAGGTCCGGACGACATTGCAGCCCAGATCGTATTTGACGATATCGGCGTCCTTGGCCTGCGCGCGGCGGCCCATCGCATAGCCGGCATAGGGCCAGGACTGATGTCGATTGAGGCCGCGCAGTTTGAGCGGCTTGTTGTTGAGCAGGAAGCCGTCGGCCGTGAATTCCGCGGTGCGGAAGCCGAAGCGGCTCGATAGCCGGTCCTTGCCTTCGGTCGTCTCGATTTCGGCGGTCAGTTCATAGAGTGCCGGGTGATCGATATCCCAGAGCTCCATGCCCGTAAGGCCGGTGATATCGATATTGTTTTTCCAGCCGTCGAGCGTGGTGGAACCGGTCGCGACCGTCTTGCCATCAGGCGCCGTGATGGTGACGGAGAGCGTGCCGGATATCGTTCGGCTGTGCGGATTGGCAATCGTCGTCTTGAGATGCACCGTCTTGCTGTCGCCGAGCGCATCCGGTGTCTCGATTTTCATGTGCTTGATGAACAGCGGGCTGGTGACCCTCAGCCAGACATCGCGATAGATGCCGGCATAGGTGAGATAATCGATCTGGCCGCCGAACGGCGGGATTTGCGGATTCTCAGAACCGTCGATCTTCACCGTCAGCAGGTTGTCGCCCTTCTTGAGATGCGGTGTCAGACGAGCCTCGAACGGCGTATAGCCGTCCTTATGCGCAACGATCTCCTTGCCGTTCAGATAGACGACGGCGTCGGCCATCGCGGCATCGAAGACCAGCGCCACGAAGCGGCCCTCGAAATCCGACTCCCATCGGATGATCTTCTGGTAGGTGAAAGCTTTCTGGTAACGCGACTCGTCGAAATAGTTATAGGGAAGTTCGACCGCGCTGTGCGGCAGCCGCACGGTTTCCCCATCCTGCATCGTATTGACCGTCTCGCCGGAAAATCCCTCTGAGAAAACCCAGTTGGCGTTGAAATTCTCGTGTCTGCGCATGTCAATTTCCTATTTCACGGAGCCAAGCAGGCCAGGATCGATTGCAGCACGATCAGCGGCCAGAGATAATTGTTCCAAGTGAGCATGAAGATGATGACGCACCACAACATGGATGCGGTCGCGCATCCTGGAGGGAACATCCCGGCGTCGTCGCCGGCAAGCGATGAGACGGCTAAAACAGAATGTCGCCATAACCGACGATTTCGCCGTCGCCGAACAGCGGCTGCGGCAGGAACGCATCGTCGCTGGCGACGAGAGGGACGAGCAGTGCCCCGATCTTCAGGAATGCAACGATCTCGTCCTTGCGGACGCGGCGGGGGAAGACAGGCGCATCCGTCACCGCCGGGTGCCGGCTGAGGAAGCGCCCAGCCTGCGTTGCCCGGATTTCCGGATGGAGTGGGGTAAGCGCATCAAGCGACAGCTCGATCTGGCATTCCGGGTCGGCATAGGAAAACTCTGCCATGCCATGATCGGCCATCAGCCGCAGCAGCCGGCGCGTGTCGAACCTGTCCATTCAGCGCGTCTCGATTTCGAAAAGCACCGTGCCGGGTTCCACCGAACCGCCGTCCTCGATCTGGATGGTTCGGATCACGCCGTCGCGATCGGCCTCGACCGGATTGAGCATCTTCATCGCTTCGATGATGGCGAGCTGATCGCCTTCGCGAACCTCGGTGCCGATATCGACGAATGGTGCCGCCCCTGGCGACGGCGAACGATAGAAGGTCCCGGCCATGCCGGCGGCGATCGCTGCCTGCCTTGATCGGGCTTCAGGGACAGCCTGTTCCGCCGGCCTGGCGACCGGAAGAATCCCGCTCGGTTGCCCCCTGTTCTGCCTGGCCAGCCGTATCCGCATGCCGCCTTCGGTGACATCCAGTTCGTTGAGGCTGGATTGCTCCAGCATTCGCATCAGCTTTTCGATCAGCGCAAAATCCATGGTCCGATCTCAGCCGATCACGAAGGGCAGGACGGCGACGCCTGCCGCTTCCAGCGCCGAGCGCAGCTTGCGGGCGATATCGACCGCTGACGGCGTATCGGAATGGACGCAGACCGAATCGATCGGTGTCTTCAGTCTCTTGCCGGTCACTGTTTCGATCGCGCCTTCCTCCAGCATGGAGAGAATGCGTTTGGCGATGACATCGGAGTCGTGAAGGACCGCGCCGGGCAGCTTGCGATCGACGAGAAAACCCTCATCAGTATAGGCGCGATCGGCAAAGATCTCCGAGCGGATCGTCAGGCCCATATCCTGGGCGATCCTTTCCATTTCGCCGAGCGCGATCGTCAGGCAGACGAGCTTGTCGTTGACAGCCTTGATCGCCCTGCAGGCGGCGAGCGCCACATCGCGGTTCTGCTGGCCGAGATTGCCAAGTGCGCCATGCAGCTTGACATGAGTGATCCTGTGGCCGGCATAGGCCGCCATCGCCTCGGCCGCGCCGATCTGGTAGGCGATCAGCCGCTCGGTTTCGCCCGATGTAAACGGAATATTGCGCCGACCGAATCCCCAGAGATCGGGATAGCCGGGATGGGCGCCGACCGAAACACCTTTCTCCCTGGCTCTTTCGAAGGTTGCCGCCATCACCTCGGGGTCGCCCGCATGCAGGCCGCAGGCGACATTGGCCGACGTGACGATATCGAGCATGGCGCTGTCGTCGCCCATCTTCCAGGCTCCGAAGCCTTCGCCCATATCGGAATTCAGATCAATCACCAGTGCCGTCATTTACCGCCATTCCCATCGTTTCGCGCGGGATCATAGGGGCGTTTTACTGCGGAGCAAGAATATTTTCGAGCGGCAGTAGGCAAGCCGGTTCAATCTGATATGTCAGCTCGAACAGCAGTGCGCATGGAAACCTTCCCTTGGCCGAGCCGAATTCACCCGTTCTATCTTACGAAGGCCCCGGCGCACTGCTGCTGGACGGCGCGGCGGGTGCGGCCTTTTCCGACGCCGTGCAGGCGCGGATCTGGCAGCTGGCCGAGCAGATCAAGCACACCGCCGGCGTTCTGGAAACAGTGCCGGGCATGAACAATCTGATGACGGTGTTCGACCCGGTCGTGCTCGATGGCAGCGTGCTGGAGAGAGCCGTCAGACAGGCCTGGCAGGCCGCCGATGGTTCGGCGCTCGAGGGCCGTATCTGGGATGTGCCGGTTTTCTACGGCGGTGAAAATGGCCCCGATCTGGTCGATTTCGCCGCGAGAAAATCGATGAGTGTCGAGGAGATCATTGCCCGCCATGCCGCACCGCTCTATTCGGTGGCGGCGGTCGGCGCCATGCCCGGCTTCGTCTATCTCTCCGGCCTCGATCCGACGCTGGCAATGCCGCGACTGTCCAGTCCGAGAAACGGCGTCCCCGTTGGCTCGGTGATTGTCGGCGGCGCGCAGGCAGGTATCATGCCCGTCACCGCCCCGTCCGGCTGGCACATTCTCGGCCGCACGGATCTGTCGCTGTTTGATCCGCATCGTGCACGCCCGGCCTTTTTCAAGCCCGGCGATCGCATCCGCTTCGTTGCCAAGGCGGTGTCATGATCGAGATCCTGACATCGGGCCTGATGAATTCCGTGCAAGACCTGGGCCGCCCCGGCTTCCTCGACCAGGGCATCGGCCGTGGCGGCATGATGGACCGGACAGCATTGCGCGTCGGCAATCTGCTGGTCGGCAATGACGAGGGCGCGGCCGGGCTGGAAATCTCGATCTTTCCGTTCCGGATTCGTTTTGTCGAAACCTCCTTCTTCGCCGTGACCGGCGCTGGGGCGATCGCGACGCTGAACGGCGTCCCGTTGCCGCCCTGGTGGGCGCATGCCGCAAATGCCGGTGACGAGCTGCGTATCGAACCGCCGGACAGGGGAGCGCGCGTGGTTCTCGCATTCTCCGGCGGTCTCGACGTTCCGCTCGTACTGGGCTCGCGCTCGACCGATCTCAAGAGCGGCTTTGGCGGTCTTGAGGGACGGGCGCTCAAGCGGGGCGATCGGCTGGCCGTGCGGTCGGCAGGCCCGGTCAAGTCAAACCACCGGCAAGGTTGCGGTGCGGACCCAGCCATGTTCCGGGATGCCGGTGCGACGCAATTGCGGGTGATGACCGGGGCCGAGTTCAGTGCATTTGCGCCGGAGGCGGCAGTCGCCTTTTTCTCCGAGCGTTACACGGTGAGCAGGGACAACAATCGCCAGGGCATGCGGCTCGATGGCGCGGCACTGGCCTTGACGCAGAAGCTGGAACTGCATTCGCATGGCATCATGCCGGGCACGGTGCAGGTGCCGCCATCGGGCCAGCCGGTGATCCAGCTTGCCGAGGCCAATACATGCGGCGGCTATCCGAAGATCGCGCATGTGATCGAGCCGGACCACTGGAAGCTTGCGCAGGCATCGTCCGGAACGCAGTTTTCCTTTGTTGAGGTCAGCCGTGAGCAGGCGGTGGCAGCGATCCGGAATGAGGAATTGCAAATCCGGCGTTTGAGGAATCTGATGCCGCTCGTGGCGGCGCGCAAGGCGAGTTGAGATATGGAACACAAGCATCCGGTCATCGTGGCGGGCGCCGGCATCATCGGCGCGGCGATCGCGCTGGAACTCTCGGCACGCGGCGAAAAAGTCGTGCTGGTCGACCGGCAGGAACCGGGGAGAGGCGCCTCTTTCGGCAATATGGCAAGCATCGCCATCAACGGCTTCGATGCGATCTCGCGGCCCTCGACCTGGAAGAAAATTCCCGGCTGGATGATGAACCCGAATGCGCCGGTGACGGTCGATCCGCTCTATGCCATGAAGATGCTGCCCTGGTTCCTGAAATTCCTCGCCGCCGGCCGGCCATCGCGCATCCGCGAGATCGAGGATGCAGGCGCCAGCCTTGCGACCCGGGCGCTGGGTGATTTCACCACCATGCTCGATGCGATCGGTGCGCGCGACATGCTGAGCGAGGCCGCCTGTCTGCAACTCTATGAGACCGAAAAGGCCTTCGCGGACGGCCGTGAAAACCTCGAACTGATGGACCGCTATGGCCTGAATTACGAAGTGCTGACGGGCGCCGCCATCCGCGAGCGCGAGCCGCTGCTCAATCCCGCGATCGAAAAGGCGGTGCTGCTGCCGCAGAACCATTTCATTTCCAATCCTTTCCTGCTCGTCAAACGCATGGTGGACGCGACACAGCGTAACGGCGGCCAGCTTGTGACCGGCGATATTGCCCGCGTCGAGCGCGACAATCGCGGGGTTACGGCGCTGATCCTGAAGGACGGGCGCAGGCTGGAGACCGAACGTCTGATCGTGGCGATGGGCGTTCACACCGGCGACCTCGCGCAAGCCCTGGATGAGCCGATCCCGCTGGAGACCGAGCGCGGCTATCACACGCAGATCATGTCTCCCGGCACCGATCTCCGCTGGTCGCTGATCTGGCCGGAGCGTGCCTTCATGATCACTCCCACGGCTGGCGGCATTCGCGTTGGCGGTTCGGTGGAAATGGCCAGGCTGGAGCGGGCGCCGACCTGGAAGCGTGCACGCATCCTGGTCGAGCACGCGAAATTCGCGGTGCCGTCGCTGAAGGTCGAAAACCATACCGAATGGATGGGTCATCGGCCGGCGCTGCCGGATACGATCCCGATCATGTCCGCGTCAGCCAGGACCAACGGCCTCTATTACGCCACCGGCCATGGCCACCTCGGCCTGACCTATTCGGCAACTGCCGGCCTGTTGATGGCCGACATGATCATGGGCAGGACGCCGCCGGTGGAGATGCGCCCATTTCGCATCGACAGATTTTGACAGCATAGGATAGACAGCATGCGTTGGAAGCGGACCATTCAGCTGGTGGATGTGCATTGCGAGGGCGAAGTCGGACGGTTGGCGACCGGCGGCGTGCCGAACATTCCGGGCAGGACGATTGCCGAACAGCTCAACCACATCAACACCGTGGACGATAGCCTCCGCCGCTTCCTCTGCCTTGAGCCACGCTCCGGGCCGCTAGGCTCGGTCAACCTGCTGCTGCCGCCCAAGCGCGAAGGCGCCGATGCCGGTTTCATCATCCTGCAGGCGGATCAGGCGCATGCGATGTCGGGTTCAAACGCCATTTGCGTGACGACAGCGCTGCTCGAAATGGGCATTGTCGAGATGAAGGAGCCTGAAACGATCGTCACGCTCGACACGGCAGCGGGCCTGGTGAAGGCCACGGCCACCTGCAAAGACGGACGTTGCGAGCGGGTGGAACTGACCATGCCGCCATCCTTCGTGCTGGATCTCGATGTCGAGGTCGAGACCGGTCGATGGGGCAAGGTCATGGTCGATATCTGCTATGGCGGCATCTTCTACGCCATCGCCGATGCGTCTGCCGTCGGGCTGGAGATCAGCAAGGCCAATGCCCGCGGGCTGGTCGAGGCCGGCATGGCGCTCAAGGAGATCATCAACCGGACGATCGAGGTCGTGCATCCGGAAATCCCGGAAATATCCGGCGTCGCCTATGTGATGTTCCGTGGCGAGGAGCCCGATGGCGCGGTGCGTACCTGTACGACGATGTGGCCGGGCCGTGTCGACCGGTCTCCCTGCGGCACCGGCAGCTCGGCCAATCTCGCCACGCTTCACGCACGCGGCAGGGCAAAGGTCGGCGATATCCTGACGTCGCGCTCGACGATCGGCACGGAATTCCGCGTCGGACTGAAAGAAGTCACCGAGATCGCCGGACGGCCCGCGATCATCCCGACCATTTCGGGCCGTGCCTGGACGTTCGGGCTGACGCAGGTGGCGCTCGATCCGTTCGATCCGACGGCGGAAGGCTTCGCGGTAACCGATGTCTGGGGTCCGGAAGCGGGGTCGATCAGATAGGCGTGTTCCCCGGGGAACTCCGTTCCGCGGCACGGTTGATAATAATGGCCCTGAATTCAGGAGATGGTCTGCTGGCGCTTGGAAAAAAGCGCCAAGTGGAATAGTCTTTTGTGGACGGCTTTCAGGAGGCGCTGCTATGTTCGATAAGATATTCTATATCAATAAAGGTCTGACGCGCCGCGAGACTCTCGGCCTTGCAGGCGCCCTGGTTTTGTTGCCGGCCCTGCCCGCTCTTGCCAGTGATGAGATCGGTAAGGTTCTCGATGCCAAGGGCAATGTGCTGAAGTCCCAGAACGATGTCGAAACGGCACTGAAGAGCGGAGCGTCGCTGGTCAACAACGACCTGATTTCGACCGGCAAGAAGAGCTTTGCATCGATGTCGCTCGGTTCCGATACCAAGATCATCATGGGCGAGCAGACCGAAGTGCTGCTTGACAGCTTCCTTGCCGAACAGGGTGGCACGCTTGAACTGATTTCCGGCGACATGGTATTCGACCGTCCGGAAGGCAAGCCCAAGATCGACCTGACGATCCGCACGACTTTCGGTCAGATCGGCGTGCGTGGAACGAAGTTCTTCACCGGCCGCAGTCGGGGCAATCTCGCCGTATTCGTCGAGCATGGCCTGGTCGAAGTGAAAAGCGGTCAAACAATCCGCAAGGTGGGTCCGGGCGAAGGCATTGATATCGCGTCCGATGCCAAGACCCGTTCGCTGTTCGGCGGCGACATGTCCGAGAGCAAGAAATGGGGCAAGGGCCGCATCGAGGAAGCTTACAAGAGCGTTGGCCTGCTCTGATCCAAGCCGTCAGACAATCCACGAGAGGGCCGGTTCGACCGGCCTTTTTCAGTTTGAAGTTGCCTAAAAATAAAGACCGCCATGGCTGGAGGGCAGTGCCATGACGGTCTTCTTATGAAGCGGAGGAAGATAAGGGGCGTCTTCCTTCCGCATTTCCGGACCAGCGGGGGACGTGCTGGTTTCCGGTTTGGCAACCAAGGGGCATTGGTTGCGCATGAATAGAAGATGGCTCTCCGAATGTGTCATTTCAATGAACTGTCATATCCCGTAAGATTAATATTTGTTAATCCAAACAACAGGTCTACGGGATACTGTATTACAGATCACTCCGAGATTGCACCGTGGCTCACGGTCAGGAAGCGGGCGCGAAGCCCCAGGGGTTCGAACAGATGCCGGTCGGTGCCGGTCATGAAGGCCTGCCCGCCGATATGGTCGATGAGATCGAAAAGTGCTGCGCGCCGCAGGGCGTCGAAATGTGCGCCGATCTCGTCGAGCAGCAGGATGGGCGCGGCGCCGGTCATATTGGCGGTCAGCTGCGCATGCGAGAGCACAAGGCCGGTCAGCAGTGCCTTTTGTTCGCCGGTCGAGCAGAGGCTGGCATCGATCGCCTTCTGGCGGTGGGTGACGATCAGGTCGGCGCGGTGCGGACCTTCCAGCGTTCGCCCGGCCGCCTGGTCGCGATAGCGGCCTTCCTGCAGCATGCCGGCATAGCGGTCCTCGAGATCGATCGCCGCCACACCCTGATCCTTTTCGAGAAAACCGGATAACTGCAGATCGGCAGCCGGAAAGGCAGTGCCGACATCGCCCCGCTCGCCCAGTTGCGTGAGCAGCGACAGCAGTTCGCTACGCGCCATCGACATTGCCACGCCCAGCCCGGCCATCTGCTTTTCGATCGCCGCCAGCCAGTCGGGATCGTAACGGCCGTCTTCGAGCACCTTGTTGCGCATCCTCATGGCGCGTTCGAAATCGGCCGCTCGGCGGCCATGCGCGGGATCGAGCGAAAGAACCAGACGGTCGAGAAACCGCCGCCGGTCAGCAGCCGGCCCGGTGAACAGCCCGTCCATGGCGGGCGTCACCCAGAGGATGCGCAGATGGTCGAGCAGTTCGTCGGCGGATTTCGCATCCGTGCCGTTGATCCGCACCCGCCGGGATGATGTTTCCATGGCAGGCACGAGACCCGTGCCGATTTCGACTACGCCGTTCATGCCATCGACTTCGGCAAACACTGAAAACCCTGCGGGTTCGCCCTGCTTGCCGACATCGGCGTAGACCGCGCGACGCAGGCCGCGCCCCGGCGACAGGAAGGATATCGCCTCCAGAAGGTTGGTCTTGCCGGAGCCGTTCTCGCCGGTGAGCACCACGTGCCGCCCGTCCAGCAGCAGCGTAGCCGCGCTGTAATTGCGGTAGGCATTCAGCGAAATACGGTTGATGGAGACTTTCTGGGGCATGAACCAAGCGCAGTTTCGAAAGAAGCGGGACACTAGAGAGATTCGCCGCCGCTCCAAAGCCTTTCCTGCAAGCTTGAATCAAATCAGCGCCGACTGTGCCGGCGCGATACACAAAATCGGCAATGCCGACAAATTTAATGATCAGTTTGAAAAAGCCTCAAGCACTTGGTGCTAATCTACGACCATCAAACCGGACGCCACAGAACAAATAAACGGGCGGCGGACATATGGACAGGGATCAGGACAATGAAGAAGATTGCTTTCGCCTTTGCCGCCACCATTGCTGTCAGCACGTTCGCGGTATCGACGGCCGACGCCATGAGCCTCGGCTCACTCAGCCGCATGCCGGCTGTGTCGAAGTCCGACGAGATCGTCACCAATTCCATTCCGGGCACACCGACCATGCCACGAATGATCCAGCCGAAATTCCAGCTTATCTTTTTCACGGTCGGCAGCTTTATGCGCCAGTCAGCTCAATTCGCGCTTGCCGAGGGCCGTCAGGCCGGCGTTCATCTCATTTCCCTCACCGCAGCCGAATAAGCCGGGACGACCAGCGAAACCCAGGCACGTGCAATTGCCAGACCGGACGCATCCGCCTCCGGTCCATGCGTGTCGGCATATTCCGCGTAGTTCGGCAGCCAATCCGGATGCTTGCTGGCGATCATCTCGGCAAAATCCCTGTTCCACGCCTCGACAACGGCGCGGCTTGCCTCGAAATGGAACTGCATGCCGTAGGAAGCGCGGCCGATCCTGAAGCACTGGTTCTCCACTGCCGGGTTGGATGCCAGCCGCACGGCCCGATCCGGCAGGGCGAACGTATCGCTGTGCCATTCAAAGATCGGGAAAGATCGGTCAATCCCCGACATCACAGGATCCTCGCCGGCGGCATCGGTCAATTGAACATGATGCCAGCCGAATTCCGGTGCCTGGCCAAGCAGGTTTTGCGCGCCGTAAGCACGGGCCAGAAGCTGGCTTCCCAGGCAGATGCCGAGCACCGGCTTGTCCGCTTCGCCGAAATCCCGCATTAACTTAGCCAGCGAAGGAAGATAGGGGTGCGTGTCGTCATCGAGCGCACTCTGCTCGCCGCCAAACACCACGACGGCATCATGGCCGCCGGCATTTTCGGGGAGCGGATCGGTGTTCCAGACGCGGCGGATATCGAGCTCGGCACCGGCTTCGGTCAGAGCAAAGCCCATCTGGCCGAAAGGCGTGTTTTTCATATTCTCGACGATCAGGACCCGCATTCTTCCGCCTTCGATTCTCTGTTGCCGCTTGGAAACTAGGACATCTGGCGTAAAAGCCAAGCGCTATTCGGGAAATTTCCCGAATGCCACTGGAAGATATTTTCGGCCCCAGTATGATGGGGGCGAAAACGGAGACTGTCCCTTAACATGACCAAACGTTCCAGCCGTCTCGACGATGCCGCCCGCGCGGGCTGGCTCTATTACGTGGCTGGAAACACCCAGGACCAGATTGCGGTCAAGCTCGGCGTCAGCAGGCAGTCGGCGCAGAGGCTGGTGTCGCTCGCCCGTTCCGAAGGTCTGGTGCGCGTGCAGATCGATCATCCGATCGCCAATTGCCTCGAGCTCGCAGATGCGCTGCGCGATCGTTTCAAACTGAAATTCGTCGATGTCGTGCCGACCGATCCGGGCTCGGAATCCACCATTACCGGCGTTGCCGAATCCGCCAGCGCCGAAATGGAGCGCTGGCTGCGGCGCGAGCAGCCGGTGCTGATCGCCGTCGGTACGGGACGCACGCTGAAGGCCGCGGTCGAATTGTTGCCGCGCATGGATTGTCGGCAGCATCGTGTCGTCTCGCTCACCGGCAATATCGCGCCGGATGGCTCGGCCGCCTATTACAATGTGGTTTTCACCATGTCGGATTCGGTCAATGTCCGGTCTTTCCCGATGCCGCTGCCGGTCATCGCCACAACGTCCAGCGAGCGTGAGATGCTGCACGCGCAGGCGATGATCCGCCCGACACTGGCGCTTGCCGACAAGGCCGAAGTCACCTTCGTGGGGATTGGCGATTTCAGCAACGATGCGCCGCTCTATGTCGATGGCTTCATCACGGCTGCCGAACTGAAGGCGTTGCAGAAAGCGGGGGCAGTCGGCGAGATCGTCGGCTGGTCGTTCGATTCCGAAGGCAAGATGATCCGCGACATCACCAACGACCGGGTCGCCTCCGCGCCGATTCCGCCACGCGAGACATCGCTGGTGATCGCCGCCGCCAAGGGTCCGCGCAAGCTGCCGGGGATCAGGGGCGCCATCCATGGCGGCTTGATCAACGCCCTGATCACCGACGAGGATACGGCCGCCAAGCTGCTCGGCTGAGTTTTTTCGCTAGTTCATTCCTGCTCTTATCACGCGGCAAAGGAACATTGCTGCGTTGCAGCGACGATTCATGCTTGACACATTGTCGCAATGGCCGAATAAATGCCCATGAGCATAGCAATTGCTCATTTCTTCTTTGGGAGGAAGATCAATGACATTGAAAACGATTTTGCTGGGCGCATGCTCGGCAATGGCCATGTTCAGCATGGCAAATGCAGAAACAACGCTGACGATCGCAACCGTCAACAATGGCGACATGGTCCGGATGCAGAAGCTGACGGACGACTTCACCACCAAGAATCCGGATATCAAGCTCGAATGGGTGACATTGGAAGAAAACGTGCTCCGTGAGCGCGTCACGACCGATATCGCCACCAAGGGCGGCCAGTACGACGTCATGACGATCGGCACCTATGAAGTTCCGATCTGGGCCAAGCAGGGCTGGCTCCTGCCGCTCGACAATCTCGGCGCCGATTACGACGTTGACGATATCCTGCCGGCCATCCGTGGCGGTCTCTCGATGGACGGCAAGCTCTATGCGGCACCGTTTTACGGCGAAAGCTCGATGGTGATGTACCGCAAGGATCTCATGGAAAAGGCTGGGCTGACGATGCCCGATGCCCCGACATGGGAATTCATCGGCGAAGCGGCCCGCAAGATGACGGACCGTGCGACAGGGATCAATGGCATTTGCCTTCGCGGCAAGGCCGGTTGGGGTGAAAACGCAGCATTCCTGACGGCGATGTCCAATTCCTTCGGTGCCCGTTGGTTCGATGAAAAGTGGGTGCCCCAGTTTGACCAGCCGGAATGGAAGGCCACGCTGGACTTCTACGTCAAGCTCATGAACGATGCCGGCCCGCAAGGCGCGTCGTCCAACGGCTTCAACGAAAACCTGGCATTGTTCCAGCAGGGCAAGTGCGGCATGTGGATCGACGCCACTGTTGCGGCTTCCTTCGTTTCCGACCCGAAGAACTCGACGGTCGCAGACAAGGTCGGTTACGCACTGGCGCCGGACAACGGCCTCGGCAAGCGTGCCAACTGGCTGTGGGCATGGACTCTTGCCATCCCGGCCGGCACGCAGAAGGCCGACGCGGCAGAGAAGTTCATTTCCTGGGCAACCTCGAAGGCCTATCTCGACCTCGTCGCTTCGAAAGAAGGCTGGGCAAACGTTCCTCCGGGCACGCGTACCTCGCTCTACAACAATCCCGAATACCAGAAGGCTGCTCCGTTCGCCAAAATGACGATCGACAGCATCAACGCCGCTGACCCGACCAAGCCGACTGTCAAGCCGGTCCCCTATGTCGGTGTTCAGTTCGTCGCGATCCCGGAATTCCAGGGTCTCGGAACGACTGTCGGCCAGCTCTTCTCTGCCGCCCTCGCCGGGCAGATGAGCGTCGACGATGCACTTGCGCAGGCGCAACAGGTAACCACCCGTGAAATGACACGCGGCGGATACATAAAGTAACTGCTCCCAAGGCCAACTTGGCTGCCCGGACGCTAGTCCGGGCAGCGCTTCCGGCAGAATTCCCAGCTGTCGCGCTTGCACGACGCTGATTGCCCAAAAAAGATAATAATGCGCATGATAACGACGCTGGTGCGCTGTCCTGCTGTTTCAGGCGTGCGGCCCCCCGGCGAAGTATGGGAGGAGCAATTTAAAATGGCAACGCAACAAACGAAGACCTTGGCCCGCTTCATGATGGCGCCTTCGGTCGGCCTGCTTCTGATCTGGATGATCGTGCCGCTCGCGATGACGCTGTGGTTTTCATTCCAGAACTACAATCTTCTCAATCCGGCCAATGTCAGTTTTGCCGGTCTTTTCAATTATCAGTATTTCTACACCGATCCCGCCTTCTTCCAGTCGATCTGGAATACGCTGGTGATCGTTGTCGGCGTTCTTTTCATCACCGTCATTGGTGGTATCGCGATCGCATTGCTGCTCGACCAGCCGATGTGGGGACAGGGGATCGTCCGCATTCTGGTGATCTCGCCGTTCTTCGTCATGCCGCCGGTGGCGGCACTGGTCTGGAAGAACATGATCATGCATCCGCAATACGGTGTGCTGGCGGATATAAATCGCGCTGTCGGGCTGAACCCGGTCGACTGGTTCGGGCAATATCCGCTGCTGTCGATCATCATCATCGTCGCCTGGCAATGGCTGCCTTTCGCCACCCTCATCCTGCTCACCGCCCTGCAATCGCTTGATGGCGAACAGAAGGAAGCGGCGGAAATGGATGGCGCCAGCTTCGTCAGCCGGTTTATCTACCTGACGATCCCGCATCTGGCGCGCTCGATCACCGTGGTCATCCTCATCCAGACGATCTTTCTTCTCGGCGTCTATGCGGAAATCCTCGTCACCACCAATGGCGGCCCCGGCTATGCCTCCACCAACCTGCCATTCCTGATCTACCGGACCGCACTGCTCGGCTACGACGTCGGCGGCGCATCGGCAGGTGGCATCATCGCAGTCATCCTCGCCAATATCGTCGCCATCTTCCTGATGCGCGCCGTTGGCAAGAATCTCGACAAGTAGGAGGAAACCATGGCCAGAGCAGTTTCGACAAGACGAACCGTGTTTTTCACCGTCGTCGCATGGGTCATCGCACTCATCATCTTCTTTCCGATCCTCTACACGATCATCACCAGCTTCAAGTCGGAAACCGAGGCGATCCAGGGCTTCAACCTGCTTCCGTCCGGAACTTTCGAGAGCTATATCGAAGTCCAGACACAGCGCGATTATTTCAAGCCGTTCATGAATTCCGTCATCCTGTCGGTCGGCTCGACGCTGCTGGCGCTGCTGATTGCGGTGCCGGCCGCCTGGTCGATGGCCTTCTCGCCGACCAGGCGGACCAAGGACATACTGATGTGGATGCTGTCCACCAAGATGATGCCTGCGGTCGCCGTGCTGGTGCCGATCTACCTGTTGTTCCGCGACCTCGGCCTGCTCGACAGCCGCATCGGCCTGACAGTCATGCTGACGCTGATCAACCTGCCGATCGTCGTCTGGATGCTCTACACCTACTTCCGCGAAATTCCGGGCGAAATCCTGGAGGCGGCGCGAATGGATGGCGCCTCGCTGTTTGGCGAGATCGTTTACGTGCTGACGCCAATGGCGGTGCCGGGGATTGCCTCGACCATGCTGCTCAACATCATCCTCGCGTGGAACGAATCCTTCTGGACCATCCGGCTGACGACGACCAATGCGGCACCCCTGACCGCGTTCATTGCCTCTTTCTCCAGTCCGCAAGGCCTGTTCTGGGCGAAATTGTCGGCAGCCTCGACGCTGGCCATCGCGCCGATCCTGATCATGGGCTGGTTCTCGCAAAAACAGCTTGTCCGCGGCCTGACATTCGGCGCCGTCAAATAAATAAGGTCCCAAAAGGATCGGGAGGGTATTATGGGAAATATTCAACTCAAGAAAGTCAACAAGTCGTTCGGCAGCACTTCGGTCATTCCGGGCATCGACCTGACGATCAACGATGGCGAGTTCGTGGTCTTCGTCGGCCCGTCCGGCTGCGGCAAGTCCACGCTGCTCCGGCTGATCGCCGGCCTCGAGGACACGACATCGGGCACGATCGAAATCGATGGCCGTGACGTCACGGGAGAAGCGCCGGCCAAGCGGCGGCTGGCCATGGTGTTCCAGTCCTATGCGCTTTACCCGCATATGAGCGTCTACAAGAACATCGCCTTTCCGCTGAAGATGGCCAAGATGTCGCCGGAAGCGATCGACAAGAAGGTGCAGGATGCCGCCCGCATCCTCAATCTGACCAGCTATCTCGACCGGCGGCCCGGGCAACTCTCCGGCGGTCAGCGCCAGCGCGTGGCGATCGGCCGGGCGATCGTGCGCGAACCGTCCGCCTTCCTGTTCGACGAGCCCTTGTCGAACCTCGACGCGGCGCTGCGCGGCAATATGCGGCTCGAAATCAGCGAACTGCATCATCAGCTGAAAACCACGATGATCTACGTCACCCATGACCAGGTCGAAGCCATGACCATGGCCGACAAGATCGTCGTGCTCAATGCCGGCAATATTGCCCAGGTCGGCTCGCCGATGGAGCTTTATCACAAGCCGGACAATCTGTTCGTCGCCGGCTTCATCGGTTCGCCGAAGATGAACCTGATATCGGGAGCACCTGCGAGCGCTATGTCGGTCGCAACGATCGGCGTGCGGCCCGAGCATCTGGCAATCTCCAGGACCGAGGGCCAGTGGAAGGGCGTGGCCGGCGTTACCGAACATCTGGGCTCGGATACGTTCATCCATGTCCGCACCGAGGCTGCGGGACTGGTGACCGTCCGCGCAGCAGGCGAGACGGACATCCGCCATGGAGACGCCGTCTACCTGACGCCGGATGTCACGCGGATCCACAAGTTCGGGGAAAACGGGCTGGCGATCCGATGAAACGGCTGTCGGGCAGGGCGCAATCCTTGACTGCCGCGCGATAATGCATTCCTTCGGGGGATAGATGCGGTTGGTCGGGGGAAGACTGCCGCTCGAACCCATGGGGCGCGGGGATACCGCGCAAGGACGGTATCCCGCCTCGGCGGATGCCGATTGCATCGTCGCCAGACGAACAATGTTGCCTGGCGGCAACTGGATGAGCTGAAGAAAAAGCCGTTCAAACATACAGGATGAGTGCCATGACTATCTCTCTTTCGCTTGCCAATCTCGGCGCCATTTCCGCGCATGCTGCCGTTCCGAATTACCAGCGGAGCGACATCACCGCCGGGATCGTGCATTTCGGCATCGGCAATTTCCACCGGGCGCATCAGGCCGTCTATCTCGATGATCTTTTCAATCTTGGCGAAGATCGCGACTGGGGGCTGATCGGTGCAGGTGTGACCACCTATGACAGCGCCATGCGCGACAAGCTCAGGGCACAGGATTACCTGACGACCGTGGTCGAACAGGATGTCGGCAAGTCCGCGGCCCGCGTTACCGGCGCGATGATCGATTTCCTCGATCCCGCCGACCGGGTCGCGATCATCGAGAAGCTCGCCGATCCGGCCATCCGTATCGTCTCGATGACCATCACCGAAGGCGGCTATTTCATCAATCCGGCCTCGGGCACGTTCGATCCGGAACATGCGGCCATCGTTGCCGACAGCCAGAATCCCGGCGATCCCAAGACCGTGTTCGGCATCATCCTTGCCGGCCTGAAACTGCGTCGCGAGCGCTCCATCGTGCCGTTCACCGTCATGTCGTGCGACAACATTCCGGGCAACGGCCATGTGACGGAACATGCGGTCTCCGGTCTCGCAAAACTCTCCGATCCGGAATTCGCGGCCTGGATCGCTGAGCATGTCGCTTTCCCGAATTCGATGGTCGACCGCATCACCCCGGCGACGGGCCCCCGCGAGATCAGCCATTGCAAGGAAACCTTCGACATAGACGACAACTGGCCGGTTTATTGCGAGGAGTTCAAGCAGTGGGTTCTCGAGGATAAATTCACCGCCGGACGGCCGGCGCTTGAAAAGGTCGGCGTCACCTTCGTGCCGGATGTCGCGCCCTATGAATTGATGAAAATCCGTATTCTCAACGGCGGCCACGCGACCATCGCCTACCCCGGCGAGCTGCTGGACATTCACTTCGTCCACGAGACGATGGAAGAGCCGCTGATTCGCAGTTTTCTCGCCAAGCTCGAGAAAACCGAGATCATACCCTGCGTGCCACCGGTGCCGGATACCGATCTGGATGACTATTTCAAGCTGATCGAGCGGCGTTTTGCCAATCCCAAGATCGGTGACACGGTGGCGCGGCTGGCGCAGGATGGCTCCAACCGCCAGCCGAAATTCATCTTGCCATCGACGGCGGACCGGCTGCGCAAAGGCGAGGATGTCAGGGGCCTGGCCATGGTCTCCGCACTCTGGTGCCGCTATTTCGAAGGCACGTCCGACAGCGGCCGTACGATCGAGTTCAACGACGCCAACGCTGCGCGGCTGAATGCCGCGGCGTTGAAATCGCGGGAAAATCCGCTTGTCTTCCTTGAACTTGAAGACATCTTCGGCGATGTTGGCAAATCGGTGGTCTTCCAGCAGCGGTTCTCACAGGCACTCGGCTCTCTCCGTCAGAGAGGGACACGGGCGACCCTGTCCGCCTATCTGGATGGTGGTTTAGGGGTCTAAAATGGTTGAGAAATCCGGCGGTGCTTCGAGCCATGAGCGCGCATTGGCGGAATCCCCGGACCGGACGGTCTGAGCCATGGCCGAGAACCCTTCTCCCCTGATCATTTTCGATTGCGATGGCGTGCTGGTCGATAGCGAGCCGATTTCCTTTGCCGTGCTGCGCGATACGCTGACAAGCGCCGGCGTCGAGCTCTCTGAAAGCCGTGCCTATCGGCAGTTCCTTGGCAAGAGCATGGCCTCGATCACGCGGATGATCGCCGATGAATTCTCGATCTCGCTGAGCGAAGAGCATATCGAGGACATGCGGACGCAGCTTTTTGCCCGCTTCCAGGCCGAGTTGCAGCCGGTTGCCGGGATTGTCGAGATGTTCGGCGATTTCGACAGGCCGCGCTGCGTTGCATCGTCGAGCCAGATGGAGCGCATCCGGCTTTCGCTGACCAAGACCGGTCTGATCGACTATTTCGAGCCGAATATATTCAGCGCGACGATGGTCAAGAGAGGCAAGCCGGAGCCGGATCTCTTCCTGCATGCGGCGGCGACGATGGGATTTCCGCCTTCTCGCTGCATCGTCATCGAGGATAGTCCCGCCGGCATTCAGGCCGCCCACAGCGCCGGCATGAAAGTCTTCGCTTTCACCGGCGGATCGCACGCGACAATCTCCAATCTTCGCGAAATCGTCGAGGGCTTGCAGCCAACGCTGATTTTTGATGATATGAAGGCCCTACCGGGATTGATCAATGCGGTGAAGGCTTAGAAGAGGCGCATGGGGGAGTTCGTCGTCGCAGTCGATGTCGGCACAGGCAGTGCCCGGGCCGGCGTGTTCGATCGGAAAGGGACCCTGTTCGCCCGCGCCTCGCGGCCTATCGCGATGAATCGCGAAGACGGCGTCACGGCCGAACATAGCTCCGCCGATATCTGGTCGGCGGTCGCTCATAGCGTTCGCGAAGCCGTCGCAACAGCCGGGATCGACCCCGCTCTGGTCGATGCGATCGGCTTCGACGCCACATGCTCCTTGACATTTCTTGATGATGACGGCCGTCCACTCAGCACGGCCAAAAGCGGCGAAGCGGGCTGGGACACTATTGCCTGGCTCGACCATCGCGCAATAGCGGAAGCAGTGATGTTGAGCCGCTCCAAGGCTGACGCCTTGCGCTACTCCGGCAATCTCCTGTCGCCGGAAATGGCGTTGCCGAAAATCGTCTGGGTCAGGGATCACCTGCCGGAGATCTGGGCCAAGACAGGCAAAATCCTCGACCTTGCGGATTTTCTCACCTGGCGCGCCACCGGCAGCCTGGCGCGATCGGCCTGCACATTGACCGCCAAGTGGAATTATCTCAACCATGGCAAGCCGGGTTGGGACACGGCCCTGCTTTCCGACTCCGGGCTTGCGGATCTGCCTGAAAAAGCGAACGTCCCCGGCACGCCATTGGTGAGCGGCACCGCAGTTGGCACGCTTTCACCGGAGACCGCGGCCGCCTTCGGTCTTCCGCAGACCTGCAGGGTTGCCGCAGGCATGGTCGATGCCTACGCCGGGGCGCTGGCGCTGACCGGAGCCGATCCCGATGCTGCCGAAAGCGTCAGCCTGATCGGCGGCACGTCGAGTTGCGTGATGCGCCTTACAATCGAGCCGCAATTCCTGCATTCCTTCTGGGGCCCCTATTTCGGCGCGGCGCTGCCTGGATACTGGATCATCGAGGGTGGGCAGTCCGCCGCCGGTTCACTCCTCGATTACATTCTTCGTACCCATCTTGGCCGTGATCCAAACGCGGATGATCATGAGAAAGTACTGACGCGTATCGCGTTGCTGCTGGACAGCCAAGGCGCCGCATTCGGCCGGCGGATCCACGTCCTGCCGGATTTTCATGGCAATCGCACACCATTCGGTGATGCCTCGATGCTCGGTAGCATTCATGGACTGTCGCTGGATAGTTCGTTCGATGGCCTGGCAGCGCTCTATTACCGGACGATGGTGGCCCTGGTGCTCGGCATGCGCCAGACCATCGACAAGATGGAGGAGACCGGCACACCGATCCGTATGCTCTATCTTGGTGGCGGGCATGCCAAAAGCCCGCTGTTTGCCCAGCTTTATGCCGATGCGACCGGTCGCGACGTGGTGATCTCCTCGGGTGAGGAGGCGATGCTGCTCGGCACGGCGATGACGGCTGCAAGCGCCGCCGGCTGGTATGCCTCACTGCTGGAAGCATCCCGGGTAATGAGGAGGTCGGAAAAAGCCATTCGGCCGAATCCGGCTAATGTTTCCGCCTTTGAGCGGGATTACCGGATCTTCCTGAGGATGCAGCAGCAGCGCCAGGAACTTGCGGCGCTGTCGTAGCCTACGCTTTCACGCGTGCGTTTTCCGGATCATAGAACGGCTGCAGCGACACACTGGCTTTGACGCGCTCGGTGGCGACTTCCAACTCGTAATTGCCCGACAAGACATGGTCGGCTGTTACGCCTTCGGGATCGCGGACATAGCCATAGCCAATCGATTTGCCTACCGTGTAGCCAAAGCCGCCGGAAGTCAGCCAGCCCGCGCGCTTGCCGTCACGATAAATCGTCTCGCGGCCGAGCAGCACGACGTCGGGATCATCGACCGTAAACGCGGCGAGATATTTCTTCACGCCGTTTTGGAGCTGTTTTTCGATCGCCTCGCGGCCACGGAAGGCGATGCCGGATTTCATCTTCACCGCCCAGCCGAGGCCTGCTTCGATCGCGGTGTGATCCGGGCCGATATCCGAACCCCAGGCGCGGTAGCCCTTCTCCAGCCTGAGGCTTTCGATCGCCCGGTAGCCGGCATTGGCCAGTCCATGTGCGCGGCCCTTTTCCATCAGCAGGTCATAGACGCCGGTGGCATATTCGACCGGCAGATGCAGCTCGAAACCGAGCTCGCCGACATAGGTGATCCTGAGCGCCCGGACCGGCGCGCCGGCAATGCCGATCGTCTTGAACGTGCCAAAGGGCAGCGCTGCGTTGGAGACGTCGGCCGATGTGATGCTGGCGAGAATATCCCGCGCTTTCGGCCCCATCAGCGACAGCACCGTCCAGGCGGAGGTCACGTCGATCAGGCTGGCATTCAGCCCATCGGGAATATTGCGCCGGATCCAGTCGAAATCATGGGTGGCAAAACCGGTGCCAGTGACGATGTAATATTCATCGCCGGATATCCGGGCGCAGGTCAGGTCGCATTCGATCCCGCCTCTGTCGTTGAGCATCTGGGTATAGGTGAGCGCACCGGGCTTTCTGCCGACATTGTTGGATGCGATCCATTGCAATGCCTGTTCGGCGTCGCGACCCTTGAGCACGAATTTCGCAAATGATGTCTGGTCGAAGATCACCGCCGCCTCGCGTGCGGCCTTGTGCTCGCGGCCGACGGCATCGAACCAGTTCTGCCGGCCATAGGTATAGACATCCTCCGGCTTTTCGCCGCTTGTTTGGTCGGCAAACCAGTTCGGTCGCTCCCAGCCGAGCTTTTCACCGAAGCAGGCACCTTGCGATTTCAGGCGTTCGTAAAGCGGCGATTTGCGCGCCGGTCGGCCCGAGGAGTGCTCTTCGAACGGCCAGGCCATGGTGTAGTGCTTGCCATAGGCTTCATAGGTGCGGGTGCGCACCCAGTCGGTGTCGAAATGCGGCCGGCCGAAACGGCGGATATCGACCGGCCAGAGGTCGTAGGGCGCTTCGCCCTTGGCGGCCCATTCGGCCAGCGCCATGCCCGCGCCGCCACCCGAGGCGATGCCGAAGGCGTTGAAACCGGCACCGACGAAGAAATTCTTCAGTTCCGGCGCTTCGCCGAGTATGAAATTGCCGTCCGGCGTGAAACTCTCCGGTCCATTGAGCAACTGCTTTATACCTGCCGTTTCGAGCTTCGGCACCCGTCCGAGCGCCAGTTCCATGATCGGCTCGAAATGATTGAAGTCGCTGTCGAGCAGCGTATAGTGGAAGTCTTCCGGAATGCCATTTTCCGCCCAACCGATCGGGTTCGGCTCATAGCCGCCCATCACCAGGCCGCCGACCTCTTCCTTGTAATAGGTCAGGCGATCCGGATCGCGCAGCGTCGGCAGGTCGGATGGTACGCCGAAAGCCTCGGTGATCATATATTGGTGCTGCACGGACACCAGCGGTACGTTGACACCGAAGCGGCCGGCAAATTCACGCGTCCACTGGCCGGCGCAGACCACGACCTTTTCGCATTCGATCCGGCCGCGATCGGTGATGACCGCGCGGATCCTGCCATTGTCGATCTCGAGATCGACGACCTCGGTATCCTCGAAAATTCCGACGCCCGCCATCCGCGCACCCTTGGCGAGCGCCTGGGTGATATCGGACGGGTTGGCCTGTCCGTCAGTCGGCAGGAAGGCCGCGCCCACCACGTCATCGATCTGCATCAGCGGCCAGAGATCCTGCGCCTCCTTCGGCGACAAAAGATGCATTTCCAGCCCGAAGGAATGGGCGGTCGTCGCCTGGCGCCTCACCTCGGTCCAGCGTTCATTGTTGCAGGCGAGCCGCATGCCGCCATTCATCTTCCAGCCGGTGCCGAGACCTGTCTCGGCTTCCAGGGTTTTGTACAGTTTAACGGAATGGCCGAGCAACTGGGTGATATTGGCGCTGGTGCGCAGCTGCCCCACGAGACCGGCGGCATGGAAGGTCGATCCGGATGTCAGCTTCTTGCGCTCAAGCAGAACTGTGTCGGTAAAGCCCAGCTTGCCGAGATGGTAGGCCGTCGAGCAGCCGACAATGCCGCCGCCGATGACCACGATCTTCGCTGTTGACGGTAGTTCCTTCATCCTAGAGCCTTTCATGGCCAAATGGAAATAGTTCTGCCGGAGCAGGTTTTTGCCAGGAAAAGAGCGATTGCCGAAGGTCGTACCCAAACGTACGGACGAGGCTATCGCTCTTTTCCTGGCGGAAAGATGCCCGGCCCTTCGGGTTGGCTGAAACGGGTCGCCTATCAGGCCGGCCGGCTTGGCCGTATGCTTTGGCTACGACGCGCGCCGGCCGGTCTGATATCCGACTCCGTTTGAGCCAACAGAACTGTTTCCACTTGGCCATGAAAGGCTCTCGTACCCTCAGATTTCCTGGAATGCGGCATAGGCGCTGTCGAAGCGCGCCCGGTTTTCCGCCGTGTATGTATTATAGTCGAAGCCGATGGTCGAATGGATCTCGGAGACCATGCTCCATAGCGTTTCGCGTAGCAGCGAGGCGCATTTCATCGCCTGGTAGCGCCGCCAGAGCGGCTCGTTCACGGCGGCTTCGAAATAGGCTTCGAGCAGGGAGGTCTCGCGTTCGGAGGGCAGGGAATTGTTGGAGGCGAGCCCGCCGAGATCGAACAGCGGTGAGTTGAAGCCGGCATAATCCCAGTCGATCAGCCAGAGCTTCTTGCCGTCATCCAGAAAATTGGCCGCCAGCAGGTCATTGTGCCCAAAGACGATGCTGAATGGTCCTGCTGCCGACTCCAGTCTCGCCGCCTTCTGCAGCAGGCCGCGAATATCGGGCAGATTGGTGTTCTCGTCATTCTTCAAGGTATTGGCATAGTCGCGGATCACCTGAAACACCCAGAAGATCATTGTCGGCCCGCGGAAATGTTTCGGGATTTCCTCATGACACGTGCGCAGAAGCGGAATGATCCGCTTGATCATCGTCGCCTTGTCGATATCCGCCGGCGTCAGCGTCTTCGCCTCGATATAATCCATCACCAGTATGCCCGGTGCATGATGCAGGATTGCCGGCGAAATCCCCGCAGCATGCGCCGCGCGACTGGCTGCGAGTTCATTGGCGCGGCTGATCATGTGGACAGGAATATCTTCGCCTAGCCGCACGGCAACCGTCTTTTCCCGATCCCTCACAAGGAAATTGCGGTTGGTCATGCCTCCCGACAGTGGCTCGATGTCGATCTTTCCACGCCAGATGGAGAGATTGCGGATCCGATCCTCCGGACTTTCAACCATGCAGTATTTTTCCAGACAAATGAGAGAAGCCTATCATCCTCCACCATAGAGTAGCGAAATGACGATTGTAAATTGCCAACGCGCAATTGTGTTGCTCTCATTCGCATAACGCCGCAAAGCGGACTGCGGATCGTCGCGCACCAACGCATGTCTTGCCGAAATTCCGGAAATCATGTTCAAGATGCCGTAGTTAGATATTTACACGGGGCCGGAATGAAAACTCTTGTCATAGGCGGCAGCCACGCTGCCCTGGCGCTGGCCGCGGAACTGCGCAAGCTCTCCGCCGATGCGGAAATCACCATTGTCAACGGCGATCGGGATCTGCCCTATCAGCGGCCGCCGCTGTCCAAGGCATTCATGTCCGGCAAAGTGACGTTCGATCAGATCCTGTTCCGGCCGGCTGACTGGTATGGGACCAATGCAATTGCCCTGAAAAGCGCGCTCCGTGTCGAAGCTATCGATCGGCACGCGAAGGCAGTGTCGTTGTCGAACGGCGAGGTGCTTGCCTATGACCATCTGGTGTTCGCGACCGGCGCACGGCCCCGCCGCCTGCCGGAAGCAATCGGCGGAACGCTGCCGAATGTCTTCGTCATGCGCGATCTCGGGGATGCACGGGCCCTCATGGAGCGGATGACCGAAGGCGCGCGGCTGGTGGTGATCGGCGGCGGCTATATCGGCCTCGAAGCCGCCTCGGAAGCCGCCAAGAAAGGTGTCACCGTCACGGTCATCGAGGCTGCCGACAGAATTCTCAAGCGTGTCGCGTCGGCGGAAACGGCCGACGATGTCCGCTCCCTGCATCATGCGCATGGCGTCCGCATTTTTGAAAATGCCAGTCTCGTCCGCATCGTCGAGCGTGACGGGCAGGCGAGCGGCGTCGAGCTGACCGACGGTTCGGTGATATCGGCCGATTTCATCATCACCGGCATCGGCGTGATGCCGGATACAGTGCTTTCCGAAGCCTGCGGCCTGGATGTGGCGAACGGCATCGTGGTCGATCAGCATCTGAAGGCCTCCGATCCGTCGATCCTGGCGATCGGAGACTGCGCCTCCTTTCCCTACAAGGGCATGATGATCCGGCTGGAATCGGTGCAGAACGCCAATGACATGGGTATCGTCGCCGCGCAGAACATCATGGGCGCCAATCTCGACTACAAGCCCGTCCCATGGTTCTGGTCGGACCAGTTCGAACTCAAGTTGCAGATCGCCGGTCTCAACACCGGTTACAGCCACGTCATCACCCGCCCCGGCGTCCGCGAAGGCGCGAAATCGCACTTCTACTTCCGCGGCGAAGAATTTCTCGCAGCCGATTGCCTGAACGACGGCGCCACCTATATGATCGCCCGGCGCATCCTCGAGGGCGGCAAGACGCTCACACGTGCGCAGGTCGAGGATCATTCTTTCAGCCTCAAATCATTGCTTTAGCAGATTCGGAGTTTTCCCCATGCCCGCTCCTGAAAATCGCCTCAAGGCCCGTCTCAACAATGGCGAGACCACCACCGGCCTCTGGCTGTCGATGGCCAACAGCTACACCGCCGAGCTTGCCGGCTATATCGGCTTTGACTGGCTGATGATCGATGCCGAACATGCGCCCAACGATCTGCGGACGATCGTGGAGCAATTGCAGGTGCTCAGGAATTCGCCGTCGCCGGTGGCCGTGCGGCCTCCGACCGGTGAGGTCTACATGATCAAGCAGTTGCTCGACATGGGTGCGCAATCGCTGCTGATCCCGATGGTGGAAAGCGGAAAACAGGCGGAAATGCTGGTCAAGGCGGTACGCTATCCGCCGCGCGGTATCCGCGGTGTCGGTGCGGGCTCGGCGCGCGCCACCAGTTTCGGCACGATCGATAACTATATCGCCACCGCCGACGATCAGATCTGCCTGATGCTGCAGATCGAAAGCCGGGCCGGTATCGCGGCACTCGATGCGATCGCCACAACCGAGGGCGTCGATTGTGTGTTCATCGGCCCGTCCGACCTGTCCGCAGACATGGGTTATCCCGGCGACATCTTCGCGCCGGCGGTGCAGGTGGCGATCGAAGATGCCATCAAGCGCATTCGCGCCCATGGCAAGGCAGCAGGCATCTACATGTCCGATCAGGCCTATGCGAAGCGCTATCTTGAACTCGGCGCAACGATGTTAGCCATCGGCTCGGACGCCGCCGTGCTGGTCAGCAGCCTCAAGGACCTGAAACAGGCCTATGATTGAAACCGGATAATCTGTTTTGTGAAGGATTTGTTATGAAAATAACAGATTGTATTGACGATTCACAAAATTGCCGGCATGGTTCCCGCCTGGATCGATGAGCGGGGGTACGGTCGATGACGCGCAATAGGGAACGGCTCGACATGCTCGGGACGCTGATCCTGGAGCGGGGCGTCGTGCATCTCAAGGATGCGGCCGCCGCCCTCGGTGTTTCCGAGATGACCATCCGCCGCGATATTGCCGGCGAGACCGACCGCTTTGCCTATCTCGGCGGTCATATCATGCCGGCCCAGGCGGTCGAGCCGGAGCAGCCTTATGAGCTTGCGGCGGCCGCAGACAAGCATGCATCCGCCAAGCGCAAGGCCTGCACCCATGCTCTGGATCACATTCGCGCCGAAGACACGATCTTCATCGATTGCGGTACGACGCTGATCCATCTCGTCGATCTTCTGCCGGATGCGATGCCGCTGACGGTTGTGTGCTATGCGCTTAATATTGCTGAAAAATTGACGCAAAAACCGCATATCAGGCTGGTGATGATGGGCGGCGTCTACCATCCCGCCTCCGCGTCATTCTCCGGCGCATCCGCCTTACAGGTGCTGGACGAGCTTGGCGTCAACACGGCCATTCTCTCCGCTGCCGGGCTTGACGGAAGCCGTGGCGCCACCTGCATTCATTTCCACGAGGCGGAAATCAAGCGCAAGGCGATGAGCATTTCGGCAAAGAATATCCTGGTCCTCGACAACAGCAAGATTGGCCGCATCCGGCCCGCCTTCTTTGCCGGGGCCGATGATTTCGATGCCATTTACACCGAAGACGGCGCATGGGAACCGGAAGAAAATGCATGACGCCCAATTCCAGCCTTGCTTGGAGCCGATATTGCAGTTGACGATTTGCGGTTTTGGTGTAAAAGTAACATTCATCTGTTAAAAATATAACAATCGCTGCCATTGGCAGGGCCGGGAGGCTGATGTGGACAAATCGACAATCGACAAACCCTTGGGAATGGCAAATCACGGATGGCCGCGCAATCCGGGCATGGAGCTGGATCTCGGCTGGGTGATGGATCAGCGGGTCAATCTCTCGGCTGGAGAACGGCGCGTCGCGACGCTGCCGGGCCGCCGTACCGTGAAGAAGGATGCCCAGGCTGCCTGGCTCCTGAAGGCGCTGACCTGCATCGACCTGACGACGCTGAATGGCGACGACACCGCAGGCCGCGTCAAGCGCCTCTGCGCCAAGGCGGCCAATCCGGTTCGTCCCGATATTCTCGAGGCACTGGGCATGGGCGACCGCAGGATCACCACCGGCGCGATCTGCGTCTATCACCGTTTCGTGGCAACCGCCGTCGAGGCTCTGGACGGCACCGGCATTCCGGTCGCCGCCGTCTCGACGGGTTTTCCCGCCGGCCTTTCGCCGCATGACACCAAGCTCAGGGAGATCGAGGCTTCCGTTGCCGATGGCGCCCGCGAGATCGATATCGTCATCACCCGCGAGCATGTGCTGACCGGCAACTGGCAGGCGCTCTACAAGGAAATGCAGGAATACCGCGCTGCCTGCGGTGACGCGCATGTCAAGGCGATTCTCGCGACCGGCGACCTGAAGACGCTGCGAAACGTCGCACGCGCCTCGCTGGTCTGCATGATGGCGGGCGCCGATTTCATCAAGACCTCGACCGGCAAGGAGGGCACCAATGCCACGCTGCTGGTGACCTTGATCATGATCCGTATGATCCGCGAATATCAGGAACGCACCGGGTTCAAGGTCGGCTACAAGCCCGCCGGCGGCATTTCGACCGCCAAGGACGTGCTGAACTACCAGTTCCTGATGAAGGAGGAACTGGGCCGCGAATGGCTGGAGCCGGATCTTTTCCGCATCGGCGCATCGAGCCTGCTTGCCGATATCGAGCGCCAGCTCGAACATCACGTGACCGGAGCCTATTCGGCCTTCGTCAGACACCCGATTGGATAAGAACATGTCTGTTGCAAAGTATTTCGACGAAATGTCCTATGGTCCCGCACCCGAAGCCGACACCGAAGCGCGGAGTTGGCTGAAGCGTCACAATTCCACATTCGGCCACTTCATCAATGGCACGTTCCAGCCCTCGTCTTCGGGCAAGGGTTTCGCCACCTATGAACCGGCCACCAGCGCCGAGCTTGCCAGGATCGCGATCGGCACGGCGGAAGATGTCGATGCCGCTGTCAATGCCGCCCGCAAGGCGCAGGCTCCGTGGGCGAAGCTCTCGGGACACCAGCGCGCCCGGCATCTCTATGCGATCGCCCGGATGATCCAGAAGCACGGACGCCTGCTCGCCGTGGTCGAGGCGATCGACAACGGCAAGCCAGTGCGCGAGACCCGCGACATCGATATCCCGCTGGCCGCCCGCCACTTCTATCATCATGCCGGCTGGGCGCAGTTGCAGGAAACAGAATTTGCCGATCACAATCCGGTCGGCGTCGTCGGCCAGATCATCCCGTGGAACTTCCCGCTGCTGATGCTGGCCTGGAAGGTTGCCCCGGCGCTTGCACTCGGCAACACCGTCGTGCTGAAGCCGGCGGAATTCACCTCGCTGACGGCTCTGCTGTTTGCCGAACTGGCCACGGCCGCCGGCCTGCCGCCGGGTGTGCTGAATGTCGTCACCGGCGAAGGCGAGACCGGCGCGCTGGTCGTCGATCATGCCGGCATTGACAAGATCGCATTCACCGGCTCGACCGAGGTCGGCCGGATCATTCGCGAAAAGACCGCCGGCTCCGGCAAATCGCTGACGCTGGAGCTTGGCGGCAAGTCGCCGTTCATCGTCTTCGATGACGCAGATATCGATGGCGCCGTCGAAGGCGTGGTCGATGCGATCTGGTTCAACCAGGGTCAGGTCTGCTGCGCCGGTTCCCGCATTCTCGTGCAGGAAGGCGTGGCGGCGAAATTCCATAGCCGACTAAGAAGAAGAATGCAGACGCTGCGTGTTGGCCATCCGCTGGACAAGGCGATCGACATGGGTGCGATAATCGCGCCGGTGCAGCTCAAGCGGATCGAAGCGCTGGTCAATCAGGGCGTCGAAGAAGGTGCGGAATTCTACCAGAGCGAAATTGACCTGCCGAAGGGCGGCTCCTTCTATCGCCCGACGCTGCTTGCCAATGTCCAGCCGACCTCGATCGTCGCAACGGAAGAAATCTTCGGGCCGGTCGCGGTCTCCATGACCTTCCGCACGCCGGAAGAAGCGGTGCAACTCGCGAACCACAGCCGTTATGGCCTGGCGGCCAGCGTCTGGAGCGAAACGATCGGGCTGGCCCTGCATGTTGCCGCCAAGCTTCAGGCTGGTGTCGTCTGGGTCAATGCCACCAATCTCTTCGATGCGGCAGCCGGTTTCGGCGGCAAGAAGGAATCCGGCTTCGGCCGCGAGGGTGGCCGCGAAGGCGCATACGAATATCTCAAGCCCAAGGCCTGGGCCAATGCCAAGCCGCGCGTCGAGATTGCCATCCCGCAGATCAAGACCACGCAGGGCGATTTCGCAGCACCGGTGATCGACCGCACCGCCAAGCTCTATATCGGCGGCAAGCAGGCCCGTCCGGATGGCAACTACAATCGTCCGATCCTGTCGCCGAAGGGCAAGGTGATCGGCGAGGTCGGCGAGGGCAACCGCAAGGACATCCGCAACGCCGTGGCCGCTGCGCAGGGCGCGTCAAGCTGGGCAGGCGCCACGGCGCATAACCGCGCGCAGATCCTCTATTACATTGCGGAAAATCTCTCGGCGCGCGAGGAGGAATTCGCTTTCCGGATCGCCAGCCAGACGGGCCGTTCTCCGGCATCGGCCAAGGCAGAAGTCGAGGCAGCCGTGTCGCGGCTGTTCACATACGGTGCCTGGGCCGACAAGTATGAAGGCGCTGTGCACACCCCGCCGTTGCGCGGCGTGGCGCTGGCATTGCCGGAAGCGCAGGGCGTGGCCGGTATAATATGCCCGCCGGAAATGCCGCTGCTGGGCTTCATCAGCCTCGTTGCGCCTCTGATAGCGGTCGGCAATCGCGTCGTCGCCGTGCCGAGCGAGCCCTATCCGCTGTCGGCCACGGATTTCTACACCGTTCTCGAAACCTCGGACGTCCCCGCCGGCGTCATCAATATCGTCACCGGCTCGGCGATGGAGCTCGGCAAGGCTCTGGCGTCGCATAATGAGGTCGATGCGCTCTGGGCCTTCGGCTCGCAGGCCTTGTCGACGATGTCCGAGAAGGCCTCGACCGGCAATCTCAAGCGCGTGTTCACCGACTATGGCAAGGCGTTCGACTGGATGGACCCGGCGCAGGGCGAGGGACCATTGTTCCTCCGGCGTGCCACGGACGTCAAGAATGTCTGGATTCCCTACGGGGAATGATGCGTTCTGCTATCCTCTCCCTTGCGGGAGAGGATAGTTCCCACGTGGGCAGATTTTGCCCATCCCGCCTCAATTCGTCTTCAACCGAAATGGCCGTACAGCGCGTTTCCGGGGTCGATCGATCGACGGCAGCCCGTCGCGTTCGACGGTGTTATTCATTTTGTAATCCGCAGATATTCGCCTAACAATGGTTTTCTTCCAACCGGTTCGGATCTATTGAGAAACTGTCATCAGTGAGGGGCCAATTCCTATGCGTGAAATCCTCGAGCAACTCGAAGCCCGGCGTGCCGCGGCCCACCTCGGCGGTGGCAAAAAGCGGATCGAAATCCAGCATTCCAAGGGCAAGCTGACGGCGCGGGAACGGCTGGACGTGCTGCTCGACGAGGGCTCGTTCGAGGAATACGACATGTATGTCACCCATCGCGCCACCGAATTCGGCATGGCCGACAACAAGGTGCCGGGCGACGGCGTGGTGACCGGCTGGGGGACGATCAACGGTCGTCTTGTTTACGTCTTCAGCCAGGATTTCACCGTGCTTGGCGGCTCGCTGTCGGAAACCCATGCCCAGAAGATTTGCAAGGTGATGGATCTTGCCGCCCGCAACGGGGCGCCGGTGATCGGGCTGAATGACTCCGGCGGCGCCCGCATCCAGGAGGGTGTCGATTCGCTCGCCGGCTATGCGGAAGTGTTCCGGCGCAATGCCGAGGCTTCGGGCGTCGTTCCGCAGATATCGGTCATCATGGGTCCCTGCGCCGGCGGCGCGGTCTATTCGCCCGCGATGACCGATTTCATCTTCATGGTGCGCGATTCGTCCTATATGTTCGTAACTGGCCCCGATGTGGTCAAGACCGTCACCAACGAGATCGTCACGGCCGAGGATCTGGGCGGCGCCAGGACCCATACGACCAAGTCTTCCGTCGCCGACGGCGCCTTCGACAACGACATCGAGGCACTGCTCAAAATCCGCGACCTGTTCGATTTCCTGCCGCTCAACAATCGCGAAAAGCCGCCGGTGCGGCCGTTCTTCGACGATCCGGAGCGGCTGGAAATGCGCTTGGATACGCTGATTCCGGACAGCGCAGCCAAGCCCTACGACATGCGCGAACTCATCCACGCAATTGCCGACGAGGGCGATTTCCATGAACTGTCGCAGGCTTTCGCCGGCAATATCCTCACCGGCTTCATCCGCCTCGAAGGCCAGACGGTCGGCGTGGTCGCCAACCAGCCGATGGTGCTGGCCGGATGCCTCGATATCGATGCGTCCCGCAAGGCGGCGAAATTCGTGCGCTTCTGCGATGCGTTCAATATTCCGCTGCTGACGCTGGTCGATGTGCCGGGCTTCCTGCCGGGCACGGCCCAGGAATATAACGGCATCATCAAGCATGGCGCCAAGCTGCTGTTTGCCTATAGCCAGGCGACCGTGCCGATGGTGACGCTGATCACCCGCAAGGCCTATGGCGGCGCCTATGACGTCATGGCGTCGAAACATATCGGCGCAGACGTCAACTATGCCTGGCCGACGGCCGAGATCGCCGTGATGGGCGCCAGGGGCGCCACCGAAATCCTCTATCGTTCCGAACTCGACAACCCTCAAAAGATCGCCGAACGCACCAAGGCCTATGAGCAGCGTTTTGCCAATCCTTTCGTGGCGGCGGAGCGCGGTTTCATCGACGAAGTGATCATGCCGCATTCCTCCCGCAAGCGGCTGGCCCGCGCCTTTGCCATGCTGCGCACCAAGAAGCAGGAAAGCCACTGGCGCAAGCATGACACGATGCCGTTGTAAGGACCGCCGAATGAAGACTTCCGTTGGCGGCAGAACGGTCATCGTCTTCCTATATGCCATTTGCGCGCTCCCCGAGGGCGCCCGTGCACAGCAAGAATGGAGTTCCCATGACCGACAAATCCCCTGAAAACAATTTCCCCGCCGGCTATGAAGTTCCCAAGGTCTGGACCTGGGACAAAGCCAATGGCGGCGCCTTCGCCAGCATCAACCGCCCGATCGCCGGCCCCACGCATGAGAAGGAATTGCCGGTCGGCAAGCATCCGCTGCAGCTCTATTCGCTGGCCACGCCCAATGGCCAGAAGGTGACGATCATGCTGGAAGAGCTGCTCGCCGCCGGCCACGAGGGGGCGGAATATGATGCCTGGCTGATCAAGATCGGCGATGGCGACCAGTTCGGCTCGGGTTTTGTCGAGGTCAACCCGAACTCCAAGATTCCGGCGCTGATGGACAGTTCGACACCTGAACCGACCCGCGTCTTCGAGTCGGGTTCGATCCTTGTCTATCTCGCGGAAAAATTCGGTGCTTTCGTTCCGAAGGATCACAAGGGCCGCACGGAGACGATGAACTGGCTGTTCTGGCAGATGGGCTCGGCGCCCTTCCTGGGCGGCGGCTTTGGACATTTCTATGCCTATGCGCCGATGCACATCCAATATGCCATCGACCGCTATTCCATGGAGGTGAAGCGTCAGCTCGACGTGCTCGATCGGCATCTTGCCAACCACCAGTTCATGGCCGGTTCGGAATATTCGATCGCTGATATGGCAATCTGGCCCTGGTACGGTAAGCTCGCACTCAACCTGTCCTATGGCGATGCCGGTTCGTTCCTCGATGTCGGCATCTATACGCACGTCCAGCGCTGGACCGCAGAGATCGCTGCTCGCCCGGCCGTCAAGAGGGGTTGCATGGTCAACCGTATGTCGGGCGATCCGTCGGAACAACTGCATGAGCGCCATGACGCTTCGGACTTCGAAAAGAAGACCGAAGACAAGCTTGCCAAGGCATGAGCAAAATGAGGAACCGTCTTTATCATTGAGCATCGGCGCTCTGGTGAAGATCACCAGAGCGCCTGGCAACGCCGTCATTGTCGCCTATCTCGGTCACAACCGCAGGAATACCCTTCAGGAAGTATCCGTTCGATGATCACAAAAATCCTTATCGCCAATCGCGGTGAAATCGCAGCCCGCGTCATCCGCACCGCCAAAAAACTCGGCATCGCCACTGTCGCCGTCTATTCCGATGCCGATCGCGAGGCGATGCATGTCAAGCTCGCCGACGAGGCGGTGCATATCGGCCCGGCGCCCTCGGCTGAGTCCTATCTGGTGATTGACAGGATCATCGACGCGATCAAACAGACCGGTGCCGATGCCGTCCACCCCGGCTACGGCTTCCTGTCTGAAAATCGCGCCTTTGCCGAGCGGTTGCAACAGGAAGGCGTGATTTTCATCGGTCCGCCGGTCGGCGCGATCGAGGCGATGGGCGACAAGATCACCTCGAAGAAGATCGCGGCGGAAGCCGGGGTTTCGACCGTGCCCGGCCATATGGGCCTGATCGCCGATGCCGACGAGGCGGTGAAGATCTCGGGCGAAATCGGCTATCCGGTGATGATCAAGGCGTCGGCCGGCGGCGGCGGCAAGGGCATGCGCATTGCCTGGAACGATGCGGAAGCGCGCGAGGGCTTTCAATCCTCGAAAAACGAGGCGAAGAACTCGTTCGGCGACGACCGCATCTTCATAGAGAAATTCGTCGACCAGCCGCGTCATATCGAAATCCAGGTGCTTGGTGACCAGCACGGCAACGTCATCTATCTCGGCGAGCGCGAATGCTCGATCCAGCGCCGCAACCAGAAAGTCGTCGAGGAGGCGCCGTCCTCGTTTCTCGATGAGACGACGCGCAAGGCCATGGGCGAACAGGCGGTGCGGCTGGCGCGCGCGGTCGGCTATTTTTCCGCCGGCACGGTGGAATTCATCGTCGATGGCAACAGGCATTTCTATTTTCTGGAAATGAATACCCGCCTGCAGGTCGAGCATCCTGTCACCGAGCTGATCACCGGCATCGATCTGGTGGAAGAGATGATCCGCGTCGCCAATGGCCAGCCGCTGTCGCTGAAGCAGGCGGATGTGAGGCTCAACGGCTGGGCGATCGAAAGCCGGCTCTATGCCGAAGACCCTTATCGCGGCTTTCTGCCATCGATCGGCCGGCTGTCGCGCTATCGTCCGCCGGTCGAGGGACATCTGCCGGATGGCACCATCGTCCGCAATGATACCGGCGTCTATGAAGGCGGCGAGATCTCGATGTATTATGATCCGATGATCGCCAAGCTCTGCACCTGGGCGCCGTCCCGCACGGAAGCGATCGAGGCGATGGCCAACGCGCTGGACGAATTCCAGGTCGACGGCATCGGCCACAATCTGCCGTTCCTGTCGGCGGTTATGGCACATCCACGCTTCTATTCCGGCAATATCACCACCGCCTTCATCGGCGAGGAATGGCCGGATGGCTTTCACGGGGTCGAAGCCGACAGCGATCAGTCGCGGCTGCTGACCACTGTCGCCACCTTCGCGCAGCTCACGGATGAAAGCCGCAAGACCAGGATATCGGGCACGCTCGCCAATCATCCGCGCAGGCTCGGCGGCGAATATGTGGCGACGGGCGGCAAATATTACTGGCCGATCGCGGTTACCTACGAGAACAACAGCGTCGATATCAGCTTCGACGACGGCGTCTCGCATATCGTCTCGTCCGACTGGAAGCCGGGCGCGTCACATGGCCGCTTCACGGTCAATGGCCAGACTTTCGGCATCAAGATCGCCAAGTCCTCGACCGGCTGGAGGCTGCGCTGGCGCGGCATCGACATGATCTATCAGGTGATGACGCCGCGGGTGTTCGAACTCTCGCAGTTCATGCCGGTCAAGAAGGCTGCCGACACGTCAAAACAGCTGCTCTGCCCGATGCCGGGCGTCATCACCCAGGTTCTGGTGAAGGAAGGTGATGATGTCGAGGCCGGCCAGTCACTCGCGACCGTCGAGGCAATGAAGATGGAAAATGTGCTGAAGGCTGAACGCAAGTCCGTGGTGAAGTCCGTGCTGGTTTCAGCCGGCCAAAGCCTGGCGGTCGATGAAGTGATCATGGAGTTCGAGTGATGTTGGTGTATCTGCAGTCTCCACCTGCGCACCCCCCTCTGTCGCTTCGCGACATCTCCCCCTCAAGGGGGGAGAGGGGAGGCCCGCTCGGCTATCCCGCCACAACGGAAAATCCTGTGCTCGATAACGGAGCAGTCGCGCGTTTCCCTTCTCCCCCCTTGAGGGGGAGATGTCGCGAAGCGACAGAGGGGGGTATATTTTCCTGGGAGGCCCACCAATGACCGACAAGAAAACCATCTCCGACTGGGAAAAACTCGCCACCCGCGAACTCAAGACCGAACCCGAGACACTCACCTGGCACACGCCCGAGGGCATCGACGTCAAACCGCTCTATACAGAGTCGGACACGGAGAATCTCGGTCATCTCGGTTCGCTGCCCGGTCTGTCGCCGTTCACCCGAGGTCCGCGCGCCACCATGTATGCCGGTCGGCCATGGACGATCCGCCAATATGCAGGCTTTTCGACCGCCGAGGAATCCAACGCCTTCTACCGCAAAGCGCTGGCCGGCGGCCAGAAGGGCCTTTCCGTCGCCTTCGACCTCGCCACCCATCGCGGCTATGACAGCGACCACCCGCGCGTCACCGGCGATGTCGGCAAGGCCGGCGTGGCGATCGATTCGGTCGAGGACATGAAGATCCTGTTCGACAGGATTCCGCTTGAGGAGATGTCCGTTTCCATGACCATGAACGGCGCCGTCATTCCGATTCTGGCCAATTTCATCGTCGCCGGCGAGGAACAGGGCGTGTCGCGCGCCGAACTTTCCGGTACGATCCAGAACGATATCCTCAAGGAGTTCATGGTTCGCAACACCTATATCTATCCGCCCGAGGCGTCGATGCGGATCGTCGCCGACATCATCGAATTCACCGCCCGGGAAATGCCGAAGTTCAATTCGATCTCGATTTCCGGCTACCATATGCAGGAAGCGGGCGCGACGCTGGTGCAGGAACTTGCCTTCACGCTGGCCGACGGCCGCGAATATGTCCGCGCCGCGATTGCCAAGGGCCTCGATATCGACGAATTCGCCGGCCGCCTGTCGTTCTTCTTCGCCATCGGCATGAACTTCTTCATGGAGGCGGCCAAGCTGCGGGCCGCGCGGCTGCTGTGGTCGCGGATCATGGAAGAGTTCAATCCGAAGAAGGCGTCGTCCTCAATGCTGCGCACCCATTGCCAGACCTCCGGCGTGTCGCTGCAGGAACAGGACCCCTATAACAACATCATCCGCACCGCTTACGAAGCGATGTCGGCGGCGCTCGGCGGTACGCAGTCGCTGCACACCAATTCGTTTGATGAGGCGATCGCCCTGCCGACCGAGTTTTCGGCCCGTATTGCCCGCAACACCCAGCTGATCCTGCAGCACGAGACCGGCGTCACCAAGGTCGTCGATCCCTTGGCCGGGTCCTATTATGTCGAGAGCCTGACGTCTGAACTTGCGGAGAAGGCATGGGCGCTGATCGAGGAGGTCGAGACGCTTGGCGGCATGACCGCGGCGATCGAGACCGGCCTGCCGAAGCGGCTGATCGAGGAGGCCGCCACCCGCCGCCAGGCGGCGGTCGACCGCGGCGAGGAAGTGATCGTCGGCGTCAACAAATACCGGCTCGATGAGGAGGCGGATATCGAAACGCTCGATATCGACAACAATGCGGTGCGCGAGGGCCAGGTCCGGCGGCTTGAGAAGACCAGGCAGTTGCGCGATACCGCCAGATGGGCAGAAGCGATCGACTCGTTGAAGACGGTCGCCAGAAGCGGCGAGGGCAATCTGCTGGCCTCCGCAGTCGAGGCCGCCCGGGCCCGCGCCACGGTCGGCGAAATCTCCGATGCGATGCGCGAAAGCTTCGGCGATCATACCGCCGTGCCGGAGGTCGTCACTGACATCTATGGTCCGGCGAGCGAGAATGATCCCGAATACCAGGTATTGGTAAGCCGGCTAAAGATGCAGATCGGTAAAACCGGCAAAAAGCCTAAGATCCTGGTCGCCAAGCTGGGCCAGGACGGACACGATCGCGGCGCGAAAGTGATTGCCTCGGCTTTCGGGGATATCGGCTTCGATGTCCTCGCGGGTCCATTATTTCAGACGCCGGACGAGGCCGCCGATCTGGCAATCGGCAGAGGCGTGGACGTGATCGGCGTCTCCTCGCTGGCCGCCGGCCACAAGACGCTGATGCCGGAACTGGTCGATGCGCTGAAAGCCAAGGGCGCAGACCACATCATCGTCGTCTGCGGCGGGGTCATTCCGCGCAAGGATTACCAGTTCCTGCAGGACCATGGCGTCTCGGCCATCTTCGGACCCGGCACCAACGTGGTGGATGCGGCGCGTGCCGTGCTGGATCTCACCGAAGGGCGTCTGCGCAATGAGTAATATGTTGGGACGGGTCAATCATATCGCGCTTGCCGTACCCGATCTGGCGGTGGCGGTCGAACGCTATCGCACTGGCCTCGGCGCGACGGTGTCCGTGCCTCAGGCCTTGCCCGAACATGGCGTCACCGTGGTGTTCGTGCAATTCGACAATACCAAGATCGAACTGCTGGAGCCGCTGGGCAAGACCTCGCCGATTGCGTCGTTCCTCGCGAAGAATCCGGACGGCGGCATGCATCACATCTGCTACGAAGTGACCGATATTCTCGCTGCCCGAGATCATCTGAGGGCGGCCGGCGCCCGCGTGCTCGGCGACGGCAACCCGAAGACCGGCGCGCACGGCAATCCCGTGCTGTTCCTGCATCCCAAGGATTTTTTCGGCACGCTGATCGAGCTGGAAGAGGTGAAGTGAAAGATTTTACCGCTTGGCGCGAAGAATGCGCTTCCAGATCGTGCCGCCGAGAAACTTGTTGAATACGAAGAAATAAGCAACGACCAGCGCAATCGCCAAGAGGGCGGGGCCGCCCGTGAGCTGAAACCCTCCATCGGTGCGTCCGCCGAATATCGATGCGACGGCAAAACCACTGATGAAAAACGCGGTGATGAAATCGAGAATGGCGGCAAGGACGATTCGCCATGTTGAAGGACCGGGCGTGCGTTGTTCGGGTATCGTCATTGTAATGGACCTGTTTGAACTGCTGCCAGCTTTCGCGATTCAGCGGATTTACGCAAGTTGATTCGATCGTCACGCGGAAGAGCGCCCACCTTTCCGTTGTGAAGGGTGGGCATTTGGCCTGTTCACGCCAGAAACCTCTGCACGGCCTCGATCTCGTTCGACCTGATGTCATGGCCGCCGGCATGCCATTCGACCGTGACGTCGGCGCCCTGACGCGTCAGGTAATCGGACAGCGCCCGCGTTGTCGGTGCCGGGCAGATCGGGTCGCGCTCGCCGGCGGTGATCAGCACTTTCTTGCCCGCAAGCATCGCATTGTCTCTGGGCTTGAACGGGATCAGCGGATGCATCAGCACGGCACGATCGAAAAGGTTCGGCGTCTCGAACAGCAGGTTGGCGAGAATATTGGCGCCGTTCGAATAGCCGAGCCCGATCACTTCGGACGCCTGCTTCTCATCTGCCATCGCCTTGACAAATCCGGCCATCTTGCCGGTGGCGCGGGCTAGATCGGCCATGTCATAGACGCCTTCTCCGGTCCGCCTGAAGAACCGCGCTGCACCAAATTCCGAGACATCGCCGCGCGGCGAGACGATCGTCGCATCGGGAATCAGGCTTGAACCGAACTCATAGAACTGGCCCTCGTCACCACCCGTGCCGTGCAGGACGAAGAATACCGGCTTGCCGCGTGCACCGGACTTGACCCGGTGCACGTAACCATATTTCTCACTCGCTTCGATGATGGGCATCGTCAATCCTCCAGCTTCTGAAGATGTTCGGTCAGAACCGAACGGAGATGCTGGTGCTGCTGCGGCAGCATCAGGCCCTCGCCGAGATGGGCGGTATCCTCGTCGCGATCGAACCCCGGCTCGTTGGTGGCGACTTCGAACAGCACACCGCCTGGCGTGCGGAAATAGATCGCCCAGAAATAGTCGCGGTCGATCACCGGGGTCACCTGATACCCGGTATCCATCAGCGCCTTGCGGACTTCGAGTTGCGTCGTGCGGTTGTTGACCGCAAAGGCCACATGGTGGACCGAGCCGGCGCCTTGAAGCCCCCGCGAGATATTCGGCAAGGTTTCGAGATCGATGAACTTGGCGTCATTGCCGCCGGGGACGATCAGACGCGTGACATCGTCTCTTTTCTCGAGCGTTTCATAGCCCATGTATTTCAGCAGCTCGGCGGTGGCGCCTTCGTCGCGCAGCCGCATGGCGACCGAGTGGAAGCCGCGGATCGCATGATCGGCATCGACGCCGTTTTCAGTCCAGGGGGCGCGGGCATCGTCCCTGACTTCGATCAGCGCGAAGCCGTCGCCGTCCGGGCCGGAAAAGTTCAGCCGCTTTTCACCGAAGGTCTCCTCGGATTTGATGCCGGAAGCGCCATTCTGGGTCAGGCGATCCTGCCAGTAGCCAAGCGAACCCTGCGGCACGGAAAACACCGTGGTGCCGACTTCTCCGGTGCCGGGACGTCCACGACCGATATCGGGGAACGGGAAATAGGTCATCACCGTGCCGGGCGTGCCGGTCTCGTCGCCGTAGTAGAGGTGGTAGACATCCGGCGAATCGAAATTGACGGTCTTCTTGACGCGGCGCAGGCCGAGCGCCCTGGTGAAGAACTGGTTATTGGTCTTTGCATCCGCAGCCATTGAAGTGACGTGGTGCAGTCCTTTGATCTGGGTCAGCATGATATGATCCTCTGAGGCCGCTTCTGTTTCCGGCCACTTTCGAAGTCTTATATGCCCCCGTTTCGTCCGTTCGAGTATCCCCCACGACGAGCACGCATTGTTCGCGAATAATGAACGACTTTCGTCGTATCATGCATTATTCAGCGACAATCTTCAGGGTCGGCGATAGAGACGTGGTCGCCCGTAGATTGGCGCGATGCGCTGGATGGCGGCCGCCAGCCGTTCCCGCGATACGGTCATCGAATAACCGTTGGCATGGATCATCGTCGTGCGGTCTTCCATGATTGCCACGTGGCCTTTCCAGAACACCAGATCGCCACGCTGCAGGTTTCCTCCGTCGATGACCGTGCCGACAGACTGTTCCTGCATGTCGGCATCGCGCAGCAACTGTCTTCCCGACATCATCATCGAGAACTGCAGCAGACCCGAGCAATCGAGCCCGAAGCTCGAGCGCCCGCCCCAGAGATAAGGTGTCTCGATCAGCCGTCCCGCGATCGATACGTAGTCGGTGAACACCGGCGTGCCGATCTCGGCAATATGCGCCGCGATGATGGTACCCCGGGTGGTGATGAGATAGCGGGTGCCGCGCGTTTCCGCCTCGCCGGTCACTGTCAGACGGCTGCCCATCGAAAGCGTATCGACGGGCGGGACTTTCATATCCGGCTCCGGATAGAGAAAGGTGCGTGGCGCGATCACCCAGTGCGTCACAGCCGCTTCGATCGGGCTCAGGGCATTCTCCGGCAGATAGCCGACATAGTTGTCGAGGACGGATTTGCCCCATGCCCAGCCATCGGCGCGGTCGAGGACGAGAAAATCCTCGCCGTAAAGCAGCTCGGTTTCGATCGCCGCAGCATTCTCCGGTCTTGCCCGAAGTGCCGTTTTTGGAACCGCGATCCGGGCCGGCGCACCATCAATGTACTTTTCCGCATCGATCTTGCCGCGCAATGCTGCTTCGGCGAGATCGGGGCGATAGGCAAACAAACGGTGGTCGAAGTCCATGAGATTTCCTCAGCCGGCCATCAAGCGGCCCTTGTCGATGATCAGGTCGCCGAATTTCTCAAGATAAAGCGCCCCTGCCAATGTCCTTTTGATGATAACGTTGCGCAGGTCAAGATTGTCCCGGGCTCGATCGACAATTCCCATTGCGCCCATTGTGTCGAGCGCCCGCGTGATCACCGGTTTGGTGACGTTCAATGTCGCGGCCAATCCCCGTACCGTATGCGGTGGCGGCACGAGATAGATATGCAGCAGGATCGCCAGTTGGCGGACCGTCAGATCGCCATCGCCGCTGCGCACCTGCTCGAGCGCCACGGCATGCCAGAGGCCCAGCGCCTGGGACGCGGAAAGTTCAACGGCCACTGACATCCCTCCGGATAATCGTTTCGAGACCGTTTCATTTTCCGACAAAGCGGCCGCGCACGCAAGCGCGGTCGCAGAGCAAGGTTAATCCGCGCGCATCACCGCTGATGAGCACTCAGTTCGGGCTGGCATCAACCTCTGGAATTCTTTTTCTCCAGCATGTCGAAGATGGCCCGAATGCCTTGCGCTTCGCCGCCGCCGGGCGAATGCGGCCGCTCGGTGGGTGTCCAGCCGAAAATGTCGAAATGAACCCAGCTCCCGGTCTTCGTGACGAAGCGCTTCAGGAACAGCGCCGCCGTGATCGCGCCGGCCATGCCGCCCGACGGCGCATTGGTGAGATCGGCGATCTTGGCATTGATGTCCTTCTCATAGCCCTTGTAAAGCGGCAGCCGCCAGAGCGGGTCGTCGACCTCCAGGCTGGCTTCGGAAAGGCTGTGGGCAAGATCCTCGTCGTCGGTGAAGAACGGCGGCAGTTCCGGTCCGAGCGCCACGCGCGCCGCACCTGTCAGCGTCGCCATGTCGACCAGCAGATCCGGCTCGTCTTCGTCGGCCAGCGCCAGAGCATCGGCGAGGATCAGCCGTCCCTCGGCATCGGTATTGTCGATCTGCACGGTCAGCCCCGCGCGGCTCTTGTAGATATCGCCGGGACGGAAGGCATTGCCCGAGATCGAATTCTCGACCACCGGCACCAGAACCGTCAGATCGATCTTCAGCTTGGCGTCCATGATCATCAGCGCGAGGCCCATGACATTGGCGGCACCGCCCATGTCCTTCTTCATCAGCAGCATCGAGGATGACGGCTTGATATCGAGGCCGCCGGTATCGAATGTGACGCCCTTGCCGACCAGCGTTACCTTCTTGTGACCTTTCTTGCCCCAATGCATTTTCAGGAGGCGCGGCGCCTGTTCGGAAGCACGGCCAACCGCATGAATCAGCGGAAAATTCTCCTGCAGCAGCGCTTCGCCCCTGATGACGCTGACATCGGCCTTGTAATGGGCGGCGAGTGCCCGGAAGGCGCTTTCCAGATCGTCCGGGCCCATGTCATTGGTCGGAGTATTGATCAGGTCGCGGGCCAGGAAGACGCCGGCGAGCAGCCGCTTGATGCGGGTGGCATCGGCATCGGCGGGGATCATCAGTGTCGGGTACGTTTCCGATTGGGATTTATAGACATCGAAACGGTAGCTGCCGAGACCATAGCCGAGCGCCAGGCGGTTGGCGGTCAGCGGCGCCGTTTCGATATGCCAGTCGCCAGCAGGCAGAAGGCGCGCCAGCCGGCCGGTCAGATAAGGCTGGTCGGAGGGGTTTTTGCCGAGCCCGAACAGCGCTCCGCCGAGGTGGCCGTCCTCCGATGGAATCAGCAGCAATGTGCCTGTGTCGCCCTTGTAGCCCGCCTTCATGGCCCAGTCATGCGCGAGCGGATCGACCATCCCGGTTTCCAGCTGGGCGGGCGTGACCGCAAAAATCGGCAACGTCTTCCCGCCTTTGGCGTTGAAGGGGCTAGGGCGGTCGATAATCTGGTACGGGGCCATAAAAGATCCTTGTCGGAAAATTGGACGGATGAATCGCTGCATTAACACTCTGTTAGGGTTAACAGATTATTGCTGGAGCGAGGGTTGCGCAGGAATCGGGCAAAATAATTGCCCCTGCCGACCGATTTGACGGGATTGGCGACATGGCTCTGCATAAACACATTTCCCTCATGCAAAGTCTTCTGTCCGGCACCGTCGTTGCAGCGGCGCTGCTTCTCGGCTCCTGCTCGACCACGAGCAAGGAAACCACCAGTTCGATCCCGAGGCTCAATCGACCGATTGAAGCGATGAACCAGGGTGAACTGGCTGCCGCCGCGCGTACGACCGGCGTCGAATATGCCCGCAATCCCAAGGATCGCAACGCCGGAATGAACTATGCGACCCTGCTGCGGATGACCGGCAAGAATGCCCAGGCACTTGCCGTCATGCGGCAAATGGCGATCCTCTATCCGAGCGACCGCGATGTGCTGGCTGCATATGGCAAATCACTGGCCGGTGCCGGCGAATTCGAACAGGCGCTATCGGCCATCGGCCGGGCGCAGACACCGGACCAGCCCGACTGGCGGCTGAAATCGGCTCAGGGGGCGATCCTTGACCAGATGGATCGTCAGGCAGAGGCGCGCGCCGCGTATCGCGAGGCGCTGGATATCAAACCCAATGAACCATCCGTTCTGTCCAATCTCGGCATGTCCTATTTGCTGGCGCGCGACCTGAAGACGGCCGAGACCTATATGCGGGCGGCGATCAACCAGCCCGGCGCCGACAGCCGCGTCCGCCAGAATCTCGCGCTTGTGGTGGGCTTGCAGGGCCGTTTCCAGGAGGCGGAGAACATTGCCCGCCAGGAACTGACCGCCGAACAGGCAGAGGCCAACGTCGCTTATCTCAAGGGCATGCTGACCCAGGAGAACTCCTGGCAGAAACTTTCGAGCGCGGATGACAAACGCGCCAAGAATACGAATTGAGCCGGCTCGGTTCTTCTTTCGATATCTCCCCCAATGCCCCTTATCCGGCTGCGCCCTTCGAGCGGTGCTGATTGTCTGGCCCTCTTCTCCCCACCGGCGAGAAGGTGGTCTCCCGGGACTTGCCTTTGGCAAGCCCAAGGACAGGCTGTGGGTCGGATGAGGGGGCTGGATCCAGCCCGCTCACATCAGAACTTGTCCGACACCTGAATGCCCGCCGGTCCCAGAATGACGGCGATCAGCACCGGAAGAAAGAACAGGATCATTGGCACCGTCAGCTTCGGCGGCAGTGCCGCGGCCTTCTTCTCAGCCTCGTTCATGCGCTGGTCGCGACTTTCCTGTGCGAGCACGCGCAACGCCTGGGCGACCGGCGTACCATAGCGTTCGGCCTGGATAAGCGCCTGCGTCACCGCCTGGACGATATCGAGCTGGGTGCGTTTGGCGAGGTTTTCATAGGCCTGCCGGCGCTCCTGCAGAAATGAAAGCTCGGCATTCGTGAGCACCATTTCCTCGGCGAGTTCCGGCGAGCTTTGCGCCATTTCATCGGAGACGCGCTTGATCGCGGCTTCGATCGAAACACCGGATTCGACGCAGATCAGCATCAGGTCGAGCGCATCGGGCCAGGCGCGCTTGATGGATTTCTGGCGCTTGCCGATCTTGTTGGAAATGAAAATGTTCGGAGCGTAGAAACCGAGATAGGCGACACCGACGACGGTCAGTATTCGAACCATGAACGTCTGTGTTGCCAGATAGCCGAACAGGAAAATGTAGATCGAGGCGGCGGCGAGAAACACGAAAGGCAGGAAAAATCGAGCGAACAGGAAGGTGTTGAGCGCATTCTGCGAACGGAAGCCGGCCGCCCTGAGTTTATCGACCGTTCCGGCATCGACCAGCGCTTCGCGCAGGTTCAGACGCTCGACGACCTGCCGGATCGAGGTGTTGTTCTGATGGCGAAGGGTGGCCTTGCCGGACGTGTCGGCATTCAGCCGGGCGCGTTCCCGGCCGCGGATCTGATCACGCTCGGTGGTCACCGATTTCATCCGCTTATCGAGCCCTCCGGAATCGAAATAGGGGAGGATAAGGCTATAGATCGTCGCGAACACCGCAATAGCCACCAGGCCGGCGAGAATGACGGTCGGATTGGTCAGTGTGGTTACAAGGTCACCGTTCATTGTTCCAACCCATCAAATATCGAAGTTGATCATGTTGCGCATGACGAAGATGCCGATCGACATCCAGACGGCCGATGCACCCATGATCAGATGGCCGCGAGGATCGGTGAACAGGATCATCATGTATTGCGGCGATGTCAGGTAGACCAGGGTCGCCACGATAAACGGCAGCGCGCCGATAATATAGGCGGAGGCCTTGGCTTCCATGGAGAGCGCTGTGACCTTGGACTTCATCTTCCTTCGGTCGCGAAGCACGCGCGACAGATTGCCGAGCGCTTCGGAAAGATTGCCGCCTGCCTGCGCCTGGATGGTAATGACGACCGCGAAGAAGTTTACCTCCTGAAGCGGCACGCTGAGGTACATCCTGGAGACCGCTTCGGGCACCGAAAGCCCCATCTGCTGGGATTCCACCACTTTGCGGAATTCCGACTTCACCGGATCCTTGGCTTCGGATGCGATCAGCCGGATCGCGTCGTTGAGCGGCAGGCCGGACTTGATGGAGCGCACCATGACATCGAGTGCATTCGGCATTTCGCCGAGAAACTTCTTCATCCGGCGGTTCAGCATGAAGCTCACGAAGAAGCGCGGCAGGCCGGCGCCGACAATGAAGGCAATGCCCAGCACCAGGAAAATCGGCATTCCAGCCAGAAAACAGACGACAAAAATGCCCAGCGCCAGGGTCGCGCTGACGATATAGAACTGGGTTTCGCTGAAGCGCAGGCCGGCCTGGGCAATCCTGGCCTTCAGAGTGACCGCCTTTCTTTTGCTGGCCTCGGCCTGCTTCTTCTCAAGCTCTTTAAGCGAATCCTGCACGGATTTGCGTCGCTTGGTCATTTCGGACAGGCGGTCCCGCGATGCCTTGATCTTGATGCGGTCGGTTTCGGCCGCAGCGACCTTGTTGACACGGCTCTGGGTCTTTTTCTCGGTTTCGATCCGCGAGAACAACACGCCATAGCTCACCGCCGCCGCCGAGATGCCGGCCAGCGCGATGATCGCGATCACTGTCAAATCCAGACCGAACATCTCAGAGCCTTTCCTGCCAATCCGCTACTTGGATTTGGCTTCCATTTCGTCCATCGTCTGGGCCAGCCGCTTTTCCTCGTTGAAATAGCGGGCGCGATCCCAGAAATGCGGCTTGCCGATACCGGCGGATTTGTGCCGGCCGATGATCTTGCCGTTGGCATCTTCGCCATCCATCTCGAACCGCATCAGATCCTGCGTGATGATCACATCGCCTTCCATGCCGATGACTTCGGTGATGTGGGTGATGCGGCGCGAACCGTCGCGCAGGCGCGCTGCCTGGACGATGATATCGATGGAGCCGGCAACGATTTCGCGCACGGTCTTGGCCGGCAGCGTGAAACCGCCCATGGCGATCATTGCTTCGATACGGCTCAGGCATTCGCGCGGGCTGTTGGAGTGGATCGTGCCCATCGAGCCGTCGTGACCGGTATTCATCGCCTGCAAAAGGTCGAAGACCTCCGGTCCGCGCACTTCACCGACGATGATGCGTTCGGGCCGCATGCGCAGGCAGTTCTTGACGAGTTCACGCATCGTCACCTCGCCTTCGCCTTCGATATTCGGCGGGCGGGTTTCGAGGCGGACCACGTGCGGCTGCTGCAGCTGAAGTTCGGCCGAGTCTTCGCAGGTGATGATGCGTTCGGAAAGATCGATATAGCGCGTCAGGCAGTTGAGCAGCGTGGTCTTGCCCGAACCCGTACCGCCCGAGACGACGATGTTGCAGCGGACGCGGCCGATGATCTGCAGCAGGGTCGCACCCTCCTGGGTGATCGAGCCGAATTTCACGAGCTGATCGAGCGTCAGCTTGTCCTTCTTGAATTTACGAATGGTCAGGGCCGCGCCATCGATGGCGAGCGGCGGGGCAATGACGTTGACGCGGCTGCCATCTGGCAGGCGCGCGTCGCAGATCGGCGACGATTCGTCGACACGGCGGCCGACCTGGCTGACGATGCGCTGGCAGATCGACAACAGCTGGGAATTGTCGCGGAAGCGGATCTCGCTTTCCTCGATCTTACCGCCCACTTCGATGAAAGTCTGCCCGGCGCCGTTGACCATGATGTCGGAAATGTCGTCGCGCGCCAGCAAGGGCTCGAGCGGACCAAAACCAAGCACGTCGTTGCAGATGTCGTCGAGCAGTTCTTCCTGCTCGGAGATCGACATCGCGAAATTCTTGATCGTGATGATATCGTTGACGATATCGCGAATTTCCTCGCGCGCGCTCTCGGAATCGAGCTTGGAGAGCTGGGAAAGATCGATCGTGTCGATCAGCGCCGAGAACACCTGTGTCTTGGTGTCGTAATAGTCTTCCGAACGCGCGACCTTGCGGCGGGCAGGCTGGGGTGCCGCCTGCGTGCGGATCGATTGCGTTTCCCGCGCCGGTTCCTGCAGGACCGGCACATGCGCGGGCGCGAGCGGCGGCGGCTGAATCGTTGCTGTCGGCGGCGGTGCCATGACGGTGGTGCCGCCCGACCTGCCTGTGCCTTCATTTCCACGTTTGCCAAACATCGGCTTTACCGCTCCGTCCTACTCTAACTTCACTTCTTGCCGAGCTTGCCGAGAATTCCGCCAAGCCCGCTCTTCTTCGCCTTCTTCACCGTCGCGCGGCCGGTGACGATATGAGCGATCTGCGACATGATCTCCGCTACCGGCGATTTCCCGTCCATCTCTCCGATCATCCGCCCGGAATTCGCCGCCGCACCGAAAAGCTGGGTATCGAATGGTATGATCGCGGTCGGCTGGATTTCCAGCGGCTCGCAAAAGTCGTTGGGCAGGATTTCCGGCCGCTTGGGAAGACCGACCTGATTGAGGATCAGATGCGGCCCCTTGTCGTTCGGACGGAGTTTCCGCAATTGATCGAACATATTCTTGGCATTGCGGAGATTTGCGAGATCGGGTGCGGCACAAATCACCACCTCGTCGACATCGGCAAGCAGCGAGCGGGTCCATTCATTCCAGGCATGCGGCACGTCGAGCACGCTGATCGGCGCGGCGCGCTGCAGGACTTCGAGGACGGGCTGGAACGCCATGCGATCGAAATCATAGGCGCGATCGAGCAATGACGGTGCGGCGAGCAGCGACAGATGCTCCGAGCATTTGGTCAGCAGACGGTCGAGGAATACTTCGTCCAGCCGCTCGGGGGAGAACACCGCCTCGGCAATTCCCTGTGCGGGATCCTGGTCGAAATCGATATTGGCGGTGCCATAGGCAAGGTCCAGATCGGCGAGGATGACTTCCTGCGCGAACAGCGAGGAAATGCCCCAGGCAACGTTGTGTGCGATCGTCGATGAACCGACCCCACCCTTGGCGCCGATGAAGGCGATCGACCTTCCCAGCGGTTCGGCTTCCGGATCGACGAAGATGGAGGAGATTGCCGCGATGACGTCGCCGAGAGATACCGGCGCCACCATATATTCCGAAACGCCGTTGCGGATCAGATCGCGATAAAGCGGAATATCGTTATGGCGGCCGATGATCACCACCTTGGTCGTCGGGTCGCAGACCTCGGCAAGCGGGGCGAGTTCACCCATGATGTCGCGGGGAGCGGCGGCGGTTTCCAGCAGGATCAGGTTCGGCGTCGGCGTGGAGGAAAACATGTTGGCGGCGGCCTGAATGCTTCCCTGATTGATGCGGAAGCTGACCTTCGCCATGCGCCGGTCCTGCGCCAGCTTTTCCATCAGTCCATACATGCCCTCGGTTTCGCAGAAGGCATGTATGGAAATACGCGGCAGCGGACGCAATTGGTCGAGATCGCCGGGGCGCGTCTGGATTTCGGCCGCCGGTTCGTCCTCGCCCTTGTTGATTCCATATTCGACTGCATTCATGACCTTGGACTTTCAATGAATCACTGGGTGGGTGCTTCCCGATAGGTTGTGATAACCGCCGCGCGGTTTGTCGCGTCGATCGGCGTCATGCCACGCGGTCCGACCAGATCGGTAGGATTGGAGATCTGCGCGGCGAGGTTCTGTTGCGTGGCGCAGCCGAAATTCTCGTAGTTTGTGTTCTTGGTGACGCTCTCGCCGGTGAGATCGGTGGGCCATTGGCCGCATTCATCGGTGACCGCAGTCACGGCGACGAAGGTCAACCTGACAGGCGCCGAAGCATCGGCAGTTTGCGAGTTGTAGTTCGTCTGGACGATTCGCGAGGACGACACGCCTGCATCAATCAGCACGCGGCGGATTTCGGAACGTACACTGTTGGCCGCAGCGGAATTTGCCGCATTCATCGGCACGCCAATTCGAATCATACCCTTCGACAGGGCCGCGTAATCCTGGGCAAACCCCTTGATCAGATCACGTGTCGCCGGCGTCAGCTTCTGTTCGCCCGAACCGATGGGAACATCGAGGCTGTGTTCGGCCTCGGCCAGCGAAATGGCGTGTCGTGTGCGGTAGTCGTCGGGAACGGAACTTGTCGTCTGCCGATCGGGCCGCGCCGCGCCGCAGCCGCTCAGCAACGAGCCGGCCACCACCACCGCCACCATGCCGGCGAGCTTAGTCAGCCCCCGGGCGTGTGATGCCGAATGGGGAATTGTCGCTTTGGTGTTCAACATATCTTCCCCCTCACTTGTAGATGAAGCCGATGGTGCCATTGTAGCGGCCCGGCGTTTTGTTGGTGTCGCGCCGGCCATAGACCTTGTTGACGCGGTTCAGGAAATACATGGCGACGTCGCCTTCGGGATTGAAATTGTCATCCGGGCGGGCGAGCTTCGAGCGCTCCACCGGGCGCACCAGATAAGGCGTCGCGATGATCACCAGTTCGGTTTCGTTGCGCTGGAAATCCTTGGAGCGGAACAGCGAACCGAGTATCGGCAGTTTCATCAGCGCCGGCAGACCGGATGTCGCCTGGCGGATATCGTCACGGACCAGGCCGGCGATCACGATCGAGCCGCCGGAGGGAAGCTCGACAGTTGTCGAGGCCTCGCGCTTGCGGATGCCGAGATAGGTTACGCCAGGCACGTCAGGATGGCCGATGGTTGTGAAGGCGCCTTCGAACGTCGGCTCCGAGACATCCGTCTCGATGTTGAGGGAGATGCGGCCGGGCGAGAGCACCACAGGTTTGAAATTCAGTCGAATGCCGTATTCGACCGACTGATTCTCCCGGGTAACCGTCTTCCGCCCGGTCTTGTCATCGACCGTGATATCCTGCCCCGATGCAAGCCGGAATTCGCCGCCGACATAGAAATTGGCCTGTTGACCGGATATCGCCGTCAAGCTCGGTTCGGCGAGCGTCCGCATGACGCCTGCCTGCTCCATTGCGTTGACATAGGTCGAAATATCAAAGCCGCCAAGCGTGCCGGCAAGCCGGTTGCCCGTGAACCAGTCGGTGGATGCGCCGAGATTGGTCGGATTCTGGAAGCTGATTGCGCCGCTGTCTCCGGCGATGGAACCGTTGAAGCCCAACTGCTTCATGACCTGCCGGCTGACTTCCGCGACCGTGACCTTGAGGGTTACCTGGTCCTCCGCCTCGATCGTCAGCATGTTGACGATCGTAGACGCCTGCCGGTCTTCGTTGAACAGACCGACGGTGGCATCGCCGGTCGCCGACGAAGCGGATGCGGTGACGTTTCTCGTCGTGGCTTCACCACCCGTGACGAAGATCTGCGCCAGCTTCTCGGCCTGCGCGGCATCCTGCGGGGTCCGGACCGAACCGGTCAGAACGATGTTGTCGGAGATGATTTCCACGGTGATGTCGGAATCCGGTATGAAACGCTTCAACTGCGTCTGCAGGGTGGTGATGTCGCGTTCGACCACCAGGTCGATCGTCACCAGCTCTTCACCATTGGCGCCGAAGATGAAGACGTTGGTCTGCCCGACGGTCTTGCCGAAGACATAGAGGCGCGTGGATGTTCGCGTCACCGCATCGGCAATTTCCGGGTCGGCCACCATGATGTCGTGGGCGTCCACCGGCAGGTCGATGACGATCGCCTTGTTCAGACCCAGTTTGATATTCTTGCTGACGCCCGGGCCGACCTGGGAGATCTTGTAGATCGCCTGCGAGGCCTTTGCTTCGGAAGGACCGAAGCCGAACGGGCGGTCAAAGCCGGGCGCACCCGCGATGGCCAGAGAAAGGCTGAGCGTTGTAGTGAGCGGAAGGAGGAATTTGCGGTTTGCCATGGTCACGTCCTCATTCCCGTTACTGGCTCTGACTTGAATTGGGGGCAGTATCGTTCATCTTCTGGATCACACCGGATTTGATCACCTGGATCGATGGGGTGCCGGAATCTCCGGACAGAAGATGCTTGGCCAGCACCGAATCCGGCTCCTGCGCATCCGCGACCGAGCGGAGTGCAAGCGTCAGGCGCTCGGCCATCTGCTGGGCGACGACGATGACCTTCGACTGGTCGGGAGACAGTTCCAGGGTCGCGGTCGTACCCACGACGGTCTTCTGTCCCTCTTCTTTCTCCTGGATTTCCTGGTCGATCGCCAGGACGCGAATATTATTCAGGATGGTTTCCGTCGAAAACGTGCCGTCATCTTCTTTCCTGACCATGATCACGTCGACCCGATCATTCGGCAGGATGAAGCCGCCGGCGCTGGTGGACACCGATATCTCGGTCGCGACCGCGCGTTTTCCGGAAGGCAGCAGCGATGACATGACGGCGTTGCCTGGATCGGCGATCTTCTCGCCGCGGATCGGCTCGCCCTCGAAGATCGGCAGGCGGACGATCGCGTTCTTTAGTTCGGTGATTGCTTCGGGGCGGCTCTGCGAAGTGATGAAGCCATCGACGATCGATCCTTCCGGCCAGCCGGCCCAGCGCATCGAATCCTCCGACAATCGCGAGCCGACTGGCAGGTTGGCCGAAGCGACGAGCACATCGATCACCGGTTCCTTCTTGACGACGGTTTCCGATTGCATCTGGACAACCGTCTGTGTGCCGGTCAGGTTCATCGCCAGGAATGCGGCGCCACCGGCAGCCACGAGAGCAACGGACAATATGATGAGTCGGGCGGGCTTCATTCCGTGATCCCTGCGTTCTGAAAGAATTTCATTGCGCAGGATGGTCAGGAATTGGTGTAATTAAGGTTAACGGACTGCTTACAGTTATAGTTAATTATAAATAAATGCCGTGAACGCGGCGCGGTGCTGCGGTTTCTCTTTTAAAGTGCGGCCAGGAGCGCCTGCACAAGCGGCGAGGATGGATAGGCCAGCAGAGCCGCCGCCCCGATAGCGATGCCATAGGGCACCTTTTTCGCATGCAGCATGGTTTGCGGCACTGGGAGGCGCGACACCAGGATGAGATCGTAGTTGGCGCGAATCATCAGAATGAAAATGCTCAAGAACCCGCCCAGTACAGACACATAGGCAATGTAGAGCGTCAGCGTATCATTGAAGCCGAACCACACCGCACTTGCGGTCAGGATTTTGGCGTCGCCGCCGCCCATGATGTTAAGCGCGAAAAGCACGAAGCAGAAGGCGAATACCGCGGCGCCGGCACCAAAATGCAGCAACATGTCATGAAGCGACAGACCGGCCAGCGGCGCGATGCAGAGGAAACTTGCCAGGAGAACAACGGACAGCCGGTTCGGGATCGTCATGGTCAGGAGGTCGCTGAAGGCAGCCATTGCCATGCACAATGGAAAAACAACTAGGATTGCCGCTGTCACCATGGTTTTCGCCTTCCTGCCTCGATCACGTTATTGTCCTAGTAATTGATCAGTCCCGCGAGATAGGTGAACTGGGTGTTGAGAGCGTTGCTGAACGCGCCGAAGCCGGAAAGCAGGGCGACCGCCATGATGGCGCTGATGAGGCCGTATTCGATCGCTGTCGCGCCATCCCTGGCTTTAAGCAGTCTTCTGAAGATCATATCATCCCCACCTGGTTCCCCGTCAAAATCCGTTCATTCTCATGCTGCAATATATGCATCATAAACATTTAAGCGGTTCTAAATTCGCGAAAATAAATCTGTGGTTGATGAACTGTTAAAGTGATGGCCCAGCCCGGGAACCGGCAAAAAACAAGGTCCGCCCTTGTGGGACGAACCTTACTGTTGGCCATTCAGAATGCAGGCATTCCGAAGAGTATGTAGTTGATATCAACTCACGTTCAGCTTGGTCGACAGCGTATTGAACTGCTTGTTGAGGGCGTTACCAAGTGCAGTCGCACCGGTGATGAGGGCTACAGAGATCAGGGCTGCAATGAGGCCGTATTCAATGGCGGTAGCGCCGGACTCATCTTTCATGAAGCGTGCGAAAATCGCGGACATCGTTGTCTCCTTGTTAGGTACATCAGCACTTCCGCCAACTGTGCCGTTGGATCGGATGAGTTGAGACTACAGAGGGGGTCGTTGCATCCGCCTTAAGAAAGGGAGTTAATTTCCAATTAACGGTCGGGAAGCCTCCAATGTAGTGAATCTTTCGGTAAATGCATTGCTCAATTCTTATGGAATACAGGATTTCCTAAGCATTACAGTGGCTTGAAATCTGCGCCCGCCCCCTCTTGCGACAATTGGCCGGTCTGAATTCCGGCGACATACGCCAGCCAGTTTCCGAAAGATATGCCAGACTGGTTCAATCCGGGCGGGCTGGAAGGGCAGTTTCCCCTCATTTCTTTCCTGGTTCTTTAACGGCTGAAGAAAATCACGACGATCTTAAGCGTTCATTCATCAATCTTGTCCATTCTTCGTTCAGCAAATCGCACCTGGATTAATGTCATGCCGATGTTGACGTCCGTCAGAAGAGCATACGTATCCGCAATCGTACTGACGATCGCGGCGCTGATGATGCTGGCCGGCACACAGTCGTCGCGGGCGGATGAAGACGGCCTGATGCGCGTTTTTCTCAATCATGCGAAGGTGCTGAAGCTCGATCGTCCCGTATCGAAAGTTATCGTTGGCAACGCCAATGTCGCGGATGCCACGGTTGCCGATTCACAGACGATCGTGCTGACCGGCAAGGCTTTCGGCACCACAAATCTGGTTCTGCTTGATGCGGACGGCAACGCGCTGCTCGACGAGCGCGTGCTCGTTTCCATCGACGAGGGCAATACGCTGCGGCTCTTCCGCCAGACAGTCCGCACCGTCTATTCATGCACGCCCGCATGCGAGGAGCATCAGGCGCTGACCCCGCCAAACTGACCCCTTAAAAATCGGTTTACAATTCCATTCGAATTGTCCCGCCCATCCAAACCCGGACTTAAGTGTTGTGCGGTAGAAGTTCCTAATTATCCAATGGATAGGCGAATTCTATGGCAGGGGCCATGACCCGCACCGACAAGCGATGGACTTTGCTCTCTCGGTTTCGCAAAAGCCGAGATGGGGCGGCCGCGATCGAATTCGCGCTGCTCGCGATACCGTTTCTGATGCTGATCTTTGCGACCTTCGAGACATTTCTGGCATTCACCGGCGAACAGCTGATGGCCAATGCGGTCGATACGATGTCCCGCAAGATCCGCACCGGCGAAATCACCTTTGGGCTTGGCAAGCCGACGGATATGACGGAATCCGAATTTCGCGAGGCGTTCTGCGCGGAAATCGCCATTCTGCGCATGTGCTCATCAACTGAGGCCGCGACGCCGGCAAAACTCTACCTGGACGTACGGCAATTCACCACTTTCGCCGATATGCCCAAGGATATCCCGCGCCTGTCGAGTGCCGCCACGTCTGATCTCGACACATCGGAATTCGCCTATGCGCCGGGGGGACCGGAGACCAAGAACATGGTGCGAGCCTATTATCGCTGGCAGGTCATGACCGATCTGGTCCGGCCCTATCTCACCAATATCAGGCCGGCCAACAAGATCATCCCCACGGACTATCTCATCGTGTCGACATCGGCGTTCCAGAATGAAAAATACTGAGGTCCTGAACTTGAGGAGTGAAGCGGCGATGCGCGTTTTGAGAGCCAGTCTCATACGAATGAAGGATCGGCTCGCGCGGCTGCTGCCGGACCGCTCCGGCGCCAGTGCGGTGGAATTCGCCTTTCTTGCCCCGATCCTTATCGCGATCTATGTCAGCTCATTCGAAATCACCGAAGGGTACAACTCCGCAGGCAAGGTGCTCAAGGCTGCCGGCACGGTTGCCGACATCGTGGCACGACAATCAACGGTCGACAAGACATTCCTGAACGAGATGATAGACACGGTTGAAGCCACCATCGCCCCGCACACGGCAACCGGCCTCAAGCTCAAGATCAGCGGCATCACCATCGACAGCGCCGGCAATGCGAAAGTGCTGTGGTCCTGGAACCAAGCCGGCAATGCCCCCTATGTCAAGGGCAGCGCGGTGACCGTCCCGGACGACCTGAAAACCCCATCCAGCTTCCTGGTCCATTCGGAGATCTCAGTCCCGCATACCCTGCTGCTGTTCCTCAGTTCCGGCGCGGGTGTCGCCCGTGACGCGCGATCCATCACGCTTTCCCGCGACTTCTACTATCGTCAGCGGCTCAGCGAAGATATCCCCTGCATCGACTGCTCCTGACCGATTGCAAATAGATCGCGCGGGGCTTACTTGATGCGTTGATGGCTGGTGCCATCGCTTGTTCAGCTTGAGGCCCATTCATGGCGCGCGCCTTTCTTTTCGTGCTCGACTCCTTCGGTATCGGCGGTGCGCCGGACGCCGGGCATTACGGCGATCTCGGCGCCAATACGCTTGGGCATATCGCCGAGTTCTGCGCTGCTGGAGCCGGTGACCGGAACGGCCTGCGCGCAGGCCGCTTGCAGGTCCCCAATCTCTCAAGCCTCGGCCTGATCCATGCGCACAGGCTTGCATCGGGGTCGGTTCCGGACGGCATGGAGATCCCCGGCAAGGTCATCGGCGCCTATGCTGCAGTCACCGAGATATCGCGCGGCAAGGATACACCATCGGGACATTGGGAAATCGCCGGCACGCCGGTGATGTTCGACTGGGGCTATTTCCCCGCAGGAGACGAGGCCTTTTCACCGGAACTGGTCGCGCAAATCTGCCAGGTCTGCGAACTGCCCGGCATCCTCGGCAACTGCCATGCGTCCGGCACGGAGGTGATCGCCAAACTGGGCGAGGAGCATATGAAGACCGGCAAGCCGATCTGCTACACGTCCTCGGACTCGGTTTTCCAGATCGCGGCGCATGAACGGACATTCGGCCTCGACCGGCTGATCGCCATGTGCCAGGACGTCCGCACCATCCTCGATCCACTCAACATCGGCCGCGTCATCGCCCGGCCGTTCGTCGGTACGTCCCGCGACAATTTCGAGCGTACCGGCAATCGCCGCGATTTCTCGGTGCCGCCTCCCGAACCGACATTGCTCGACCGGCTGGTGGCGGAAGACCATAGCGTCCACGCGGTCGGCAAGATCGGCGACATCTTCGCCCATCAGGGGATTTCGACCCTGACCAAGGCCAACGGCAATATGGCGCTGTTCGATGCGACGCTTGGCGCCATGGAGCAAGCGGGGGACGGCGATCTGGTGTTTACCAATTTCGTCGATTTCGACATGCTTTACGGCCATCGCCGCGATGTGCCCGGCTACGCGGCCGCCCTCGAGGCCTTTGACCGGCGGCTGCCGGAAATCGCCCGCAAGATGCGGCTCGATGATATGGTGATCCTGACCGCAGACCATGGCTGCGATCCGACGTGGCGCGGCACCGACCACACGCGTGAACGCGTGCCGGCGCTGGCCTTCGGTCCGGCAATCGCGCCGGGGGATCGCGGAATACTCGGAAGCTTCGCGGATATCGGCGAAACGGTTGCCGCGCATCTGGCGATCACACCGGGAAAACATGGTCGCAGCTTCCTCTGACCGCGGATTCAGGCCCTGTGATTATCCGGCTTTGATGGGGATGATCCGCTGAAACTGAAATGGGCGCTTGCGGCGAACCGTCCATCGTGGAAAAACTCGGCGATTGGATCAGTATTCAGGAAGGTTTTCCGATGGAAGGCGTCACCGTCATCAATCACCCGCTGGTGCAGCACAAGCTGACGATCATGCGCAAGAAGGAAACCTCGACTGCGGGCTTCCGCCGGCTGCTGCGCGAGATTTCGACACTGCTCTGTTATGAGGTGACGCGCGATCTCGAACTCACCTATGAAGACATCGAGACGCCGATAATGGCTATGAAGTCGCCAATCCTCGAAGGCAAGAAACTGGTCTTCGCCTCGATCCTGCGCGCAGGAAACGGTCTGCTTGAGGGCATGCTGGATCTCGTGCCTTCCGCACGCGTCTCGCACATCGGCGTCTATCGCGACCATGAAACGTTGCGGCCGGTCGAGTATTATTTCAAGGCGCCGGAGGATATAGACGAGCGGCTGGTGATCGTCGTCGATCCCATGCTTGCAACCGGAAATTCATCTATTGCCGCGATAGACAAGTTAAAAGAGCGTGGCGCAAAGAATATCCGCTTTCTCTGCCTGCTGGCCGCACCAGAGGGAATCAAGAATTTCCATGCCTTTCACCCGGATGTCCGCATCTATACTGCCTCGATCGACAGTCACCTCAATGAAAAGGGCTACATTGTGCCTGGACTTGGTGATGCGGGCGACCGGATGTACGGAACGAAGTAATATGTTATTAACTTATTATACAAACTGACGGGGAAGGACGCATTCTGCGTCCTTCTTTTTTACATTTCGATCAGGAATTCGTCCTATCCTTCTCCGGTGAACAGGAGGCCCTAGGTCATGATCGGACGCGCACTTCTCATCTGGTCGTCGGTAATCGTCGTGGCAATCAACGTGCCGACCATGGTCTCAAAGACCGGGATCCTGAAGTCCGAGGACGCCGACAGACCTTCGGTCATGAACGTTTCCTATCAGGATGGCAGGATATATGTCCTCAAATCCAACGACGCCGGCCATTTCGAAGGCAAGTTCCGGATGAACGGCAAGTCGTTGCAGGCCATGGTCGATACAGGCGCCACCTTCGTGACAATGAATGAGGCCGATGCGCGCAGCCTCGGCTATGGCGGCAACGACCTGCGTTTCCGCTATGAGGTGATGACAGCGAACGGCAAGGTGAAGGCCGCGCGCGTGATCCTGAAATCCGTCGAGATCGGCACGGTGCAGGTCCGCAACGTCGATGCGCTCGTTGTCCGCGGCAAGCAGTTGCAATTCCCGCTGATCGGCATGAGCTTCATGAAGAAGCTTTCGTCCTACTCCGCCGAGAACGATGAAATGCGCCTCGTCAACTGACGAGCTTTAGGATCACCGCGGCGCGCTCGACCGGTACGTCGGAAATCTCGACACAGTCCAGATAGTTCGCAGCCGCTTTTTCAGCGGCATTGTCATCGGCCGCATGCACGAACGCGATCGGCTCGCCGGTGCCGACAGCACTGCCCCTGGGCAAGATGCCACTGAAACCGGTCCGGTGGTCGACGCCATCTTCCGGGCGCAGGCGTCCCCCACCCAGACCAATCACCGCCAGCCCGATCTCGCGTGTCCTGAACGCTGCAATATATCCGGCTTTCGGCGCGGCGATCGACCTGATCACCGGCGCCGGTGGCAGGTGGTTCTTCCAGTTCTCCGCGAAGTCCGATGGTCCGCCCATCGCCTGCACCATCCGGGCGAACACCTCAAGCGCCTTGCCGCTCGACAACGCTTGCGTTGTGCGCGCCTCCGCAGCCGAAAGATCCGTCTCCACTCCGGCATTGACCAGCATATGGGCGGCAAAAGCCATGACGATCTCGTGCACGCGTGTGCCGGCCTTGCCGCCTTGCAGGAATTCCATCGCATGGGCGATCTCGACGGCATTGCCGGCGCAGTCGGCGAGCGGCTCGTTCATGTCGGTGATCAGCGCAGAGGTCTTCACACCCGCTCCGTTGGCGACATCGACGATCGAACGAGCCAGGATCTCGGCGTCCTGCATGCTTTGCATGAAAGCACCATTGCCGGTCTTCACATCCATGATCAGCGTTTGCAGCCCGGCGGCAAGCTTCTTGGACAGGATCGAACCGGTGATCAGCGGCACGGAATCGACCGTCGCCGTGACGTCGCGGATTGCATAGAGCCGCTTGTCGGCGGGCGCGATCCGGCCGGTCTGGCCGACGATCGCACAGCCGACGGCAGTGACCACATCGCGGAATTTTTCCGCCGAGGGGAAGGGGTCGTAGCCCGGTATGGATTCGAGCTTGTCGAGCGTGCCGCCGGTATGCCCGAGACCGCGCCCGGAGATCATCGGCACGGCCACGCCGCAGGCGGCGACGATCGGCGCCAGCATCAGCGAGACATTGTCGCCGACGCCACCGGTCGAATGCTTGTCGCCGACCGGCTTGCCGATATCAGGCCAGGAGAGCACATCGCCCGAATCTCGCATGGCCAGCGTCAGCGCCACGGTCTCGTCACGGCTCATGCCATTGAACCACACGGCCATGGCGAATGCCGCGACCTGGCCTTCGGAGATGCGGTTTTCCGCCAGCGCCTTGATGAATTGATAGATTTCCGCCGGCGGCAGGATTTCCCTGTTGCGCTTGGCGTAGATGACTTCCTGCGGCAGCATCGATCAGCCCTTGTCGATCGTGTCGGTCGCGAAGCTGAAGGGCAGAAGTTCGTCCATCGTCATGGTCTTGCCGATTCCAGCCTCGTCGCAAAGATAGATCTTCGTGTTGCGGTCGGCGAATTCGGCGATCTTCTGGCGGCAGCCGCCGCAGGGCGGGCAGAGGGCCATTTTCTCGGCGATCACCGCGATCTCGACGATCTTCTTGCCGCCGCCCATGACCATCGCGCCAATCGCGGTGCATTCGGCGCACCACCCTTGAGGGAAGGCGAGGTTCTCGATATTGGCGCCCTTATAGATCCTGCCGTCATCGGCGCGGATCGCCGCCCCGACCGGAAATTTCGAATAGGGTGCATAACACAGCGCCATCGCTTCACGGGCGGCTTCGAACAGTTGTTCGGTCGACATTCTCAACGTTCCTTCACATAGGGTGTGCCGGCCGCCCTGGGTGGGATGGCCTTGCCAATGAAACCCGCTAGCAACACGACGGTCAGGATATAGGGCAACGCCGTCCAGAGCTGCACCGGGATTTCGCCGATAAAGGGGATGGCCTTGCCCTGGTAGGCGATGGACAGCGAATCGAGGAAGCCGAACAGCAGGCAGGTGAACAGGATGTTCTTCGGTTTCCAGTTGGCGAACACCAGCGCCGCAAGCGCGATGAAGCCCTTGCCGGCCGACATGCCCTTGGTGAAGCCGGCGCTGACCGCCATCGACATGAACGCGCCTGCGAGCCCCACGAACACACCGCCGAGCAGCACTGCCATGTAGCGAAGCCTGACGACGGAGATGCCCGCTGTATCCACCGCACCGGGGTTTTCACCCACCGCGCGAAGCCTGAGGCCAAAGCGCGTGCGATAGAGAATCCACCAGGTGGCGGGGATCATCGCATAGGCGAAATAGGTCAGCAGGAAATGCCCCGAAAGGATCCTGGAATAAAGGACTCCGATCACCGGCACCGACATCAGCGCGTCGGCGAAGGGCAGCGTGATGGTTTCGAGCTTGGCGCCCGGTCCGAGCGACGGCGTGCGGCCAGCCATGTTGAACCAGGCATTGCCGATGATGACCGTCGCGCCCATGGCAACGAAATTGATCGCCGTGCCCGACACAACCTGATTGCCGCGCTGGGAGATCGAGGCATAGCCGTGCACGGCCGAGAACATCATCGCGCAGGCAATTGCCGCGACGATGCCCATGATGGCAGAACCGGTGACGGCGGCAGCCGAGGCGCCGGCGAAAGCCGCCGCCAGCAGTTTGCCTTCAAGACCGATGTCGACGACACCGGAACGCTCGGCATAGAGCCCGGCAAGAGCGGTCAGGATCAGCGGCACCGAGGTGCGGATCGTGCCCTGGATGATCGAGACATAGAGATCGATATTGTCCATGGCTCAGGCTCCCGCAGCACTGGTTGACGTCGCGCCGGCATTTCGCATCCGTGCGAAAATCGCCACGATCGAAGGCCGGAACATGTTTTCGAGCGCGCCGGCAAAAAGGATGACGAGGCCCTGGATGACCACGATCATGTCGCGCGAAATATTGGGCATGTCGAAGGCGATTTCGGCGCCGCCCTGGTAGAGCATGCCGAACAGGATCGAGGCGAGCACGATACCCACCGGATGCGAACGACCCATCAGGGCGACCGCGATGCCGACGAAGCCGGCTCCGGCCACGAATTCCTGCTGGATGCGGAACTGGTCGCCCATGATCGAGTTGATTGCCAGCATGCCGGCAAGTGCGCCCGAAATCAGCATGGTGACGATGATGATCCGCTTCTCGAAAATGCCGGCATAGCGGGCTGCCCCAGGCGAATGCCCCATGGTTCTCAACTCATAGCCCAGCCGCGTGCGCCAGATCAGCACCCAGACGAGGAAGGCTGCCAGAAGCGCCAGCAGGAACGAAAGATTGAACGGTGAATTGCGATTGTCGAGCCCGAACATCGCCAGCAGCCAGTCGAGCTTCGGCAATTGTCCGCCGGGACCGAACGTCCGCGACTGCGCCGCCATTGAACCCATGGGCTTGTAGACATGGATCAGCATCCACAGCATCAGCGAATTGGCGATATAGTTGAACATGATCGTGGTGATGACGATATGGCTGCCGCGATAGGCCTGCAGCCAGGCTGGCACCAGCGCCCAGAGCGCGCCCATGGCGGCACTCCCGGCGACCGCCAGCGGGAATACCACATACCAGGGCAGCGTGTTGTCGAACATCAGACAGGCCGCGGCAACGCCGATGCCGCCGATATAGGCCTGTCCCTCGACACCGATGTTGAACAGCCCGGAATGAAAGGCCACCGCCACCGCGAGTCCCGCGAAGATAAAGTTGGTAGCGTAGAACAGCGTGTAGCCGATACCCTCGCCCGATCCGAATGCGCCCGTCACCATCAGGGCGGCGGCCCTGATGGGATTTTCGCCGGCGAAAACCACGACCAGCCCGGAAATCAGGAAGGCCACGATCAGGTTGATCAGCGGGATCAGCCCATATTCCGCCCAGTTCGGCAATTTTGCAAAGGGCGCGCTCATTCCGCTGCCTCCAGTTTTTCTTCGACACCGGCCATCAGCAGACCAATTTCGCCTTCCGGCGTTTCGGGAGTGCGCTCGCCAACGACACGGCCGGCAAACATCACCAGAACACGGTCGGCCAGCGAACGGATTTCGTCCAGCTCGACCGATACGAGAAGGATCGCCTTGCCGGCGTCGCGCATCTCGATGATCCGTTTGTGGATGAACTCGATCGCGCCGACATCGACGCCACGGGTCGGTTGGCCGATCAGCAGCACGTCGGGATTGCGCTCCATTTCCCGCGACAGCACGATCTTCTGCTGGTTGCCGCCGGAGAAATTGGCGGTCTTCAGTCTCGGGTTCGGCGGTCTTATGTCATATTGTTCCATCTTCTTCTGCGCGTCGATCCGGATCGCGTTGACGTCGAGAAGCCCGGCGCGGCCATATTTCGGATCGTCGTGATAACCAAGGATGGAATTTTCCGATTCCTCGAATTTCAACACCAGCCCCATGTGATGACGGTCTTCCGGCACATGCGCGAGACCCAGCTTGCGAAGCCCGGCCGGATCACGATGCCCCGTCACATCCGTTGTCTGGCCGTTGAGATCGATCGTACCGCTGACTGCCCGGCGCATGCCCGAGATGGCCTCCAAAAGCTCGGACTGACCGTTGCCCGCCACGCCCGCAATACCGACAATCTCGCCGGCGCGCACATCGAACGAGACGTTATCGACCATGGTAACGCCGCGTGAATCCCGGACTGTCAGGTTGCGTACCGAAAGCTTGACGCCAGCGGGTTTCGCCTCGCCTTTTTCGACGCGCAGCAGCACCCGTCGACCGACCATGAGTTCGGCCAGTTCCTCAACGGAGGTTTTCGCGGTCTCCCGCGTCGCAACGATCTCGCCGCGCCGCATGACCGAAACCTCGTCGGTGATCGCCATGATTTCGCGCAGCTTGTGGGTGATCAGGATCACCGTCTTGCCCTGGTCCTTCAGCTGCCGCAGGATGCGAAACAGATGGTCGGCCTCGGCTGGCGTCAACACGCCGGTCGGCTCGTCGAGGATCAGGATTTCGGCGCCGCGGAACAGGGCCTTGAGAATCTCGACGCGTTGCTGGATGCCGACCGGGAGTTCCTCGATCACGGCATCAGGATCGACTTCCATTTCATATTCGTTCTCTAGGCGCTTGAGTTCCTTGCGCGCCTTGGCGATGCCCTTGTTGAGCACCGCACTGTCTTCGGCGCCCAGCATGACATTCTCAAGGACGGTGAAATTCTCGACGAGCATGAAGTGCTGGTGGACCATGCCGATCCCGGCGGCAATCGCCGCACTCGGATCGCGGATATCGGTTCTCTTCCCACCGATCTCGATTTCGCCCTTGTCGGCCTGGTAGAAGCCGTAGAGAATGGACATCAGCGTCGACTTGCCGGCGCCGTTTTCACCGATAATGCCATGGATGCTGCCTTTTCGGACCTTGAGGTCAATGTTCTTGTTGGCATGCACCGGGCCGAAACTCTTGTCGATGCCCTTGAGTTCAATTGCAAGTTCGCTCATGACAGCCCATATCGAAACCAGCCGGCCTTCATGGCGCGACATGCAGGATTACACAGTGTTGAAGGTTCGGGACGGCTTGTCCAGCACCTTTTTCGTGGTAGACGGGAAGAGAGGTGCTGTTTGAATAGCAACAACGACCAGCTCCGGGAGCGCATGACGCTCCTGGAGGAAAATGTCGCCCATCAGAGCCTGACAATCGATGAATTGTCGAGCCAGATCGCGGCACAGTGGAAAATCATTGATCGTATGCAGGTCAAGCTGGACAGATTGAATGAGCAGTTCCGGGCGCTGGAAGATACCACGCACGAAGCGCCGGCCATCACCAGGCCGCCTCACTACTGAACGACTGACGCATCACGCGCTTGCGCGCAGTCTTTCCCCATGACAGAGACCCGCGCCAATGAAGCGCGGGTCGTCTCATTCATCAATAGGGGCACTTTTCGTCCGACATGTAGTCGTGAACCTGAACTGCGCCGGAGATGATGTCGGCCTTGGCCTTGTCAACCGCGGCGGTCATTTCCGGGGTCACAAGCGCCTTGTTGTTGTCGTCCATGGCAACGCCGACGCCGTCTTCCTTGAGGCCGAGATTCTGGATGTCGGCGGCGAACTTGTCGTTCTTAACGTCATCGAAGGCGTTGTAGACGGCAACATCGACGCGCTTCAGCATCGAGGTCAGCACCTTGCCCGGCTGCAGCATGTTCTGGTTGGAGTCGACGCCGATGCCGAGCTTGCCGGCTTCAGCTGCAGCCTGCAGCACGCCGACACCGGTTCCGCCAGCAGCATGATAGACGACATCCGCGCCTTGGGCGATCTGCGACTTGGTGATTTCGCCGCCCTTGACCGGGTCGTTCCATGCCGTGTAGTCCGTGCCGGTATAGGCTTGGAGCACTTCGGCATCCTTGTTGACGGACTTGACGCCGCCGACATAACCACAGGCAAACTTGTGAATCAGCGGGATGTCCATGCCGCCGACGAAGCCGACCTTGTTGGACTTCGCGGCCATAGCGGCCATGACGCCGGCGAGGTAGGAGCCTTCCTGTTCCTTGAAGACGATGGATTTGACGTTCGGCTGGCCGGTCACGACCATGTCGATAATCGCAAACTTGGTGTCCTTGTATTCAGGAGCGACCTTCTCCAGTGCTGCAGCCCAGGAGAAGCCGGCCACGACGATCGGGTTGTTGCCGTCGCCGGCGAACTTGCGGAGCGCCTGTTCGCGTTGGGCATCATTGGCGATTTCGAATTCGCGATAGGCAATTCCTGTGTCGGCCTTGAATTTCTCGGCGCCGTTGAAGGCTGCCTCATTGAAAGACTTGTCGAATTTGCCGCCAAGGTCGTAGATGAGCGCCGGCTTCACATCGGCTGCCCACGCGGATGCGGCCATGGACGCGGTCGCCATGAGTGTCAGAAGGATTTTTTTCATTTTTTACAGCCCTGTTTTTTGCTCACACAGTTTGCGGTTGAGCCGGAGACCCCTCGGATCGGCTCGTAACTCTTCGCCGGCCTCATTCCTCTTGAGGCAGGAGGCGGCATCCTTGCATGGCTGCGGGAAAAATTCACCAAAAATTTTTCAATTGGTAAAAAAAACCGGTTAACGCCGGCTAGGCATTGAATACATTAAACTAATCGCCAGGATCTGGCTATATCGACTCAGCCTGTGCAGGCGACTCCCGTGCCTCTCAGCCCGCAATATCCACCAGGGTTCCTGGCGAGATATTGCTGGTGCGCTTCGTCGGCATAATAGAATGGTCCGGCCATGGCGATCTCCGTGGTGATCCGCGCGGAACGGCCTGCTTTCTTCAGTTCGGACTGGTAGGCCGCGCGCGAGATTTCGGCCTTCGCCTTTTGTTCTTCGTCGTAAACGTAGATTCCCGAGCGATAGGTCGTGCCGATGTCATTGCCCTGACGCATGCCCTGGGTTGGATCATGCTCTTCGAAGAAGGACTTGAGCAGCATCTCGAAACTGACGATCTGCGGATCGAACACCACGAGCACAACTTCGGCGTGGCCCGTCAGACCCGTCGTGGTTTCCTGATAGGTGGGATTTCGGGTGAAGCCGCCCGTGTAGCCGACCGCCGTCACATGGATGCCGGGCATTTTCCAGAAGAGCCGCTCGGCGCCCCAGAAACAACCCATGCCGAACAGCACCGATTGCATTCCATCCGGAAACGGCGCCTTGAGCGGCCTGCCGTTGACGAAATGATGCGCAGCAGTCGGAATTTCCGCATCGCGGCCGGGCAGCGCATGTTTCGGATCCGGCATTTCCGTCTTCCTGTTGAACATATCGATCAGAAACATGGGTTTCGGCCTTTGTTTTGACTAGCGCTGCCTGATAGCGAAGCGTCCCGCCGGCTGGCGCTTGTAGGCGATCAGCCAGAACAGCAGCGACAAGGCAAGAAACACCAGGAATGCCGGCTGCAGCAGGATCCATTCGATCACCGACTCCCAGATATAGGCTGAGATATGGGCGCGGAAATAGGCTTCTGCTGTCCCCAGGATTGCAGGATTGATGCTGAACAGCGCGGCTCCGACCGGCGTCATGGCGACGGTCTCCCCGGCCACCGACTGGATCGAATCGATGATGCCGACGATCACCGCTGCTGCGAGAAACAGCAGACTCAGGAACCGCAACAAGAAGCGCATTCATTTCCTCCCGGCGGACCGTGTCCGACTCAGCAGCGCATTCAAAGGTCAACTCAGGCGGCTTTGCTTTCCGAGATCGACCATGCAGTCGCTCATGGCATTCATACATTCAGAAATAGCTCCCGTATCAATCGAATTCAATCCCGTCCGGCATGCTGATGAGATCGCGATCAAAAATATGTCACAGAGGGTTGATCATCGCGCCGTCATCGGTATATATCGCGCCCGGACGTCGACCGCGGACGAAGCTTCCCAGCTTCTTCCTTTCCCGCGGTTGATCTCTTCGTGGACAGGTGGCCGAGCGGTTGAAGGCGCACGCCTGGAAAGTGTGTGTACGTGAAAGCGTACCGAGGGTTCGAATCCCTCTCTGTCCGCCATTTATTATTGTTTTCATTGAATAATTTTAAGATTTTCTAGAGCGGGCCTACTTGCTGGCTTACTTTTGGTTTGGGGCATTTGTGCCAGTTGATGGCGCGCCTCCCGCTTAGGCTGAGTTATAGCCCAGAAAAACTCATAAAGCCGCTTGCTATTGAGTTATTCGCCGACGCGTATATTTCAATCAGGTACCCGCAGCATCCTTGGTTGAACTGGCGGAGGCCGACGCTTTCTTATCCTCGCTCAATCTGCAACGTCGCGACGCGCTGTGGGCGATCAAGGCGCTTCGGGATGAACCTTTGCCACTCTTTGCAGCCGCCGCCGACCGCGAGATGAAGACGATTGCGGAGCCTTGGCTGATCGCGATGAGGCGTTCAAACTTCCCACGGGTCGAGGTGACGAGTTTGCTCACGGATCGCCGGGAAGTCCGGATTCGCGGGATCGACCGCCGGCGGTCAAGCCGAGGGACGTTTTCGTCCCCGACCCTCACATCGATACGCTGAAGGTGAAGGCCAGGAATTTTCACTAAGGAATCCAGCGCGATTGCTCTCTTGGTGGAAAGTTCGGCGGTTCGATTCCGCTTAACCAAATGCCTCTAAGTTGCAAATCGTCAGCGCGCGTGCGGCAAATTTGAGCGGCAAGATTCGACGAGGAGTTTCTCAGCCAAACTTTGTCGGGCCTCGCACGAAGCCGTTGCTTTGTTCGGGATGCGGACAGGCTCATCGCCTAGTTCATATTGACGTTATAGTCATTATGAACTAATAGTCTTTCCGATGCGCTTTGGCTGCGCAATTCGTCCTAGGAAAGGGATGCACCTTGACCCTCAAATTAAACGTAATCATCGGCTCCACCCGCCCCGGGCGTTCCGGACCGGTCGTCGCAGACTGGCTGTATCAGACAGCCGTTGCCCACGGCATGTTCGCCGTGGAACTTGTTGATCTCAGGGAATTCAACTTGCCGCTCCTTGATGAGGCCGCGCACCCGGCCTTAAGGGCATATTCTAATGAAACCACGGTGCGATGGAGCGCCAACGTAGCCTCCGCTGACGCATATGTGTTCGTTACGCCTGAGTATGATTATTTCGCGCCGGCCGCTTTGGTGAATGCCGTGCAGACACTGTTGCACGAATGGGCCTATAAGCCAGCGGGCGTCTTTAGTTATGGTGGTGTCTCCGGCGGCTTGCGCGGGAGCCAGGTCCTCCGGCAACTCCTCGGCAATGTGAACGTTCACGCTTTGCCGCAGACCGTGTCCGTTCCGTTCTTCTCGCAATTCATCGTCGACGGCGTATTCCGTCCGAGCGAGCAGGCACAGGTGGGTGCGATCACCATGCTTGATGAGCTGCACAAATGGGCCCGTGCGCTCAAGCGCCTTCGCGATGAACAGGCAATGTTAGCCGCAGCCGAACGTGTCGCGGCCTAAAACACTGTCCTCTTGGCGATCTAGTATGAAAGCTGTTGCTTACAGTCCAGCAAATTTGCCGACACCCTTCCGGCAGCGGCTGGCTGAATTGCTCGGGCAGACATGGTTTCGAGGGAGGGCTCGCCGTTCTCCAGCTGCGACCAGAAAGCGCAGGTCAACCGATACCGAGATCGATGGCGTCTTCAGGGCACCCTCGATCTCGCGCATCGGTCAGCTTTCAATCTTCACGATGGATATCTGTTGGAGCCGGGCCTGGTACGAGGACGTCACCGGGTTGCATCACAGCCGCACCCTGGAGCTCGAGCCTCATCCCCTTAAGCCGGATCGGCAAATCCGGTGCTGTTATCTAAGTGCCGAGTACCATGACGAATGCCTGGTACTGATCGAGGAATATGATCCGACTGGCAAGATTGTCGTGCCATCCGGAATGAGCTTCCTGCATTTCGCTCTTGAGCTTGAGGGCGGTGGTCAGAGCGATGAAACAAAGTTGGCCGAGCACGTTTGTGACTTCAACGAGGTGCGTGTTCGCGACAAGGGGGCGGCGGCGACCGGCAATGGGGAAACCGGACGCAACGTTGCTTGTGGTCTCTATGATCCAGACTGGAATTACGTCGAATTCTGCAGAGTGATGGACGCGGAATCAAACTATCGGGAGCGCTGCGGTGACATGGCAGGTCATCAGCGCCAATCGCTCGACTCTAGGAGACCATGCGCGCGCCCTGGATCTCGTAGTCCGCAAGCTGCCATCGAAGCGCGGACTGACGCGGCCGCCTAATGATTTGACGCGCGAACGCCTGGTAAACTCGAAAGGTATCATAATGCGAAGTCTGGATATCGGCGCAACACTTGACCAGCAGAAAACGATCTTAAGGATATTGGACGCCGCCGAGCGATTGTTCAGACATTACGGCTGCGGCAAGACGGCTGTCGCCGACATCGCGCGTGAGCTCGAAATGTCGGCCGCCAATATCTATCGCTTCTTCGCATCGAAGGCGGAGATCCAACAAGCGATCTGCAACAGAAGGTTTGATGACACCCACGCACAGGCGCTGGAGACAGCGAAGCTGCGGATCAGCGCGACCGAACGTCTGCGGTGCTACAGTCTGGATCTGCACAGGATGACGATCAACACCATGATGCATGAAGAAAAGGTCCACGAGATGATGATCGTCGCTATCGAACGCGACTGGAGCGTTATCGAACAGCATCTCTGTCATTTGAACGAGGTAGTGGCATCGATCATCGCCGATGGCATCGAGACAAGGGAGTTTCGCAAACAAGACCTGACTGCGGCCTCCAGATGCTTCAACGCCACGATTGTCTCATTGTATCATCCAAAGTTGGCCGGCAACTGCACGACCAAGCACATGCACGCTCAGCCCGAGGAACTCGTCGAATTCGCAATCCGGGCGCTCGCGCGATAAACGCGCCTCCTTCCAGCGAAGCGATGGAAGGTTACCAAAACCTCCAACGGCAGTTCTCATTGTCCGATCGGAAGATGTACCAGTCTTCTTGCCGCCCGCTTCGTACCTGCGATATCGGTACGCATGCGTTTCGAAAGCGTGAGATCGCCGTCGCTGATTTTTTGCCCTTCAAGCAGACGCCGTCCGATCAGTTTGACGACCTCGCCGCTCTCTGCAAACTTGACGTGATGCGAAGGGTCGCCCGCCTGCAGGTCGGACAGATTGATCACAGTGATGCCTGTCTCTTCAATGGCAGAACGGTAAGGCTCCTTGCTTGGATCGATTGCGCCCACGCGATCGATTCCACCGCCGAGCAGGCGTGATAGACCCAAAGCGCGGTCGTCCTTGGAAACGAATAGTGTGAAGCGGGTATGATCGGTATGGATGTCTTGCATCTGCCGTCTGAATACATCGACATCGAGATCGGGCGCAGCCAGGATGACGTCCTTGATCTTGTCGGGCAGACCGCCGTTGCGAATCGACATCTGTCGCAGTGCTTCGATGGTGAGCCAACCCCCCATCGAGTGCGCCATGATGACAATCTCATCGACGTCAGATTTGGTGACCGCTTCGCGCAGCACTGTCTCCAAGTCGGTTCTGGAGTAGTTTGCACTTTCTCTGTCGTAGGCATAATTCAGGGGGGTGCCGCGCGACGGCCAGGAGAAGAGAATGGGCGCGCCACTTGTTTCGCTGTCATGAACGATCTGTGCAAAACGGAAGACAGCCTCTTCATATCGGGTATTATAACCGTGCACGAAAACGAACGCGCGGCGCTTTGGTCCGGAATGACGATGGAACCAAGGCTTTAGCTCACCGAAAACGATCGGTTGAACCTTGAGCGTGACAAACTCCTTCGACGGATCACCCGGGTAACGCGCCGGCCACGTCACCTCGCCAACGTGTCTGTTTGCTTCGGGCGGAATGGAGACGACGATGTTCGCGAACGAGAGTTCAGAGCCTCGCTCTCCGGTGAAAATGACTCCCGGCTTGTGCGATTTCGCCCGGGTAGTTGCAACAATCATATCTACTGTCGATGCGCCGGACACGGTCTCGTGCACCGGCAGTAAGGTGCCTGTCTGACGGCTTGCGCAAGCCGAGATGAACATAGCGAGAATCACGCAGCCCAGGAGCCGCGTCGTCCGCCTGGTCCACCGGCGCGATAATGTGAAATCGTTGCATGGTAAGAGTTTGCCGCTTGCTCCTCCTCTTCGATCGAAGCCCAGCGGATTCCGTTCTGAGGTCATGTCCATCCCCGTTGTATGAAAAGCTCTTCGCCATTCGGCCCGAAAAGTGGACCTGGCAACGAGGCACGATGTGACGGTTGACGGAAGCTACCAGACGGCTGCTTCCGTCAACCTGCTGTCGGACCGCCCGGCGGAGGCGGTCGGACCTCTGCGCTTAGGCACTCGCTGCGCTGATCATTGTGTCTTCTGGCACGATATCGTTCACCTCGACATCAGGTTGCGGGATCGGCTCCTTGATGCGGAACCACGCGACATAGAGAGCCGGGAGGAACAAAAGGGTGAGCACTGTACCAACGACAATGCCGCCCATCATCGCATAGGCCATCGGGCCCCAGAAAATCTCATGCGCAATGGGAATGAGCGCGAGGCTGGCAGCCGCGGCCGTCAGCATGATTGGCCGCATGCGGTGCTCGGTGGCTTCCACGACTGCCCGCCACGGATCATGACCTTCGAGCCTCAAAGTCTCGATCTGATCGATGAGAATGACGGAGTTGCGAATCAAGATGCCGATCAGCGCCAGGATACCCAGGATAGCGACAAAGCCCATCGGGGCTCCGCTAGGGAGAAGCGCCGCGACCACGCCGATCACAGCCAGAGGTGCTACTGCGAAGACGAGGATCAGGCGGCTGAAGCTCTGGAGCTGAATCATGAGGATCGTCGCCATAATGAAGAGCATCAGCGGCATGACCGAGATGATCGGGCCTTGCGACTTCGCGCTCTCCTCAACGGCGCCTGCTACGGCGATCCGATAGCCGGACGGTAATTTCGCCTCGAACGCCTTCACGGCCGGTGCGAGCTGGGCGACTGCTGTAGCGGGTTGAGTCTCGTCGATCATGCCGGCGCGTACCGTGATGGTTGGAATGCGCGAACGTGTCCATACGACGGGCTGTTCTACATCATATTTGAAGGTCGCCACGGCGGCTAGGGAACGGAACGGCCGTTGCCGACCGGCAGTTGCAGGTCCCGCAGAGTTTCGATGGAGCTCCGCTCAGCCTCAATGGCGCGCCCGACGATATTGACGAGATAGATGTCATCCCGGACTTGCGTTGCGGTGGTTCCACCGATGATGCCGTCGATGGCTGAAGCGATCGCCTGCGAAGTGATGCCGAGTTGGCGCGCACGATCCTGCATGACGTCAATCCTGACAACACGAGCCGGTTCATTCCAGTCGTAGGTCACCGTGCCAAGATGCGGATTGCTTGCGGCAACGCTTGCGAACTCCTGCGCGAGCTTTCTGACAGACTGGATATCCGGACCACTGATCCGATATGCGACGGGTCGTCCTACCGGCGGGCCAATGTCAAGGAGCTTAACGTAGGCGTCAGTGTTCAGGAACGTCCGCTTGAGGTAGTCTTCGAGCTTGGCCTTCAGGCGGTCGCGAGCCTCGATGTCCTTGGTCACGATCACCATCTGGCCGAAGGCAGGATTGCGCGGCTGTACATCGAAGGACAGCAGGAACCGTACGGCGCCCTGGCCGATATAGCTCGACCATCTCTCGACATCGGGATTGTCTTTCAGGATCGCCTTCTCGGTGATCTCGATCTGTCTGGCAGTTTCCTTGACTGAAGCGTTTTGCGGCAGATTCCAGTCAACCACGAGCTCCGTACGGTCGGACGAGGGAAAGAACTGCTGCTGCACGAACTGCATGCCGTAGACAGCCGAGCCGAATGCGACCAGCGTGACGGCAATTGTCGCCCAGCGCCAACGCATGCTGGCAAGCAGGATTTGAGAAAAGACCCTTTCCAGGAATCCCTTTTTCTCATGATGCTTCTTCATTGTCTTCGGTAGCATGACGACGCCGAGGAGTGGTGTGAAGAGCACGGCCACAATCCACGAGACGATGAGCGAGGTGGCGATGACGACGAAAAGCGTGAAGGTGAATTCTCCAGCCGCGCTGCTGTTCAGTCCCACCGGAATGAATCCGGCGACCGTCACCAGCGTGCCCGTGAGCATCGGGAAAGCGGTCGAGACGTAGACGTGGGTAGCCGCCTGCTTCAAGCTGTCACCCAACTCAAGTCGGGCAACCATCATCTCGACGGCGATCATGGCATCATCGACCAACAGGCCGAGGGCGATAATCAGCGCGCCAAGCGAGATACGCTGAAGCGAGATGCCTGAATATTCCATAACGACGAAGGTTATGGCCAGCACAAGCGGGATCGCCACGGCAACGACGAGCCCGGCACGAAGACCCAGGCTGAGAAAAGACACGACGAGGACGATTGCGATTGCCTCGAACAGCGCTTTCGTAAACCCGGAGACGGCCTCCTCAACGACTTTGGGCTGATCCGAGACAAGATGCACGCCGATTCCGACGGGCAGCTTGCCCTCAATGCCTGTCATTCGTTCGGTCAGCGCCTCGCCAAAAGCGAGAACGTTGGCGCCTGCCTTCATATTGACGGCCAAACCGATGGCTGGCTCACCGTTGAAGCGGAAGAGCGTGGCGGGTGGATCTGCATAGCCGCGCCGGATAGTGGCGACGTCGCTCAGCCGGAAGAAGCGATTGTTTACGCGCAGATTGAGGTTCTTGAGACTCTCCTCTGAGGCGAACTGCCCGCTGACGCGCACACTGATGCGCTCAGACCCGTCCTGAATCACACCCGAGGGGGCGACGGCATTCTGCGCCTGTAGCGTTTCGATGACGCTCTGCTGGTCGAGCCCAAGGGCCGCCAACTGCTTGGCGGAAAACTCAAGAAAGATTACCTCGTTTTCAGCGCCTATGATATCGACCTTACCTGCATTCGGAACAGTCAGGATCTCGGCGCGCGCGTTCTCGACAAAATCCCGCAACTCCCGTTTGGAGAAGCCGTCGGAGGTGAAGGCGTAGATATTGCCATAGACGTCGCCAAAGCTGTCGTTGAAGAAAGGCCCGTGGACACCTGACGGAAGCTCCGCACGGATATCGCCGACAAGGTCGCGAACACGCTTCCATGTAGGGGTTACCTCGGAAGCGGGGGTGCTTTCGCGGATGTAGGCATAGACGGTGGTCTCACCGGCCCTCGTCATGCTTTTTGTGTAGTCGAGCTGTGGCAGTTCCTCGAGCTTCTTTTCAATGCGCTCGGTAACCTGCTTGATCGTCTCCTCGACCGTTGCGCCTGGCCACTGCGCACCTATGATCATGGTCTTGATCGTGAAGGATGGATCTTCCTCGCGGCCAAGATTGAGATAGGAAAACAGCCCCGCGATAGAGAGGACGAGCATGAAATACCACAGCAAGGAGCGGTGGTTCAGGCCCCAGTCGGAGAGGTTGAAGTTTTTCATTTCTGTTCTCCCAATATGGTGACTCTCTGACCATCCGAGAGATTGTGAACACCTGCGGTGACTATCCGTTCGCCGACCTTTAGGCCTGAAATGACGGACCAATTGCCGTCCGGTCTGCGCTGGACATCGATTTGCCTCGCGCGGACAGCTTTTGAGTCTTCAGCGATGGACCAGACGATGGTCTTTCCTTGACGTTCGAGAACCGCCATGGCCGGGATGGAGAGTTCGCTCACGTGTTGGTCCGGCAGACGGACGGAGACGACGGACCCGAGCCTGAAGCTCGGAGGCGCATCACCGAGCGCTATTCGAATGCGCTGCGTGCGCGTGGCAGCGTCAGCTGCCGGTTCGATGCGTCTGACTCGGCCGGTCAAAATTTGCTTCGGGTCCAGCTGCAGGGCTATTTCAACTGGTGTGCCGATGTTCAACGTCGCAGCGACTGTCTGGGGCAGGTCCACAACAGCGTCCCGCAGATCGGGATTTGCGACGGTAACAACTGTCTGGCTCTGGGCTACAACTTGGCCCGGCTCGGCAGAGATAGCGGTTATAATACCGTCGTACGCGCATACGAGCTGCGCATAGGTGAGTCGCTCCTTTGCCTTAGCTAGGCTGGCTTCTGCTTCGAGCTTTGCCGCGAGGGTCGCCGCGTTCGCTCGAACCGCATCATCGACCTTCACTTTCGCCACCGCCTGAGAGGTATAAAGCGATTTTTGGCGGGCCTCGTCTGTTCTGGCTTTTGAGAGCGAGGCTTCTGCGCTCGCCAGCGAGGCCTTTGCGGCCCGTACATCCTCCAACAGCGTCACGGAGTCGAGGCGGGCGAGAACCGTTCCGGTTTTGACAAGGTCGCCGACCTGCACGGACCGAGAGATCATTCGGCCGAAGATCTCGAACCCGTAGTTGGTTGTCACTTGCGGTTCGACTGTTCCCACGAAGCTCACAACAGACGATTGTTCTCGTGTGACATCTGTCGTCTTCACCGGCCGAACTTGAAGCGGTGTTTTTTCCTCACCTTCGCAGCCTGCGAGCAGAATGCTGAGAGGAAGTAAGAGCAAAAATAGAGATTTCATTGGGTTGCCTCATCAGCTGGTATGACAGTTTGTCCCTCTCTCAACAGTTTCGTGCCTTCCACGACCACTTGCTCGCCCTCTCGAAGCCCGCCGGAAACAATCAGGGCATTCGTCTGGAAGCTGGCGAGGTCGACGGCCTGCAAATGAACCGTTTGATTCTTGGTCTGGAATACCCAGACCGCCGGCTTGCCCAGAGCCGAGGCCAGCGCGGCGGGCGGCAGTACAATGACTGGCTCGCCGTCCGTAAAAGCTCGTCCCACCACCGGCGCGCCGAGCGACATCGTCTCCGAAGCGGGCTCAAGGCTCACTTTGACCCGTACCGTACCGGTAGCTTGGTCGACCGAAGGTGCGATCTGACGGACGCGCCCTTTGGCAACGACTGCTGGATTGGAAACGAGAGACACGGTGACTTCAGGAGGGGCGGTGCCTTCTAGCAAAAGTGCCTCATAGACATCGAAAACCGCGTCGCGGGGACCATTCAGCGCAATCGAGAACACCGTCTGCGCTGCGCCAACTGTCTCGCCGACATCTGCCCGCCGCGCCGTAATGATCCCGTCGGCTTCGGCTCTGAGTTCCGTGTAAGCGCGCGCCTCCTCTACGTTCGAGAGGGTCGCTCGGGCGACCTCTAGAGAGGAGCGCGCCACTTCCAGACCTTCTTCGGCCGCTTCGTAGTTGCTTCGAGAGGTTATGTTCTTCCGCAGCAGCTTCGCCTGCCGACGGTATGCGATCTCTGCATGAGAAAGATTGGCTTCCGCTGCCGTCAGTGATGCATGGGCCGAGGAAAGGTCAGCGTCCTGGACCTCGGCCGCTATGCGCGCCAGAAGCTGGCCCTTCTTCACCCCGTCGTCGACATCGACCAGGCGTTCTGTGATGCGGCCGCCGGTTCGAAATGAAAGGTTCGCCTCAACTCGGGCGGCGATCACCCCCGTAAGGCTGACTTCGTTACGCAAAAGCTGTGCATGCGCCGCTTCAAGTTTTACGGGGGAGGCTGTCTGTTTTCTTTCAGGCGTCGGCTCTTTACAGCCCGCCACCGCGGCTGTCAGGGCTAGGACCCAAACGATCTGAGTTGCTGGCAAGGTCATAGATAAAGTCCCTGTTCGGAGGTTTGTCGCGCTTCGAATGCTCGCCGCGCGACAGTTTGAAGATGAATCTGACTGATCAATCCCATGGTCAGCAGTCTACAGTTACGGCCTTCAGAGGAGCCGTAAGAGCAGCCACCAAGCAGTTGGTCGCACCCGAGCTACCGATCACAGCGCGATCAGGCTGGGCGAAAGCAGATATGTTTGTGAGGCATTGGTCCGGATGAACTCGCCGATGGAGAGATCATCCGAACGAAGGGACTGGCCCCTCTGATAAATTTCCCGCGACTATTCCTGTCGACTGCAGAGTTCGAGGGCCGTGATTGTCCAAAGTGGCATGCCGTGTTGCGGCAACATTGCGCGCATCGTGTCGATGCCAAGGGTTCGGATGTGCTGTCGTCCCGGCATATCAGCGATGACCAGTCCTTCAGGTCCGCCGACGCCAGGCTCATGCGATGATCGATGTGGCATGAACTTTCTCCATGATCAGCCTAGATAGGCGTTGATCAGTCTTGACAGAATTTAAACAGTAGTGTTCAATAATGTCAATAGGTGTTCAAAAAGGTTTTTGTCTAATGTCTCAAGCGAAAATAAACCAAGCGGCGATTCGGCTGTTTGCAGAGAAGGGCTCATCGCAAGTCAGCATCAGCGAACTTGCGCAAGCTGCCGGTGTTGCCCGCGGCACGATCTACAACAACTATCCTGAAACAGAGACCTTGTTTGAGGAGATTGCCGCTCAGCTCGCTTCGGACATGCACGAGCGCATAGGTGGCAGCGCAGAAAGCTCGAGCGATCCCGCGAGATCCCTCGCGAACGGGCTGAGATACTTTGTCAAGCAGGCACATGACGAGCCACAATGGGGGCGCTTCATCCTCCGCTTTGCATTCTCGAACGCGGCACTACAGGACATGTGGCGGGCCCAGCCTTCCAAGGATTTGATGAGCGGACTGGAATGCGGGCGCTTCCGCTTCGCCCCAGAGCAGGCTGCCTCGGTGTTGTCGATGATTGCCGGCACGGCTCTATCGGCAATGTTCATGGTGCTTCAGGGTTACAAAACATGGCGGGATGCCGGTTCTGATACCGCTGAATATACCCTCCGCGCGCTGGGTATCGAGCCGGAGGAAGCGCACCGCATTGCCAATATGGATTTGCCACCACTGCCGAGATGAAGCGTGACGAGGAGGGACGTATTGCCATGTCTGCAGAGACCCATCGCGCCTCGGGGCGCCCGTTGAGCGATCTCGCTGAGATCGAAGCCTTTGAAAAGCTGCCACTCCAGAAGCGTGGCTTGCCAGGAAGTACCTACGAGATGATCGCCCTGGGCGCGGCCAAAGCGCCGGATCAGCCTGCTCTCTCGTTCTTTCTCCGGGCGGATGAGTTCGGTGATCCCATTGTTTGGACGCATAGCGAACTTCTCGGCGATATTACGCGGACGGCGAATGCTCTCCGGAGACTGGGAATCGGACGAAACGACGTCGTGGCCTTCGTCCTGCCCAACCTGCCAGAGGCGCATTTCGTCATTTGGGGTGGCGAAGCTGCAGGTATCGCGTTCGCGATAAATCCGCTTCTGGATGCGGAAATGATTTGTGAGCTTCTCATTGCCGGAAAGGCAAAGTGGCTCGTCGCGCTAGCCCGCGCTCCAGGGTTCGACATCTGGCAAAAAGCCGTCGAAGCCGCCGCGAATGTACCGGGCTTGCGAGGGGTGCTGTCAGTGAATCTTGACCGTTACTCCTCTTCCGCCACCGGCGCGCCGGCGACAAGGGCGCTCGATATGGATAGGCTTTCCATACCGGTTCTCAGTCTCAATCAGGAAATCGCTGGGGAGAACGGCGAAGGATTGAACTTCGAGATGCCCGGCCCCGGGGATATTTCGTCGTATTTCTGTACGGGCGGCACCACGGGCATGCCTAAGATTGCCACGCGCACTCACTTTTCGGAAGTGTTCGACGCCTGGGCCACCCAGGTCTTCATCGGGGACGTTTTTGCACCAGGCAAGACGATATTCTGTGGCTTACCGCTCACCCATGTGAACGGGCAATTGGTCACCGGCCTCATCCCCTGGTCGCAAGGCGGGCATGTTCTGATAGCTACGCCACGGGGCTATCGAGGCGAGGGCGTTATTCCGCTATTCTGGAAGATCGTCGAACACCACAGTGTCGTGGCCTTTTCCGGCGTCCCAACAGTGTATTCGGCATTGCTACAGGTGCCTCACGATCACGATATTTCGAGCTTGAGCTTTGGTTTTTGCGGCGCCGCACCGATGCCTGTGCAGCTCTTCCGCGAATTCGAAAACAAGACTGGGATACGAATTCTTGAGGCATATGGCTTGACAGAAGGTGCCTGTGTTTCGAGCGTCAATCCGCCGGACGGCGACCGACGTATTGGATCGATCGGCCTGCGCCTTCCATACCAAAAAATGGCGGTCGTCAGGCTGGACGATTACGGCAACTTCACAGGCTTTGCCGAACCGGAGGAGGTTGGAGTGCTTGCGATCTGTGGGCCGAACGTCTTTGCCGGCTACACCGATCCCGAGCACGAGAAAGGGCTCTGGTTGGACATAAGTGGCGAACGGTGGCTCAATACCGGTGATCTCGCCCGCCAGGACATGGATGGCTACGTCTGGCTGGCCGGCCGCAAGAAAGAACTCATCATTCGCGGCGGCCATAACGTCGATCCCAAGGTTATCGAAAGTGCGATCCAAGGTCATCCTGCCGTACAGCTCGCCGCAGCGATAGGTCGGCCTGATGCGCATGCCGGTGAACTGCCGGTTCTCTATGTTCAGTTGAAGCCGATGGCGAACGCGTCGGAGGCGGACTTGCTCGCTTTCGCCGTCGAACACATCCCTGAGCGGGCCGCACATCCTAAAGCAGTCCGGATTTTGCCTGCGCTCCCCATCACTCCCGTCGGCAAGATCTTTAAGCCGGCATTGTCGATGTTGGAGATCGAGGACGTCGTGCGCAAGGAGGCGACACTTGCGGGAGCTAATCTTCGCTCCTTGTCGGTAGTTCAGAACGCCCGGCTCGGCCTACTGGCGACCATTGCCATCGACGGCGATCCGGCAGTCCTTCGCGATAAGCTGGGCCGCTACGCCTTTCCGACGCAATTTCTCTAAGCCGAGCGATCAGGCAGCAGGGAACCCCGAACCTGGCAGTCGGCACGCTTTGGGTGACTCCCCCAAGGCTTGCTCTCGTCAGAACTTCAATCTGGATCGCATGCAAAACGCTGCAGTGCATCTCTGAGCAATCCAACAGTCAGGAACCAGCCATGAACGCTCCATTTAGGATCCCCGTCACCCACCTTCAGCACCATGTCTTCTACGTAACTGACCTGGAACGCTCGAAGACCTTTTACACCAGACTATTTGATTTGCAGTTCTCTGCTCTCAATCACCCGGACAGCAGCGCCGCAATGCGTTTGTCGCAACAGGAAATGCATTTCTTCTCATTTGGATTCCACCATCACGACATCTGCCTGGTGAAGCATCACAAACTGCAGATGGACAACAATTCGATGCTGCATTTCGCATTGGCAGTGAGAGACGCGAAGGCATTCGAGGAGATCAGGCTCCGTGCGCGGGACATGGCATTGCCGATCCGCGAGGGGCGTATGCTCGCCTCCGCACGGCCAGCATTGCGCGCCTTTTGCCTACAGGACCCAGACAAACACTGGATTGAAATCATTGAGGAGCTTACCAAATGAGCGACGCTGCATATGTACCACCAAACGTCTTACCTCCCATCAAACAGCGGTTCGCCGGCCTTTTGAAGCAGAAATGGTTCCGAGAGTTGGTCCTGTTGTGGCCGACGTTGACGAAACGGCGGTTCTCCAACAAGACCGAGGACTACGGCGTCTTTAAGCCGTCCCTCGTTTCTCATTTCGGACAGCTCTCGATCTACGTGCGCGACATCGCACGAAGCCGCGCCTTGTATGAGAAAGTTGCTGGGATGATTCACAGCCGCACCTGCGAACTCGAACCACACCCATTTAAGGACGGCTGGCGCATCCGCTGCTGCTACATGAGTGCAACGGAGCACGAGGAGTGTCTTATGCTCGTTGAAGAATATGATCCAACAGGTGCGATCACCGTCCCCTCCGGCATGAGCTTGTTCCATTTTGCTCTCGAGGTGCGAGGGAACCATTTGGAGGATGTATTGGCCTTTGCCCACCAGCAGCGGGCAGCCGGCTTCCAGCTCAGCTACGGGCCAGTCCGCCATAACAGCGACCCACCCTTCGGCGACGGCGAAACAGGGGGAAATGTGGCCTGCTATCTCTATGATCCGGATTGGCACAACGTCGAGTTCTGCGCCGCGATGGACACCATCGAGAACTATCGCGAGCGATACGGAAGTCTCAAGGGAGCCGATCGCACCTGACCAGCGCCGGACGCCTCAAGAGGCTTGATTAAGCAGAAATTCGAGTCGCTTTCGCGGCGGCCATTCCACGAAAAGGATATGACATGGTAATCAAAGTGACACGTTTTGCCGTTGGCGGAGAACCCTTGTGGGGAATATTGGACGGAGACGAGATCGCGCCGCTTGAGGGCACCTTCCTCTCGACCGCCGACATCCTACGCGTTCCTCCGGCGGAGCTCGCCAAGCGGGCAGGCTCTGAGCGTTTCGCGATCAGTTCGGCCAACATTCTGAGCCCTGTCACGGCGCCGGCGCAAATCATCTGCCAGGGGTTGAACTATGCAGATCACGCAGATGAATCAGGCCATGCGCGGCCCCAAAAGAACCTGCTGTTCATGAAGTCTGGATCCTCGCTGTCGGGAGCGTTCGAACCGGTTATCCGGCCGGCGGGATGTCAAATGCTCGACTATGAAGTGGAACTCGGGCTTATCCTGAAGCGGCCATTGGGCGCGGGCGATCACGTCACCCGCGAGACCCTCGGCGATTTCATCGGGGGTCTCGTCTTGTGCAACGATGTGTCTGCGCGGGATGTCATGTTCGGGGAACCCTTCTTGCAGTGGTTCCGCGGCAAAAGTGGCCGCACCTTCTGCCCCTGCGGACCCTGGCTGGTCGTTCCGGAGGCGCACGATATCGCGGACATGCTGGACAGAATCGAAATCCGGCTGTGGCTGAACGACAAATTGCGTCAGTCCGCTCATACCCGTGACCTCATCTTCCGGCCGGAGACCTGCCTCAACGACATTGCGTCGCTGATGGACCTGTCTGCTGGCGACCTCGTCCTGACCGGGACGCCCGGCGGCGTGATCTTGCAAGCCAGCGCCCCTCTTGCCCAGATCCTCACGACCAAGCTGTTCAAGGATTCGGAAAGGAGTGCGGCGATCATCGAGGAAGCCACTGCGCATGCGCGGTACCTTGCTCCCGGTGACATTGTTCATGCGGAAATGTACACGGATGACCGCGCTGTCCACTTTGGGAGGCAATCGCTGGAAATCGTGGATCAGGCTGATCTGCGCGCGGCGTAGCAGCGAAGACAGGGATAGCTAGGCTCGGACAGTCACGCCGCTGCAGCTTGCAGCGGCGGCGCCTGATCGGCGGAATGTGTAGTATGAAGAGCGTAGAGCACCACTTCCTGGTCCAGCCCCTTAACCAGGAAACGGCCAGCCAGCGTCGCCCGGACGGAAGGCGGCAAAACGCCGGCCCGAAGTGCCGCATCGGTGATATAAACGCCTGGACCAGATGGTTTGACCGCTTGTTCAAGCTTCCCGACAGCGTTGATAGTGTCCCCGAAATAGGTGATCTTGTGATTTTCGGCGCCGATCTCCGCCGTCACAACCGAACCACAATGAATGAGGATGCGAACGCTGATCGTTGCGGAAAATGTTTCCAGAACCCGGGACGCGTTCAGCTCCAGTACGGACAGGATATCGAAGGCACACTTTATGCTGGCATCACTTGAAAGAGCCTTGCGGGCGCGCCAGGAGATAAGCACTGCATCTCCAGCATAATCGTCGATAGAGCCCCGATTGTTCGCGACCGGCGCCGCCACCAGCTTGAAAATCCGACCGAGATATCGCGCCGCGGCGAGGGCGCCAAATCGCTTCGCGTAAGCAGTGGACCCGACTACGTCCAGAAAGAGAAACACCCGCTGCTCCTCGACTGGCCTCCGGTAGCGCGAGAAGATCACATCGCGGAATTTCTGCCGGCCAAGGAGTTCGCGGACACGCAGTGCCGCGCCCAGGAGGAAGGATATTCCCATGCTGCAGGCCCAGACCGGAAAGGGTGGGACGACTGCTTCGTAGAAGCTCATGGGCGTCTCGCCCATGCACCAGAGCAGAAGACCGGCGAAGGCAAAACCGACGACGAATAGTGAACTCAACAGCCCCGCCCTAACGATCAGATAGGCTGGCGTCGCCAAGTCGTTGATGACACTTCGTAGCCTTCGAAAGATTAGTCGGCGTTCGAAGGCGATGGAAGGGAGTATGATGAAGGGTGCGTAAAATGCGCCGATAAACGTTCCATCTACAAAGACCAGGCTGTAGAGCAATCCGCTCAAGACGGCCACAAGAAAGACCGGGATGGCGATGAAATCATTGTTGTTCACGTCAATAGTCCCAACGCACGATGCTTGCGCATTGTGCTTCTTTGGCCGGTGGTCGAAATGCCAAGTATCGAATGGCTATCAACGCGGCCTCGGCGCGTCAGTGGAATCAGTCAGCAAGTAGACTCGGGCTAGCGTCGAGGGTGGTAAATCTCAGTTCGCCCAGATATACACTCTCGGAGATGGTACAGTCGCGCCCGATGCTGCCATATGCGTTGGATACCTCGACACGATACGTGCCTCCATCATCGGCCAAGTTGTCGAAGCGAAAATCGCCGAAGCTGTCGGTGAGTGTCCTGGCAATGCAAGCGTTCCCTTGCGAGAGGGACGCCTCCGCTCCCTCGACGCATTCCACCACCCCGGCGATCTCGGCGCTGACGCTGCCGCCGATGAAGCATGTCTCCCACTTTTCCAAGCCACGGTACCAGACGCGAGGTTTGGTCGCGAGGTGGGGCTTCAGCACCTTTAGACCCTCCGTTGCTACCTTTTGCGCCATCGTGGCGTCATCAAGGTTCACTGCCTCAAAGACGTCCGTCGGACAGCTCTGTTGACAGCGAGGGTGCTGCCAGCCCTGATCGAGCAGGTGGGCATCGAAGATCCAGGTCTGCGGCACCTGCTGCTCCTCATTCCAGACGATGGCCCGGTATGGGCAAGAGCCGACAATGTCTTTGCGGCCCCGAGCCTTCGCCGGATCAATGACAACGATGCCGTCGTCGCGCTTGCGAATCGCGTCGCCGGCATATTGCATGCAGGGTGCGTCATCGCAGTGGTTGCACATGACTGGCAGATAGGTGGTCTCCACCATCGGCGCACTGCCCTGCGCTCGGCGCAAGATGCGGATCGGGCTGTCGCCAACGGCTGCAGCAGGCGCCGCATAACCGGGGAAGTCGTTGCCAACATGCTCGTCCCGGTCCGCAATCACGCAATTGTAGCAGTTCTCGCAGCGGCCGACATTGATGATCAGGTTCCACTTGCTCATGCGCTCCTCCTCTGCCGCGCAGCCATCTTGAACGCGTCGGCGTTCTGCCACTTCTCGATCTGCACAAGGCAGGAATTGGGAGCCATGCTGCTGGTGCCGCGGGTCTGCGATCGGTCTGGGGTCAGGATGTTCATGCAGCCGCCGATTTCGACGGTTTCACCCTCGATTTCCACGAGCTGGAACTCAGCGCTGGACTCGTAGGACTTTACGACCCCCGGGGCTACCAGCGGCGATATGTCGGCGGCGCAGATGATCGCCCCGCGGTCGTTGAAGATCTTCACCAGGTCGCGATGGCGAATGCCCCTGGCTTCGGCATCGGCCGTATTCAGCCGCAACAGCCAGAAGCGATGGCCCGCGATCAGTGCGCGATGGTCTTCCACTTGATTGACGGCGCTGTTCTTGCCGTCCATGCTGGTGTGGAAGCTGTAGCGGCTGTGCGTCGCGATCATCTGCAGGGGATAGCGCGCCGCCAGTTCGGTGTTGCGCAGCCCTTCCCAGGACGGAATATAGCGGTTGACCGCCGGACGGTCGGGATTGTCAGCCGTGTGACGCTTGAACAGCTCGGGTACGAATTCGAGCTTGCCGCTCGGCGTCTGAAGCCCCATGCCGAACTCCTCGGCATATTGCGACGGAAGCGGAGCGGGTTCCGGAATGTCCTTCCGCCTGCCCTCGGCGAACCAGCGCATGTCCACGGGCTGGCGCAACTCCGGTTTCTCGGGTGGCACGACATGGTAACCCTTGCGGCAGAACTTCTTGAACGAAACATGGTCCGGCAGGTCCGAAGAATCGAATACCCGCTTGACCCAATCCAGTTCACTGCAGCCCTCGGTGAAAACAGCGCCCAGGCCCAGCCGGGTCAGGATGGCGGTGAAGATGTCGTAGTCGGATTTCGACTCGCCCAGTGGTTCGATGCATTTGTGCTGCAGGGTGACGACGCGATGATTGACGACAAGAACTCCGTGATGGGCATAACCGCCGGAATTGGCCCATTCGCCGATATCCCAGCGCTCCAGTGATGTGCAGGCCGGCAGGATGATATCGGCGAACTGGGCCTCGCCCTCCATCCAGATGGACTGGTTGACCACGAATTCGATGCTCTCGTGCCTGTAGGCGTCGATCCAGCGTCCCGATTTCGTGACGGTACTGAAGGACGATCCTCCGTAACGGTAGATCATGTGAATCGGCGAATAGCCGGGCATTGGATAGCTGAAAGGCGCGAACTGGGCCTCCTGGGCCGTGCCGTCCCAGAGATAGCCGGTGGCCTCCCCGTTGATGATGGCGTCCGGCAGTTGCTGGCGCGGCACCATCTGCTTGACGGGATTCATCGTCAGGATGTGCGGCATGCGCTGATAATTGTTCACCGCATTGCCGGTAAAGGCGAGATCACCGGAAATCCCGCCATCGGCATAGCCCGGGAAGTAGAAATGGAGATCGTGGGGAATGCCAATTTCGAGATTGCCGAAATTGACGCCCGGTTTGCCCCAACCCTGCATGGCCATCATCATGATCATGCAGCGCGCCCATTGCGCACCGGTCGCGCCGCGGCCCGCACCACCGAAACCCGCGCCTGTCATGCCGACAGAGAGGTAAACCTTCTTGCCGCCCCATTTGCGGGCCAGCGCCCGCACGTCCTTGGCGGGAATGCCAGTCTCATCTTCCTGCCATTCTGGGGTCTTCGGAATGCCGTCGGCTTCGCCTGTCAGGTAGGCCTTCCATTCGTCGAAACCGGTCGTGCGGCTGGCCACATAGTCTTGGTCGTAAAGGCCCTCGGTGACCCAGACATACATGATCGCCTGCGCCAGGGCGGCGTCTGTCTGCGGGCGGACGGGAAACCAGCGGCCTCCCAGCAACTGGGCCGTAGGATTGCAATGCGGATCGATATGGACGAACTCGATTCCGAGCTCCTTGGCCCAAAGGCGGCGGGGCGTGCCCTCGAAACCGGCATAGGCGCCATTGGTGCTTTCGGGATCACTGGACCAGAAGACGATCATATCGGCTTCCTTGAGGCAGTCCTCGACCCCGCCGTAGCCGGCGGGAATGCCGACCCGCATCGAACTGCCGAAATGATGCATCGCGCCCCAGTACCAGCCCTCCCAGCTGTCCGGGTTGGCGGCAACCCGGGTGAAGCCGATCAGGTTGGCGAACCGCATCAGCGAGCTCAGGTAGTAACCCACATTGCCCCACTGGTGGTGGGAGGACATGGGAAAGGTGATGGAACCTGGCCCGTGGACCCGTTTCTGCCGGTTGATTTCCTTGGAGACGATGTCCAACGCCTCGTCCCAGCTGATCCGCACGTAGCCGGATTTTCCTCGGTTCTGCGGATTGCGTTCGCCGTCGGGATCAAAATCCACCCGTTTCATCGGGTGGAGAATGCGCTTGTCCGAATAGACCAGAGATTTCATCGTCAGCGCGTGCGGCGCCACCAGCGCGCGACGGGGCGGACTGAATTTGCGGCCGCGGGCTTCGATCACCCAGGTGGCCGGATCGGTCGCATCAAATTCGATGGGGGTCACCCGCAGGATTCGGCCGTCCTTGACGAAAACGAACAGCGGACCGCCATTGGTGCAGGTGGTGTAGCGGCGGCTCCCATCAGGCATGGGTGTCCCCATCGACAAGCCGGCGGTTTCGCTCATGTTGAGGGTCTGCGTGAACCAGACCACCAATTCGTCCGGTCCGGCAGTCACCACCTTAAAGTTCTTGGCCGCGTGGATGATCTGGCCTTGATTTCGATTGGGCAGGAGTAGTTTCAAGGCAGTCGCCACGTCCTTGAAGGACATGATCACTTCGGCCTCGGCGGCCGTGCCGCGACGACAGCGGAATCGCCCGCCTTGGATCTCCACGATACTGCCGATACTGCCGTCCTGAAGGCCGATCCAAGCGACGAGGTCACGCTGCCTCAGTCGGTCCCGGAAAGCAGGGGTGCGAGAGGCTTGATAATTCAGGGCCCGTGGCAAGGCAAACAGGATGGTCCTGAGAACCTGCCGCTTCATCCTATGTCCTATAGCCAACATGTCGTGACGATCCGCGAATTGGAATAATCAATGTAAGAGGGTGGTGAAAGAGTCCCTGTACGCCGCATCGTGCTGGCGGTTTCACTGACGGTTCTCCTCAAACCCTGCTCTTTGAGATTGACCCAATATCTCATATTGACTATTTAGTCAATTCGGAATTTTCGGCCTAATGTTTCTTGTGGGAGAATACCGACATGCGGCGCCCGCGCTGGAGCCCGAGGACGTAGCGAAAGCGGCGTAGAAGAACTGCAACGCTCGGGCTGTGCGCTTTCAAGGTGTCTCCCGTCGGTAGGTGAAAGCGGAGAAAGAAAGGAAGGCGCGGCATGCCGCGCCGTGATGGGCCTTCATTCAGGTGATGGAAAGACTTCGCACGAACTGCTCGCCTCCGAGTATGGCGAAGGACACCAGGGTCATCATGAGACCGCGCCGGAAGCGCGCCTGCTTGATGATCCTGACCCGCGACGTCTTGAGCAACTCCGAGCCAAGCACCAACGTCCAATCGGACTTCAAAGCGCGTTGGACATAGTCGCCGAGATCGTCAAACAAGTCGGGATCGACATAATAGATGGGTGGTTCAGAACCGCCGGAGGTTTTCTGGGCGAGCTCCTTTTCTGCACGCACCCTGCTTGGGTAGAGCACCTGGCCGAACTGCAAAATCGGCAGCATGACAACCCCCCAAACGACTGCGAAGAACAAAGGGCCAAGCGGTGCACGTGTCGGCAGGAGGTCGCCAAAATGCAGCACCAGATTAAGGGCAAGGATATAGCCGGCACCAACGATCTGCGCCTTCGTGTCGTACGAGCGCACCGTTGATTGCGCTTCGTGCAGCGCGGCAAGCAGCATTTTGTCTACATAGTCGCGACTATGCTCGCTAGGAACGGCGTGGACTGCTGCATCTGTTCGAAGAAGCCGATCGAGGCGGTGCGATGGCATTTCTAACCTGGTAAGATTCTGGCCCTTTTTCATGACGGCGAGCCGCATCGGCCAAGGAGCCTCAGGCTCACCTTCTTCGGCACCGCGTAGGTGAGCAGCACTGCACAAAATAGACCGCCGGATGACAGGCGCATGGGGGCCTCCGTTCGTGAGGATTGGCTTTTGTTCACTGGGGTTCGGGCCGGCCTCCAGCCATTCCGCCGGCTACTAAGTCATTTCGACCATAAAGTCAATATGACTTTATTGGCTGTTTTGAGATAAACTAGGGGCATTGGTGCTGGCGATGTAGACGAGAGCGCCCGAACTTGGACAGCCGGAATTGGCCTGCACTTTAACCATGTGGCAGTTGTCGTTTGCGACCGGTTCCCCTCTCTGGTCTTAGACAATCCAGGCATGGTGTGCTTGGTTGTCGCCATACTGGACATCATAGTCAAAATGACTTAATGGCTAAATCAATAGGGGTAAGCGCAAGATGGCAAACATCAATCCGATCCGCCGCGCCGAAATCGGGCGCGAAAAGCGCGCGAGGACCCGTGCGCAGCTAATTGAAGCCGGGCATGCGCTCTTCGCCAAACAGGCTGTGGAATCTGTCACAGTGGACGATCTGATTAAGGAGGCCGGTGTCGCCAAGGGAACATTCTATGTTCATTTCGATGGCTTAGAGGCATTAATTGCCGCAGTTGCGGAGGACTTGGTGCAGTCATTCGACGAACTGCTGCAGTCCGGTCGGACCTCGATTACCGAGCCGGCTCTCCGAATTGCCTTCGGCTGTAGTTCATTCATCGACAAGGCTCGCGAGGATCCTCGATGGGCCGCTGTCGCAGCAAGAATAGCAGCGACGTCTCCGAAGGGTGCCGAGAGCGTTCGCCGCCGCCTCTTCGAAGACCTCCAGCAGTTCTCGCAGGGATTGCCGGACGACGGGTCCGCGGAGCTGAGACTGGAGATTGTCGTCGGGATAATGCTCCAGATTTTGCGCGCCTTGAGCGAAGGCCGGCTCTCCTCTCTCGATCGCAACCAGGTCATCGCCGCGATCCTGCGTGCGATCGGCATTGATGCTCGGCATGCGGAGTCCGTCATTGCGCGCCTATCGGCTGTTTCCCCTGTGCTCTAAGCGGTAATGCGGAGTGCCATACGATGCGCCGCGCCGGGATTCTTTCCGTTGATTTTCCCACGCAACCGCGGATCATCGTCGCCAAAGGCCGGACCCCGTGGACGAAATCGGCGCCGACGGCAGCGTACCGTCGCCCGGTTCGCTGTCGGCTTCGATTTCACGTTCTTCCTCTATGACGGAAAGCCGAGCGTTCGCCGCGTCGGAGACTGCGGTGAGAAATTCGACGCGCTGCCAACCGACAAAGCGTGACAAAGGCCTGAACACGTGTCGAAAGGCTTTACGATTGCCACGGCGGAAATCGGCGATCGTTTTGAAGTCCGGCTTCAAATGCCGGGGCAGCCAGATCACCTCGATATTGCGGTGCGCCTCGGCTTGATCGCACCATTCGCACATTTATTTCAAGGGGTTGCGGGAGACACGGTACAGGGTCGTGCTGGTCTTGAACGCTTTCTGAAGGGTAGCATAGGTTGGTACCAGGACACGTTTGCTGTCAGCAACGATGGTTTAACGCTTACTCTTGAGCGGTTGCGCTTGCAGTCGTGCCGAAGATGGTATCAAGCGCATTCAAAACCAATCGGACAGCGCGTGATCGGCTTGAATAATAGATGGTTTGAGCGTCACGCCGCGTAGTAACAAGCTTTTCGGCCCGCAGCTTCGCCAAGTGCTGTGACAACGCCGATTGACTCAAATCGACCAGGTTCGCCAGTTGACCGACCGACATTTCGTTTTCAGAAAGAACGCCAAGAATTTGCAGTCTTTTCGGGTTGGACATTGCGTTCAGCAAAGCGGCAGATTTTTCCATTTCGGACCTTCAACAATGTTCGAGAAAAGCGGAATTTTGATTTCCACCAATGAGGATGCGGAATCACCGTGAAACGGCCGCATATTTCATGCTTGAAAGGAATATGGATATTTTATGTTTTAAGCATATACGATGTTCGCGTTCAATAGCGAATTGAAAAACCCGCCACGGCTTGCACCGGGCGGGCTATCTATATGCTGATTTTCTAAAAACAAGAATCGGAATATTGGTTATCCACACCCACGCGGCATAGGTAAATCAGCCCATTCTCTTCATCGCATCCTGCTTCAGCAGCGTGAATTCTGCTTCACTGATAGCACCAGCGTCCAGCATCCCCTTTAGATCAATGATCCGCTCTGCAACCGTTTTGTTTGCCGCAGGAACGACCACTGGCGCAGTTTGAGCAATCGGCACGGCACTCGCCACCATAGCGGGCGAATGGATCACCACAGTCTCGTTTTTCTTGACCGCGCTCACCGACCATATCAAGGCGACAAGCCAGCCAACGACCGTGAAGCCGAGGAAGAGGTTCACCAAAATGATTGGCCCCTTGTTGTGATGATCACGGCTCAAGGAAATCCACGACGGTAGCAAGAAAATCGCCAAACCAACGACGACGACAGTGATGATCGACTTTCTCTGTTCATCCGGAAGATTTGCAATGGATTGCGCATGGACGGAAAGAGGAATTGACCAAATGCCAATTCCCACCAAAAGTTTTGAGAACTTTTCCATGACGACCATTCCAATAACGCTAAACCAGTTGGCTTTTCATCTGCTGAAATTCGGCGTCGGTGATTGCGCCTGAAACCTTCAGCGCATTCAATTTTTCAAGTTCTACGATTTTCGAATTACGAGTACCGACCGTTGGGTTTGACGAAAGCGAGCCATCAACCGGATTTCCAAAACGGTTCGGTCCT